>NZ_JACVPQ010000001.1:635375-1029512 GCF_018881795.1 Polynucleobacter sp. MWH-Jannik1A5 | reverse complement strand
AAAAGAAAGGGGGCTTTAAGCCCCCTTGGATAACACTTTTTAAAACCCTTATTAGTTAAGCTAGTGCACCGCAGCAGTTTTTGTATTTCTTACCGCTACCGCAGGTGCAGGGATCATTACGCCCTACCTTTGGCCCCACTCGAAGTGGCGCTGGCTGAATATCAATTGCAGCACCACGATCACCTGTTGAGCCTGCTACCTCTTTATCTGGATCGGCATGCTGGTATTGAACGTCGGATAGTCTTGCTAAGTCGTCATTCATTGATTCAGAAGCTTGATCTAGCTCGCTTGCACTTCGAATCTGGACTGTCATGATGTTCTTCACAACATCATTCTTAATGACATTAAGTAATTCACCGTACAACTCGAATGCTTCACGGCGATATTCTTGCTTAGGATCCTTTTGAGCGTAACCACGCAAATGAATACCTTGACGCAAATGATCCAAGGCAGCTAAGTGCTCGCGCCAGTGGCTATCGAGGCTGTATAAAAGCACTGAGCGCTCAAAACCGGCAAAGGATTCGCGACCGGAGAGATTTACTTTTGAATCGTATGCGTCTTTAGCAGCCTGCAATACACGCTCAACGATTTCAGAATCATCTACGGTATCGGCGCCCTCAACCCAATTCTTCAAGTCAACAGTCAGGCCCCACTCGCTGGCCAAAACATTTTCCAAGCCAGTGAGATCCCATTGCTCTTCCATGGACTCATGAGGTACGTAAAGTGAGCATACTGAACGCAATACATCTTCACGTAAATTAGCAATTAAGTCGCCAATATCATCACTCTCAAGCACTTCATTTCTGAGGCGGTAAGTTTCTTTGCGCTGATCATTGGCAACGTTGTCATACTCTAGCAACTGCTTACGAATATCAAAGTTACGGCCTTCAACTTTGCGCTGAGCTGACTCAATAGAACGAGTCACCATGCCTGCTTCAATCGGCTCGCCATCCGGCATCTTCAGTCGATCCATCACAGCGCGCAAACGATCGCCCGCAAAAATACGAAGAAGTGCATCATCTAATGAAAGATAGAAACGGGAAGAGCCAGGATCACCTTGGCGACCGGAACGACCTCTTAACTGATTATCAATACGGCGGCTCTCATGGCGCTCAGTACCGATGATATGCAATCCACCTGATGCAAGAACCTGGTCATGAATACTTTGCCATTCATCTTGTAATTGCTTAATCTTGGCTGCTTTTTCAGCTTCAGAAAGAGCGCTATCAGCCTCAATCAATGAAGACTGCTTGCCCACATTACCGCCCAACACAATGTCAGTACCACGACCCGCCATATTGGTAGCAATCGTGATCATTTTTGGACGGCCTGCTTGGGCAATAATTTCTGCTTCACGAGCATGCTGTTTAGCATTCAAAACTTGGTGCGGCAACTTACGTTGATCAAGTAGCTTTGCGATCAACTCGGAGTTTTCAATCGAGGTAGTACCCACCAATACTGGCTGCCCACGCTCATAACAGTCTTGAATATCTTTAATCACCGCATCATAGCGTTCGCTAGAGGACTTGTAGATCTGATCTTGTTTATCTTTTCTTTGGCTAATGCGGTTAGGAGGAATTACAACTGTTTCTAGGTTGTAAATTTCCTTAAACTCATAAGCCTCTGTGTCAGCGGTACCAGTCATACCAGCCAACTTGCCATACATGCGGAAATAATTTTGGAAAGTAATCGTAGCTAAAGTTTGATTCTCATTTTGAATCTGCACGCCTTCTTTAGCTTCCACAGCTTGATGCAATCCATCAGACCAACGACGACCTTGCATCAAACGGCCAGTAAATTCATCAACAATGATTACTTCATTATTTTGAACAACATAATGTTGGTCGCGGTGATACAAAGAGTGTGCACGCAAGGCTGCATACACGTGATGCATCAAAGTAATATTTTGTGGCGCGTATAGGGAGTCGCCATCATTTAGCGCACCTAACTGTACCAATACAGCCTCAGCCTTATCATGACCTTGCTCTGTCAGATAAACCTGTTGAGACTTCTCGTCTACCCAGTAGTCACCCGGCTTCTCAACACCAGTGCCGTCAGCCTTCTCTTCGCCAATCTGACGCTCTAAATAAGATGGCAGTGCATTGATCTTGATATACAGATCGGTATGATCTTCTGCCTGGCCAGAAATAATTAATGGGGTGCGTGCCTCATCAATCAAAATAGAGTCAACTTCGTCAACAATTGCGTATGCTAAGCCACGCTGTACTCGCTGACCCAAATCTTGAACCATGTTGTCACGCAAGTAGTCAAAGCCAAACTCATTATTTGTGCCGTAAGTAATGTCTGCCGCATAAGCTTCTTGCTTAGTGGTGTGATCCATCTGAGATAGATTGACACCCACTTTCATACCTAAGAAGTTGTAGAGCTTAGACATCCATTCAGCATCACGCTGTGCCAAATAATCATTCACAGTTACAACGTGGACGCCCTTACCAGTTAATGCATTTAAATAAACTGGAAGGGTCGCAGTTAAGGTTTTTCCTTCGCCCGTGCCCATCTCGGCAATCTTGCCCTGATGCAAGGCTAAGCCACCCAAAATCTGAGCATCGAAGTGACGCATCTTCATCACGCGAACGCTTGCTTCACGAACTACCGCAAAAGCTTCCGCTGCAATGTCGTCCAATGATTCGCCAGATGCAAGGCGTGACTTGAATTCTGCAGTCTTTGCAGCAAGTGCAGCATCATCCAAAGATTGCAGGCTCGCTTCAAAAGCGCCGACCTTGGCAACGACTTTGCGATACTGTTTTAAGAGGCGGTCGTTACGACTGCCGACCAGGGTTTTAAGAAGACCGATTACCATGGGATATTGAAGAAAATTAAGTCCTTGAGTTTATCACCCGCAACCCCATTTTTTATGAACTTCACCCCTAAATCCTCCCGCAAGCACACAGCTCATGACTGGATGGATTACCTACGAGAATCCAATGGTCTTGGGGGCATTTTGGCCAAAACAGAAGACCTAGCTAAGCTCAAGGCGAATATCCACGCCGCCCTGACAGCTCTGGATTTAGGGCATCTCAGCCCCAAAATTGAGGCGGGGTGGCGTTCCGGCCCCCAAGAAGAGCTTTTTTTGCTGGTTAATAGCGCCAGTATTGCCAGCCGCCTCCAGCAGATTTTACCTAGCTTAATCAAAGAGTTAGAGAAAAAAGGGGTCTCTTGCAAGGCAATTATGGTACGGGTTAAGCCTGCACCACCAGCCTGGGAGGTAAAACCTCGCCCTGATACTCAACGTGAGAAGCCAAAGGGGTTAAATGATGTAGCCAGGAAATCCTGGGAGTCTCTTTTAGAAAGACTAGAGCCAGAGTCAAGCTTGCGCTCATCTATCGAGAAGCTTCTTAAAAACAAGCCTAAATAACTTAAAAGACTATCTCAGATCTCTTAGAAAAAGAGTGGCTGACTTTCTTGAGAATAGGCACTGGGCGCCTTATTTTCAGCAAAAGAGCTGATTTCATAAGAGTTTGGATCTTCCAGAAGCTTACGTAAAAGTGCGTTATTGAGAGCGTGACCTGATTTCTCGGCAACATAAGCTCCCACAATCGGATGACCAATGAGATAGAGATCGCCAATCGCATCCAAGATTTTGTGACGCACAAATTCATCTTCATAACGAAGTTCTTCGTTATTTAAAATTCGATGCTCATCCAAAACAATTGCGTTATCTAAACTGCCGCCACGCGCTAAACCCATTTCACGTAGCGCCTCAACTTCGTGAGCAAATCCAAAAGTACGCGCACGACCAATTTCGCTGCGGTAAGCATGTTCTGCAAAATCCACTACAAAACGTTGACCCGTTTTATCTACAGCAGGATGCTTGAAGTCAATCGTGAAATCTAACTTAAATCCAAAGAATGGTTCTAGACGTGCAAGCTTGTCGCCTTCACGAACCTCTACCGGCTTTTTAATAACGACAAATTGACGCGGTGCCTCTTGTTCAGCAATACCTGCTGATTCAATTAAAAATAAAAAAGAGGCAGCGCTACCATCCATGATAGGCACTTCCTCACCATCGAGCTCAATGAATAAATTATCAAGACCGAGTCCAGCGCAGGCTGATAACAAATGCTCAACCGTAGAGACGCGTATGCCATCTTTCTGGATCACAGAGGCCAGCCTGGTATCACATACCGCTAAAGCGGTTGCGGGAACAACAGACTGCTCAGGTGTATCTACCCTAACAAACTGAACTCCTGAATTTACCGGCGCAGGTTTAATAGAAATCGTGACCTTACGACCAGAATGCAAGCCAATCCCCACGGTTTTCACCGGAGTTGCGATAGTGCGTTGCTTCATCATATTTAGCTATTTAAATTCAGGGGATATTTGTTAAGAAATTCTAATTACAGCTTTTTCAAAATAGAAGCGGCGTCACTTACTTCAAACTTACCTGGCGCTTCACGATCCAGTGACTTTACAACACCATCTTCAATAATCATTGCATAGCGATCAGAGCGCACGCCCAATCCACGAGCTGTTAAATCTAACTCTAAACCAAGTTTTTTAGTGAACTCAGCGCTACCATCGCCCAACATGCGAATCTTTTTGCCCACCTTCTGATCACGACCCCATGCACCCATCACAAATGGGTCATTCACAGAGATACACCAAATCTCGTCAACACCCTTTGCTTTAATCGCATCACAATGCTCGACATAACCAGGCACGTGTTTTGCAGAACAAGTAGGTGTAAATGCACCAGGCAATGCAAAGATAACAATCTTTTTTCCTGCTACCAACTTCTCAACTTCAAAGGCATTTGGCCCCAAGGAGCAGCCTTCAGTCTCTTCATTCATAAATTCATAAAGAGTAGCGTTTGGTAATTTTTGTCCAACAGCAATCATGACATCTCCAATAAATAATTGTTAGTAAGCATGCCAACGCAAGCGCGGGATTCGTCGTCCGGAGGGGCGCCGCGCTGGCATTTTGCAATTACCTATTGTATTAAGCAGTCAATTAATCTGCTTGCTTACGCAAAAAGGCTGGGATTTCATAGTAATCAGCCCCTTTGTCCAACATGGATTTGGCCTGTGGAGAACTATCTGCACCTAATGTAGGCGCAGGAGTCGCTTCACGAGAGCTACGAAAAACACGTGGCAAATCATATTGGCTGTAATCAACTCCAGAAGTTGCTGGCTGAGTTGCCATTGCTGGAGCACTACCAGCACCAGTCAAGGCCAAACCTGCGCTAGTTCCCAAAGCAGAGTCCATGCTTACCTTGCTCATTGCAGCGGATGGGCTTGCAGGTGCAAAACTATTAAGATCTGCCATTGTTGGCATTGCATCGTGTGTACCAGTAGCCTGTCTCCAAACTACTTCTGGCTGGTTATTTTTACGAGCTTGAGGATTATTCAAACCAGTAGCAACCACCGTCACGCGCAATGCATCACCCAAGCTCTCGTCATACACAGTACCGAAGATCACAGTTGCATCATCTGCAGCATAGCCACGAATAGCAGCCATCACTTCACGAGTCTCAGACAACTTCAATGAACGGCTAGCAGTAATATTCACCAGTACACCGCGTGCACCAGACAGATCAACACCTTCGAGCAATGGTGATGCAACTGCAGCTTCAGCAGCCAAGCGTGCACGATCCATACCGGAAACAGTTGCTGTTCCCATCATGGCTTTACCTTGCTCACCCATCACAGTCTTAACGTCTTCAAAGTCAACGTTGATCAAACCTTGAACATTAATAATTTCTGCAATGCCAGAAACCGCGTTATGCAACACGTCATCAGCGCAAGCGAATGCTTTATCGAACTCAGCATCTTCGCCCATCACTTCAAAAAGTTTCTCATTGAGAACCACAATCAATGAATCCACATAAGATTCGAGTTCTGCAGCGCCGTTCTCAGCTACCTTCAAACGCTTTACACCCTCGAAATCAAATGGCTTACTAATCACGCCAACAGTGAGAATGCCCATTTCTTTTGCCACTTGAGCAACAATCGGAGCTGCACCAGTTCCAGTGCCGCCACCCATACCAGCAGTGATGAACACCATATGCGCGCCTTGCAAGGTATCGGCAATACGAGCTCGCGCCTCTTCAGCAGATGCTGCACCGATTTCTGGTTTAGCCCCTGCACCCAATCCGCTAGAGCCCAGTTGCAAATTCACAGATGCCTCAGAGCGCTGTAAAGCGCCAGCATCGGTGTTCATGCAAATGAACTCTACGCCGTTAACACCACGACGGATCATGTGCTGGACAGCATTACCACCAGCGCCACCGACTCCAACCACTTTAATAATGGTCTTGCCAGCTGTTTCTTGATCTAACATTTCAAATTCCATATACCCTCCTAGGTAAAAAACGTACTACATTGACGACGACGAAAAAAACTTAAAAATTTCCTGCGAACCATTCCTTCATGCGCGAGATCACTCCCTGTAGTGCGCCTGATTGAGAAACACGGCGGCCACGCAACAACTGCGCTTGACCTTCCATCAGCAAACCAATGCTGGTGGCATATCTGGGACTACGTAAAACTTCATGTAAGTGACCACGGTATTCCGGAGTACCTATGCGAGCCGGTCTTAAGAAGACTTGCTCAGCTAATTCCACCATGCCAGGCATCAGTGCTGTACCCCCAGTTAAAACAATTCCGGAAGAAACCATATCTTCGTAACCGGAGTCACGAACTACGCCGCGCACGAGCGTAAATAGCTCTTCAACACGCGGTTCAATTACTGCTGCCAAAGCTTGTTTAGACATCGGGCGTGGCTCACGATCACCCACTCCTGGAACGTCAATCATCGCAGTGGGATCAGCCATATCTTGACGAGCAATGCCATGCGCAATCTTCAAATCTTCAGCATCAATCGTTGGCGTACGTAATGCCATTGCTATGTCATTGGTAATTTGATCACCTGCAATTGGAATCACTGCAGTATGGCGAATTGATCCTTGACAATAAATTGCAATATCAGTGGTTCCACCACCAATATCTACCAAGACCACGCCAAGCTCTTTCTCATCCTCAGTTAAGACCGCCAAACTGGAGGCTAATGGCTGCAGAATTAAGTCATTCACTTCAAGTCCACAACGACGTACGCACTTCACAATATTTTGTGCAGCACTCACAGCGCCAGTAACGATATGAACCTTCACCTCCAAACGAAGACCGCTCATACCGATTGGCTCACGCACGTCTTCCTGTCCGTCAATAATGAATTCTTGAACGAGGATGTGCAAAATTTGCTGATCCGTTGGAATATTGATTGCTTTGGCAGTCTCGAGTACGCGCTCCACATCACCAGCACCAACCTCTTTATCGCGTATCGCAACCATGCCGCTCGAGTTAAAACTCACAATATGGTTACCGGCAATACCGGTAAACACTTGAACGATCTGGCGATCTGCCATGACTTCAGCTTCTTCAAGCGCTTTTTGAATCGATTGAACAGTCGCCTCAATATTGACTACAACACCCTTCTTGAGCCCCTTAGATGCAGTTTGACCAACACCGACTACATTAAATTGACCATCAGGAGACAGTTCAGCAACTAAGGCGACGACCTTAGATGTACCAATATCTAACCCAACCAAAACATCGCGATTGTCTTTACTCATCACCATTCCTCATTGCTTCATCTCGCTTTTTTTGCCATCTACATCACTCTTTTTCAAACTTGCAGAGGCAAGATGAACTGCAAAACCATTCGCATATCGCAAATCAATTGCATCAATTCGATTTGCCCACTTTTCCTGTACTTGGGGCCAATATTTAAACAAGCGTGCCACACGCTCTTCGGTCAAATTTTTATCGGAGCTTTCTTCATCACGCCCAAACTCGACCTTCATGCCGTTAGATAGCCTGACGTGCCATGCATAACGCTCTGTGAGAGCAAGGCTGGTAACTTCTGCGCCCCATGGCTTAAACCAGTTATTCGCTTTTTCATAAAGACTCATCACCTCTTTACCGGAATCTGGGGGACCAGAGAAATCTACCAAACGGATATCGTCACCTATCTCAGAGACGCGTCCAGCAAACAGCTCGCCGTGTGTATTCATCAAAGTGTGGCTTTCAGCGCCACCCCATGTACCAAAGGGCTTTTGTTCTTCGATGCTCACCACTAATCCATTTGGCCAAACCCGACGGACATTCGCGTGTCGTACCCAAGGCATGCTTTCAAATCCACGCTTTACATCCTCAAGGCGAACACTAAAGAAATTACCCTGAACCGTTTCTAAGACCTGTTGTTTCACAATAGGTTTCTTAATATGCTTGAGTGTTTGCCCTGCAACCGGCTCAATTTGAATTTGCTTTAAGGCAAACACTGGACGTTGACTAAGCCATACCAAAATGCCAATGACGAGCATCACTACAAAGCAACGGATCAAGAAACGACTCAGCTTTTCCATGCGATCTGAATGATTCCAGAGCGGGGCCATCAACATGGAGAAAATTTCACCGAAACGGTCCATGAAGTTACTCATGCAAGAGCACCCTCTTTTTGCTGCAGCGTTTGACTCAGTAACCAAAGTACCAAATCCGCATACTCAATACCCGCGGCCTTAGCAGCCATTGGCACCAATGAATGAGAGGTCATGCCTGGAGAAGTATTCATTTCCAGCAAATAAGGTTTGCCAGTTTTTTGCTCCAGCATCACATCAGCGCGGCCCCAAGTCCGGCAACCCAAAGCCTTGTAAGCCGCCAAGGCTAATTCCTGCACGGCTGCATTCACCTCTGGTGCAAGTCCTGTTGGGCATAGGTACTGAGTTTCATCAGAGAAATACTTATTGTGGAAATCATAATTTGCTTGTGGCGGAATAATTTTGATGACAGGCAATGCTTCAGCTGTTTTTCCTTGACCAACCAATGGACAAGTTAATTCATCGCCAACAATGCAGGTCTCTGCAATCACTTTTTTATCTAACCCGGCCGCAAGTTTGTAGGCAGCTGGTAGCTCTTCTACTGATTTCACCTTGGTTAAGCCCAAAGAAGAGCCTTCATGTGCGGGCTTCACAATTAATGGCAAACCTAAGTGCTGAACAACCGCATTCCAATCGCTTGTTGCAGTTAATTCTTCATACTCAGGAGTTGCGAGTCCATTACTAATCCAGACTTGCTTAGTAACGATCTTGTCTATTGCTAAAGCAGAGGCTAAAACGCCACTTCCGGTATAGGGCAGACCCAGTAATTCAAGCAGACCTTGAATCGTGCCATCCTCACCAAAGCGACCGTGTAGCGAAATGAAAATATGATCAAATTTTTCTTTAGCTAGTTCAGTTGGGCAACGCAAACCGGTATCAAAGGCATGGGCATCCACACCTTTAGAGCGCAAGGCTTCCAGCACACCATTGCCTGACATCAGTGAGATTTCTCTCTCGCCAGATTTACCACCAAGCAATACACCCACGCGGCCGAAAGACTTGATATCCAAACTAGCCAGGGTCGACTTAACGCGATCACCCCAAGAACTTAAGTTAGCAACTACCTTAGACATGCTTTGCCTCCGCTAACGTATGCGGCAAAGCAGAAATTGATCCTGCACCCATCGTAATTAAAACATCCCCATCTTTTAAAACTTGACTTAATTTTTCTGGCATCTCAGCAATGCTTGCAGCATAAGCAACTGCACCTGAATTTAATAAGGCTTTTGAATTCTTATCTTCAGCAATAGCGGCTTTCATCAAGCTCTTACCATCTGCCCCCGGAATTTTGGCTTCGCCTGCTGGATAGACATCAGTCAACACCAATGCATCAAAGCTTCTAAGGACCTGTACAAACTCACCAAAACAATCACGTGTTCTAGTAAAGCGATGTGGCTGGAACGCCAGAACTAAACGGCGATCTGGATAGGCTCCGCGTGCAGCAGCCAAGGTTGCCGCCATCTCTACTGGGTGATGACCGTAATCATCAATCAAAGTAAAGCTGCCGCCCGATGCCAGCGGAATTTCTCCATAACGCTGGAAGCGACGACCAACACCGCTAAATTCAGAAAGCGCTTTTGTTATTGCTTCATCGCCGACGCCTAACTCTGTTGCTATTCCAATAGCCGCCAAAGCATTACGTACATTATGTAGCCCAGGCAAGTTCAGTGTCACATTGAGCGGACCAGGTTTATTGCCATGTCTACGAACGGTGCGACGATCAACAGTAAAGTGCATGCGAGTGCCATCGGCACGTACATTGCTAGCGCGGATATCAGCATCTTCGGATAAACCGTAGCGAAGTACTGGCTGAGATACGAACGGAATGATGTCGCGCACATTTGCATCATCAATACAGAGTACTGCGACACCATAAAACGGCATGCGCTGAATAAACTGCACAAACGCTTGCTTTAAGCGGGCCATATCATGCTGATAGGTATCCATATGATCTGCATCAATATTGGTAACTACTTCCATCGCTGGAAATAATTGCAAGAAAGATGCATCAGATTCATCGGCCTCAACCACAATGAAGTCGCCACGTCCTAAGCGGGCATTAGCCCCAGCCGAATTGAGTTTTCCGCCAATCACAAATGTAGGATCTAAACCGCCCTCAGCCAAAACTGATGCAACTAAGCTGGTGGTAGTTGTTTTACCATGCGTTCCAGCAATCGCAATACCTTGCTTTAAACGCATCAGCTCACCCAACATCACAGCACGTTGAATGACGGGAATTTTTGCAGCACGAGCAGCCAATACTTCTGGATTATTTCCAGCGACAGCGGTTGAGATCACAACCGCCTCTGCAGTGCCAATATTTTTAGGATCATGGCCAATGTGAATAACGGCGCCCAGCTCCTGCAGGCGCTTAGTAACAGCGCCCTCAGCAAGGTCTGACCCTGAAACCTGATACCCCAAGTTCAACAGCACCTCAGCAATGCCGCTCATACCAGCGCCACCGATGCCGATGAAGTGAATTTGCTGAACGATATGCTTCATTTACCCACCCCCGCACAATCTGCACACACTTCAGCTACTCGCTGAGTTGCATGCGGCTTCGCTAAGGCATACGCACGCAATGCCATCTCTTTTAAATCTGTGCGATCCAAGTTTTGAATCATCAACGCCAAATCTTGTGGATTAAGTAAAGGCTGGGGCAATAAAACTGCTGCGTCTGCATTTGACAAAAACTGTGCATTAGCAGTTT
The DNA here is from genome assembly GCF_018881795.1 of Polynucleobacter sp. MWH-Jannik1A5. GTDB lineage: Bacteria > Pseudomonadota > Gammaproteobacteria > Burkholderiales > Burkholderiaceae > Polynucleobacter. The sequence goes on along the minus strand of NZ_JACVPQ010000001.1, from coordinate 1,018,407 downwards.
GATGGTCATCAATTGCAAATGGGAAAGGTATGAGGCAAGAGGCAACACCACAAGCCGCAATTTCAGAAACTGTCATTGCACCTGAGCGACAAATTACTAAATCCGCCTGCGAATACGCTGAGGGCATGTCATCAATAAATGAACGAATATCTGCCACGACACCCAGCTCGGCATAACGCTTTTCAAGATCCGCCAAATGCTTATCCCCTGCTTGATGAATCACTCTTGGACGAGATGCCTCAGGAATCAATGCCAATGCAGCTGGAATATTTTCATTTAAAGCTGCGGCCCCTAAGCTACCGCCCACCACCAAAATAGAAAGCGGTCCTTGGCGCTGCTCATAACGCACTGCTGGTGCAAGCATATGATCAAACTCTTCGCGAATCGGATTGCCAACCCATTCAGCATGAGCCATCGTATTAGGGAATCCAGTCAAAGTCCGCATAGCAATTTTGCTCAGCGCAAGATTGGCGCTACCAGCCACTGAATTGGCTTCATGCAAAACTAGCGGGCGCTTTAGGAATTTAGTCACCAAGCCGCCTGGGAAAGTAATGTACCCTCCCATACCCAGAACAACATTCGGCTTAACACGGCGCATGATTTTCCAACTTTGGATACACGCACGCATGAGATTAATAGGCAGCATCAACTTTGTCTTTAAGCCCTTGCCACGCAGACCACCAAAATCAACCGCCTCGAATGGAAAGTCACAAGATTTCACGAGTCGATACTCCATGCCTGCTTGATTACCCAACCAAGAGACATTCCAACCACAAATCCGCAAGTATTCAGCGACAGCTAGGCCTGGGAAGATATGCCCACCAGTTCCACCAGCCATCACAAGAATTGAGGGTTTTGTCAAAGCTTCCCTCCACGCATCAGAATGCGATTTTCAAAATCAATGCGTAACAGCATTGCCATTGCAACAGCATTCATCAAAATTCCGGAGCCACCATAACTCACCAATGGCAAAGTCAAACCTTTAGTTGGTAACAGCCCAAGGTTCACACCCATATTAATAAAGGCCTGCCAACCAATCCAAATAGCCACACCCTTAGCAGCAAGTCCTGCAAAGCTACGATCTAATTGCAATGCGGTGCGTCCGATTAAGAATGCGCGACGTACGATCCAGTAGAACAAGAAGATCATCACGACTACGCCAACAAAACCAAGCTCCTCACCAATCACTGCCATGATGAAATCGGTATGGGCTTCAGGCAAGTAATGTAATTTTTCTACGCTACCGCCAAGACCTGTACCAAACCACTCGCCACGTCCAAAAGCCATGAGTGAATGGGTTAATTGATACCCCTTATTGGCTGCGTTATCTACCTGCCATGGATCCATAAATGCCAACATACGTCCACGACGGAATGGTGAGAGCGCAATCATCGTTGCACCGCTCATCAAGCCAACTGCAATCAAACCACCGAATAATTTAGCGTTGATACCGCCCAAAAAGAGAATGCCAAATGCAATCAATGCAACCACTACGAATGCACCCATATCCGGCTCAGCCATCAGCAAGCCACCAACCAAGGCAACTGCAATACCCATAGGTAGCATGCCCTTAACAAATGAATGGAGATATTCTTGACGTTGCACTGTATAGCTTGCCGCAAAGATCACTGCAGCAAATTTCATTAACTCGGAAGGCTGAAAGTTCATTAATCCCAGAGGAATCCAGCGCTTAGCGCCATTCACCCCTTTGCCCACACCTGGAATGAGTACCGCGATAAGCAGTAAAACGGTAAATCCAAAAATGACTGGCGAATAGCGATCCCACACCTTTGTAGGAATCTTGAAAGCCCAAATCCCCACTCCAATAGCAATCGCCAAAGAAATCATATGGCGGATCAAGAAAAAGTTGCTACTGTAGTTTGCATACTTAGGTCCATCAGCCAAAGTAATAGAAGCTGAATACACCATCACTAGACCAATCAACATGAGGGACAAAATTGCCCAAACAAGTAACTGGTCATACTCCATCATGCGCGAACGAGTTTGCTCTACGCCAGATACCGCATCTCGCAAGCCAGTACGGAAGTTATCGATTCCGCCTCTAGAAAAATTCCAGAAACGATTTAATCCAAGACGGTTTTCAGGAAAGAATTTCTCTTTTAAGTTCATGCTTGGACCCCTTCAAAGCGCATTCCCAACTCTTCGACTTCTGCAGCAAATACTTGAGCACGTTCTTTATAGTCACGGAACTGATCCAAGCTAGCGCAAGCTGGAGATAACAACACTATGTCGCCAGATATTGCCTGTGCAGCTACAGCCTGAACTGCAGTCACCAAGTCACCGCAATTAGTGACAGGTATTCCAGCGCCTAATGCTTCGCCAATGGCAACACCATCTTTACCAATTACGAAGGCGCCTTTTACAAAACGCAAAGCTGGTTCACGAAGTGGGCTGAAATCTTGCCCCTTACCATCTCCACCAGCAATTAACCAAATACGTTTACCTAATTCGTTATTACCTAAACCATTTAATGCGGCAACAGTAGCACCCACATTAGTGCCTTTACTATCGTCCACATACTCAACGTCTTTAACAATCGCAATGCTTTGTACTCGATGAGGCTCGCCATGATAATCACGTAAACCATGCAAGAGCACGTTCATCGGTAGTTTCGCTGCACGCGCCAAGGCAAGCGCAGCTAAGGCATTTAATGCATTGTGTCGACCACGAATTCTTAATGCATCAGCCGGAATTAAACGCTTAAGGCGTAACGGCTCATCATCCTCTACAACTGCGGACTTACGACGACGCTTAGGCTTGGGCTCCACATCCTCATCAACTTCAGCCCAGACTAACCAATCAATACCGCCAGCACGCAAGTCATGCTCAATACCAAAGGCGCCTTGCTCATCTGGACGATTAGAACCAAAAGTCACAATAGACTTCTCCGCTTTTTGATCTTCCGAAAGCAATCCCATCACCAATGAATCATCGCGATTCAGAATGCACACTGTATCGGGGCCAAATATTCTTGACTTAGCTTCTGCATAAGCCGACATATCTCCGTGCCAATCTAAATGGTCCTGAGTAATATTGAGAACCGTTGCTGCAGTAGCATTTAATGTGTGGGTGTAGACCAACTGAAAGCTAGATAACTCGAGGACCCATACGTCTGGCATATCCACAATTTGATCTGCCAAATCTAAGCAACTCATGAGCTTTTCTAACGCAGCTGGACTGATGTTGCCCGCAACAGCTACTTTCTTGCCAGCACGCTCACAGAGTTGCCCTGTTAATGCGGTAGTGGTTGTTTTGCCATTGGTGCCAGTGATTGCCAATACTGCAGTCTCATAACTGGACTCTTGTGCCTGCGCCATACGGCTTAAAGCTGAAATTGCACGAGCAAAAAATTCAATTTCGCTCCAAACGTCGATTTCAGCTTCTTCAGCTTTTACCAAGAAAGAATATGTTGGATCTTGCACCGGAGAAAGTCCTGGACTGATACCAACCACATCAATCCCTTTGAGTAAGTCATCACTCAAAGGCCCAAAACAGGTATCTTTTAGACCCGCAATATGAAGCTCTTGCAACCAAGAATTCTGACGCTCACTTAATGATGATTGCTCACGAGTGTCGGCGAGACGGACTTCTGCACCATTACGCAAGCACCACTTAGCCATGGCGACACCAGATTCACCCAAACCTAAAATGAGGAATCGGCTTGGTGCTTGATAGCCTTCATCAGTCATGAAAGCTGAATTAGCGAAGGTATTTTCTAAAATCAACATATTTACTTTTGGATCACCGTAACTTCAAGCTAGATAAGCCAATTAAGACTAAGAGAATCGTGATGATCCAGAAGCGCACAACTACTTGTGTTTCTTTCCAGCCACCCAATTCAAAATGATGATGCAATGGTGCCATTCGGAAAATACGACGACCTTCGCCAAAATGTTTTTTAGTTACTTTGAACCAAAATACTTGGAGCATGACTGAAAGGGTTTCGGCAACAAAAATGCCGCCCATCACAAATAAGACAATTTCTTGTCGAACAATGACTGCAATAGTGCCGAGTGCACCGCCTAAAGCTAGCGCACCTACGTCACCCATAAATACTTGGGCTGGATGGGTGTTGTACCAAAGGAAAGCCAATCCTGCGCCACCCATAGCACCGCAGAAGATCATCAACTCACCAGCACCCGGGATATAAGGAAAGAGGAGGTACTTCGCATAAATCGCATTACCCATCACATAGGCAAAAGCACCTAAAGCCGCGCCCACCAGAATCACCGGCATGATGACCAAACCATCAAGACCATCAGTTAGATTCACTGCGTTACTGCTACCAACAATGACTAAGTAACTCAAAATAATGAAGCCCATAATTCCCAATGGGTAGCTTACTTCCTTCATAAACGGTAATAGCAAGTTCGTTTTTGCTGGTAGGTCTAAAGCAAAGCCGCTTCTGAGCCACTCATAGAACAGTTGCAGCACCTTGAGGTTGTTAACTTCAGAAACAGAGAATGCGAGATAGATTGCAGCAAATAAACCAATCAAGGTTTGCCAAAAGAATTTCTCTTTCGAGGCCATACCCTTAGGATCTTTGTAGACCACTTTACGGTAATCATCTACCCAACCTACCAAGCCAAAGCCAAAGGTAACAATCATCACAATCCAAATAAATCGATTGCTAAGATCTGCCCACAATATGCATGAAATAAAGATACCAATCAAAATCAAAACACCACCCATTGTTGGAGTGCCTGATTTCACTAAATGCGTTTGCGGTCCGTCAGTTCTTACTGCTTGACCCATCTTTAAGGCAGTGAGCTTGCGAATAACCCAAGGTCCTGCAGCCAAACCGATTAACAATGCAGTCACCGTTGCCATCACCGCTCTAAAAGTGATGTAGTTAAACACCCGGAAAAATCCGAAGTCATCCTGCAACCATTGCGCCAACATTAAGAGCATGTTTTAGCCTCCTCTAACAAGGCCTGCACTACACGCTCCATGCGCATAAACCGTGAACCTTTAACCAAAATATTTAAATGCTGATTACTGCCGCTGGACTGAGCATGAAGTGCATCTTTTAATTGCACAATCAAACTATCCATATCTGTGAAATGTTTTGCATGCAATGAAGTTGCATTATTGTTAGCGGACTCGTTAAATCCCTGCAATGCAAATTGACACTGCTCACCTAGAGCAAACAGCTTACTGACTCCCTGCTCAGCCGCGTATGCACCTACCTCGCGATGGAACTCAGGGCCTTGATTACCAACCTCACCCATATCACCCAAAATCAACCAAGATAAATTGCCTGATTGCTTTAAGGCATCGATCGCTGCTCGCACAGAATCGGGATTAGCGTTGTAGCTATCATCAATGAGGGTTCGATTTGAATCTATTACTTTAGCCTGCATGCGGCCATTCACAGGTGAGAAAGACTCAAGACCTTGTTTGATTTTTTCAAGACCAATGCCTGCTGCAATGCCGACAGCACTTGCTGCCAGGGCATTACGCACATTGTGACTGCCCAATGTATTTAATTGAACTTCGATAGAGCCCTGTTCCGCTTGAATCTTTACCAGCCCATTGCTTAATAGAGTTCCCGTCACCGCAGCTGAAACCTTGTTCTGCGCAGATGACAGAACGAAATCCATTACTTTTCGACCGGCAGCAGCTTGTCGCCACACATTTGAAAATTCTGAATCCGCTGGAAATACAGCAACACCGTCACCTGGCAACGCACGAATTGCATCCGAGTGCTCTTCAGCTACGGCCGCTACCGTTGCCATAAACTCCTGATGCTCACGTTGGGCATTATTGATTAACGCAATATTGGGCTGTGCAATTGCAGCTAACTGTGCAGTCTCGCCTGGATGATTCATTCCCAGCTCAACAACTGCCAGGCGATCAGTGGAGCGTAACTTTAATAGTGTTAAAGGTAAGCCAATATCGTTATTTAAGTTACCCTTAGTTACCAAGGTATGTTGTTCGCCAACCGCAGCCTTAAAAATCGATGCGATCATTTCTTTAACAGTAGTCTTGCCATTACTCCCAGTAACTAATGCCAAAGGAACTGGATGATTGACGCGCCATGCTTTAGCTAAGTTTCCTAAACCAACGCGAGTATTGGAAACACAAATGGCTGGTAAGTCTGCCGGACATTTATCCTGGCTACTAATTAACGCAGCCCCTGCACCTGCTTTCGCTACATCAGATAAAAAGTCATGCGCGTCAAAACGCTCGCCCACTAGAGCCACAAATAACTCATTACGCTCAATTTGGCGACTATCAGTACCTACTCGAGAAATAGTTAATTCTTTGGCAGTGTCAGTAGAAGCATTAATTAATGTGCTTCCAGGCAGCATAGCCTGTGCTTGCGCAAGCATTGTCATGATGGGCATTAGATTCCGCCCCCAGCAGCTAAGCGAATATGTTCTTGGTCCGAGAAATCAAATTTCTTACCATTGATTTCTTGGGTAGTCTCATGACCCTTACCAGCAACCAATACAATATCGCGAGGACCTGCATGACGAATGGCAGCCATAATGGCAGCCGCACGATCAGCAATCATCTGAACATTTTGTGCTTCAGATCTCATACCATCACGAATCATCTGCATGATGGCCTGTGGATCTTCTGACCGCGGATTGTCGCTTGTAATCAAAACCTGATCGGCGTAACGCTCAGCAACAGCGCCCATCAACGATCGCTTGCCGACATCTCTATCACCACCACAACCAAATACGCACCAAATATTTCCGCCACGTTGATCCGCGATAGGGCGTAAAGCGCGCAAAGTTTTCTCTAAAGCATCCGGGGTGTGTGCATAGTCCACAACTGCCAACAAACCTTCTGTTTTTTGAGGTTTGCCAAGTTGAATTAACTCCATGCGACCGAGCACTGGATTTAATTGACTAACCTTTTGTGACGCAAGCTCACAGCCCATACCTTGCGAAAGCAATACCGTCCATACTGCAAGGGCATTGCTTAAATTAAATTCACCTAACAAAGGAATATGAAGCTGGACACTGCCCAGGCCATCACAAATAAAAGTGGAGAGATAACCCGCCCCGCTCAGGACTGAATCTTTTGCATAACTACGTTGTAGGCGCTCACCAAACTTCTCAAAACCCGAGAATGCTGCTGGAGACAATGCATATGCCCATACCTTCAGGCCATCTTTCGCCAATAAGTTCATGGCTAACTCACGGCCAAATACATCATCCAAATTGATCACCGCGTGCTTAAGCCCAGACTGCTGAAATAGCTTTGCTTTTGCTTCAGCATAATCGGCCATATTGCCGTGGTAATCCAAATGATCTTGCGTGAGATTGGTGAAGACCGCGCAATTTAAGTCAGTTCCAGAGATGCGATATTGATCTAATGCGTGTGAAGATACTTCCATGGCTACTTGCTTTGCACCTGCGCTACGCAACTCTGCTAGCTGAGTTTGTAACTTTGGAGCATCTGGAGTGGTATAGCCAGTTTGAACTAAAGATCCCGGAAAGCCAGTACCTAAGGTGCCTAAAACCGCAGCGCGGTGATTGCTAGTATCTAAAGCTTGGGCGAGCCACTGAGTAATGCTCGTTTTCCCATTAGTACCAGTCACACCGATGATGCTTAATTCCTTGCTAGGGTGCTCATACCACTGCGAGCACAATTGGCCTGCGTGTGCAGCAAGATTTGCAACTGCGAAACATTGTGGATGATCAACAAATTGATTACCCATACCCGCTGGATCAAACACTACGGCTGCTGCACCAGCTTCCAAAGCAGCGTTGATAAATTGACGGCCATCGCGCAATGCATTGCCATGACCCACAGGATATGCAAAAAAGATATCGCCAGACTGAATCTGGCGACTATCCGCACACACTTTTGCGGAAGAGTTCGCCAAAGTGTGTAAGTGGTCAATCAAGTGATTGGTGTCTATTTTCAAGTCCACCCTCATCGCTTCAAAACCACATGTTGAGCTTGGGCATTTGCAGCTTGAATCTCCTGTGGACTCTTATCCTGCAATACCATTTGCTTGACTTTGTTGTCTGGCAAAACATTTAAGGTATGGAGTGTTTCGCTCACAATTGTTGAAAACACAGGAGCTGCTACGTCGCCACCGTAGTGACTTCCACCAGTAGGCTCATCAATCATCACTGCAACCACAATCCGCGGCGCACTAATGGGAGCTAAACCAGCAAAGTAAGCCCGATATTTATTGCCGTACCCCTTACCAACTAACTTATGCGCTGTTCCAGTCTTGCCGCCGACACGGAATCCTTCAGCCTGCGCCTTAATAGCAGTGCCACCAGGCTCGGTAACAGACTCCATCATGCTGCGCATTTCAATAGCAGTTTTTGGAGAAAGAACTTTAGTGCCTGGCTTGAACTCTGGACTGCGCTCAATTGTCAAAGGCACTAATTCACCATCCCGAGCAAATACTGTGTATGCGCGTGCAACCTGAAATAAAGAGGCGGAAATACCATAACCAAATGCAATACGCGCCTGATCTGTCGGCATCCACTTTTTAAATGGGTGCACCGTTCCAGCAACGGCGCCAGGGAAACCAATTTTTGGTGCTTGTCCAAAGCCAACTGCAGTATAGAAATCCCACATCTCTTCAGCGGAAAGACTATTCATTGCAATCTTTGCTGTACCAATATTGCTAGACTTTTGAATAATTTGAGAGACCGTTAGATTTCCATAGGGGTGCGTATCAGTAATTGGTTTAGGCCCAATTAAATATTTCGCACCAATCACCATATTGGTGTCCGGCTTAACAGCTCCCTTTTCTAAAGCGATTGCAATAGTCAAAGGTTTCATAGTTGAACCAGGCTCGAAAGTATCCGTCAATACACGATTGCGTAATTGCTCGCCTGTTAGCACTCTTCGATCATTCGGGTTATAGCTCGGGTAATTTGCCAAAGCCAAGATCTCGCCCGTTTGTGTATCAAGCACTACCGCACCACCCGCTTTAGCGTGATGCTTTTCAACTGCATCTTTCACAGCGTTATAGGCTAAGAACTGAATCTTGCTATCAATCGAAAGATTCAAGTCCTTGCCATTTTGTGGCAATTGCAAAATAGCCATTTCATCGACAACGCGCCCAAGACGATCAACCACTACACGTCTCTGCCCTGGGTGTCCGGCAAGATCTTTCTCTCTCGAAAGCTCCATACCCTCTTGGCCTTTATCGTTAACATTTGTAAAGCCAACTACGTGCGCCATCGCCTCGCCCTCTGGATAGAAGCGGCGATATTCATTATTTAAACCAATGCCTGGGATTTCTAATTGCTTAATTTGTTGCGCAATTGCTGGATCAACCTGGCGCTTTAAGAAGATCTGCTTACGCTCTTCTTTTAATTTTTTACGCAACTCTGCTTCACTGATCTGCAAAAGGCTAGCTAACTTTTGTACTTTGTCAGCGGCCAAATCATCAGGAACTGTATCGTTATAGGCAATAACCGACTTAGCCTCCAAGCTGGTTGCAATCACCTGGCCATTACGATCCAAAATTTTTCCACGACTCGCAGGTAGCTCTAACTCGCGCTGAGTACCTCGTACACCTTTTGCCTCATAGAACGCATTGCCTGGACCCTGAATCCAAAATGCGCGCAGTAATAGCATCATGAAAACAAAGAATAAGAGGAATAGCATTAAACGCGACCGCCACATTGGCAGACGCAACACTAAATTAGGCGTAGTAGAAAAACCGACCGGCCTCATTTAGCCTCCCTCAGATACAAAGTACGTTCAGGAGAAATTGGGGACATGCGCAATTGATTACGCGCAACATCACGAATACGCGCAGACTTCGAAAGATTACGTTGCTCATATTCAAGACGTAACCATTCTTGATTTAACTTGCGCTCTTCAATTTGCGCACGTTCCTGCAGAATAAATAACTTACGCGCACGCTGCTGCGCGGCTACTAAGGATAGAGCACAAATTAATAACAATGCGAGCAAGGTCAATGTCGCACGATTCATGCAACTACTCCCATGCGCTTTTCAGCAACACGCATAATTGCTGAACGTGCACGCGGATTCTCAGAAACCTCAGCATCACTTGGCTTAACACGACCAATAATTTCCAGTACGCTTTGCGGCAGATCTCTATCACGCACAGGTAGGCCACGTGGGACTTCCACTTTTGCATGTGCCTGCATAAACTGCTTCACAATTCGATCTTCAAGAGAGTGAAAACTAATCACCGCTAGTCTGGCGCCAGGCTTTAATAATTTCAAAGCCGCCTTTAAACCAAGCTCTAAATCCTCTAACTCTCGGTTAATAAAAATACGCAAGGCTTGAAAAGTTCTAGTAGCAGGATCTTGACCTGCTTCACGCGTGCGGACAACGCTAGCAACTAGACTAGCCAACGCTGTTGTTGTTTTTGGGGACAAACCCTCTTCACGCTTGGCCACTATGGCTTTGGCAATCTGAAATGCAAAACGCTCTTCTCCGTAAGTCTTAATCACGTGCGTGATTTCCTCCACCGGTGCTTGCGCCAACCACTCTGCTGCCGTCAAACCATGATCGGTATTCATGCGCATATCGAGCGGACCTTCGCGACGAAATGAAAATCCCCGATGTGCTTCGTCCACTTGCGGCGAGCTGATTCCTAAATCCAACAAAATTCCATCGACCGATTCTGTTTCTGCGTACTGATCCATTTGCGCAAAACTGTCGTGAACAATTTTCAAGCGCGGATCGTTGATTTGTTGTGCTACTGCGATCGCATCCAGATCCTTGTCGAAGGAAATCATGCGTGCTGATGGATTCAATTCTTTGAGCAGCGCTTGAGTATGACCGCCACGCCCAAAGGTTCCATCGATTACCAGAATTTGTTTTGCTGAATTTTGATTTTGAATCAGTGGGCCACCAACTAGCGCCGTCACCGCCTCGGCCAGTAACACTGGGCGATGAGTTATGTTCATAGCACCCTGTCATCAAAAATTAAATTGCTTGAGTGCTTCAGGCATGCCTTGCGCAATCGCAGCCTGTTCTTTTGCAGCGTATGTAGCTGCGTCCCACAATTCCAAGTGACTTCCCATGCCAAGCAATATCACTTCTTTTTCTATTCCAGCTGCTGCGCGCAATTCAGGGCTAACCAACACGCGACCAGCGCTATCCAAATCCATTTCTGCTGCATTACCCAAGAAGATGCGACGCCACCAGTGAGCATCCATTGGCAATTGCGCAACTCTCGCTCTGAAGGTTTCCCACTCAGGCCTTGGGAAGAGAAGTAGGCAGCCATCGGGGTGTTTTGTGAGCGTGATTCGGCCCTCGCCTTGTACCAACAAGGCGTCGCGATGCTTTGCCGGCACAGACATGCGGCCTTTTGCATCTAAATTGAGAGCTGACGCACCTTGAAACACCATTTACCCCACTTTTTCACACTTCCTCCCACTTTAGAGGATCGCACTAAGAGGGTCAAGTGTTTTTGGGAGTTTTTTTAGGAATTTCTCTAGTGTTTACAAACACTTAGCGTCGTGTGTTCAGAAAATGGTGTTAGTAAAATAGCTACTTGAAACAATGGCTTGGAAAATATACTTAAGAATAGATCTTAGCTATTGGGCTAGATAATCCCTAAATATACTGTATTTAAAAACAGTAATAGGCGAAAAAATATATCAAAGTTAATCAGAAATAGATTTTGCGAATTAAATCGTATTTCAGTTTTAAATTTTGTAAGCAGTAGTAGTCATTACCTTGGACATTGCCTGCATTATTTTCTGAATGGGTTCTGGCAAATGTGCACCGCCTGCATTTTTTGCAGCTTGTCCGTGAGCAATTTCATCAACGCGCATTTGATCAACAATTGCGCGTGAGCGTTGATCCTCTTTTGGCAATTTTTGGAGATGACTTTCTAAGTGATTCTCAACTTGTTTTTCTGTTTCAGCCACAAAACCTAAGCTCCACTTATCGCCCGCTAAGCCTGCTGCCATGCCGATTGCAAAGGATCCTGCATACCACAACGGGTTAAGATAACTCGTATGCGAACCAAGTTCTTGGAGGCGAGTTTCACACCACGCAAGATGATCCATCTCTTCTTGACCTGAGTGATTCAGCATCTCCTGAATTTCTGGATTTCGTGCAACTAATTTTTGTGATTGATATAGCGCTTGAGCACAAACTTCGCCAACGTGATTTACTCGCATGAGACCTGCAGCATGTTTTCGTTCAGCGGCATCTAACCCTGAGTTACTCGCTAAATTTGACCCTGGAATAGGCCTTTGAGCATTAGCGCCCCCAACAACCGACCGAAGGGCGGTGTCAAACTCCAGAATAAGACGATCTATTGGGGACATTCTGGAGAAAAGTTAGATCAAAACCTCTGCTTTACTGCTTTGCTTAGTCTTTAGACCCAACTCAGCCAAGAGCTCACGGTCTTGTTCGGCTTCTGGATTGCCAGTAGTGAGTAATTGCTCACCATAGAAAATCGAATTAGCGCCAGCCAAGAAGCACATGGCCTGAACAGCTCTGCCCAGCTCCTGACGGCCTGCTGAAAGGCGTACACGGGCTTTAGGCATGGTGATTCTTGCAACTGCAATGGTTCTCACAAACTCGAGTGGATCTAAGGGCTTTTGGTCTGCCAAAGGAGTGCCAGCAACTGGTACCAAATGATTAATAGGCACCGATTCTGGATATGGACTCAGATTGGCTAAGCGCGCCAGAAAGGCGGCACGCTGCTCTCTAGACTCACCCATACCCACGATGCCGCCACAACACACTGACATACCAGCAGCACGGACGTTTGAAATCGTATCTAAACGATCCTGGTAGCCCCGAGTAGAAATTACTGAGCGGTAAAAGTCTTCACTGGTATCTAGATTATGGTTGTAGAAGTCCAAACCAGCCTCTTGAAGCGCCTGAGCTTGATCGGCCTCCAGCATGCCCAAGGTGGCGCAGGTTTCAAGTCCTAAGGCCTTTACGCCCTTGATCATGGCAGTGACTTTTTCGATATCGCGGTCTTTAGGTTCGCGCCAAGCAGCACCCATACAGAAACGGTTAGAGCCAGCCGCTTTAGCTGCTTTGGCAGCCTCTAAAACCTCGTCCAAGCCCATCAACTTCTCGGCCTTAACGTCGGTGTCATAACGCGCAGCTTGAGGGCAATAGCCGCAATCCTCAGGACAACCACCTGTCTTGATTGACAACAAGGTGGCTAATTCCACATCAGCCTCAGGGAAATAAGCCTTATGAGTCTCTTGGGCCTTAAGCATCAATTCATTAAAGGGAAGCGCAAATAAGGCCTCAATTTGAGGCACGGACCACTCTCCAGCTGCCACGATCTCTGCATTTGCACCCTGGTGCAATTCAGCCTTCGATTTGAACTGGGTTAAAGGTTTTTCAACGGTTTGAGTGTCCTGCATGGGCAAATTCCAGAAATTAGGTAGATTCAAGGCATAAACATAACAGATACAGGCCTGAAATTGGGAAAACTAGTGGTCAAATATCAAACATGAAGGTTATTTCCGACTTAAATCAAGCTCCCCTTGTTGACCGCAGCCTAGCCGCAGTTTGGCACCCATGCACTCAGATGAAACAGCATGAGTCATTTCCGCTGGTTGCCATTACAAAAGGTAAGGGCGCTTGGTTATATGACGAAAACGGCAATGCCCTGCTCGACGCTATTAGCTCTTGGTGGACCAATTTATTTGGCCACTCCAATCCACGTATCAATCAAGCAATTACAGAGCAGCTAGAAAAAATTGAGCATGTGATGCTCGCAGGATTCACGCATCCACCAGTAGTGGAGTTATCCGAAAAACTGTCGGCACTTACCAATCATCATTTAGGCCACGTCTTTTACGCATCTGATGGCGCTTCTGCTGTGGAGATTGCGCTGAAGATGAGTCATCACTATTGGCAACTCAATGGCAAACCACAAAAGAAAAAGTTTGTTTGTGTAGAGAATGGTTATCACGGAGAAACGCTAGGTGCATTAGCGGTAACTGACGTAGCCATTTTCAGAGAAGCTTACGGGTCGCTGCTTCAAGATGTCTACACAGTCACCTCCCCCGATGCACGCAAAGCAAAAGTTGGTGAGACCGCAGAAGATGTGGCAAAACACGCAGCCAAACAGCTTGAAGAGTTATTTGCAAAAGAGCATCAACAGATAGCCGCCTTTATTGTCGAACCCTTAGTGCAATGCGCCGGACAAATGGCTATGCACTCTCCCGAATATCTGTGCCTAGTCAGAGAGCTATGCAATCGCTATGAAGTGCATCTGATTGCAGATGAGATTGCCGTTGGCTGTGGGCGGAGCGGTAAGTTTTTCGCCTGTGAACATGCTGGTATCTGGCCAGACTTCTTAACCCTTTCCAAGGGAATTAGTGGCGGTTACTTGCCACTATCTCTATGCCTTACTACCAAGCAGATTTACCAAGCATTTTATGGTGACCAAACATCGCAAGGGTTTTTACACTCCCACTCATATACCGGCAATCCACTAGCATGCGCTGCTGCTCTGGCTTGCCTTGAGATTTTTGAAGCTGAAAATGTATTGGAAAAAAATATTGAGCGCTCAAAAGATTTAGCTAAAGCTTTTGCGTGGGCAAAGACCGATGAACGTATCGAGCATTGGCGGCAGCAGGGAATGATTTTGGCATTCGATATTAAAAATGACTGTCTTAAGGACGCAAAAACTTTTGCACGAATTATGTTTGCTCATAGTTTAGAAAAGGGAATATTAATTAGACCTATCGGCAACACGATTTATGTGATGCCCCCATATATTTTGTCATCCGAAGAAGCGATGCAATTGGGTAGCGCAGTAAAGCTTGCTCTAGAAAAGGCATTAGCATGACGAACTCATTTAGTGCCCTTCGTTTAGCTCAAGATCAAATTGCGGATTTAGATCTGCAACTACTCAAGCGAAAACTCAAAGCGACTCAATCCCCATGCGACACCAAAGCCGTAGTTAATGGGCGTGAGTTAAAAGCCTTCTGTAGCAATGACTATCTAGGGCTCGCAAACCATCCCGATTTAATTCAAGCCATTGCAGAAGGTGCCAAGATATATGGTGTTGGTAGTGGCGCTTCCCATCTCATTAGCGGTCACAGTGTTGCTCATGAGATTCTTGAAGCCAAGTTAGCTGCTTTCCAAAAGCAACATATCCCAGATGCACGCGCGCTCTTTTTTAGCACCGGCTATCTTACTAACCTGACAGCTATTACAGCCTTTGCAAGGCTTGCACCACAAGGGTCTATCAGCATTTACTCTGCAAAGCTAAATCATGCTTCACTAATTGATGGTGTTCGTCTCGCAAGCGCACAGTCAAATGCACGCGTGAGCTTATTTGATCATGAGGAAGTAAATACTTTAAGCGAATTACTAAAGGCGGATCAAAGTGATCTCAAGATGATCGTTACCGATGGCGTCTTTAGCATGGATGGCGACCTCGCTCCCGTGAAGAAACTATTGGAGCTCGCAGAGCAACATGATGCGCTCCTATTGGTAGATGACGCGCACGGCTTTGGCGTGCTCGGAAAACAAGGGCATGGCATTTTGGAGCAGGAAAATATCTGCTCAGAACGCATTGTTTATATCGGCACCCTTGGCAAGGCTGCTGGTGTTAGTGGCGCCTTTGTTTGTGCACACGAAACCTTGATTGAATGGCTAATTCAAAAAGGCCGTCCGTTTATTTACAGTACTGCTACGCCACCAGCAATAGCGCACACACTCACAAAGAGTTTAGACATTATTGAGGGGGATGAAGGGGCCAATCGCCGCGCCCAACTGAATCAACTCATTCGTATTTGGCAAGATGAAATGCATTTTTCTCAATGGGAAAAAGTCTCCTCTTGCACTGCCATTCAGCCTGTCATTTTGGGCAGTAACGCTAATGCTTTATTAGCCGCCAAATTATTAGATGAAGCAGGTTACTGGATTCCGGCCATTCGCCCGCCCACCGTTCCTATTGGAAGTGCAAGATTACGGATTACCTTTTCTGCCAATCATAGCGAAGCAGATTTACGTCAGCTAATCACCACTTTGAAGACCATAGAACAAGCAGCAATCCAAAAGGCATCTGATGAATAAGCAGTTTGGATTCTTTGTTACCGGCACAGATACCGAGGTTGGCAAAACATTGGTAAGTGGCGCTCTCATACTGAAGTTGCGTGCGCAAGGCATTAAAACTATTGGCTTTAAACCTGTTGTCGCCGGCACCTACAAAGATGCACAGGGAATCACTCTCAACGAGGATTTGGAAACGCTGCGCATTGCGTCAAACCTTGACTCCAATGAATTCAATCTGTGCCCTTATGTGCTGGATCAAGCTGCCGCCCCCCACCTCGTAGCAGAAAAGCAGGGAATTCAACTGGAAATGAGTGTGATGACTGAAGCTTTTCAGAATATTCGCCAACATGCAGATTGCATTGTGGTTGAAGGTGCTGGCGGTTTACTCATTCCACTGAATGCAGATGAAGACCTTGGAGAGTTTGCAAAAATCATTGATATGCCACTGATTCTCGTGGTGGGTATGAAATTAGGCTGCATCAATCACGCTATCCTGACTTATGAAGCAATCAAGGCACGTAATTTAAAGATTTCTGGATGGGTAGCCAATGCTCTTAGCGAAGAAATGCCGCTGCTGCAAGAAAACCTACAAACCTTGCAAGCCAGAATTGGAGCGCCATTTTTAGGCCTTATTCCGCCCCTCCCAAAAGAGTTTTGGAAAGCTGCTAATAGCCCTTATTCAATTGATGCTTTGAATTTTGCTGCACAGCACATTCAATTACCCAAGCAATAATCAGCATCCATCACCATTCAAAGACATCGCAAAAGACTTTCGGATAAGATGAAGGGATGCATTTAATCCCAGAAATTACTGACTCCGCAGAAGCTATTCAAGAAATTAGACGCAATATTCATGCGCATCCTGAATTGCGTTTTGAAGAGAATCGCACAGCCGACTTGGTAGCAGAAGCACTTTCCAGCTGGGGAATTGCCGTTTACCGCGGTATGGGAAAAACTGGCGTAGTGGGTCGCTTAGATGGCGACTTAGGTCCAGGCAAGATGATTGGTCTACGTGCCGATATGGACGCACTGCCACTTCAAGAACACAATAACTTTGCACATGCCTCAAAAAATCCAGGAAAAATGCATGCCTGTGGTCATGATGGTCACACCGCCATGCTTCTTGGTGCTGCACAGTATTTATCAAATCACCGCGATTTCAAAGGCACAGTAATTTTTATTTTTCAGCCTGCTGAAGAAGGTGGTGCCGGTGCAAATGAAATGATCAAAGATGGACTCTTTAAAGAGTTTCCATGTGATGCCGTATTCGGTTTACATAATTGGCCTGGTTTAGCAGAAGGTCACTTTGGCGTAACGCCTGGACCTATGATGGCCTCTAGCAATACATTTGAAATTACTATCAAAGGTAAAGGTGGTCACGCAGCCTTACCCCACAACAGCGCTGACCCAGTTTTTACTGGTGCACAAGTAGTGCTTGCATTACAAAGTATCATTACGCGCAATAAACGCCCTGTGGATGCGGCTGTTTTATCGATCACCCAATTTCATGCGGGTGAAACTAGCAACGTTATTCCTGATAGCGCCTTTATCGGCGGCACAGTCCGCACCTTCACTTTAGATGTGTTGGACCTCATTGAGCAACGCTTACGAGAAATTGCTCACAGCGTTTCGAGCGCTTTCGATTGCCAAGCGGAAATTACATTTGCACGAAATTACCCGCCACTTATTAATCATGCGAATGAAGTGGAATTTGCTACTGAAGTCATGAGCGAATTGGTGGGCAAGCAAAATGTTAATGCTTCAATCGATCCTACGATGGGCGCTGAAGATTTTGCATTTATGTTGCTGGAGAAGCCGGGTTGCTATGTATTCCTGGGTAATGGGGATGGCGATCATCGCTCCGTAGGTCACGGCATGGGCCCATGCCACCTACATAATCCCTCCTACGACTTCAATGACTCTTTGATTCCAGTGGGCGTGAGCTATTGGGTCAAATTAGCTCAACGCTTCCTAGAGAAAATCTAAATTCTTTTAATTAAGAATTAGTAAATTTGGCTGGGCGTTTTTCCATAAACGCAGCCATACCTTCCTTCTGATCGTTTGTACCAAAACAGGCATGAAACAGACGGCGCTCAAAATGAATTCCTTCGGACAAGGTCGTTTCGTATGCAGTATTGATACTCTCTTTGACCATCATGGCAGTCAATAAAGGCATATCCGCGATTCCCTTAGCAATTGCTTTCACTTCTTTTAGCAAGTCTGCTTGAGGAAATATTCTGGCAACCAATCCAGAACGCTCAGCTTCTGCAGCATCCATCATGCGCCCTGTTAATGCTAAGTCCATTGCCTTGGCTTTTGATACAGCGCGGGGCAAACGTTGTGTACCACCCGCACCAGGAATGATGCCCAACTTCACCTCGGGTTGTGCAAACTTCGCATTATCAGCAGCCATAATGGTGTCGCACATCATCGCTAACTCGCACCCACCACCTAGAGCATAGCCAGAGACTGCAGCAATGACTGGCTTACGGACTTTTTTAATCTCTTCCCAATTACGGGTAATAAAGTCTTCGCGATAAACGTCTTTCAAACCATACTTCGCCATTGAAGCAATATCTGCACCGGCTGCAAATGCCTTTTCACTACCAGTAATGATCATGCAGCCAATGTTATCGTCAGCGTCAAATGCCAACAACGCAGCACCAAGCTCATCCATCAGTTGATCATTCAACGCATTGAGCACCTCAGGACGATTCAAAGTAATCGTGGCAACTCTACCGTCTACTTCAGTCAAAATTGTTTTGTAGCTCATGAATTTCTTTCAGTAATAAGTACACTATTAACGCGGAAGCAACAACCACATCCTACCGTTTTGTTTCATGCGACCCGCCATCTCTCCAGCAGAATCTCCTGATCCCCAATAGTAGTCTGCTCTGACGCCGCCCACAATCGCTTTACCCGTATCTTGGGCCATTACCAGCTTTTGTAAAGACTGATTGCTCAGCGGTTTAGTGGTTGCAAGAAACACTGGAGCCCCCAAAGGCATTGCTTGGGGATCAACCGCGATACTGCGCTCGCTAGTTAATGACACACCCAGAGCACCAACAGTGCCAAAGGTTTCTTTAAAAAAGACAAAACGGGGATTGGCATTGAGCATTTCATTCACACGCTCAGGATTTCGCTTAGCCCATTGCGAGATACCCTGCATGGTTGCTTCGCTACGAGTGATTTCTTTTCGATCAAGCAACCATTGTGCCGATGATTTAAAGGGCTGTTCATTTGTTCCAGCAAACCCTAGTTGCATAATTTTGCCGTCCTCGAGACGAATTTTTCCCGAGCCCTGAATTTGCATGGAGGCAGCTTCAACTGGGTCTTGTACCCAAGCAATTTCCGAACCCTTTAAAACCCCTGAATTTATTAGCTCTGCACGGGTTGGGCCGGGATTAGGTTTTGATTTGCGCCAAGCACTTGGGTAACTATAAAGAGGGACGGTGTAAGTACTAGTACGAGTTAACGAACCATTAATCACGGGCTCGTAATAGCCGGTGATTAATCCGGTATCACTTCCAGAGCTAGTACGAATTTCATAGGCCTGAAAATTACTTTCAAAATATTTCCGAATCGATTGCGCATCACGACTTGAAACATTACTTGCTTGAGCGCATACCGGACGCCAATTGATTTCACTATTTTTTTTGCGTAGAGCATCGCAACTTTTTAACCATGCAGGCCATGCTTGAGACAAGTCATCTTCTTGCCATCCCGGCAACGCCTGCCAAGATACTGCGCTGAAACTGGCAATGGAAGAGCTGTAGCTCGATGGTGACGCACCCGAGCTACTGGAGCGAAATCCCGCACCGCGAGTAGGGGGAGTAGAACATCCTGCAATCAAGCTCGTGAGCAGAATTGCGAATACACTTAATACAACAAATTTAAATTTAGAAATCATGATCGCCAATTTACTCGATGAATACCCAATGCTACTGTTTGTCTTTGAGGGTGCTCTTGCCTTAGGACTTCTGCTATTTATTGTCCTCTGGACAGGCAAAGGTAAAAAATAGCATTTTTGCGACCCTTTTTAGTGCAGGGTGCGCGGCATTACCAAGGCAAACTCAGGAATGGGGGCCTGAAAAAACTGGGCGTCCTCAGTAACGCAGAAATACTCCCCGCGCATGGTTCCTGCGGGCGTAGGCAGGGTTGCCCAGCTGGTGTACTCAAAATGCTCCCCAGTCCTCAATAGTGGCTGCTGGCCTACCACCCCCAAGCCCCGTACTTCCTGGACATCGTTATCCCCATCAGTAATAAACCAATGGCGGGCAATGAGCTGAATGCTGGCCGTACCGGTATTTCGAATGGTGACGGTATAGGCAAAGGCAAATTGGCGGTTATCGGGGTCAGATTGCTCTGGAAGATACTGGGCTTTGACCGTAATGCTCATTTCGTGGGGATTCATGCTCGAATTCTGCTCCATCCTAAGGCCAACTGCAAGCTAGAATCTAGGGATGGAAAGCCAAAAAACATCCTCAAATAGTCAATTTGTCATTGCTCCGTCGATTTTGTCCGCTGACTTCGCCTGTCTAGGTAAGGAAGTGCAGGACGTTTTAGTGGCGGGCGCTGATTGGATTCACTTTGATGTGATGGATAACCACTACGTACCCAATCTCACTATTGGCCCCTTGGTTTGTGAGGCTATTCGCCCTTACGCAATAAAAGATGGCAAGCCTGCAGTGATTGATGTGCACCTCATGATCGAACCTGTGGATCGCATCGTGCCCGACTTTGCGAAAGCAGGTGCAAACTTAATTAGCTTTCATCCCGAGGCAAGTCCTCATGTCAATCGCACATTGAATCTCATTCGAGACCAGGGTTGTCAAGCAGGTCTTGTATTGAATCCAGCAACTCCGCTAGATCATCTCGATCACACTCTTGAATTAATTGATCTCGTATTACTAATGTCAGTCAATCCAGGATTCGGTGGTCAATCATTTATTCCAAGCACTCTGAATAAAATTGCTCAGGTGCGCGCACGTCTAGATCGTTATCAATCAGAAACTGGTCGACATATTCGTCTTGAAGTGGATGGCGGCATTAAAGTGGACAACATTGCCGAAGTAGCAAAAGCAGGTGCTGATACTTTTGTTGCAGGCTCAGCGATTTATGGCAAAGAAAATTATGCAGATGTAATCACAGCAATGCGTGCTGAATTAGGAAAGTCTGGAAGATCCTAATGCAACGCGAAGAATTTAATGCTTTAGCTAAACAGGGTTTCAATCGCATTCCTCTCATTAAAGAGGTTTTGGCTGATCTTGAAACTCCATTGTCACTTTACGTCAAACTGAGCCAAGCATTCGGCAAGAAAAATACCTACCTATTAGAGTCCGTTTTAGGTGGCGAACGTTTTGGGCGCTTCTCCTTTATTGGTCTGCCTGCCAGGACGATCATCAAAACTGTTGGCACACCTAGTGCACCAATGAATGAAGTCGTGACCGATGGAAAAATCGTTGAGACGAATCATGAGAATCCACTCGATTTTGTTGATACTTATTTCAAACGCTTCAAGGTAGCACTGCAGCCTGACATGCCACGTTTTTGTGGTGGCCTAGCGGGCTACTTTGGCTATGACACTGTCCGTTATATCGAGTCACGATTAGCGCATCATCAACTTCCAGATGAATTAGGTGTGCCCGATATTCAACTTATGTTGACTGAAGAGTTGGCAGTGGTTGATAACGTCGCCGGAAAAATTTACTTCATTGTTTATGCAGACCCCAGCGTTGCAGACAGTTTTGAAAAAGCGCAAGAGCGTTTAAAAGAATTAATGACTTGCCTTGGTAAGCCAGCAAATATGCCAGCATCTTTACCAAGCAGCAAAACAGATCTCATTCGTAAATTTAAGGCCGCAGATTTTGAAACTGCGGTCCTGAAAACCAAAGAATATATTTTGGCTGGCGATTGTATGCAGGTAGTGATTGGTCAACGCATCAGCAAACCATTCACCGATTCTCCTTTAGCGCTCTACAGAGCCTTACGCTCACTCAACCCGTCACCCTATATGTACTTCTATGACTTTGGGGATATGCAAATTGTGGGCTCATCTCCTGAGATTCTGGTTCGCCAAGAAAAACGGGCTGCCGAGAAAATTGTCACAATACGACCGCTGGCAGGCACCCGTCCTCGTGGAGCAAACCCCGAGGAAGATAAACGCTTGGCTAAAGAGCTATTGGCAGACCCTAAGGAAATCGCTGAACACGTCATGCTGATTGATTTGGCACGCAATGACGTAGGTCGGATAGCAAAAACTGGCTCAGTAAAAGTAACTGACTCGATGTCTATTGAGAAGTACTCTCACGTTCAGCACATTGTGAGCTCAGTAGAGGGTGATCTTTTAGACAATATGAGCAATATGGATGTATTGCGAGCTACCTTCCCAGCAGGCACTTTGTCTGGCGCGCCAAAAATTCGGGCAATGGAAATCATCGATGAGATGGAAATTGTGAAGCGCGGTGTGTATGGTGGTGCAGTAGGCTACCTCTCCTTTTCAGGTGACATGGATGTCGCCATTGCTATTCGTACGGGCGTTATTCGCGATGGCATGTTGCACTCTCAGGCCGGCGCAGGCGTTGTCGCTGATTCTGATCCCACTGCCGAATGGAAAGAAACAGAAGCCAAAGCACGCGCAGTACTTACTGCCGCAGATTTAGTACAAGGAGGACTTGATGCTCCTAATGATTGATAACTACGATTCATTTACCTACAACCTCGTTCAATATTTTGCAGAACTCGGTGAAGAGGTAAAAGTATTTCGTAATGATGAAATTGCTGTTGAGGATATTGCTCAGCTTAATCCTGCGCGCATCTGCATCTCACCTGGACCATGTAGCCCAGCTGAAGCTGGAATCTCTGTAGAAACTATTAAACGTTATGCCGGACAGATTCCAATTCTCGGGGTGTGCTTAGGGCACCAGGCAATTGGCGAAGCATTTGGGGGTAAAGTCATTCGCGCCCAAAAAGTGATGCATGGGAAAACCGACAGTATTCACCATACCGGAGTGGGTGTATTTAAAAATCTCCCCGATCCATTTAAGGTCACACGCTATCACTCTCTTGCCATAGAGAAAAGTTCTTTGCCTGCCATGCTAGAGGTAACTGCAACCTCCTCTGATGGTGAAATCATGGGTGTACGGCATCGTGAGCTAGCTGTTGAAGGCGTACAGTTCCACCCAGAATCTATTCTTTCTGAACATGGTCATGCCTTGCTCAAGAATTTTTTACAAAACAAGTAATCCACCTTAATCACAGCGCTATGTCAATCACTCCGCAAGAAGCCCTACAACGCTGCATAGAACATCGCGAATTGTTTCATGATGAGATGACAGCGATGATGCGCCTCATCATGAGCGGAGAGATGCCACCAGAGTTGGTGGCTGGCTTGTTAGTAGCTTTACGCACTAAAAAAGAGACCGTTGGCGAAATCGCAGCTGCCGCACAAGTGATGCGTGAATTTGCAACTTCAGTGCAGGTAGCAGACCGTAGTCATTTAGTAGATGTGGTTGGCACAGGCGGCGATGGCGCACACACATTTAACATCTCTACTGCGGCAATGTTTGTGGCCGCAGGTGCAGGAGCAAAGATTGCTAAACACGGTAATCGTAGTGTGAGCAGCAAATCAGGTAGCGCTGACGTATTGGAAGCGCTTGGCGTGAATCTCGCGCTGCCTGCCGAACAAGTAGCTACATGCATTTCAACGGTAGGCGCAGGATTTATGTTTGCCCCAAACCATCATCCAGCAATGAAAAACGTGGTGCCAATCCGAAAACAGCTTGGTGTACGAACCATTTTTAATATCTTAGGCCCACTTACCAACCCCGCAGATGCCAAACGTATTCTGATGGGTGTATTTCATGCAGACCTCGTGGGTATTCAAGCTCACGTACTGCAAGCCCTAGGAATGGAACATGCACTGGTAGTGTATGGTCGCGATGGTCTAGATGAGATTTCCCTTGAGGGCTCTACCTTAGTGGGAGAACTCAAAGATGGCGTGGTACGTGAATATGAAATTCATCCAAAAGACTTTGGATTAACTACTGCTCCGACCAATAGCTTTAAGGTAGCTAATGCTCAAGAATCTAAACAGATCGTATTAGATGTGATTGACGGCAAGTTGGGCCCTGCAAGCGATATTGTTTGTCTTAATGCTGGCGCAACACTATATGTAGCTGGGGTAGCAAAAGATATTGCTAGTGGTATATCACTAGCTAAAGCTGCCATTGCATCAGGGGCCGCTCGTCAAAAGTTAGATGCCTTTGTTGCGGCAACTCAATCTAAATAAGTCATCATTCATGAGCGATATTCTCGACAAAATTGTTGCAACTAAAAAGATTGAGGTTGCTAACTGCCTTCAAAAAGTATCACTTACTAATCAACGTGAACAGGCAGAGGCGAATAATCAGGATGCACTTCTGAAGCCAAGAGGCTTTATTCAAGCGATTGAACAAAAGATTACTGCCGGCAAGGCTGGAGTCATTACTGAGATTAAAAAAGCAAGTCCAAGTAAAGGCATCTTGCGTGAGAACTTCGCGCCAGCCGAGATTGCGCAGTCTTATGAAAAACATGGTGCCGCCTGTTTATCGGTCTTAACGGATGTAGATTACTTTCAAGGCAGCAATGCTTATCTTCAGCAGGCTCGAGCAGCGTGCAGCATTCCCGTGCTACGCAAAGATTTCACCATAGACCCCTATCAAGTTTATGAAGCTCGTGCGATTGGTGCAGACGCAATTCTGTTAATCGTGGCCTGCCTTGAATTAAATCAAATGAAAGATTTAGAAGCCTGCGCTCATGAGCTGGGTCTAGATGTTCTGGTTGAAGTTCACAATGCCCCAGAGTTAGAGCAAGCCTTAGAGCTTAAGACGCCTTTGCTTGGCATCAACAACCGCAACCTCAAAACTTTTGAGGTCACTCTGCAAACCACACTTTCTCTGCTATCTATGGTTCCAAGTAGCAAAACATTGGTAACAGAGTCTGGGATATTGGGTCGTGCCGATGTTCAGCTCATGCGTGAACACCAAGTAAACGCATTCTTAGTGGGAGAGGCCTTTATGCGTGCCGCCGACCCTGGCGCCGCCCTTAGTGAGCTGTTTTCCTAACTTTTCTCAATAGATCCAAGCAATATTTGATCAAAGAGATCAGCAGCAGTGAACCCAATACATCGCCAATAAACATCACCACAAAGTGATTGATGCTGCCCGTATCCTCCAGAGTCATGGTAGAAAACCACCATTGATGTAAGCCTGCTGAGAGCAAGGAATAGATCAAAATACAAGCAATGAGTTTTGGGAAATTCAGATTACTTAAATCTGACTCCAGCCGAAGATTACTAAATACAAAATATCTGGCTAAGTACGGTGCAAATCCTGAAATCAATCCAATGCCAATGCAAAGCGTTAATTCATGCGGGAAGTCGCCGTAGTAGCTAATTAGGAAAGAGGCGATTGCGATTCCGAGAGCGCCAGGTAATCCAAAAATCAAGGTTAGAAATAAACGTAATCCGGCGGGAAGATAAATCCAATTTACCCCCAAACCAAATACCAAACTATTCGTTAACCAACCATTGAAGTAAAAGAGAAATGTGTACGCCATCGCACTAATCGCGCATCCAATTAACCATTCTGAAGAAACTGTGAAGAATTTAGACATTGCAATCAGTATGGATTATTTTTTAATTGATATGCGTCAATTGCTAAGACTGGCAACTAGGAATACACTCATGTTAGCTCAAAAGCTAATACACAATAATTACTCTCTAAAAATGCCAATTCCAAAAACCTCGTCTTATATTAAGTTTCTCAACCTGATTGATGCTATCGATCGCATTAACCCAGGCAAGAAGCTTGACTGTATTGAGGAAAGCTTGCTCGATAAGATCGTCGCATGCGCTCATACAAAACAGGCAATTTTGGTTGGTGACCTAATTTCACTCGCTGATTTAGGCTCGCAAGCCACATTGCATGGGCGCCTCAAAAATCTGAGCGTAATGGGCTACATCAAAATGGCAGCCAATGCAGATGGTCGTAAAAAAGAAGTACTGCCTACCAAGATGGCGCTAAAACGTTATGAAGAAATTTCTAGGTGTCTAGAAAAGGCTGCTAAAGCTGGCTGATAAGCACTCTAGCCTCTCTTGGCCACATAAGCAAAAAGCCCTTTTCAGGGCTTTTTTATTGGATCAGAATAATTTAGACGTTAAATAAGAAGTTCAATACGTCCCCGTCCTTCACAACATACTCCTTACCTTCAGCGCGCATCTTGCCTGCTTCCTTGGCACCTGATTCACCTTTGAACTGAACAAAGTCATCATAAGAAATAGTTTGAGCTCGAATAAATCCACGCTCAAAGTCGGTGTGAATAACGCCGGCAGCTTGAGGCGCCGTGTCGCCCACATGAATAGTCCAAGCACGAACTTCTTTAACACCAGCGGTAAAGTAAGTCTGCAATCCCAATAATGAATAACCTGCACGGATCACGCGATCCAAGCCAGGCTCTTCCATACCTAGATCAGCCAAGAACTCAATCTTGTCTGCTTCATCTAAGTCTGCAATTTCAGCCTCAATCGCAGCACAAACTGCTACGACTGGAGCATTTTCTTTTGCAGCATGTTGCTTGACAGCCTCAAGGTGTGGATTATTTGAGAAGCCATCTTCTTTTACGTTAGCAACATACATTGCGGGCTTAGCAGTAATTAAACATAAAGGTTTAATCAGTAATTTTTCGTCATCGCTAAGATTTAAGCTGCGAACTGGCGAAGCAGAATCGAGGTGGGCCTGCACTTTAGTGAGCACGGCAACTAAAGCTGCTGCCTCTTTATCGTTACCAGACTTTGCAGCCTTACTAGAGCGATTCAGGGTCTTTTCAACCGTGGCCAAATCAGATAGAGCCAATTCAGTATCAATCACCCCAATATCAGCAATGGGATCGATTTTTCCAGCAACGTGAATGACGTTTGGATCCTCGAAACACCTCACCACATGGGTGATGGCGTCCGTCTCTCGAATATTTGCCAAGAACTGATTGCCAAGACCCTCACCTTTTGAGGCGCCAGCCACTAGACCTGCAATATCGACAAATTCGACTGCTGCCGGCAGGATGCGCTCAGGCTTCACGATCTCAGCCAGTGCGGCCAAACGGGGGTCAGGAACCTCAACAACGCCCACATTAGGCTCGATCGTGCAGAAAGGATAGTTTTCCGCTGCGATTCCAGCCTTGGTAAGCGCATTAAAGAGGGTAGATTTGCCGACGTTAGGCAGGCCGACGATGCCACATTTCAAAGACATAGCGTTATTGTAAAGGGGCTTGTTTCGATATCATCGAGTTATGTCAGAAGTTCAGCCAAATTACCCTTCCAAATCCCCCAATCACTCCGCCCCAATGCGTGCGGCGGATGTTGTCGTGGTCGGCGGAGGCATTGCTGGTAAGGCCTGCGCGCTGGGCTTAGCTCAGCTTGGCCTTCAAACCATTGAAATAGCCCCTGATTTAGGGCAAAACGTCCCTAATCCGCAAGGCGTCCAGTGGGGACAAAGAATCTATGCCTTTTCTCCCGGCACCCAAAAATTACTAGCCCATTTGCAAATTTGGGACGCCATTGATCACAGCCGTCTTCAGCCTGTTCGAGATATGCGAATTTATGGTGATCGAGGCGAAAAAGATGACCAACTTCATCTTTCGGCATTCGAAGCTGGTACACCACAACTTGCTTGGATTGGAGAATCCAATTTAATTGAGCACACACTTGATCAAGCATCCCGCTTTCAGAACAAGTTAGAACGTATCAGTGATGTAGTGGAAAAGATTGATGTAGATGCAGACGGAAGTACTCTGCATTTAAAAAATGGTGACCGTATTCGTGCACAACTAGTCATAGCAGCAGATGGTGCTAACTCACCCATTCGCAATGAGCTTGGTATTGATGTTAGCGAAGAGAGTTATTCGCAAAGTGCGGTAGTTGCCAATTGGACTTGCACCTACCCGCATTTAGAAACAGCATTCCAGTGGTTTTTGCCAGGCGGTGATATTGTGGCCATGCTCCCTTTACCAGGAAAACAAGTTTCCATGGTTTGGTCTACATCCCCTGAGCATGCAACTTATTTATTAAACTTAAATCAAGATCAATGGCGAGATCAATTCAGTACCATTGCGAATGGTGTTATTGCAAAACAACTTGGTGAACTCACACTAAACTCCACACCAGCCGCTTATCCTTTGCGAAAAATTCGAGCCAAACGCTTTATCGGCCCAGAAGCCTCTCCGAAGGTTGTCCTTATCGGTGATGCGGCCCACGTGATGCACCCACTGGCAGGACAAGGCCTCAATTTAGGCTTACGTGATGTTGCTGTATTACTCAATATTTTAGGCAAGAGAGAATCCTTTCGCTTACCAAATGACATCGTATTGCTCCGTCGCTATGAACGACAACGCCAAGGCGATACCAGCGCCCTATTATGGGTTACCGATAAACTCAAGAAATTATTTTCTGCTAGCAGCAATACAGAACGACAACTTCGTAACTGGGGTCTAGGTCTTGTCAACAAAAGTCACTTTATAAAACAGCGCCTCATTGAACGCGCTTTAGGGGAAATTGATTTTGAATAAATTCTTATCTACGTTTGCCATGATTGGTGCTGTGCTATTTTGTACTGCAATAGCTCATGCGCAACCAGAGCAACAAATAAAAACAGAAATTCAGAAGAAACTGGGTACGAACGCCAAAGTAAAAAGTGTTTCACCCGCCCCGGTGTCAGGTTTGTATGAAGTATTGGTTGGCAATGATATTTTTTATACGGATATCTCTGGAAAGTACTTGATTCAAGGCGAAATCATTGAGCTTGCAACTGGCAAAAATATTACAGAGCAAAGACAGGCTGATTTAAATCGAATTAAATGGAGTGACTTAAGTCCTGCCAATGCGATCAAAAATGTTCGCGGAAACGGAAGTCGTCAGCTTGCTGTATTTTCTGATCCCAACTGCGGCTACTGTAAGCGTCTAGAAAAATCACTGCAGCAATTGGATAACGTGACCATCTATACCTATCTAATCCCAATCCTATCTGCGGACTCTGCACAGAAATCAAAACAAATTTGGTGCTCTCCAGATGCGAATAAGGCCTATATGGATTGGATGATTAACGGTATTGCGCCAAGCGGCAAGGGGGAGTGCAGTACACCGCTAGATAAGAATATGGCTTTTGCAAAGACTTATGGAGTTACGGGTACACCAACATTATTCTTTACTGATGGCAGCCGCTTCCCTGGTGCTGTACAAATTACCGATATCGAAAAGAAATTTAACTCACTGAAATAAGCACTATGAATATCGCCGACTTACCTGCAATCCAATATACGGTCTGGCCGGCCGACCTTCATGGTCATCGCTTTCGAGTCAAGTTACATATTGCTAATCCCGATCCCAGCGGTCAGGTGTTGCAAATGCCTACTTGGATTCCGGGAAGCTATTTAATACGTGATTTCAGTAAACATATAGAGTCGATTGAAGCAGTCTCTGCAATTGGCGCGAAGAAAAAAATCACACTAGAACGTATTGATAATGACCATTGGCGCCTACCGCCAGTGAATGGTCCTATTGAGATATTGACAACTGTCTACGCGTTTGATTCCTCAGTGCGCGCAGCCTATTTGGATTCTGAACGCGCATTCTTTAACGCAACTAGTCTTTGTTTGGCAGTCAAAGGGCAAGAGCATTTACCTTGTTCGCTTGCCATTACCGCACCGGAAGCAGCTTTTGCTGATCATTGGACAGTTCAAACTACTTTAAGAGCGGCCAAGACTGATGGGCGTGGATTTGGTTTTTATCTGGCAAGAAATTATGATGATTTACTTGATCATCCTGTTGCGATGGGCGAATTTCAGCTGGTGCATTGGAAATCAAACGGTACGGCTCACCGCATGGCCATTCAAGGATGCAATCATATAGTCGACTCTAAGCGCCTTGCGAATGATCTACATGCAATTTGCAGCAGCACCATTGAGTTATTTGAACCAAAAACTAAACGTGCGCCTTTTGGTGAATACCTGTTTTTAGTGAATGCCGTCTTAAATGGGTATGGCGGTCTTGAGCATCGCAATAGCACTGCATTACTGTGTCGGCGAGATCAAATTCCCCAAGAAAATATTCTCTTTGAAGAATCTTCTTACAGAGAATTTTTAGGTTTATGCAGCCACGAGTATTTCCATGCATGGTTGGTCAAACGTATTCAGCCAAAAGCATTTCAACCTTACGATCTAGCTAAGAGAAATCACACTCGCCTGCTCTGGGTGTTTGAAGGATTCACCAGCTATTACGATGATCTTCAACTGTTGCGCAGTAAGCGGATTAACCTAAAAACTTACCTCAGACTTGTTTCTGATAACTGGAACGGTATCTTGCGTGGCCCCGGGCGTCAAAAGCAAAGTCTAGCTGACAGCTCATTTGATGCTTGGACCAAGTATTACCAGGCAGATGAAAATACTCCGAATGCAGTTGTTAGCTACTATGGCAAGGGGGCATTACTAGCTCTCGGTCTAGATTTACAGATCCGCGCATTTTCCAAGAACAAACAATCTCTAGATGACCTCATGCGCCTCATTTGGCAAAAGCATGGCATCACTCTTGATGGCATTACAGAAAATGGTTTAGATAATTTGCTCTTGGAATTACTGGGTGACGGCTTTAGCAAAACCTGGAACGACATAAAAGCACGTTATGTGTTTGGGGTGGAGGATATTCCAATCCAAAAATGGATTGACTCCAATTTAGTTGCGGTAAAACTTAAACCTCAAACAACACTTGAAAAACTCAAGTTGAAATTTGGCATGCGACATACAGATGCCAATGGTTGGCTTAAGGTTACTCATGTTCTCGATGGCGGTATTGCTCAAGCTGCAGGCTTATCAGCTGGCGACTTACTGGCCAGCGTTGATGGGCAACGCATTACCAGTGCACGCTGGGACAGAGTCTTGGGTAGCCTTGCTGAAAATTCTAATGCTCGCATGACCTTCTATCGCGATGATCTAGAGCATGAGCGTATGGTATCTCTGCAATCAGTTCCGGTGCCTGCGCAATATGAATTGATACCTAAAAAAGATGCTTAGTCGAAATTGAAAGCGCTATTTTCAAAAGACGCTATTCCCAGTGATTGGCGCGCATTATTGGGAGACTATTTCGAGTCGACAGATTGGCAATCACTAGAAAAGAATTTGCAAGCTGAACTAGATCTTGACTCGAGCGTTGTAAGGCCGGAGCCTCACAACTTTTTTAAAGCCCTCGAACTCACGCCAGTAAATTCAGTAAAAGTAGTTATTCTGGGACAAGACCCCTACCACTCACCAGGATTGGCCCAAGGATTGGCATTCTCCATCCCCCCTGAAATTGGCATCAATTCGCGCGCATTTCCGAGCTCGCTACGCAATATCAGCAAAGCACTTGCACTGGAAGGTTACGGCCATTTACCAAATGGGGATCTGCACAGCTGGGCCAAACAAGGAGTACTTCTCCTGAATACCGCTTTGAGCGTGAAATTGGGTGAGGCAGGCAGTCATACAAATTTGGGATGGAGAAGTTTGATTGATTCTTTAATCAGCGCCCTTACCAAGAAAAAACAAAACTTAGTTTGGATGCTTTGGGGTGGTCACGCCCAGTCCAAACTCCCACTGATTGAAAACGGTCAGAAGCAATTGATTTTGCAATCTTCGCATCCATCAGGTCTTGGCGTATATAAGACTAATAAGCCATTTTTAGAGCCTGGCGCCAAAGCAAGTTGCCAACACTTCACTCAGGCCAATCAATGGCTGAAAGATTGCCAGCTCTCGCCCATACAGTGGGTGGAGGGTGTACAAACTGACTTATTTAGCTAGAGCGGTAAATAGGCATCCTGCCGCACAAGAGATAAAAATAGCACTGGCCCACTCCAGAATTTGCCCTGACTGAAAAATACCCCAGTATTGCCCTAAAAATGAGCTAGCAGCGGCTGCCGTAAAGCCGAGGAAGAAGGCTACAAGGATCTTCCATGGCCTAAAGCCGTGAGAGGGTCCGGGATAAAAAATCCAGGCTGATACCCCGGAAATACCCCCAATCACTAGAAAAGCTAAAAACCCCATTGATACCCCCATTAATGCTGCCATCAAATCTATAATCGCCATTATGAAGTTGTTGACACTCGGCATCAATCATCACACAGCGCCGGTCGCCATTCGGGAAAAGGTCGCCTTTGACCCCGAATTTCTTCAAGAAGCGTTGCACGATCTTCGCCAACATTTAGTTGGCGCGAATCATGCTGGGCTGCCCGAAGCCACAATCTTGTCGACTTGCAACCGCACGGAAGTGTATTGCGCTGCTAATGATGACAGTGCCGCAGGTATCTTGCATGAGGCGACTTTTGATTGGTTAGCAAAAACCCAACAACTCGCGCCAAGTAGTCTTGAGCCGCATATTTATTCCTTGCCACAATCCGATGCAGTTCGACATGCATTCAGAGTGGCATGCGGCTTAGACTCGATGGTGATCGGCGAGACTCAAATCTTAGGTCAAATGAAAGATGCGGTTCGCACTGCAAATGACGCTGGCGTTTTAGGAACCTATCTCAACCAACTCTTTCAAAAAACATTTGCAGTCGCCAAAGAGGTACGTGGTTCAACTGAAATCGGCGCTCACTCTATTTCCATGGCTGCAGCATCTGTTCGGCTATCCGAACGCATCTTTGAAAAAATTGCTGATCAGAAAATTTTGTTTATTGGTGCAGGTGAGATGATTACTTTATGCGCAACTCATTTTGTTGCACGTAAGCCAAAAAATGTAGCGATTGCAAATCGCACTATTGAGCGCGGACAAGAATTGGCAGACTCTATTTCTGCACAGGATGTAGAAGCTGAATCATTTAAGCTCTCAGAGCTGCCAGGACGACTCCACGAGTTCGACATTATTGTGTCTAGCACCGCCTCATCACTGCCGATTATTGGTCTTGGCATGGTGGAGAGTGCTCTTAAACAGCGCCGCCACAAGCCAATGGTAATGATTGACTTAGCGGTACCTCGTGACTTTGAGCCAGAGATCTCCCGCTTGGATGACGTTTATCTCTACACAGTCGATGACTTGGGAGTCATGATTCAGACTGGCGCCAACTTACGTCAAGCAGCAGTAAGTCAGGCAGAAGCAATTATCGAAGATCGTGTTGGTAACTTTATGCATTGGATGCAAGGCCGCAATGCTGTCCCACTCATTCAAGATATTCAACAACAAGGTGAACGCTTGCGCCAGCTTGAACTTGAGCGCGCAATGAAACGTTTAATGCGCGGCGACGATCCACAAGAAGTTCTGAATGCGATGGCTCAAGGTCTCACCAATAAATTTTTGCATGGCTCACTCCATGCACTGCAACACTCCAATGGCGCTGAGCGTGACGCCTTGATAAAGTTGTTACCAAAACTATTTGCCTCGCACTCCAAGCCAGAAGAACATTAGATGAAGCCCAGCATGCGGGCTAAGCTAGACCATCTAGATACACGCTTAGCCGAACTCAATTCCTTATTAACTTCCGAAGAAGCAACCAAAGATATGGATGCCTATCGGAAGCTCACGCGCGAACATTCCGATATCGCTACTGTAGTGGAGCAGTTTGGCCTGTATAAGCAAGCGGAGGCAGACGCTCAAGCAGCAGAAGACATGCGCAAAGATCCCGAGATGAAAGACTTTGCCGACGAAGAGCAAAAACAGGCTTTGGCGACCATGGAAGCGCTTGAGGGTACATTACAAAAGCTCCTGCTTCCTAAAGATGAAAATGATGAACGCAATGTCTTTTTAGAAATTCGTGCTGGCACTGGCGGTGATGAAAGCGCATTATTCGCCGGTGATCTTCTGCGCATGTACACCCGCTTTGCTGAACGTCAAGGTTGGAAAGTGGAAGTAGTGAGCGCTGCCGAATCAGATTTAGGTGGATATAAAGAGGTGGTATTACGTCTTGTAGGCCAAGCAGTTTATTCTCGTCTGAAATTTGAGTCTGGTGGCCATCGCGTTCAACGAGTTCCGCAAACTGAAACACAAGGTCGGATCCACACATCTGCTTGCACTATTGCTGTAATGCCAGAGGCAGACGAGCTTGAGGCAGTCAAAATTAATCCTGCAGAATTACGCATTGATACCTTCCGCGCCTCCGGTGCTGGTGGTCAGCACATCAATAAAACAGATTCCGCAGTACGCATTACTCACCTGCCCACTGGCACGGTAGTTGAATGTCAAGATGATCGCAGCCAACATCGCAATCGCGAGCAGGCCATGAAAGTATTAGTCTCACGCATCATGGATGCCCGCGAGCGCGAGAAACACCAATTAGAAGCGCAGACTCGAAAATCTCTGATTGGCTCAGGCGACCGTAGTGATCGCATTCGTACTTATAACTTTCCACAAGGTCGTATCACAGACCATCGCATCAACCTTACTCTTTACAAGATTGATGCGATGATGGATGGGGACATTGATGATCTATGCAATGCTCTTGCCTCAGAGCATCAAGCGGAGTTACTGGCTGCACTAGGTGATAACTAATCTGTGAGTAAAGACTTTAGTCTGCGTACATTATTAAGTGCCACGGCACTTAATCCTGCTGAAGCAAAAATACTGATGGCTTACATTCTTGAGAAGTACTACAAGCTTCCACGCTCCGCCCTGCTATCACAAGATGAACTAGAGCTTAACGAGCAAGCACTAAATGAATGGAAGTCGCTCGAATCCAAGAGACTTCTGGGTGAACCCATTGCGTATCTCATCGGTAAAAGAGGTTTTTACAATATCGAGCTTTACATTGCCCCCGGTGTTTTGATCCCACGGCCTGAAACCGAGTTATTGGTTGAAGTTGGCTTACAGGAAATCAATCGATTGAATGCTCCAGCAAAAATATTGGATTTGGGCACGGGCTCTGGAGCAATCGCCCTTGCAATCGCGCATGAAGCCCCACAAGCAATTGTTACTGCGACAGATCAATCTCATGAGGCTTTAGAAATTGCTAAAGCGAATGCGAAGCAACTAAAGGTTGCTGATCAAGTGCAGTTTTTCCAGGGCAGCTGGTATACGGCTTTACAAGCTGGCACCACCTTTGACGTCATCCTTAGCAATCCTCCATATATAGACTCTCAAGATCCACATTTAAAACAAGGCGACCTCCGTTTCGAGCCTCTCTCGGCGCTTACCGACCATCAAAATGGACTTAGTTGCCTAGAGATGATTATTTCTGAGGCTAAACAGCACCTCAATCCAAACGGTTTGATTGCGGTCGAGCATGGGTTTGACCAATCGGATGCCGTAGTGGCCCTAATGAAGCTAGCTGGGTTAAGTAATATTCAGACCCATTTAGATTTGGCCGGACATTACCGAGTCGCATCTGGCAGAAAATAAGGTGAAATAACCCTTTTTCATATTAAGTCTTAAAATCAACCAAACCCTATTTTTAAACTGTCTTTGCAACAAGACCGCTGCAGTAGAAACTTAGTAGAAAGAATATATGGACACACAAGCACAAATTAAAGAAAT
The DNA here is from genome assembly GCF_018881795.1 of Polynucleobacter sp. MWH-Jannik1A5. Taxonomy (GTDB): domain Bacteria; phylum Pseudomonadota; class Gammaproteobacteria; order Burkholderiales; family Burkholderiaceae; genus Polynucleobacter. Next base: position 982,899 of record NZ_JACVPQ010000001.1, on the reverse strand, counting down.
CGTTACTAGCCATCCCGTTGTTCTATTCATGAAGGGGACTGCACAGTTTCCCCAGTGCGGCTTTTCTGGGAATGCCGTGAATATCTTGCGTGCCAGCGGAGTTGAAAAGCTACATACAGTGAATGTTTTGGAAGATGCAGGAATTCGTCAAGGTATTAAGGAATATGCAAATTGGCCAACGATTCCTCAGCTTTATATCAACGGTGAATTCATTGGCGGATCTGACATCATGACGGAAATGTTTCAATCCGGTGAACTACAAAAACTCGTTAAAGCCTAATCAATCTTTTTTATTTTGACCTTTGACCTAAGCTCCCTCTTACTATTTGGCCTGCCCCTAGGATTATGTGCAGGCCTTTTAGTTTATGCGCTCAATTTGCGCTCTGCTCTTACTCGTACTGAGCTACAGGCCCAAACAGAGCTTGTATTAAGCCAAAGTCTTCGCGCTGAACGTGATCAAGCACTCCAAAATGCCATCCGACTAGAGGCGGAGTTAGATTCAGAACGCAAGCAAGGCTTAGGAAGAATTGAATCTCTAAATGAAGCTAAAGAAGCACTAACGAATCAGTTTAAAAATTTAGCTAATGAAATATTGGAAGATAAATCCAAGCGTTTTACCGAACAAAACGCAGCTAGCTTAGATGCCCTTCTTAAGCCTTTGCAAACTAAGCTCACCGAATTTAAGGAGCAAGTTAGTAGCTCTTACGGCAATGAAGCTCGCGAACGCCATGCACTCAAAAGTGAAATTGAGCGCCTAGCCAATCTCAATCTACGCATGTCAGATGAGACCCGCTCCCTCACCCAGGCATTAAAAGGCGACTCCAAGGTCCAGGGTAACTGGGGAGAGCTGGTGCTGGAATCTATTTTGGAATCCTCCGGCCTGCGCAAGGGTGAGGAGTATTTAGTACAGGATAGTCATACCCAAACTGATGGTTCACGCCTTCAACCAGACGTTGTTATTAAACTGCCGGAGGGTAGAAGTCTGGTCGTTGATAGCAAAGTATCGATTACTGCTTACGCAAGACATGCCGAAACCACAGATCCCGCAACTGCAGACCAAGAGTTAGCTGCACATATACAATCTCTGCGCCAACATATCCAAGGCCTCTCTGGAAAGAACTACAGCTCTCTTTATGGAGTAGGCTCCGTAGACTTCGTTTTAATGTTCGTGCCGATTGAACCAGCCTTCTTACTTGCGCTCAAGACTGCACCCAATCTATACCAAGAAGCGCTAGCAAAAAATATTGTTTTAGTTTGTCCAAGTACTTTAATGGCAACACTCAGAACGGTTGCCCACCTCTGGCGACAAGATCATCAGAATCGCAATGCACTGGAGATCGCAAAACAGTGCGGCAATCTCTACGATAAGTTTGTTGGGTTTGTGGATGACTTGGAGAAACTTGGCCAGCGCTTAGATCAAGCGCAAACTAGCTATCACGATGCTTTCAACAAGCTAAAAACTGGTAAAGGCAATCTCATCCGATCTGCAGAAAAGGTTCGTGAGCTGGGCGTCAAACCCAGTAAGAACCTGGCCCCACCCTTAATTGAGTCCTCTTCGGACTTTGAATAACATTCAAATAAAAACCCCGCCTAGTTTGCACTAAGCGGGGTTTCTTTTTAAGACTTACTAATAAATCTAAATCTGAAGTAGCGCTAAATTAAGCAGCTTTACGGCTACGTGACGCAGGTGTAGCAGCTTTCTTCACTTGAGCAATTTGACCTTGTACTGTTTCGATTGCTTGATCAGCTGTTTTCTCTGCAGTAGCAAATGCTTCTTTGCTAGCAGCGCGGAACTGCTCAAAACCTTGCAATGCACTACCGTATACAGTCTTGAATGAAGATAAGAACGCATCGGAACCGGCTGGTGCGTTAGCAGCAACAGTGTTGATCCAATCCTGGAAGCCATCTTGTAACTGGTCGATGCTGGCATCAACAACATTTACAAATTCTTTATTGCTATCGCGCAATACTTTGCTTACTTTCTTTTGATAAGCAACGGCTTGATTGCCAGCAGCTTGCAATGCATCAGCAGTGAAGATCTCGGTAACTTGCTTAGGATCTTTAGCTGTCAATACTTGCTGAATGCCGTCTTGTGTATTTACCAATGCATCCTTAGAGGCTGCATAGTTCAATTCAGCTAATTTTTGAGCATTTTCCAAAGCAGCTTCGCTCAAAGAAAATGTAGCTTCGAGGCCCTTGCTGTTAATTTGAGACAATTTTGCGGTGATTTGATCTTGGTTCATGTATTTCTCCAGAAATTAAGTGGTACAACTGTTCATTAAGTGCATTTAAGGAGATTGCAGGTTGCCTTAAATATTGCACTGCACCATAGAACTGTAACCGAACGAAAATGACAAATCAAGAATTATTTGCTGCTATGCAACAAATATATTCAATTAAACTTAAAAACTCATTTAAATCAATAACTTAATGTCTAAAAAAGATTCTCACCCCTATCGAAAAGTGGCGATTGCGGCCTGCTTTGGCACCTTTTTAGAGTGGTATGACTTTCTCACTTTTGCCACTCTTGCCGTGGTTTTTGCCCCGCTCTTCTTCCCCTCCAGCGATCCCAACGCAGCCTTATTGGCCAGCCTAGCGACGTTTGGGGTTGGGATGGTAGTCAGACCCATGGGGGCGGCTCTTTTTGGCTCTATGGGCGATCGTATCGGCCGAAAGCCTGTATTTATGATCACTATCGCATTAATGGGTTTTGCAACCGTTTGCGTTGGGTTTTTGCCAACTTACGCTCAAGCTGGAATTTGGGCGCCAATCCTACTGGTCAGCTTAAGGCTGCTCCAAGGACTCTCAGCAGGCGGTGAAATCGGCGGAAGCGCTGTTTATCTTACAGAGCATGCTGGAAATGATTACAGAGGATTCAAAACCAGCTTTCTACAACTCATGGGTCCACTTGGGATTTTGTTTTCCACCCTGCAAATTACTTTTCTCAGAGGATATCTTTCTCCAGAGGAATTTCAGTCCTGGGGCTGGCGGGTGCCTTTCTGGATCTCCATTCTGCTGCTGCTAATAGCATTCAAAGCTCGCATGGCACTTGAAGAAACGCCCATTTTTTTAGAACTGAGTAAAACCCAACAAAAAAATGAGAGCCCACTACTCAATAATTTCCGCGACCCACATACTCGCAAGCGTATGTTTTTACTTTTCTTCTGCATCTCTGCAGGCGGCGCAGTACTTTTCTTTTGCGTACAAGTCTACACAGCGATTTTTCTAAAGGCCTCGGTAAAACTACCTCCCGAGGTAGTTGACCAGCTCAGTATTTATGCAACGCTTGCATTATTTCCACTGACCATACTTGCGGGCTTGTTATCCGACAAAATTGGCCGTAAACCAGTTGTAGTCAGCGGGCTTTGCTTGGGGGCACTATTTATTTTGCCGGCGTTCTATTTGCTTACGGCTTTGGGGGCGCAATACCTAAATGACCCAAGCAAAGGTCTTAACCTCATCTTTATTGGACTGCTACTAGTTTGCTTATCTCTAGCCCTTGCTCTGGTGGTTGGGCCACAAACAGCAATGCTGGCAGAACTGTTTCCAGCTAAAACCAGAAATAGTGCGGCAACGCTTCCTCATAACTTAGCAGCAGGTTGGATTGGTGGTTTACTGCCGTTAATTGTTACTTGGCTTAATCAAGAATGGGGGAATGCACTTGCTGGGCTCTGGTATCCGACCATTTTTTTGGGGGCTGCTTTTGTCATAGCCTGGCTATATCTTCCCGAAACACGGGACGTAACACTGTCAAATTAGGGCCAATTAAAAGCCTATTCTTATCTGTCCATTTCCCATTGATCCAAAGAAGTTTGGATGATCAAAAAATATCAAAGCATCATCCTCAATTTTATCGGTAACATTTTTAGAAAATAGATATGGCTTACCAATAGGATGGGTGTTGATATCTAGAAGCTTAAAATAAGGGGCGGCCAAAACCGGCAAGATGGAGGCATATCTCTCATTTGAATAAAGGTGTGTGGGCCACCTATCATAAATACCATCAAAGCATTCAGACATAAAGAGCAATCCCCCCGGTATCAAAAGATTACTGATGTACCTCATAAAGGACTTTGGATCTGATACATGCTCAATAACCTCCAAGGAGATAATCGCATCATAAGAAGATGAGGGCTCTAAGAGTATTGAGAGCGAAAGGGGCTTACCAAAATTCATCGCAGCGGTCTTAAAATTAAGCTCTGCACATTGGCTCATTAGCGACTTATCAAAATCAATATATTCAATATTGAAACCACAAGAGGCCAAGACAATAGAATCAACTCCCAAGCCATCCCCCAAGCTTAATATCTTCAAATTAGGCTTAGTTTTTCGCAATTCATCTAGTCTCAAAACAATATATGCCAACATATGTTGTTTTCCAATATTTTCTAAATTAGCAAGTAATTCAGCTGCCAATCCCAGCCCGTTTTTATATAAATGCTCCATATTTTCCGAGTATCCGAACGGGACAACATCGAAATTTTGAATATCTCTCATTACAGCTGACCCTGGCGTCTGGATCTCAGCATTCACCAAAGAGCGAACCTGGGAAGTAGATAGCGGAAAGGGGGACTTATTTGATACGGTAGAAATATTTTCTACAATTTGATCAAATGATATTGGTGGGTTTAACACCCTCTTAAAGCTATCCACATTTAAAAAATCGCTCTCATTTGAATTAGCCTGAAAATCTTGAGTAGCCCTTTCTAGAGCTTGATTAACTATAAGCCTCCTAGATTCGATGTTATTTTTTTCAGCAAGCTCTAGATATTGCTCTCTGGCTTTTGCAGAAAAGTGATCATATTCTTTGACAACGGCTTCAATGACTCTTACACAGCTGTCAATATCATTAACGTCATAAAGAAGTGCAGGCGGCAAAATCTCCTCAGGACCGCCGCACTTAGACGACACTACAGGAATCCCTCTCAATAAAGATTCAGGTATTGTTAAGCCAAAAGGTTCACTTAAAGAACATACTAAGTTTATTTTTTTTCCTGAAATGCTATACGGATCATCTAGATGTGAATGGATAAAAAAATTATCTTCATCTCTTATTATCGCCTGCTGATTTAACTTGTATGAGCCAGAATTCTCCGAGCCAATAATATGCAAATTGACTAATACGCCTCTGAGCCTTAATGCCTTCAAAACAGTAATAGCAAAGTGAGAATTTTTTCTTTTTGACTTCGATCCAATTACCAAAATATGAAATTGGTCCGTACACAAACTACTATCGCAGTTAGTTTTAATGTCTTGATATGGAGTAAATGGGTAAAGAACGCTACATTTTTTATTATCTTTAAATGAGCTTTTGACATACTCAGAAGCACACAGTAAGTGATTTGAGAGTTTTCTTATTACGTCTAAATAAAATTCATCACTACAGCCATGGGGAATTAAATCAGACTCATCAGGCAAAAATTCATGCGCATAAGTGATGCAAGCGATCTTAAGTTCTTGCGCTATTACTGCTCCATGCAACGTAGTTATCGTATTACATATGATTAAATCGTATCGACTTTTTTTCAAACTTCTAATAAGGTCCTCTATTTTTGGATCACAAATCTTTAACAAGGTCTCAAAGGGCGCAGGAAGAGAGGGATCAATTGGTATGACGCCGCACTTAACTCCTGCCTCCCTAAATTTATCAACCGAAACCCCTTTTGAGGATGGGAACATCACGGAAACCTGATGCTTCGGAATTAGAAGTGAAACCAAGTCAAATAAGGCTCTTTCTGCTCCGCCATAGTCAGTGGTATGAGCAAATATTAGAATATTCATTAAAAAAATTAACCCACTAAATTAAAGAAAGTCGGTGTGTGGTAACGCAAGATAATCCATTACTCTTTCCACTTCTGAAGATATTTTTGATAACTTAGCCTCCAAGCATCAGAGGCAAAATTACCACCGCTTTCATGCATCAAAGAAATGGGTATGGTTCCCATAGTCACGCCTTTAGTTTCTGCCTGTCTACAAAAATCCATATCGTAAAAGTGAAAATTAAATTGCTCGTCAAAACGGAGATGATTTTTTATTAACGTTTCACTGTTTGCCGCCAATAAAAGGCCATCCAATAATAAAACCTGCTGAAATGGTGGGCCAAAAACACTTAGGCTTTCAATTGGAAGTGAATTTCCATGGCCCACAATCCCGCTCAGATTTTCTGGTGCATCCCATTCAAATTGGGCATTCTTGAATGCCCAAGCAGGCTGAAATGGCTGCCTGCTTTTATTTCCAGCACAACCAACAATTCCATAATGCTGCAATCCCGCTTGAATAGCATTAACCCAATAAAAGTCTAAGATATGTAAATCGTCATGCGCAAATACAAATACGCATGGATCCTTGCTGAATTTATCTATAGCTTGATTATAAATAGTTGATAAGCCCACTTTATTTTCTGGAAAAACTTGAATATTTAAATAAGGAGCTTGGTAGAGAGTTAGCGATTTACCTGTCGCTGTCTTTGCATAGAACTCGTCTAGACTTAATCGCGTGGCGACGATAAATTGTATTTTAATGGCTTCACCTCTATATTGTCGCTACCGTGTAACGGCTAAGCTATGTAAATATTCTCAGCAGGTAAATTGTCTTGATATCTATCGTACACAATTTGAAAGGCTGCTTCTAGATTTTGCGTAAAAAGCTCAGAGTTAAATAAGGGCGCCTTACCAATACTAGAGCTTAATTTATTTTTAATAGCCTTCATTTTCTCAGGATTGCTAGCCAAAGAAATAGCTAAATCCTCGTAAGATTTTGATGAGTCGGCAACAAGCTCAGGTAGGCCTACTGCTTTCAAGATACTAGAGCACATACGAGCCGAAAAGGATCTTCCAGTAAATGTGATGACCGGCAACCCCATCCATAATGCATCACTTGCGGTCGTGCCAGCGTTATATGGTGAGGTATCCAAATAAAGATCCGCCACCATATAGCGAGAAAGATAGTCTTCTCGAGTAAGTCGCCCTCCAAAAATTAGGCGGTCACTTCTGACTCCCCGTTTTTCAATTTCTTGGGAAAGATTTTTTTTAACACTATTATTCTCAGCATAAAGGTAGAGTACGCTGCCCTCAACCTGGTTCAGAATTCTGGCCCAACTATCAAAAATTCGAGGGGTCAACTTATAGCTGCTATTAAAGCTACAAAAAATAAATCCTTTACTTGGTAGACCAAAATCTTCGCGCGAAATTACCCCTTTAATAACAGATCTTTTGGAATCATTCGCCTGATAGCTAGGGAGATAAATAATCTTTTCTGAGTAAGCATCTTTCATCTCTTCTGGGATTAAAGTGGAATCAGAAACAATGTAGTCCATATATGGGGCGGCCATGGTGCTCAAATATCCTATATAACCAATTTGAATTGGTGCCGCTCTAAATGCAAATATGCTGGGATTAGTTCCCTCAGTTAAACCCCCAAGATCTACTGCTATATCAATTTCTAATTCCCTTGATAACAATGCGACTTCTTTATCACTTTTACCAAATACATCAATAAATTGATCAAAACCCAACTCTAGCCTTTGCCGCATCTCATCTTCTAAACCATCATGACTGATAGAAAATGCAATAACCTCAAACTTATCTCTATTATGTAATTCAATTATCTCTGCCATTAGATAAGCAACAGGATGATTTTTAAAATCAGGTGAAAAGTATCCAATTCGAATTTTTTCTTTCCTTGGTCTGCTCGGAATAGATCCTAAATCCGATCTAACTGGATGAAGCGCCGCCATATATTCAGCCGTTACTTGCTTAACAACGTAAGGATCATCACAAATTGCCAATAAATTAAAAGGGAAAAATCGATCTTTTCTCTGAATATCACCTGCTTGAATATTGCTAAGTAGATCCTCAATTCCCTCCCAGTCACACAATTGCATTTTTAAATTAACGTAAGAACCCAATATTGGATCAATGCTCCCCCCAACAGCCATCGATCTTTCATAAGCCTCCAACGCCTCATCTAAAGAATTCTGCTTTCTGAATGCATTACCCATATTGCTATACGCATCTGCATAATTTGGCTGAAGTGCAATTGCCCTGTTGTAACTCTCTAATGCGGGTTCTAATTGATTCATGTCCATCAATAGGTTTCCCTTATTGTTATGGGCTTCCGCATAATTTGGCTGGAGTGCAATTGCTCTGTTGTAACTCTCTAGAGCGGCTTTGTATTGATTCAGATCTTTTAGGATATTGCCCTTGTTACTGTGGGCTAAATAATTCTTATTATCGATTTTGATCGAACTATCAATCATTTTTAGAGCGTCGGCTAATTCCCTCTTTTGAGCAAGGATTACAGCTAGTAATCGCAATACCTCTGGATGTTTTGGTGCCAACTTGAATACTTGCTTAAGCAGTCGCTCAGCATCATCCAGCTTTCCCTGTTGAAGATAAGTAACTGCTTGCCTTGTTAGCTGGATGAGTTGAGGATTCATCCTGCTATTTTATAACTCTCACAAGAAGAGTGCTTCATGATGTACATAGATGAAAAACTTCTGCATGAAAACTGCCTGCAGGTTTTATTCATCTGCGGCGCTCTTTGTCTGACTCGGGCAGATCACCTACTGATTGTAAATCTGCTACTGCACTAGATGGCGGTGATTTGATCCGAGTTCAGATGTTTTTCAGCGAGTCTAAGAGGTACAACTAGTCAATTAAGCACTCCATTCAAGTGACTGAAAACTTCTCATGCCTTAAATACTGCACCGCACCATCAACTAACCCCAACACAGCCCTATCGGCTATCGATGTGGCCTTTAGCGCACCCTACAAATACAACTTGCGAGATAGGCTACGAAGCTTCTTTCTAAAGCGCCTTCCCTGTATGACTGCCTTATCAAAGTTGCTGATATTGATTTCTGCTCGCTTAGTCGCATCATCACTTAAAAAAACAGACTGAAATTTTTTCATCACTGCAGGGGGTGAGAAATCCCTAGAATAACAGTCCCAATTTTGTTTTTGAGATGCTGCTTTATCAAAGTTTAAGAAAATCTCGCTGAGATCCTTAGGGCCTTTGTACAAAATAGCCTTAGATCCCAAAACATCAATGTGATTTCTCTGGGGAGAAAGTGCGTAAGTGATAACAGGCTTGTTGTGCATAGAAAACTCTCCACAAGCCAGACCAAAACTCTCACCAATACCTCTTGCATGAATCATGGCATCGCAGGTATTAATAAAGCTAGATTTAAAAACGGGATCAGAATTGCCTGGCAGGAATATCACCTGGGAATGATCAATAAACCGATCAATGTTCATGAACAGAAAATAGATCTGGGTATTTTTAGCAACAACTTCTGCAATTACCTTCTTCACAAAATCGAGGTTAAAGCTATCGCTTCCACCATAACACCCGAATACGACAGCATCTTCGGGAATACCAAGAGCCGCTCTTTGTGAACTTCCCTGAACTGGTAAATCGATGATGTGCGGTACAAAAGGAATCTTTCCATTTGAACACTCCTCACTCAACCACTGGGATACATAGGCATAAATATCACCATGCATCTCATCCACCTTTTGCGGAAAGACCGCATGAATCAAATTGGGAACACCAGGCAATAGATATTGATCACGTTCACCCGATTTAATCAGATACATTGCATCAATTAAGCCACTATCGGCAATAGAATTTAACTCAGAAAAATGGTCGTAAGGAGTTAACTTAAATTCTTTTTGAAATTTTTCAAATACAGATGGCTGTATCTGCTCAGAGCGACGATCGTAAAAAACTACGGATTCATTGCCTAGCAATTGTTGATTTTGGAGTGCGTAGTCAAAAATAGCAATATGGGTGCCCCTAAGAGACATTAAGCCCGCATCAAATCCAATTTTTTTATATGCCATGGAGATATTTTAGTGCCAAGGTTAAGGATGGCCTTGCCAAACACTACAGACCTATCTTATCCCCATAAAATCAGCTGATAAGTCAGTCTTAGTCTAGCGACTTTCAACTAATTTGGCTAAATCAACCTTAACGCGCTCAATAACCTCAGTCCAATCGGCAGCTTTCATTTGATGATAGATTTTGGCCGTAGGATACCAAGGACTATCGTCTCTACCTCGCAACCAGCGCCAACAAGAGTCGTAGCGATTCAATATCCACACGGGTTTTCCGAGAGCGCCTGCCAGATGGGCTGTTGAAGTGTCCACAGAGATCAGCAGATCCAGAGAATCTAGCAAGGCTGCGGTATCCGTAAAATCATTAATTAAGGGAGCACAATTAATAATATCTGGCCAAAGAATTTTCTTCTTTGCGGCTAGCTCAGATTCTGCCGGATCACCCTTTTGTAGGCTATAAAAATCAATTCCATTAAGGTCGCCAAGAAATGCAATTTGATCGAGCGCTATATTTCGGCGCTCGCCCTCTAAATATCCATCCAAATGTATAGGTCGATGACCGCCACTCCAGACAACACCAACCCTTAAGTTAGTTGATGGATGGAGCGCCTTTTGTAATAGCTTTTTCTTCTCTTCTTTAACTTCTAAATATGGAATTTCCTGCGGAATGGTATTCAAATCCGTCCCAAATAACAAAGGTAATGACATTAACGGTGTTTGAAAATCAAAATCTTTTGGGGTATAAACCAAACCTGATCTCAGGTCACAAAAAGCACGCAATGGATTGAAAATATCCAACAACTGATCGGGCACTAAAAAAGTGATTTGTGCGCCAGTCTGCGATAAAGGCTTTATGTATCTGCAAAATTGAATTGAATCGCCAAGACCTTGCTCTGCCCAGACAATTAACTTCTTACCATGGAGATTGTTAAGGCTCTCTAGTCTAGCTACTCCTGCGTGCTGAAATTTTACTGGAATAGATTTTGTCCATCTAGCCTCGTAATTTTGCCACCCCAATTGAAAATTTCCGCTAGCTAATTGACTTAAACCTTTTTGCCAATAAGCGTCAACGTAGCTGGGATCTACAGAGGTTGCTATATCAAAACATGCCATAGCCTCTTCGTGCCTACGAAGCCACTCCAGAGCATTGCCTTTGTTTTTATATGCCTTTGCATAACTTGGATCTATTGCAATAGCCTTGTCATACCAAACTAATGCGTCCTCAAAACGATATAGCTCTTGTAAAACGTTTGCTTTGTTGTTGTAAGCCTCAGCATAAGTTGGAAGCAAACGAATTGCCTCGTTAAAACTTAATAAAGCATCTTCATGTTGACCTAAAGCCTGAAGGATATTACCTCGGTTGCTGTGGGCCACACCGTCATGAGGGGCAATAGCAATAACTTGGTTAATCAAACTGAGAGCTCTAGCATAATCAGTTTTAAGCGCTGCAACTACCGACATGCACCTTAAAATATCGTGGTTATTTGGCGCACAATTCAATGCCTTTTTAAGCAACTCCTCGGACTCATCAAGCTTATCTTTGGCAATGCAATCAAATGCATTTTTTAAAAGTATTTGGGCGGCAAGATTCATAAGCTAAAACTAACCAAAGCCAAAGAGAGGAGGTGTAATAGTATGTTGGGGAAACATACAGAAAATTAATGGTGCCCCTTGTCCGACTCGAACAGACCACCTACTGATTACAAATCAGTTGCTCTACCAGATGAGCTAAAGGGGCAACGGGATATATTTTATCCTATTTCACAATCTTCAAGCTAGGTCTACTTGTTTTTGGTTTTTCTGGGGTCTGATCCCCGGAATCTGCGATATGTAGATCGCGGGCCTGAGCGGGGTCAAATGGGAAAGACATGCCCTGGCCATTTTCCCTAGAGTAGATAGCCAAAACATGGCTAACGGGAACCATAATCTTTCTAGGAATGCCCCCAAATCTCGCCTGAAAGCTGATCCAGTCATTCTCCATCTGTAGCTGATGACAGGCCTCAAGTGACAGGTTAAGGACAATTTCATCGTTCTTAACAAACTCCATAGGCACTTCCACCCTGGCATCAACAAAAACAGCCATGAAGGGCGTAAAACCAAAATCCGTGCACCACTGATGTAGGGCACGGATTAGGTAGGGTTTGTTGCTTGGGACGTCAGACATACTGACTAATAGTGAACCGCTAGAAAAGCTTAGCGGCGCATTACCTTCTCAGAAGGAGTCAAAGCTTCGATGTAAGCAGGTCTACTAAAAATACGCTCAGCGTATTTCAAGAGAGCAGCAGCATTGCGTGAAAGATCAATGCCGTAATGCTCAAGACGCCATAGCAATGGTGCAATCGCAACATCCAACATTGAGAACTCATCACCCAACATATACTTATTTTTTACAAAAATAGGCGCCAACTGAGTTAAGCGATCACGAATCGCTAAGCGCGCTTTTTCATGAACCTTCTCAGCAGCCTTACCCTTTTCGTTCTCTAAAGCAGCAACGTGCACAAACAATTCTTTCTCAAAATTGAAAAGGAAGAGGCGTGCGCGTGCGCGTGCTACGGGATCAGGCGGCATCAACTGTGGATGAGGAAAACGCTCATCAATATATTCATTGATGATGTTTGATTCATACAAAATTAGGTCGCGCTCAACCAAGATTGGAACTTGGCCATAAGGGTTCATTACGGAGATGTCTTCAGGCTTGTTAAACAAGTCGACATCGCGGATTTCAAAATCCATGCCTTTTTCAAAAAGCACCAAACGGCAGCGTTGCGAGAATGGGCAATTAGTACCCGAGTACAACACCATCATAAATTTATTTCCTTAAATTTCTACTTCAATACAACAAACGCACATCAGCGTTAAATCTCATCACCAATGGGCTCTACTTGTAGAGCCCATTTCATTCAATTAGTGAATATCTTTCCAGTAGGCCTTGTTCAAACGCCAAGCCAAAATGGTAAAGATTGCCAAGAACAAGAGCACCACTACGCCAAGGCGTTTACGCTCTAATTGCACTGGCTCAGCCATCCATGACATGAAGGCAACTAAGTCGGCGATATTGTCGTCATACTCTTGTGACTTCATTGTGCCTGGGGTTAATTGCTCAAAGCCTACAAATACTTTTTCAACCCTGCTGTCGTCATGAGGATCTTTGCGCTCTTCGAACTTCGCAGCACGCTCACCCTGCAACTGCCATAAAACATGCGGCATACCCACGTTTGGATATACCAAGTTGTTCCATCCGGTCTGAGTGTTGTCGTCTTTATAGAAAGTGCGGAAGTAGGTATAGAGCCAGTCGATACCACGGGCACGAGCCTCAACAGATAAATCTGGTGGAGTCTTACCAAACCATGCCTTACCTTCTTTAGGTGTCATGGAAATCGTCATCAGATCGCCAACCTTGGCATCAGTCAAAATCAAATTGTCTTTAATTTGCTGATCTGTCAAACCGATATCGCGCAAGCGGTTGTAACGCATGCTTGTTGCTGAGTGGCAATTTAAGCAATAGTTCACAAAAATCTTTGCGCCATTTTGCAATGAGGCATTGCTACTTACACGATCAGGGGCTTTATCTAAAGGAAAGCCACCTTCATTTGCATTGGCATTAACACCAAAGCCGAGGGCCGCAACCAATACTGTTGCTTGGCAGACGCCCATCAAAGTTTGCAGAATTCGTTTCATGCTAGTTCCTAGTTTCTCTTTGCTGATATCTCAGGCGTGAATTAATGGGGCTTAAAAGTAACGCGCGTTGGAACTGGCTTGAACGTACCAAGCTTGCTCCAGAAAGGCATTGCCAAGAAAAAGCCCAGATAATAAATCGTACAAATCTGAGAAATCTTTTCGAATACTGGTGATGGTGGCTCAATACCTAAGTAACCCAAGATAATGAAACTCACAACGAACACACCATAAATATATTTATGGAACTGTGGACGATAGCGAATTGATTTCACTGGTGACTTATCAAGCCAAGGCAAGAAGAACATGATCACAACAGAACCGCCCATGATCACAACACCCCAAAACTTAGCATCAAACAGGTAGAAGCCTGCGGCCAATATCACTGCGATTGCGGCACATGCGCCCTTCACTTTTTTATCGCTTGAACTTCTCGCAAACATTCCAAGAATGACTGCCAAGAAGATCCACAAAGGCAATAGGAAGTTAGTGGTCGTTGCACGCAACATGGAGTAGAACGGCGTGAAATACCAGACCGGAGCAATATGTGTTGGCGTTACGAATGGATTAGCCGGAATAAAGTTATTTGCTTCCAAGAAGTATCCACCCATCTCTGGCGCAAAGAATACGACACAAGCAAATACCATTAAGAATCCGCCCAAGTACATGACGTCGTGAACGCTGTAATAAGGATGGAACGGAATGCCATCAACTGGATGACCGTTTGCATCTAAATTCTCTTTAATTTCTACGCCATCTGGATTGTTTGAGCCCACTTCATGCAAGGCAAGAATATGAGCAGCAACTAGTCCAATCAATACCAATGGAATAGCAATCACATGGAATGCAAAGAAACGATTGAGGGTAGCATCACCAACAACATAGTCGCCACGCAACCACAAAGATAGATCTGGGCCAATGAATGGAATCGCTGAGAACAAGTTCACAATTACTTGTGCACCCCAATAGGACATTTGACCCCAAGGGAGCAAGTAACCAAAGAACGCCTCACCCATCAAGCACAAGAAAATTGCGCAACCGAAAATCCAGATCAATTCACGTGGCTTGCGATAGGAACCGTAGATTAAGCCACGGAACATATGCAGATAAACCACTACGAAGAACATGGAGGCGCCAGTTGAATGCATGTAGCGAATCAACCAACCCCATGGCACTTCGCGCATGATGTATTCGACAGACTCAAATGCCTTAGCTGCGTCTGGCTTGTAGTTCATCACTAGGAAAATTCCAGTAATGATCTGAATTGCCAAAACAACGATCGCCAATGCACCAAAGATGTAGAAAAAATTCAGGTTCTTAGGAGCGTAGTACTCACTCATATGACGCTTGAATGCGTCTGTAACAGGCAAACGTGAGTCAACCCATGCCATTAGCTTTACGGCGGCTGAAGCGTCTGCAGGAACTTCTTTTTCGTGAAATGCCATTTATCTCTCCTTAGGCCTTCTTATCTTCGCCAACCAGAATCTTGGTATCGCTCAAATACATATGCGGCGGTACTTCCATATTGTCTGGGGCTGGTTTGTTCTTAAATACACGGCCGGCCATATCAAATGTCGAACCATGGCATGGGCAAAGGAAGCCGCCTGGCCAATTGTTAGGCAAAGAAGGTTGTGCGCCTGATTCAAACTTAGCAGTAGGAGAGCAGCCCAAGTGGGTGCAAATGCCAACAACTACAAGGTACTCCGGCTTAATGGAGCGCCACTGATTCTGGGCGTAAGGAGGCGTAAATTGAGCTGGGTCACGCAAAGAATCTGGGTCAGCCAATTCACTATCAATCTTTGATAACTCAGCAACTTGCTCAGGGGTACGACGAACCACCCAAACAGGCTTACCGCGCCATTCAACCATTCTCATTTCGTCCGGCTGCATGCCAGCGATATCGATTTCAACAGCGGCTCCGGCGGCTTTAGCACGCTCAGAAGGCTCAAAACTGTCCACAAAAGGGTAAAGGGCTGCAGCTGCGCCTACGCCGCCAACCGCCGAAGTGGCGATCAACCAATTACGGCGATCCTTGTCCATACAGGGCTTGTCACTCATTTACAAAATTCCTAAAAAGGGTATTTATGGGTGGAAATTGCTTAAAGATAGGATTTTAAAGTAAAAAGTGGGGTAAGCAAGAAAGTTATGGGGTTAATTTCGGGTTAATCTGGATCCATGTTCAAAGGAAAGCATTTATGAGCGTTTTAAAGGAGTTTCGGGACTTTGCTGTAAAGGGCAATGTGATTGATTTGGCAGTCGGCGTCATTATTGGCGGCGCTTTCGGGAAAATTGTCGATTCCCTGGTAAATGACATCGTTATGCCCGTGATTTCGACCCTTTTAGGTGGTCATATCGACTTTACGAACCTTTTTCTTGTCCTTGGCCATATCCCAGAGGGCGTCCCAAGAACCTTTGATGCCCTCAAAAAGGCTGGGGTACCCATTTTTGCCTATGGCAACTTCATCACCATTTCGATCAATTTCATTCTTTTGGCCTTCGTCATCTTCCAAATGGTCAAAGTGGTAAATAGAATTCGTTTAATGGATGCACCCCCTCCTCCGCCAGTTCCAGAGGATGTGATTTTGCTTCGCGAGATTCGTGACAGCCTCAAAAAATAATCTGCCTACGCTCAATCCAAAATGTTAAATCGAATCTGGTTGCTATTTGCACAATCAGTAACCATTTTGATGGCTGCATTGTTCATTGTTGCCACTCTTAAACCTAGTTGGCTATCGAATGGACAAATGGGCTCGATGGTGGAGAGCGTCACCCTTAAGGAAGGCGCTTACGACAACTCCGCAGTCAGTCCTGGCTCGTATCATGAGGCTGTCAAAAAATCGATGCCTGCAGTAGTCAATATTTTTACAAGCAAGGCAAATGTAACACCCAAAACTCGCAAAGGTAATGGGAATAATTCGGCCGATCCTTTTTTTAAATTCTTTTTTGGCGATCAACCACCAGACGCGGAGCCCAGCTCCAGCCTGGGTTCTGGGGTACTAGTAAGCCCCGAAGGCATTATTCTCACCAATCATCATGTCATTAGTGATGCAGATGAAATTGATGTAGCACTTGCCGATGGAAGAAAAGTAAAAGCCAAAATAATTGGCAGCGACCCAGAAACTGACATTGCTGTTTTAAAGATTGATGCCAAACAATTACCAACACCAATCACGCTAGGAAAAGTGGAATCCATTCATGTGGGTGATGTTGTGCTCGCTATTGGAAATCCATTTGGAGTTGGACAAACAGTGACCTCAGGAATTATTTCTGCCCTGGGTCGTGATCATGTAGGCATCAATACTTTTGAAAACTTTATTCAAACGGATGCTGCAATTAATCCCGGAAATTCCGGCGGTGCATTAGTAGACACACGAGGCCATTTAATTGGAATTAACACTGCCATTTATTCCAAAAATGGAGGATCTATGGGGATTGGTTTTGCCATCCCAGTTAACCTTGCAAAGCAGGTCATGGAATCGATCCTAAGTAACGGCAGCGTGACAAGGGGCTGGATTGGGGTGGAACCTCAAAACCTCTCAAAGGAGCTTTCTGAATCGCTAGGATTACCTAAAAATACCGCTGGTGTTCTTTTATCTGGAGTTCTGGAGGGTGGGCCCGCAGCCAAGGGCGGCATCAAGCCTGGGGATGTTTTAGTTGCTGTCAATGGCAATAGCACCAAAGATGTCAGACAGCTACTCAATCAGATTGCACAAATTAGCCCAGGCAATGAGGCTACTCTCAAAATCTTACGCAAAGATAAAGAATTAGAGCTTAAGGTTCAGGCCGGCAAAAGGCCCAAACCAAAAACAATGAATTAACGGCGGAGTCTATTCCGCTAAATTTATCCAGCCAGTATTTTAGATAAAAAGTCTTTTGCTCTCGGCGAACGCGCATCTGGATTGCCGAAGAATTCATCCTTGCTGCAATCTTCAATAATGCGCCCCTGATCCATGAAGATCACTCGATGACTAACCTTGCGTGCAAAACCCATTTCATGAGTAACGCAACACATCGTCATACCCTCATTGGCAAGCTTCACCATCACATCTAACACCTCACCAACCATTTCAGGGTCAAGGGCAGAGGTAGGCTCATCAAACAGCATCACAATTGGATCCATACTCAAAGCACGCGCGATGGCAACGCGTTGTTGCTGGCCGCCAGATAGCTGACCTGGAAACTTATCTTTCTGCGCAATTAATCCAACTCGCTCGAGATACTTAAGGCCATGAGTTTTTGCTTCATCAGCCGTGCGTCCCAATACTTTAATTTGGGCAAGCGTGAGATTCTCGGTGATAGAAAGGTGCGGGAAAAGTTCAAAGTGCTGAAATACCATACCTACCCGAGCACGCAATTTAGGCAGATTGGTTTTAGGGTCATGAAGATTAATGCCATCAACTGAAATTTGGCCCGACTGAAATGGCTCCAATGCATTGATGGTTTTAATTAAAGTCGACTTCCCAGAACCAGAAGGGCCGCAAATAACCACCACCTCACCTTTTTTGATTGACGTAGTGCAGTCCGTCAGAACCTGAAAGGAGCCATACCATTTAGAAACGTTTTGAAGTTCAATCATGATGGTCTATGTAGTGTGTAGCGATCAAAAAAATAATTAACGAATAATGGCAACTTTTGCCTGTATAGCGCGTACTGCTTTAGATAGAGAGAAGCAGATGATGAAATAGGTAGCGGCAGCCAAAATATAGGTTTCTATTGGACGACCATAATTTTTACCTGCAATCTCAAAACCTTTTAATAAATCATAGGCTCCAATCGCGTAGACCAAGGACGTATCTTGAAACAAGATGATGGTCTGCGTCATAAAAACAGGGATCATGTTTCTAAATGCTTGCGGTAAAACTACCAGACGCATGTTTTGTCCATAGGTCATTCCTAAGGCTTCGCCTGCATACATCTGACCCTTAGGCACCGACTGAATACCCGCCCTGACAATCTCTGAAAAGAAAGCTGCTTCAAATGCAATGAAGGTAATCGTTGCAGATAAATCTGCTCCAATGGGCCTACCGATCAACATCGGAATCAACAAGAAGAACCAAAGGATCACCATGACCAATGGAATGGAGCGCATTGTGTTGATGTAAAAAGTAGCGGGATAAACTAAAAACGGCTTACCGGAAAGCCTCATCAGCGCTAAAAAAGTACCCACTACGATGCCACCAATAGTGGCAATGACTGTCAGCTGTACGCTAAATAACAAACCTTTCAGAATGTAATTTGTAAACAGCTCCCAATTGTAAAAACTTAGATCTAAGCTCAACATATCATCACCATTTAATGAGCCAGACTTGCATCATTGGATGCGGCGGAGAACCCTGGAATTCGGCTTCTTTTTTCAATCAACGTCATCACTCGATTGACTGCAAAAGCAGATAAGGCATACAGCGCAGTCACTGCTAAATAAATCTCAACGCCATGAGAGGTTTCCTCTTGGGCTTGCATAGCAAATAAAGTGAGTTCGGGAACGGACACCGCAAATGCAACGGATGAATTTTTAATCACATTCATACTCTCCGAGGTCAGCGGAGGAATAACGATACGCAATGCCATAGGCAAGATGACATATCGATAAGCTTGAGGCGTTGTTAGTCCAAGTGCGGTTGCCGCAGCTCTTTGACCACTTGGTAAAGACTGAATACCAGCACGCACCTGCTCTGCAATTCGTGCAGATGTAAAAAATCCTAAAGCAATGCTGACGAGCCAATACGAAGGAAGCGCTTTTAAGGGAAGAACAAAAGCGGGAATAACGTGGTACCAAAGAAATACCTGAACCAAGACAGGAATGTTTCGGAACAGTTCAACCCAGGCGGTTGAGAGTCTGACCAATACCCTGCTCACTCTTCCGTTATCAGGTAGCGTTCTTAGCGTACCCATAACGGCACCCAAAATCAAAGCAATCGTAAGTCCTAGACCTGCAACAGCCAGCGTCCAGCCCCAGGCCTTCATCAGCCAGTCTAGATAACTGGGATCCGCATTTTGAGCAAGTCCAAAGATAGAGGAGAAGCAGTGTTCAACTACTTCTCCATCTAAGGTGCTTTTACAAAAAACACCTAAATCTAATGCCATATAAGAAACTTATTTTTATTAAATTACTTCTTGTTGTAGTCTTCCGCAGGCTTGTCGTTGAGGTTGGCCCAAGCATTTTTAGTGGCTGGGGATAGCTCAAGACCTACTACGATATTTTTTGGTGGAATTGGTGACAAGAACCACTTATTCCAAAGTCCAGGCATCTTGCCATTAGCAACAATCTTCGCAATAGCAGCATTCACGGCAGCCTTGAACTCAGGGTCATTCTTCGGAACCATGATGGCGATTGGTTCAGTAGCAAGCACTTCGCCAACAATTTTGAAATCTTTTGGATTCTTAGAGTTAGCAATATTACCCGCCAAAATTGAGCCATCCATTACGAAAGCATCTGCACGGCCTGACTCCAACAGCAAGAAGCTATCTG
Source organism: Polynucleobacter sp. MWH-Jannik1A5 (assembly GCF_018881795.1). Classification (GTDB taxonomy): domain Bacteria; phylum Pseudomonadota; class Gammaproteobacteria; order Burkholderiales; family Burkholderiaceae; genus Polynucleobacter. Next base: position 962,916 of record NZ_JACVPQ010000001.1, on the reverse strand, counting down.
CATGATCTTTACCAAATACTTCATCAAAGTTCACGCCGTTTGCTTTTTCATGCTTACGCAAGAGCTGAACGGAGGTAGTTCCAGTAGTTGTAGCAACCTTTTTACCTGCCAACTGAGAGATAGATGTAATGCCTGAATTGGCCTTAACTGCAATGCGCACTTCTTCAACGTACAGAGTGTTGGCAAAACCAACGTCTTTTGCGCGAGCAGTATTGTTGGTGGTTGTGCCGCACTCAATATCCACTGTACCGTTTTGCACCAATGGCACACGATTTTGCGAAGTCACCGGCTGATAATTGATGCGCAATGTGCTCATACCCAGCTTATCCTTGATATCTCCCAAAATCATGCGGCAGATTTCTACATGATAGCCATCGAATCGGCTATCACCAGTGGTATAGGACATAGGAATAGAAGATTCACGCACGCCCATAGTGACTGCGCCGCTAGACTTAATCTTATCCATGGTGGCACTAGCAGCCTGGGCGGCACCAATTGCGCCAAATCCAAAAACTAAAGCACTAGCCGCAAAGAAAGTGGCAATTTGTTTATTTTTCATTAGTAGTCTCTCTTTTATATTGAAAGGGATAATAAATTTATCATTTATATCTTGATATATTTAGACTATACATTGAGTCTGTATATTTAAAATTCTGACTATACGCAATAATAGGGGTTTTTACTTACCTAAAGCAAAAGTTAAAGCTATTTCTTGAATATCGTCCTCAATCTCCATCACAATTACTTGGGCCGCTTTCCACAATATGAATGACCCCTCCAGGCACATACAGCTAATTCAAAATTGGCTTAAACAGGGAGAAATTGAATCTGCTAAAGCACTCCTGAGCGAAATGATAGCGGAGACACCAAACAATCAGGAGGTAATCGAGTATTTGGCGCTCATTTACGAGCATGAAGGAGATGATGAGAGCGCCATGAAGTTGCTCCTTGATGCCATGAGTATCCTGAGTTGCAGCCCCTCCCTCAAATTTAACCTCGCTGATCTCTACTTAAAGCATGGCGCTCACCAGAAGGCAATCCAGCTTTATAAATCAGTACTCGAGACAACCCCCTCTTTTTTTGAGGTTTTACACAATCTTGGCTTGGCACACGCACAGCTATTTCAATTTAATGAGGCGGCGCAATACTTTGAACAAGCAAGCCTGATTAATCCAAACTCTTTTGAGCTACAGGCTAACTGGGGGGCAGCTTTAAAAAATCTTGGCAAGTACCAAAAATCACTTGATTGCCTAGATCTTGCTATCGCAAACAACCCCTTGGATCCTAGCGTATGGCTTAATAAAGGCGTAACACTAGATGCAATGGATAGACAGCAACAGGCGGTAGATTGTTATGAGAAGGCTATAAAACTTGACCATCGCTATCATGAAGCGCATTGCAATGTGGCTAATACGCTTATAGTTCTTGGAAAATATGATCAGGCAATGTCGGCATTTCAGAAAGCGCTAGCCATAAAAGCCAATGATCCAGATACACTCTACAACCTTTCACTTCTTCAATTGATACAAGGTGACTTTATCAATGGATGGGCAAATTATGAGTATCGCTGGCTCAGGGAAAATGCGCCAAAGAAACTATTCAGTGAAATTCCACCGCTCTTAGATATAAATGGTGTTAGCGGCAAAGATATCTTAGTATGGTCGGAGCAAGGTCTTGGGGATAGCATTCAATTTAGCCGATACGTTATACCTCTTAAAAACTTAGGCGCCAAAATTACATTGGCAACGCAACCACAATTAATTGGCTTGCTGCAATCAATGCGGGCTATCGAAAATATTACTTCAATAGATCAAATCCAAAAAAATAATTTTGATGCTCAAATTCCGCTTTTAAGTCTTCCTCTTTTATTTCAGCAATCCAACATAAAGCCGCAGATTCAGATACCCTATTTGAGAAGCAATCCAGATAAAAAGTTAATGTGGGCAAATAGGCTTTGCAATATAAAAGGGTTAAAAGTGGGGCTAGTATGGAATGGTGGATTTAGACCTGAAAAAACTGAGTCATGGTACGAACGACGTAATATTCAGCTTTCAGATATTGCGATGCTAAATGATGTTCCAGGCGTTCATTTCTTCAATCTACAAAAAGGTGAGCCTGCGGAGTCGGAACTTCTAGAATACTACTCAACATTATGGCCAAAAAATAATCTGTCCATTTTTACCTCTGAGCTCAATACTTTTGAAGACACTGCCGCTTTAGTAGAAAATCTCGATCTTGTTATATCAGTGGATACCTCAACTGCCCATTTGGCTGGCGCACTCGGAAAGCCAGTGTGGATTCTGAACCGTTTTGATACTTGCTGGCGCTGGCTCATTCAACAAGAAAAAACACACTGGTACCCTAGTGCCAAAATCTTCAATCAACCCTTACCTGGAGATTGGCAAAGTGTTATCGCCAAGGTCAAAAGTGAGTTGGCGGATCTTGCAGCATTAAATCGGACGGCAATTTAATTTACGTAAATATGATCAATAGGTTTTCCTGCCTGATGAAGTTGATATGCCTCCAAAAAACCTTTCTCAAGATGCTTAGTAAATAACGGCGTATCAAAGAGGGGCTTTGTCAGGATATTTTTCTGTAAACGTAATTTGATTTCACTCAATTGGGCTGGGTTATTAGCCAACTCTATTGCGAACTTCTCGTATTCCTCTTGTGTATTAACCACCAAATCCGGGAGGTCAATCGCATGCAATAAACTCGCAGCCACCCGAGCCCCAAAAGATTCCCCAATTAGCGTCAACACCGGCAAGCCAGCCCAAAGAGCATCGCTAGCTGTCGTATGAGCATTGCAAGGGGTTGTATCTAGAAATAAATCAGCCACCTTATATCTAGCCAAATGATCGGATAACTCTACTCGATTTGCAAAAATTAAACGATTTGTATCTAAGCCGCGCTTTTCAGCCTCTAACCTTAAATTGTTCACGGCGTATGGATTATCTTGATATAGCCATAGAACACTGCCCTCAACAGCTCTTAATATTCTCACCCATCCATCCATTACAAATGGTGTGATTTTGTAATTATTATTAAAGCAACAAAATATAAATCCTGAAGACGGCAACCCAAGCTCTTCTCTAGTTTTAATGGTAGTTGATATATGCCGGTTTCTATCGTTCACTTGATAGCTATTTGGCATATAAATAATCTTTTCTACCATTCCATCCTTATATTCCTCGGGAATGACGACACGATCAGCAACAATATAGTCATAGCACGAGTTACCCATTGTTCCGGGAAAGGCCAGATATGAAATTTGTATTGGGGCTGCGCCATGCATAAAGATTTTAGGGCGGCTTTCTTCTGTTAACCCTTTAAGATCAATTGCAATATCAATCTGCATCTCGCGCGATAAGGTTGCCGCCTCTACATCAGTCATGCCATTCAGATCAATAAAATGATCGAATGCACTTTTTAATCTTGATCGCATTGCATCCGGAATATTCCTTCCAAAAACAAATGCAATTAGCTCAAATTGCTCCTTATCATGACATTCAAATAACTCAGCAATTAAGTGGGCTGTTGGATGATTATGAAAATCAGCCGAAAAATAGCCCAGTCGAATTTTTTTCTTTGGGCCTAGAATTTTTTGTTGTTCTCGCTGAATATCGCCCTGTAAGGCTCGTGTATATATCTCAATGGAGCGCTTAATTAATGCCCTATCATCCAAAAAAGAAATTAGGTTATACGGGGTAGCTATCTTGTGACCAGCCTGGATCTCCTGAACAAGCTGCTCTCTCTTTTGGTCAAGGGAGTCCCACACACACATTTGCAGCTCATTTTGAATCATGGTACCGAACAAAAATTCCGCGTCCGGTTGAATGGAAAACGCCCTGATAAACGCTACTCTTGCCTCTAAAAATTCCTTCATTTCGGAATAAATATGCCCTTTAGCAATCCATGCTTCGGCAGATTTAGCATTAATAAGCAAAACTTGATCATATGCATCGAGTGCATTTCGATAGTCTTTTACTTGAGAAAAAATATTTGCCCTTAATAATTGGGCGGCTTCATAGCCTGGATTAATCCTTAAGGCTTGATCACAACATCCGAGTGCGTTTTCTAATTGCATTCTCAAACTGAAAAGGCGCGCAACACCGTAAAAAGCCTGGGCATAGTTTGGATCTAACTCCACCGCTTTTTCGTAGGAGACCAATGCTTCTTGATAACGACCTAATGCTTGAAGCGTATTGCCCTGATTGCAATAGGCCTCAGCGTATAGCGGCTCTAAATCAATTGCTTTTTTATAAGAGCTGAGCGCTTCCTCTTGGCGCCCTAATTCAATAAGAATATTTCCGCGATTACTATGGGCAATGCCATTCTGGGGGCTGGCTTTTAGAGCCAAATCAACCCATCCTAATGCTTGATCCCAATCCTTGTGGAGGGCTGCAACCACGCCCAGAAGGCGTAATGCATCAGGCTGACTCTTTTCGGCTTTTAATATTTCACTCAAATGCAATTTTGCAGAGGCTAAATCGTTAGCCTGAATATCTTGTACTGCTTTTTGAAGTAAACAGGCTAAATGCGAAGTCATTTAACTATCTTAATCGAGGACCTCAATTATTCCCCAGAGGACTATAAAAGAAAAAAACCCACCATGAATACATGGTGGGTTGATTTGCTACCCAATCTACAACTAATTCTAACTAGCTTACGCTAGCTTCAAATTAGAAAGTGTGACGCACGCCAATTGCGTAGTTGCTTACGTTTGTAGAAATTGGATTTACGTTAGCCGCAGAACCAGTCATGTAGTTAGGAGTTGATACGTTTGAAGTACCTGTTTGGCCGTAGATAGCATACAAGTTAGTACGCTTGCTCAACCAGTAATTAGAACCAATCTGCCACGCTGTCAAGTTAGCTGCATTGGAACCAAAACCAGTGTAACGTCCCAAACCACCAGATGCCCAAGCTTCAACAGTTGGAGTGATGTAGCTACGTACACCAATCTGCTCTGCAGAACGGCTCAAATAATAAGAATTATCTTGTTGTGCAGAGATCTTGCGGTTGATGTACTGAGCATATGCCTTCAAAATACCGAAGTCATAAGTAGCAGCAACATACCACTGGTTATCTTGTACGTTAGTACCAGGAGTGGATGCACCGCCTGCATAGCCAGCTGCAGGAGCGCCAACAGGGAGTTCAGTAGCAAGTGTAGTACCGGTAGATACGTATGTCTGTGTAGACTGCTTTGAGGTCAAAGCTTGGTAGTTAGCAGTTGCATAGAACTTTTGGAATGTGTAATTCAAACCCAAGCCCCAACCGTTTTGGTTGTTTAAACCGCCGGTTGTTGTAGAGGTAACTCCAGATACGGCGATGGTTTGATTTTGATTCTTGTTGTTCATTACCAACATAGCATTTGCTTGGAAGCCAGCAAAAGTAGCGCTATTCAAAGACAGTTGGTTATTTGTACGAACTGTGTAAGCTGCACCAGTTGAGTTCTCTGTAGAGCCAGTGCCTTCAGTAATTGCAGGGTAAACAAGGTTACCAGCGATGTTATTAGCTTGACCTGGGTCAGTAGCTGCAACAGCGTTGTGAACGATTGTGTACTGAGTACCCAATGCGAATTGGCCAATACCATTCTTTTTCAAACCAACAAAAGTTTGACGGTTTTGTGTAGCGCCAGTGTTAACGTTTTGCGCGCCGTTAGGGTTCAAACCAAGTTCAACAGTAAAGAATGCAGAAGTACCACCACCTAAGTCTTCAGTACCTTTGAAGCCTAAACGTGATGTGGACTCACCAGAAGCTGAGAATGCGTTACCTGTTGTTTTGTTAACAGCTGTGCCGTTTGCAACACGTGTGTTGTAACCAACATAACCCATGTCCAACAGGCCATATACGGTTACGCTTGATTGAGCTTGAGCTGCACCAGCAAATGCTGTTGTAGCTGCGAGAGCGAATAGCGATTTTTTCATTCTTTAAATCTCCAAAAATTAAAAGTAATGCCCAAATAAAACTGGGACCTATGAATTTTGCTTCTTTTGCCCTACTAGACTGGGGGTCAGGGTATTTAGGAGCTCTTTTTGCTTGTCAAAAGGTAGTTTTTTGGCTTTCTTCGTTGTATCTCGGCAACAAGCTCTCTCTTTTCTGTCTTTTATCGGCCTCAGATGCCAAAATTGTCATATGGCAAGCCGCGAATTCTTAAAAATACTGAGTTCAGCCCGATTGGGTGATGTATCTGCGCAACAAAATTTGGCTAACGCCTACCTAACGGGCGCCTATAAAACCCCAATTCAACCATCTAACGCCTTGATTTGGCTAGAAAAATCCTACTTTTCCATTGCAAATCAAATACTTGAAGATCAAAGCTCAAGTAGCGCTGAAATTTTCAACACATTAGGACAAATTGCCTCCATCCCTTTGGTTGAAACCTTCAACTCTCCTGCATTTGGGTTTGGCTGGGACTCATTTTGGAGGCTTGCTGAATCTAATCATGATTTAGAGCATGCCTCAGCAGCAAAGTGGCAGCTAGTGAATTTACTTCTCAATCCACAGCATCAAGAAATTCAATCCCAGTTATCCGATTGGCTTAAAAAATCTAGCGGGATTACTTCTAATGAAAAAATTTCTGGGTTAGATTTTGGTGGCCTTCAAAAACTAGCGAGGAATTATTTGGCCGAACTAGCAGAAGGAAGCTCAACTTTCGCATCCAATGCAAAAGAATTGCTCATCAAACTCCAACCAAAAAATGAGGCACTCTCTTCCTTGTGGAAGGTTTGGTTAGACGAACAAAATGAAGAGGCTTTAGTTCGAGCAGCTGAACTTGGCCTAACGATTGCAAAACTTACTTTGGGCTTAAAACTTGCACAACTCGACGATAGGGTTGAGTCAGCCGAAACAAAATCCAATGCCTCCCTTAAAAAAGCAGCTCACTGGTTAGAGCTTGCCGCGAAAGATGGTGATCGAGATGCTTGGTATGCACTTGGCGAAATTTATCGACGTCCACAGTTCTCTGGATACAACGCGGCAGAAAGTGATCGCTGTTTTGATCGCGCCGCTGACCTTGGTCATGCGCAAGCACAGTTGCGTAAAGGCGCTAATCTTTGGCGCAAACGCGAAAAGTCCGAAGAAAAAGTTCGTGGACTACAAGCCTCTTACTGGGTTTGGCAGGCGCATCAACAAGGCGTACCAGAAGCAAAAGATTTGCTGAGCAAGATTTTGGAAGGTTGCCCAGATCCAAAGAAAAACGAATGGTTTGAGTTAGCTCAATTTGCAGAGCAGGCACTCAATCACCACGCCGAACATAAGTTGGATGAAGATTGGCTCTTGCTCTGCCATCGACTCATCATTGCAAACCAATTTAATTTCAGCAAAGCAGAATTATTGTTATGCGAAGTGGGTCAACTGCAACATGAGCACTGTGTTGTCGTCGATATTCGCTGGGAGCTACCGAAGATATTGCCTAGATTGATTCAGATTGAAACTATTCAACAACGTCGCGCCCTATTAGCGGCTGGCAAAGCTTTTGCTGGCTCTGAAATAGATCTGGAGGGCAATCTTCGCCAAAGACGCTATCGTTTTGATCGAGTAACCGACTGGTTGAAGACAACCTTTGCAGCTCAAGCGACCGAAGCAAGTACTAATTAATTAGTAGAACCCTCTGGCGAAACATCATCCTCTGATGGCTTGGGCTCATAAAAACGGGCAATCAAAAGACCCAGCTCGTAGAGCAGTGTCATAGGGACAGCTAGAAGTAATTGAGAGAGTACGTCTGGCGGAGTCACGATTGCTGAAATCACAAAGGCACCAACAATCACATATGGACGAATCTCTCTTAGCTTGGCCAGCGGCACCATGCCCATGCGCACTAAAACAACCACCACCACAGGAACTTCAAAAGTAAGACCAAATGCCAAAAAGGTATTCATCGCAAAGCCAAGATATTTATCGATATCAGTAGACATCTCTGCGCCCAATGGAGCGTTATAGCTGGCCATAAAGTTAAACACCGTAGGGAATACCAAAAAGTAGGCGAAGGCCATACCAATAATAAATAAGCTGTAGCTACTCACCACTAGAGGAAGTATCAACCTTCTTTCATGAAGATAGAGGCCTGGCGCAATAAATGCCCATAGCTGATACATCACCACCGGCAATGCAATCAAAAAAGCCACGAGCATGGTGACCTTCATCGGCACAAAGAATGAACCCGTGACGTCGGTCACAATCATCTTGCCGCCTGCTGGCAATGATTCAAGTAAAGGCTGTGCAAACAAATGAAAAATATCTGGGGCCCAATAAACGAGGCACACAAAAACTACAATGATTGCTAATGCAGACTTGATTACGCGATCACGCAATTCAAATAAGTGGGATAGAAATGTTTCTTGTAACCCCGAGTCTTCAGTTGAATTCTTTTCAGTCATACGTTTATGTTTTATTTACCAGCGGTATGATGAAAACGCTTCATTCTGGCAGCCCCAGATTGCACACGAGTACGAATTCCTGCGGAGCGCTTAAACCAAACTGGCCTTGCGGCACGACGCACACCCCAGCTATTGCGTCCCTGGCGCTTACTTTTACCGAATACTTCTTTTTCATTCAGTGGCGGTTTTTCAAAATGAGTTTCAAAGATGTCAGCCTGATCACTCAAGTTAGCGCCGGCCTCTTGAACGGTGGAGCCAATACTGTTTTCAACTTCTTTGAGCGTAGCAGTAGTCTCTTCTCGAAACTTTTTAAACTCTTCGACTTCCATTTGGCGGTTGACTTCAGACTTGACATCAGCCATGTAGCGTTGCGCGCGCCCAAATAAATTTCCTGCCATGCGGGCTACTTTTGGCAAACGCTCTGGTCCAACAACGACCAAGGCAACTACGGCAATTAGCGCAAGCTTTGAAACTCCAAGATCAATCATTTAACTCAGTCATTTTTTAGCTGCATGAGCTTCTATTGCGCTTCAAATATTGATTGATTATTTGTTGACGTCTTTAGCCTGAACATCAACAGTCTTTTCTGCTGTTGCAGAACTTTGTTGAATTTGCTCTTTAGACTCTTCAGGGGTTTTCATGCCGTCTTTGAAACCCTTAACAGCGCCGCCCAAATCTTGACCGATGTTACGCAATTTTTTGGTACCAAATACCAACATCACGATAACCAAAACAATTAACCAATGCCAAATGCTAAATGAACCCATCTTTAATCTCCTTGGATTATTTTTTCCAGGGGCGGGGACCGCCCATCACATGTAAGTGCAAGTGATAAACCTCCTGCCCACCATCCGCACCATTGTTTACCATCAATCTAAAGCCGCCATCCTTGCCGGGACGACAACCCTGCTCTTTGGCAAGACGGGGTGCTAATTCCATCATTCTACCCAGCAAAGGGATATCTACGCTTTCCGAAGACTCCAACATGGGTATATGTTTTTTAGGAATCATCAAAAAATGGATTGGGGCTGCAGGATTGATATCTTTAAAAGCGTAGATTTCCTCATCCTCGTAGACCTTCTGGGAGGGGATTAAACCCGCAGAAATCTTGCAAAACAGGCAATTAGGGTCGTGTGACATGCTTATTCCGTAGTTATTTCAGAGTTATTCCGCGATTACTCTTTGCCAGCCGCTTTTCTAGCAGCCTTCTCTTCAATACCCGAGGTTCCTAAACGGCGATCAAGCTCGGCAATCACATCTTCTGGGCGGAGGTTAAATTGAGACAGGGCAATTAAGCAGTGAAACCATAAATCAGCCATTTCACCAACTAGCAACTTTTGCTGGTCAGCCGCCAAATTTGAGTTACGCGCATCTTTTGCAGCCATTACCGCTTCAGTCGCCTCCTCCCCAATCTTTTTCAGGATTCCATCGTCACCCTTCGAGAAGAGCAAAGCGGTATAGGAGGTTTTAGGATCTGCTTGCCCAGCCTTAAACGCATCACGACGTTGATCAACTACATCTGCTAAATGGGCAAATGCAGAGTCTAAATTAGAAGGTTTATTTGCAGAACTAGTCATTTAATCATTTTATGTCGTTTAAGTTAAAGCTTGCTCTTTACTTTTTGTTCTCGGACTCATCAACCCAGGCAGTCTTTACTGAGTCCCACTGCAAAAAGAAGCAACTATGCTCACCGGTATGGCAAGCAATGCCATCTTTTTGCTCAACCAAAAGCAAAATCGTATCGCCATCACAATCCAGACGAATTTCTTTTACTTTTTGGGTATGGCCAGACTCTTCGCCTTTGTGCCATAACTTTTGTCTAGAGCGAGTCCAATAGACCGCTTCGCCCAAACGCAAAGTTTCTAAAAGTGCATCTCGATTCATCCAAGCCATCATCAAGATATCTTTACTACCTGCCTCCTGGGCAATGGCGGGAACCAATCCTTGCTCATTCCATGAGACAGCATCAAGCCATGATCCAGCCTGAAGATCTTGAATGGGTTTGAAGGTGCTTTGAGATTTGCTCATACCTAAACTTTACAGGCAATGGCGCAAATTTACTAAAAAGCCTGGGATTAATTAAATCCGAACCGGTATTCCATGGGCGGCCATATATTCCTTTGCCTGTCCAACGGTGTATTCACCATAGTGGAAAATGCTTGCCGCCAGGACAGCGTCTGCATGCCCCTTGGTGATGCCATCAACTAAATGCTGCAAATTACCAACCCCGCCAGAAGCAATAACTGGAACGGATACTGCATCACTTACAGCAGCAGTAAGCGCCAAGTCAAATCCATCTTTGCTGCCATCACGATTCATACTGGTTAATAGAATCTCACCCGCACCACGCTTAGCAACTTCTTTGGCCCATTCAACTACATCCATACCAGTAGCAGTTCTGCCGCCATGGGTAAATACTTCCCAATTACCTGCCTCTGTTTGTTTGGCATCAATTGCCACCACAATACATTGCGAGCCGTAATACGCAGCTGCATCAGAAACCAAATCTGGATTAGCCACAGCAGAAGAATTCATGCTGACTTTATCTGCGCCAGCATTTAGCAAACGACGTACATCAGCAACTGCGCGCACACCACCGCCAACCGTCAAAGGAATAAATACTTGTGAAGCCACATCTTCAATGATGTGCAAAATTAGATCGCGCCCATCAGATGTGGCGGTAATGTCTAAAAAGGTTAGCTCGTCTGCACCTTGTGTGTCATAACGTTTAGCGATTTCAACAGGATCGCCTGCATCACGCAGACCAACGAAGTTCACACCCTTAACTACGCGCCCTGCAGTGACATCAAGACAAGGAATAATTCGCTTAGTTAACACTAGATAATTTTCTTTTTATATTTCAGCGTCAACTCATCGGCATATTTTTGAGCAGCTGCAAGATCAAGATCGCCAGCATAAATTGAGCGGCCAGCAATCACGCCCATCACACCTTCTTCTTCCGCTTTACAAAGTGCATCAATGTCTTGATTATTTGATAAGCCACCACTTGCAATTACCGGAATACGAATAGCCTGGGCCAACTTTACTGTGGCATCAATATTGACGCCCTTGAGCATACCGTCACGACCAATATCAGTATAGATAATGGCTTCAACGCCCCAGTCTTCAAATTTCTTGGCAAGGTCAATGACCTCGTGGCCAGTAATTTTGCTCCAACCGTCCGTTGCAACTTTGCCATCACGCGCATCTAAGCCAACCATGACATGTCCTGGAAAAGCCGTGCAAGCATCTTGTACAAATCCTGGATTCTTAACGGCTGCAGTACCAATAATGACAGTGCTAATTCCGTCATCTAATAAACGTTCAATAGTTTCGAGATCGCGAATACCGCCACCTAGCTGAACGGGGATTTCATCTCCGACTGCTTTCAGAATAGATTTAATAGCAGATTCATTTTTTAACTTACCCGCAAATGCGCCATTGAGATCCACTAAGTGCAAACGGCGCGCTCCCTTGCTAATCCAATGTGCCGCCATTGCACCTGGGTCTTCAGAAAAAACTGTGGCTTTATCCATGTCACCCTGTTCGAGTCGAACACAGTGGCCATCTTTTAGATCAATTGCGGGAATCAGCAGCATAGCAAAGAGTAATTAAATTAAGGTTGCCAAGAAACAAAGTTTTGATAAAGCTTTAATCCGTATTCTGCACTTTTTTCTGGATGAAATTGAGTTGCAAAAATATTATCTCGCGCCACCGCAGAAGTAAACCAATCGCCATATTCAGTAGAGCCAGCGATATCTTCCTTACGCTGCGGCACAACATAGTAGCTGTGCACGAAATAAAAGCTCGTCAAATCAGGTATTCCATCCCATAGCGGGTGCTTTTGATCCTGACGAACTTGATTCCAGCCCATATGTGGCACTTTATAGGCAGATCCATCCGGTTGCTTCTTACCTATTAAATCAAAGCGACGCACTTCCCCAGGAATTAAGCCCAGGCATGGTGTCCATTGCTCAGTAGCGCGAACCTCTGCACTTTTATCAAATAGCATTTGTTCGCCAACACATACCCCCAAGAGCGGCTTATTTGTAGATGCTTCTAACAAGGCTTCTAATAAACCAGAGTCGTCTAGGTGCTTCATGCAGTCGGGCATCGCACCTTGACCAGGCAACACTACTCGATCAGCCGTACGAATCTCTTCTGGTTGATGTGCGATCAACACATGATCATCAGGTGCGACATGATGAAATGCTTGATACACAGAACGGAGATTACCCATTCCATAATCAACGATCGCAATGGTTTGCGCCAAAATTGAGCCTATCTTTGCTGTTATCTAACGGGCAACTAGAAGATCTAGATTAGAGGCTGCCTTTGGTTGAAGGAATAGAACCAGAAGCACGAGGATCCACTGCCAAAGCCATACGCAAAGCGCGTCCAAAGGCCTTGAAGACAGTTTCAATCTGGTGATGCGCATTAATGCCACGCAAATTATCGATATGCAAAGTCACTCCTGCGTGATTCACAAAACCACGGAAGAACTCAATACTGAGATCGACGTCAAAGTCACCCACACGAGCACGAGTAAATGGCACGTTAAATTCCAAGCCAGGGCGGCCAGAGAAATCGACCACTACACGAGAAAGGGTTTCATCCAAGGGCACATAAGAATGGCCATAACGAGTGATGCCAGCTTTATCTCCTACGGCCTTAGCAAAGGCTTGGCCTAAGGTGATCCCTACATCCTCAACGGTGTGGTGATCATCAATATGGGTATCGCCATTAGCAACCACTTTGAGGTCAATCATGCCGTGACGGGCAATCTGATCCAACATATGGTCAAGAAAAGGAACGCCGGAGGCTAGTTCAGCCTTACCGGTACCATCCAAATTGATGGAAATCTGAATTTTGGTTTCCGAAGTGTTTCGGGTAACGTCGGCTTGCCGCATGCTTCATTGCGCCGCGAGGCGAAGTGTTGATTGAAGCCTCATAATATCATTCCTAGAGAAGATTTAAATATCGATATTGCTGCACTTTCATCCCGATTGTTGACTTGAGACCCCACATGAGCCGTTTTTGGAGCCCTGTTGTTAAAACCCTAACCCCTTACGTTCCGGGGGAGCAACCGCAAATGCAGCGGCTGGTCAAACTCAACACCAACGAAAGCCCTTATGGGCCATCGCCAAAAGCAATTACTGCCATTGAAAGTCAAAATACCGCAGATTTGCGTCTCTACCCAGATCCAGAGGGTGCAGCCCTCAAACAAGCTATTGCCAAATTACATGGCTTAGAGCCAAACCAAGTTTTTCTAGGCAATGGCTCAGATGAGGTTTTAGCTCACGTATTTGCTGGACTACTTAAACAAAGTAAGCCAGTCCATTTTCCGGATATTACGTATAGCTTCTATCCGGTCTACTGCAAGCTATTTGGAATTGATTACCAAACGGTCTCATTGGGTGACCAGTTTGAGATCAACACGGCTGATTATCAAACTCCTAACGGTGGGATTATTTTTCCGAACCCAAATGCTCCAACCGGTAGATCAATCCCTCGTTCTGAAATCGAAGCTTTGCTGTCTCGAAACAAAGACTCTGTAGTGGTGATTGATGAGGCCTATGTAGATTACGGTACGGAGTCTTGCATTCCATTATTGCGCGGCAAACACTGCCCAGAAAATTTATTAGTTGTTCACACGCTTTCTAAATCACGTGCCTTAGCCGGCCTGCGCGTTGGCTTTGCTGTTGGTCATCCAGATTTAATTGAAGGATTAGAGCGAGTAAAAAATAGCTTTAACTCTTATCCGTTAGGACGACTTGCTCAAGCAGGTGCGATTGCAGCCATTAAAGATCAAGCGCATCTGGAAGAAACTTCTGCCAAGGTTATTCAAACTCGCACTCAGTTAGTTGAGCAGCTACATACTTTGGGATTTGAAACACTACCTTCAACTGCAAACTTTATTTTTACGCGGCATCCAAAGCATGCTGGTGTAGAGCTCTATCAAGCATTACGTGATCGCGGCATCATCGTGCGCCACTTTAAGTCTGCACGCATAGAAGATTTCTTGCGTATTACGATTGGCACTGATGAACAAAGCGGCGAACTCGTCGCCGCTCTAAAGGAAATACTGAGTTAATTTATTTAGTAAGTTCGAACGTTTTTGAACTTACTTCTTAAGGCGCATCTCAGCTGCGCGGGCGTGGGCTTGTAAGCCTTCTCCGTGAGCCAAAGTACTAGCCACTGCACCCAAAGTTTGTGCACCTGCCTCACTCACTTCAATCATGCTTGAGCGCTTGATGAAGTCGTAAACGCCCAATGGTGAAGAGAAGCGTGCAGTACGCGCAGTCGGCAACACGTGGTTGGGTCCGGCACAGTAATCACCAAGTGATTCACTGGTGTAGCTACCCATGAAGATAGCGCCAGCATGACGAATTTGCTCGGCCCACTTGCGTGGATCTGCAGCACAAATCTCCAAATGCTCGGCAGCAATAGCATCCGCAATTTCACATGCTTCTGCCATATCTTTAACCTGAATCAATAAGGCCCGATTTATAAGTGAGGTTTCAATCACTTTGGCTCTTGGCATTTCTGGCAAGAGCTTATTAATGCTAGCCTGTACTTGCTCAATATATGCAGCATCTGGACAAAGCAAAATGGATTGCGCTTGCTCATCATGTTCAGCCTGTGAGAACAAATCCATTGCAACCCAATCAGGGTTAGTAGATCCATCGCAGAGCACTAATATTTCTGATGGGCCAGCGATCATGTCGATGCCTACCGTACCAAATACCCGGCGCTTTGCTGCAGCTACATAGGCATTGCCCGGCCCCACAATTTTGTCGACCGAAGGAATTGTTTTGGTTCCATAGGCCAGAGCACCAACCGCTTGCGCTCCGCCGATCGTAAAGACACGATCAACCCCAGCGAGAAAAGCTGCCGCTAGGACTAATGGATTGCGCGCTCCATCTGGAGTGGGCACCACCATGATGACCTCAGCAACACCTGCTACCTTGGCAGGAATTGCGTTCATCAATACCGAAGATGGGTAAGCCGCCTTACCACCCGGCACATAAATACCAACGCGATCTAAGGGGGTTACTTTTTGACCTAAGCGCGTACCATCTTTCTCTTCATATTCCCAAGAATGACAACCCGCTTCAATCTTTTGATGCTCGTGATAAGCGCGAACTCTTTGCGCAGCAACGTCTAGGGCACTTTTTTGCTCAACAGATAAAGATTGATAAGCCTGCTCTAAATCTTTGCGAGGAATTTCTAATTCAGAAACACTTGCAACATTTAAACGATCAAACTGTTTTGTAAAACCAAGAACTGCTTCGTCGCCTTTATCTTTCACTGCAGCCAAAATTTTGACTACTGCAGCATCTATTGCCTCATCATCAGCCGATGGCAAAGAAAGGCTGGACAACAGAATCTCTCTGAAGCCCGCATCCTTACTATTGAGGCGCTTAACGTTGACGTTTGCAGACATGAATAAGACTTCTCGTGGGCTACTGGTTACTTCAGCAACTCAAAAATAGGTTGTAGCTGAGCACGCTTACGCTTATAAGACGCTTGATTCACCACCAATCGAGCGCTTATATTAGCAATCGGCTCAACCTCAACTAAACCATTCGCTTTTAGCGTATTGCCTGTAGAAACCAAGTCAACAATAGCATCGGCTAGACCTACCAATGGAGCAAGCTCCATTGATCCATATAGATGAATCGTATCGATATGTACGCCTTTATTGGCGAAGTGATCACGTGCGCAGTTGACATACTTTGTAGCAACTTTTAGTCGTGAACCTTGCTTAACTGCTGCAGCATAGTCAAACCCTTCGCGCACCGCTACAGACATACGACACTTTGCGATGTCTAAGTCATAAGGGACATATAAACCATCGCTGCCTTTTTCCATTAATACGTCCAAACCAGCAACACCAAAATCAGCGCCACCAAATTGCACGTATGTTGGAACGTCAGAAGCGCGGACAATAATTAAGCGGATATCTGGATTGGTAGTCTCAATGATGAGTTTGCGAGATTTCTCCGGATCCTCCAGCGGCACAATGCCGACCTTGGATAAGATCTCTGTGGTTTCTTCGAAGATGCGACCCTTAGAGAGGGCTAAAGTCAATTTCATGGACTAATTATCCATCAGCCTTACTTGATGCGCTCAATCTTGGCACCTAAAAGGGTTAACTTCTGTTCCATACGGTCATAGCCACGATCCAAGTGGTAAATCCGGTCCACCTGGGTTTCTCCTTGGGCAGCCAATCCGGCAATCACCAAGCTAGCTGAGGCACGTAGGTCTGTAGCCATTACGATGGCACCGGAGAGTTTTTCGACTCCTTGGGCAATTGCAGTATTGCCTTCAATTGCAATATCCGCACCCAGACGATTGAGCTCTTGCACATGCATAAAGCGATTCTCAAAAATCGTCTCCGTAATCATTGAACTGCCAGCTGCAATTGCATTCACTGTCATGAGCTGCGCCTGCATATCCGTTGGAAAAGCTGGATATTCAGAGGTGCGGAAATTGACCGCTTTAGGACGATCCTGCATGGATGCCTTAATCCAATCGGAGCCAATCTCCATTTTCAGACCAGCTTCTTTCAATTTCACAATCACCGCGTCTAAGGTATCAGGGCGGCAGTGCTTGACTGTGATCTCACCACCTGTCGCAGCCACTGCACATAAAAATGTTCCAGCCTCAATACGATCCGGAATTACCGAATGTTCTGCACCATGCAATTTTTCGACACCCTCAATTACCAAACGATCGCTACCGATGCCAGAAATCTTGGCGCCCATTTTCACTAGCAATTCCGCTAAGTCGCCAACCTCAGGTTCACGCGCAGCATTCTCTAAAACTGTTGTACCCGAAGCCAAAGTTGCGGCCATCAATAAATTTTCGGTGCCGGTCACGGTAATCATGTCGGTCAAGATCGAAGCGCCTTTCAATCGATCTGATTGAGGCTTTGTTTCAGCCTGGATGTAGCCGCTCTTAATTTTGATGCTCGCGCCCATGGCCTTGAGGCCCTTGATATGCTGATCTACCGGACGTGCACCAATCGCGCAGCCACCCGGCAATGACACCTTTGCACTATGCATTCTGGCCAAGAGTGGTCCAAGCACCAAAATAGAAGCACGCATCGTTTTTACCATCTCATAGGTGGCTTCGGAGCTTTTGATGACTGCTGCATTCAAGACCATATGACTACGATCGCTAGCATTTGGAAAGTCTACTGTGACACCAATCTCCTGCAAAAGCTTGAGCATGGTGCGCACGTCTTGCAAGTCAGGAACATTGCGTAAAACAACTGGTTGATCAGTCAATAGACAAGCACACAAAATTGGCAAGGCGGCATTTTTAGCGCCAGCAATCACTACCTCTCCGTTAAGAGGAGTTCCGCCAACCATTCGTAATTTATCCATGAAACGATTCCAGTAAAAACTTAATAATTAATAATGTGATTTTTATGCTGCTGAATTCTGAGCAAATTCTTCTGGTGTGAATGCCTTAATGGATAAAGCATGTACTTCTGCCTTCATGCGATCACCCATAGCACCATAAACCAATTGATGACGCTGCACTAAACGCTTACCTTCAAACTCGGGACTCACAATAGTTGCAAAAAAATGCTGGCCATCGCCTTCCACTTGAATATGAGTGCACTGAATACCTTGCTTGATATAGCCTTCAATTTGTTCAGGGGTAGGTAACATTTTTTCTCCTAATGAATCCAGGGTATCGGTAATTAGTAACGGAGCTTATAGCCCTTTTGTAGCAAGCGCAATGCAATGATTGAGACCACTACAAAGAAGCAAAACACAATCGCCAAACTACTCCAAGGGGAGTTATCAGAGACCCCAAAAAAACCGTAGCGGAACCCATCAATCATATAAAAGAAAGGGTTGAAGTGGGATACCACTTGCCATGCTGGCGGTAACGAATGAATAGAGTAGAAAACGCCAGATAACATGGTGGCAGGCATGATGATGAAGTTCTGAAAAGCAGCCAACTGGTCGTACTTGTCCGCCCAGATGCCAGCTATCAATCCTAAGCTTCCCAATATTGCCGCGCCCAAGAATGCGAACACCAAAATCCATAATGGATATTCGAGCGCAGGGAATGCAAACCAAGAAGTAATCAGGAGTACACCCAGTCCAACCACAATACCCCTGAATACCGCAGCCAGAATATAGGCAGCATAAAACTCAAAATGACTCAAGGGGGCTAATAAAACAAATACCAAGTTACCTGTTACCTTGGATTGAATCAAAGAAGAAGAAGTATTTGCAAACGCATTTTGCAAAACACTCATCATGACTAAGCCAGGAATCAAGAAAGCCGTATAACTAAGACGGCCATAGATCTCTTTGCCCTCAAGTACATGACCAAAGATCATCAGATACAACACAGCGGTTAGAACCGGGGCTGCAATCGTCTGGAACGCAACCTTATAGAAACGCTTTACTTCTTTAAAGAGAAGAGTTGGAAAACCGCTGCCATACTCCAATACAGGTCTATTTAGCCCATGCTTCATAAAGCACCTCCGGACATAATATTGACAAAGACCTCTTCTAAATCGGTTTTGCCTTCTCCGTCTTTTTTGACAGATCCATAGCGACTTAATAAATTAGCAGTGGTATCTAAAGCCACTATCTTGCCTTGCTTCAGCATGGCTATGCGCTGACATAGAGCTTCAGCTTCTTCCAAATAATGCGTTGTCAAAACAATCGTGTGACCATCCTGATTGAGTCTACTAATAAATTGCCAGAGCGATTGACGCAACTCTACATCAACACCAGCGGTAGGCTCATCCAAAATAATGACTGGCGGTCTATGCACCAATGCTTGTGCAACAAGTACTCTACGCTTCATACCGCCAGACAAAGAGCGCATATTGCTATCCGCCTTGGAGGTGAGATCAAGATTAGCCATGATCTCGTCAATCCATGTATCGTTATTGCGTATCCCGAAGTATCCGGACTGGAACCGTAAAGTCTCACGCACAGTAAAGAAGGGATCAAAAACCAACTCTTGAGGAACAACGCCTAACATACGGCGCGCATCATGAAAACCTTTTTGAACATCGGCGCCCATAATGGCCGCATGACCGTGGCTAGGTCTAACCAAGCCAGCCAAAATAGAAATGAGAGTAGTTTTGCCAGCACCATTGGGGCCCAATAAACCAAAAAACTCACCAGGCTCAATCCCTAGAGAAACATCATCTAATGCTTGGAGTGCTCCGTATTGCTTAGATATATTTTGAATAGATATTGCAGGATGAATTGCCATTACAAACCTAGCAATGCTGCAACACCATAAACACCAGCCAAGACCTTCAACTTCTCTGGTGCGCGCTCCACTGAAATAGACTTTCCTTCAGTCATAAGCTTTTTCTGCCATGCCAACAAAACAGTCAATACAGTCGAGTCAAAATCTTTTAGCGCCGAACAATCAATCGATTGCAAGCTAGGGCTATTCAGCAAGCCTTCTTTTTGCAACTGCAAGGCATTTTCTTGTGTAACGGTTTTTGGCAAAAGAAAGGGCATGATGTATTTGCTTACTAATTAATTGCTTGG
This sequence comes from Polynucleobacter sp. MWH-Jannik1A5, assembly GCF_018881795.1. Classification (GTDB taxonomy): domain Bacteria; phylum Pseudomonadota; class Gammaproteobacteria; order Burkholderiales; family Burkholderiaceae; genus Polynucleobacter. The sequence goes on along the minus strand of NZ_JACVPQ010000001.1, from coordinate 942,989 downwards.
TTTAGCAGTGGCTAATTGTTTATTGCGATCCTGTAAGAACTTCACCAAGCCTTCTATGCCGTTTTGGCTGATTTGGTTAGAAAACTGATTGCGGTAGGCTTCAACCAACCAAACACCCATGATGTTCATGTCATAGACTTTCCAACCATTAGCTGTTTTCTCTAGGCGGTAGTCCAAAGGAACCGGATCGCCACGACCGAGCACGACCGTTTTAACAACTACCTCTTTGTCGTCTGGAGCTGCACGTAACGCCTTGAATTGCACAGTCTGATCCCGCAATTGGCTCAATGCGCCAGAGTAAGTGCGAATCAATAAATTCTTAAACTCGGAGGTTAATTGCGCCTGCTGCTCGGGCGTTGCTTTTTTCCAATTAGGTCCCATAGCCATTTCAGTCGTACGACGCATATCGGTATAGGGAACAATTTTCTTTTCAACTAAATCCACAATCTTAGGAATATTGCCCTTTTGAATATCGGGGTCGGCTTTCACTGTTGCCATTACTTCTGTAACGACCATCTTAATTAAAGCATCCGGTGGCGTTGATGGATCAGGGGTTTGAGCAAAAATGGTAGTTGATGCGAATAGTGTGCTCACCAAAACTAAGCTGTAGATTCTTTTAAAAATTTTCATATTCCCTGCCCGCCATCTTTTTTGTATTGAGACTCATTTTAGTCGCTTCAAAACACATTAGCTGACTGCTCATTGATACGGATTTTCATAAACCGGCATGAGAGGCTCTTCATCATCACGACCCTCATTGATTTGATATGCCCGTCTTTGAATATAAGCATCACGCATGAAGCTATATTTATCAATTGCAGCGCCATCCAATAAATCGCCAGCCTCGTAATACGTATTTCGCGCATTGACGACGCGTAAACCAGTCAAACTATTGCGTAGGGCAACATTTGGCAAGAGTCTAAATAAGTAATCGGACTCTAAATCGGCAACCGTTCCAAAAGTATCGCGCACATTACTTGGGCCAAAGAAAGGCAAAACAACATAAGGGCCAGAAGGAACACCCCATACACCTAAAGTCTGACCCCAATCTTCTTTGTGCTTTTCAAGTCCGCCTGGTGTAGCTAGATCGATCAGACCACCCAAGCCCATGGTTGTATTCACCATCACTCGCATCAGATCGCTAAATGCATATCCAGGCTTGCCTTGTAGCAAGTTATACAGCGCAGTGTAGATATCACTGTAGTTACTAAAGAAGTTGTAAATGCCCTCGCGAACAAATTCAGGCAAAACAAAGCGATACCCAGCAACCACTGGCTTGAGTACGTAAGCATCCAAGCCTTCATTAAATTCAAATACGGAGCGATTGAATGGCTCCCAAGGATCCTGGGGGGAACGCTCTGAGCCAGCTGGAATCGAAGCGCAACCAACCATGACAGCAACCAAACTCAGCAAGATGGCTGCCTTGAGTTTACGCACAACAGACAACATCATTTTGCTGCGCCCTTTTCCTGACCGCTATCTGCCGCTTTGTTATAGAGAAACTGACTGATCAGATTTTCCAAAACAATCGCTGACTGAGTTTGAGAAATCTTCTCGCCATTCGCCAACATATCATCAGAGCCGCCTGCCTCAAGACCAATGTATTGCTCGCCCAATAAGCCAGATGTCAAAATCTTGGCTGAAGAATCCTTTGGAAACTTGTAAGAGTCTTCAATCGTCATCACTACTGTTGCTTGATATGTCTTATCGTCAAAAGTAATATTGGCGATTCTGCCAACGACCACGCCAGCACTTTTAACAGGTGCACGAGGTTTCAGGCCGCCGATGTTGTCAAAGCGTGCAGAAATTTTGTATGTTGGAGCGAATGACACTGCATTCATATTTCCAACCTTCAGCGCGAGGAATAGCGCCGCCAGCAAACCAATGGCAACAAAGATTCCTACCCACACATCAATTGCACTTTTTCTCATAAGAGCCCCAGTTTATTCTTTCTAATTTGAGAACATCATCGCGGTTAGCAAGAAATCTAAAGCTAAAACCGATAAAGAAGAGATCACTACCGTACGGGTAGTCGCTTGCGAAACGCCTTCCGGCGTAGGTTTGGATTCATAGCCTTGGTAAAGGGCAATAAAAGTTACCGCCACACCAAACACCATGCTTTTAATCAAGCCATTGCCAATATCTGAAAACAGGTCTACCCCACCCTGCATCTGAGACCAAAAAGCACCCGAATCAACCCCAATCAGTGGAACGCCAACTAAATAACCACCCAAAACACCTACTGCAGTAAAGATCGTTGCCAAGATAGGCATGGAAATAATGCCCGCCCAGAGTCGTGGTGCAATTACACGCCCCAAGGGGTCCACCGCCATCATCTCCATAGCAGTCAATTGTTCCCCAGCTTTCATTAGGCCAATCTCAGCCGTTAATGAAGTTCCGGCTCTACCGGCAAACAATAAGGCCGTAATGACTGGACCCAGCTCACGAGTCAAAGACAAAGCGACTAATAAACCAAGCGCTTGTTCTGAGCCATAACGATTTAAGGTGTAGTAGCCCTGTAAGCCCAAAACAAAACCAACGAACAAACCTGAGACTGCAATGATGACAAAAGAATGATTGCCAACAAACAAAATTTGATCAATCACTAAACGTGGTCTCTTGAGTAAGAATCCTGAGCGCACGATCACTGCGACAAACATGCGGGCAGCCAATCCAAGACTGCTTAAATTACGGCGAACAAAAAACCCAAGATCGCCAAAGAGATTTAATAGTGCAGTCATAGAGATCTCACTCCAAAATCTTCTTCCAAACTTTTTCCTGGATAGTGGAAAGGCACAGGGCCATCTGGAGCTGCATCTAAAAACTGTCTAACAAAAGGATCCGTTGAACGACTTAACTCCTCGGGAGTTCCTTCTGCACCAATGCGGCCATTCGCGATGAAGTAAACATAATCTGCAATGGCAAAGGTTTCTTCAACATCATGAGTAACCAATAAACTCGTGGCTCCCAGGGCGTTATTAAGATCACGAATCAAGCGTGCTGTAATACCAAGCGAAATAGGATCAAGACCAGCAAATGGCTCGTCATACATGATGAGCGGCGGATCTAAAGCAATCGCCCTTGCAAGCGCAACCCGTCTCGCCATGCCGCCAGAAATTTGTGCAGGCATTAAATCGCGCGCGCCTCTCAAACCCACCGCATTGAGTTTCATCAACACTAATGAGTGCAAAAGTTCTTCGCTTAAATCAGTATGTTCACGCAAAGGAAAGGCAACGTTTTCAAAAACACTAAGATCGGTGAACAAAGCGCCAAACTGAAATAACATGCCCATTCGTCGACGAGCTGCCATCAACTCAGCGCCGCCCATCTTGCCAATGTCTTGCCCTTCAAATATAACTTGGCCTGATTGGGCGGTATATTGACCGCCGATCAAACGAAGGATAGTAGTCTTACCGCAGCCCGAACCACCCATCACTGCCACTACTTGGCCGCGTCGAAACTCCATATTGAGTCCCGACAAAATTTGCCGCTCTCCTGGAGCATAAGAAAAGTTGACGTCTTTAATAGAGACGACAACTTCGCCTGTAGCTTGCTTGCTTACATCCAAGGAGTTTGGCTGGCCACTGTTCATATCCTCGACATTATCGAGGTAAAACAGAAGACCCCATTAAATACTCATCTACTGAACGGGCGCATTGACGGCCTTCACGGATCGCCCAAACAACCAAGGACTGTCCGCGACGCATATCTCCAGCCGCAAATACCTTAGGAACATTCGTTTGATAGGCATTTTGACCATCTACAGTCGCTTTAGCATTGCCGCGCGCATCTTTTTCTACGCCAAAGGCATTGAGGACCTGCTGCACTGGGGATACAAAGCCCATTGCCAAAAGTACCAGATCTGCTTTGATCTCAAATTCAGAATTTGGCACTTCTGACATCTTGCCGTCTTTCCACTCCAAACGAACGCCGATCAATTTCTCTACTTTGCCGTCTTTACCTTCAAAGCGCTTTGTTCCAACTGACCAGTCGCGATCACAACCCTCTTCATGAGACGAAGATGTACGCAACTTCGTTGGCCAATATGGCCATACTAAAGGCTTGTTTTCTTCTTCAGGAGGCTGCGGGAGCAACTCGAACTGAGTAATCTTGGTTGCGCCGTGGCGATTTGATGTGCCCACACAATCAGAACCCGTATCTCCACCACCGATAACTACAACATGCTTATCGGTTGCACGAATTTCGTTCTTGAAATCGCCTGCATTTTCTTTATTCTGTGGAATCAAGAATTCCAACGCATAGTGCACACCTGCTAACTCACGACCTGGGACTGGCAAATCACGTGGCTGCTCTGCGCCACCAGTGATCACTACAGCATCAAAATCCTTCATCAACTGCTCGGGTGAAACTGTTTTGTTGGAGTAATTTTTTACTTCAGCACCAATCGCTTCTTTACCAACAAAAACACCAGTTTCAAACTTCACGCCTTCAGCTTGCATCTGCTCTACGCGACGGTCAATCAACCACTTTTCCATTTTGAAATCAGGAATACCGTAGCGCAGCAAGCCGCCAACGCGATCATTCTTCTCAAACACAGTCACATCGTGACCCACACGTGCCAATTGCTGTGCAGCTGCCATGCCTGCAGGGCCGCCGCCAACTACCGCTACTTTTTTACCGGTCTTGGTCTTGGATGGCTGAGGCTTAACCCAACCGCTATCCCATCCTTTATCAATGATGGCGTGCTCAATAGATTTGATGCCTACCGCAGTGCTATTAATGCCTAGAGTACAAGCAGCTTCGCAAGGAGCTGGGCAAATGCGGCCCGTGAATTCTGGGAAGTTATTGGTTGATTGCAAAACATCTAATGCATTCTTCCAATCGTTGTGAAATACCAAGTCATTGAAATCAGGGATGATGTTATTGACTGGGCAGCCGTTATTACAAAATGGTATACCGCAATCCATGCAGCGCGCACCTTGAACTTTCGCTTCTTCATCGGTTAAAGCGGCAACAAACTCTTTGTAATGATGGAGACGTTTAACTGGCGCTTCGTATGTTTCATCTACGCGCTCAAACTCCATAAATCCAGTGACTTTACCCATATCGAATCCTTAGTATCTTTTCTTAATGTCTTTATTAATTCAGCGGCTTAAGCTGCAACAGTTTTGTTTTGGGCTTTTTCCCACAACTCACCGAGAGCACGTTTGTACTCAGTTGGGAGAACCTTCACAAAACGACTGCGGGCATTTTCCCAATCAGCCAAGATTGCTTTAGCGCGCTCAGAGCCGGTGTGACGGAAATGACGTTCAATCAAGCCCTTCAAGATTTGCTCGTCAGTTAAGCGCTCGCCACCATCTTTAACATCGACAGGGGCATGCCACTCAGACTTAGGCATCTTGGCAATCTGCTCAGCAGAAGGTAGCACCTTTTCCAAAGTGGCCATGCTGGTATTGCAACGCTTATCGAACAAACCATCTTCGTCGTAAACATAAGCAATACCACCGCTCATACCTGCGGCAAAGTTACGTCCTGTTGCGCCTAATACGACTACTGTGCCACCGGTCATGTACTCACAACCATGGTCACCAGTACCTTCAACAACCGTTGTTGCACCAGAGTTACGCACTGCGAAACGCTCACCGGCTACACCGTTAAAGAATGCCTCACCAGCAATCGCGCCGTAGAGAACGGTATTACCCACAATGATGTTCTTCGCAGTATCGCCACGGAATTCATGGGGAGCACGAACAATTACGCGGCCACCGGATAGACCTTTACCAACGTAGTCATTACCGTCACCAACCAAATCTAAAGTGATGCCACGCGCTAAGAAAGCTGCAAAGCTTTGACCAGCCGTGCCATTCAACTGAATGTGGATAGTGTCATCTGGTAAACCTGCATGACCATAACGTTGAGCTACTTCACCAGAAAGCATCGCGCCTACAGTACGGTTTACGTTCTTCACTGGAACAATGAAAGATACTTTCTCACCACGCTCTAATGCAGGCTCACTCTTTTCGATCAAGATATTGTCAAGTGCGTTGGTTAAACCATGATCCTGTGTCAACACTTGATAACGTGGAACTTCAGCGGCAACTTGTGGCTCGGCAAAAATCTTACTGAAATCTAAGCCGTGCACTTTCCAGTTCTCAATACCTTTACGGGTATCCAATAAATCAACACGACCAATTAAGTCATCAAACTTGCGGATGCCCAATTGCGCCATGATTTCGCGGGCTTCTTCAGCAATAAAGAAGAAGAAGTTCACAACGTGTTCTGGCTTGCCAGAGAATTTCTTACGCAATTCTGGATCTTGTGTAGCAACACCAACTGGGCAGGTATTTAAATGGCACTTACGCATCATGATGCAACCCTCAACCACCAATGGAGCTGTCGCGAAACCAAATTCGTCTGCACCTAACAAAGCGCCAATCACTACGTCGCGACCAGTCTTCATTTGGCCATCAGCTTGAACACGAATACGACTACGCAAGCCATTCAGAACCAATGTCTGCTGTGTTTCAGCCAGGCCGAGTTCCCATGGAGAACCAGCGTGCTTGATTGAAGACAATGGGGATGCGCCAGTACCACCATCGTGGCCAGCGATCACCACGTGATCCGCTTTTGCCTTAGCAACACCAGCTGCAACAGTTCCAACACCTACCTCAGATACCAACTTCACAGAAACGTCGGCTTTTGGATTGACGTTCTTCAAGTCATGAATCAACTGTGCAATATCTTCAATCGAATAAATATCGTGGTGCGGAGGAGGAGAAATCAAGCCAACGCCTGGCACTGAGAAACGCAATTTACCAATGTAGTCAGAAACTTTGCCACCTGGCAATTGACCGCCCTCACCAGGCTTCGCACCTTGCGCCATCTTGATCTGAATCTGGTCCGCAGAACGTAGATACTCAGTGGTGACGCCAAAGCGACCAGAAGCAACTTGCTTAATCTTAGAACGCAAAGAGTCGCCATCTTGCAATGGGATATTTGCTTCAACAACATCGCTACCCAAGATACTGGCTAAAGACTCGCCCTTCTTAATTGGAATGCCTTTGAGTTCATTCACATAACGGTTTGGATCTTCGCCACCTTCACCAGTATTGGACTTACCGCCAATACGGTTCATAGCAATTGCCAAAGTAGCGTGCGCTTCTGTAGAGATTGAACCCAAAGACATCGCGCCCGTTGCAAAACGCTTCACGATTTCTTTTGCAGATTCTACCTCGTCCAATGGAATCGCTTTTGCTGGATCAATCTTGAATTCAAATAAACCACGCAAAGTCATTTGACGCTTAGTTTGATCATTGATGATGTTGGCGTACTCTTTATAAGTCTGGTAGCCCTTTTCTGCACCAATACGTGTGGAATGCTGCAACTTCGCAATCGTGTCTGGAGTCCACATATGGTTCTCCCCACGAATACGGAAAGCGTACTCACCGCCAGCATCAAGCATATTGGTTAACACGGGGTCATTGCCAAATGCTGATGAGTGCATACGTAATGCTTCTTCAGCAACTTCAAACACACCGATACCACCAACATTTGATGGCGTACCTTTGAAGTATTGATCAATGATGTCGTGATTTAAACCAATGGCCTCAAAAATCTGTGATCCGGTATAAGACATGTAAGTAGAGATGCCCATTTTGGACATGACTTTTTGCAAGCCCTTACCAATTGCTTTCACAAAGTTTTTCACTGCTTTTTCAGCAGACAAATCACCGGATAAACCTTTTGCCATCTCTGCCAAGGTTTCCATTGCGAGATATGGGTGAACTGCTTCTGCGCCATAACCAGCCAAGAGCGCAAAGTGGTGTGTCTCACGCGCACTTCCAGTCTCTACTACTAGGCCAACGCTAGTGCGTAAACCTTTTTGAACTAAATGCTGGTGGATTGCGGAAGTTGCCAATAACGCTGGAATAGCCACATGCTTTTCGTCAACCTGACGATCGCTCACGATCAGGATGTTGTAACCGGAACGCACTGCATCTGCTGCTTCAGCACACAGTGAAGCTAAGCGCGCTTCAATGCCAGCCTTACCCCATGAAGCTGGATAGCAAATATCCAATTCATAAGAGCGGAACTTACCATTGGTGTAATGACCAATGTGACGAATCTTAGTAATGTCATCAAAATCCAAAATGGGCTGACTCACTTCTAAGCGCATTGGTGGATTGATGTTGTTAGTGTCTAACAAGTTAGGCTTAGGTCCAATGAAAGAGACCAATGACATCACCATGTTCTCGCGAATTGGATCAATCGGAGGATTGGTAACTTGCGCGAACAATTGCTTGAAGTAGTTATAGAGCGGCTTGTTCTTATTAGAAAGAACTGCCAACGGACTGTCATTGCCCATTGAACCAATAGCCTCTTCGCCATTCATAGCCATTGGCGCCATGAGGAACTTAATGTCTTCCTGGGTGTAACCAAATGCTTGTTGGCGATCTAACAATTTAGCAGCCGGACGAATAGTTGTTTTCTCATCAACCAAGTCCACTTTGCTGGCATCAACTTCATCTAACTTCACACGAACAGCGTCGATCCAACTCTTATAAGGCTTAGCCTTGGAAACTGCATTCTTTAATTCAACGTCATCAATGATGCGACCTTGTTCCATGTCGATCATGAACATCTTGCCTGGTTGCAAGCGCCATTTTTGTACGATCTTGCTCTCAGGAATCGGCAATACACCGGCCTCAGATCCCATGATGACGAGGTCATCATCAGTAACGTAATAGCGTGCTGGGCGCAATCCATTGCGATCCAATGTTGCGCCAATTTGACGACCATCGGTAAAGGCCATTGCTGCTGGGCCATCCCATGGCTCCATCATTGCCGCGTGGTATTCATAGAAAGCGCGACGATTGTCATCCATTAATGTGTGCTGCTCCCACGCCTCTGGAATCATCATCATCATGGCTTGAGCCAATGGATAACCAGACATCACCAACAACTCTAAGCAGTTATCAAAACAAGCGGTATCTGACTGACCTGGATAAATTAATGGCCAGAGTTTTTGCAAATCATCGCCAAGCACTGGGGAGCTAATTGCGCCTTCACGTGCATTCACCCAATTCACATTTCCTTTAACAGTATTGATCTCACCGTTGTGAGCAATCATGCGATACGGATGCGCTAATTCCCAAGCCGGGAAAGTGTTGGTTGAGAAGCGTTGATGCACTAATGCAAGCGCCGACACAGTACGCTTATCCTGTAGATCTTGGTAATAAGCTCCTACTTGGTTAGCTAACAGCAAACCCTTATAAACAATGGTTCTAGCAGACATTGAAGCAACAAAATATTCCTTGCCATGCTTCAGGTGTAAATCTTGAATAGCGTGACTTGCTGTCTTACGAATCACATATAACTTACGCTCGAGTGCATCAGTCGTCATGATGTCACGACCACGGCCAATGAAAATTTGACGAATAAATGGCTCTGTCATTTGCACTGTTGGAGACATCGGTAACTTCACATCTACCGGAACATCTCTCCAACCTAAAACTACCTGTCCTTCTAAACGAACGGTACGCTCTAATTCTTGTTCACACGCTAAACGTGAAGCGTGTTCCTTTGGCAAGAAAATCATGCCGACGCCATATTCACCTAATGGTGGTAAGGTCACACCCTGCTTAGCCATCTCTTCACGATACAAAGTATCCGGAATCTGAATCAAGATACCGGCGCCGTCACCCATCAGAGGATCGGCACCTACCGCTCCCCGGTGATCTAAATTTTCAAGAATCTTTAATCCCTGAGAAACGATCTCATGAGATTTCTTGCCTTTGATGTGTGCCACGAATCCTACGCCGCAAGCATCATGCTCATTACTAGGGTCATATAAACCTTGAGCGATTGGACGAAGATCAGTATTTAATTGTGTAGTCATAGTATTTCCGAGGGGCGACAAAGGCCTAATTACTTTTGGAGGATCAAATATAGGTGAATACCCATACCGATGCAATAGAAATAAAATGAGTCTGTCCCATTTATTTGCATGCCGCACCAATATCAATTACTTATATGGGGACAGAGTCATAATATTCAATGCCCTAAAGTGAATTCAGGGGGTTTTTATTGCTCTAAGCTGTTGAATTTACAGCATTTACTTTTCTTGGCCGCCCTCGATGCCGAATGACAGTCATCTCTGGGGCATCCTTGAAGAGCTTTTTTGCATAAATGTCACTCACCCAAGGCTTGGATCGAATGAGCGATTCAGTAATTTGACGGTCCTCCCAATGGGGGGCGCCTTCCTTAACAAAGCTTGCCCAGTTCATCTGCCTTTCAAAGGGGGTATTGCCCAACCTCCAAAAATATTGATGATCTACCAACCAAGACTCCGAACTCTCACCAATATGTGCTGAAAAACTAGTCCAAGTAGAACTTTGAGGATTGGATTCAAAACCGGCTCTCACCGGATTGAGCTCGATATAGCGCTGACAACGCAAAAAATAATCTGGGTCTATTAAGGATGAGCGATACCTACCCTCCCAAATAGTCCCCGAGCGACGATGCTGTTGATTGAAATACTGTGCGTAACGTCGCCCCAGGGATTGCATTGTTTTTGCAAGAGAATCTTCGCTCTGTGGAGTCATCAACAGATGAACATGATTGGGCATCAAAGCAAAGGCATGAACTGCGCAACCAAATTGCCTGGCCGCCTCACGCAACCACTCTAAATAAGTGCGACGATCTTCATCGCTAAAAAAAAGGGTTTCACGGTTATTACCGCGGACCATCACATGCATTGCTTGGCCGGGTATTACAGTGCGCGCTTGCCGTGCCATCTTAAAAGCGAACTATTGCAGTTCGCGCGCACCACCACTGTTAGAAAACTCTGGAATAAACCAGTCGCCATCAACTTGTGTAACACCACTTGGAACTTCACGAGCCTGCTGAGGAATCTCTCTTAATGCTGTACCCATATAAGAAATCCACATTGGTAGAGCAAGGCCGCCACCGGTTTCACGATCGCCCAAGCTCGCTGGCTTATCAAAACCAATCCATGCAACAGCAACCACTTTCGGGTTGTATCCTGCAAACCAAGCATCATGAGAATCGTTCGTTGTGCCTGTTTTACCTGCAATATCATTGCGCCCTAACTTACCGCGAGCAGAAGCTGCAGTACCTGACTTAGTTACCTCTTGCAACATACTATCCATTACAAAAGCAGTACGCGCATCTAATACACGTGGCGCATCTTCACGAGCATGAGTAGGTTTTGCTTCAAACATGACAGTGCCTTTAGAGTCGACCATCTTATCAATCAAGAATGGATCTACGCGGTAGCCGCCATTTGCAAAAACACTATAAGCAGAAGCCATTTGTAAAGGCGTAACCGAACCCGCACCCAAAGCCATCGTTAAGTAAGGGGGATGCTTTTCTGGTTCAAAACCAAAACGTTGAATGTATTCCTGCGCATAAGAAGGACCAATCGCTCGGATGATCCGTACTGAAACTAAGTTCTTCGACTTAGCCAGCGCATTGCGCAAGCGCATCATGCCTTCATACTTACCATCATAGTTTTTTGGTTCCCAGGCCTGGCTACCGGTTTCCATGCTACCGATTGATAAGGGCGCATCATTCACCATTGTGCTGGGTGAAAAACCTTTTTCAATCGCTGCCGCATAAATAAATGGCTTAAAAGAAGAACCCGGTTGACGCAACGCTTGCGTCACATGATTAAATTGATTGCGACGGAAATCAAAACCACCCACCAGAGACAGGATTGCACCAGTCTCTGCATTCATGGACACAAACGCAGCCTCAACCTGTGGCAGTTGCGCTAACTTCCAAATCCCGCCATCTGACAATAGTCGTACCACCGCACCTGGTCGCAACCGCTTCTTAGGCTGAGTGCTATCGGTAAGGGATGCGGATGCCAACTTCATGCCCTCACCCTTAATAGTGATGGTGTCACCAGTTGAAATCATGACCTGCATTTCCTTGGGCTTAACGTCAAGCACAACACCGGACTGCAAATCATCTAACTGAGGATAAGCAAGTAGCGCCTCATCAATTGCACGCTGGCGTTTTACAGGATCTTGCGGAAGATCTATAAAACCTTCTGGCCCACGATAAGCATGGCGTAGGTCATATTCAAAAATTCCTTTACGTACCGCCTTATAAGCTGCGTCTTGATCGGCCTTCAAAATGGTGGTGTAAACATCAATTCCTTGGGAGTAGATAGCTTCACCATATTGCGTAAACAGTAACTGGCGCACCATCTCAGCCGGGAAGTCTGCGCGGACCGCAAACTCATTGCCCAAGCCGCGAATATGTAATTCCTCAATCATCGCTTTTTGGTATTCCTCTGGCGTGATGTATCCCAGATCACGCATGCGTTGAAGAATGTACTCTTGACGAATCTTTGCGCGACGGAAATTGCTAACTGGGTTGTAAGCTGAAGGCGCCTTTGGCAAGCCCGCCAACATAGCCGACTCAGCAATCGTGATGTCTTTTAATTCTTTACCAAAATAAATCTGTGCTGCGCTTGAGAAGCCGTAAGCCCGCTGCCCCAAGAAAATCTGATTCATATAGATTTCAAGAATCTTGTCCTTGGTTAACTGCGACTCAATTTCCCAGGCCAATAAAACTTCATAGATTTTTCGACTAAAAGTTTTCTCGTTGCTCAGGAAAAAGTTGCGTGCCACCTGCATGGTGATAGTTGAGGCACCCTGCGAGAGGTTGCCACGTAAGTTGGTTAACGTTGCTCGCAAAATTCCTACGTAGTCCACGCCACCGTGAGAATAGAAGCGATCATCCTCAATTGCTAAAACAGCATTTCGCATACTTTGAGGAATTTCATTTAATGGGATTACCTTACGACGCTCCTCGCCAAATTCACCAATGAGTACTTTGTCAGCCGTATAGATACGCAAAGGTGTCTTGGGGTTGTAGTCGGTTAATGCAGAGATCTTCGGCAGATTAGGTTTTGCTACCAAAAAGGCATAGCCCATCAGCAAGGTAACCACTAAAGCAAAAACAACGCCAATAATTAATAAGGCCTTTACCAGCGGATTGCTTGATTTCTTGCGCGGTAAACCAGACTCAACTCGTGTATGCCGAGGACGTCTTTCGAATGGACGAACGGGACGTTGATTCAGGGGCGGCTTGTCTTTAGGAGTTAAGGCCATATGCCCAAATTATAGGGTGCTTAGTCAATTTACCTAAAAGCTCCAAAACCCTCGTTTTGAGATGCATCAAGACCCAATTTCTGACGCAGTCTTCAAACTAGAACGATGTCTTTTCAGGCTGCAAAACTGAAGAATATGGCCATGCCTGCACGACACATTTCCAGCGAATCCTTTGACGAAATTTTGAGCGAGCTTGGCGATGATCCTGCCATACCCGACCCCCATGGAATTCGCAAACCTCGGCCCCAACAAAGCACGCCCCGAGGTGACTCAGTCCAGAGTAATCATCGCTCTTTCCTTAACCCCTTATCCAAGCTTCAAATCCCGAGCTCCATTCAAAATCTAGGCGGATTGATTGCCCTCTTTTTTGGGGTCTTGATAGTAGTAGCAGTTGTTAGCTTTATCACCTATAACGCCCTTGATCAGAGCTCCAAAAGCGCTCAGGAGGAATCTCAAAAACTCATATCTGAGCTAAAAAAGGAAATAGCCTTCATGCGTAATGAATTTCATGAAAATCAGGAAGATTTATATATGGCAATAGAAGAAATAGAAGTGAGTATTCACTCATTAATGAATCGAAAGCCTGAAATTAAAGTTTCCAGCAGGCCAGCGGTGCCCTCCCAGGAGACTGAATTACGCCGCTGGCGCTACCTGGGGGCCGCTCAAATGGGCGACTCTCATCAAGCATTTTTCAGCACAGGAAAGGGGAATGCCGCTTTCGAAAAAGGGACTCGAGTTTTGGGTGACTGGCGGCTTAACAGCATTGAAAGTGGCATGGCAACCTTTAGTCACCCCCAGGGCAAATCGCTAGTTCTGAAGACCCCCCACAGCGAATGAAACGCACCCTGCATTTTCTTCAATGCCACTTAAACAGCATCACTACTTTGCTTGCTTTGTTGATGCTTTTTTTACCCAATCTAGCAGGCGGAAACGCGCCCTCACAAAATCACCTGTTGAGACCAATTAGCCTGCAATTTACTGAGATAGAAATAAGAGATCTTTTGCTGGTTTTAGCTAAATTGGGGAATACCAATTTTTTATTAAGTGAATCAATCAAAGGAAAGATTTCAGTCGACCTCCATAAGACTCCCTGGCAGACCGCGCTGGACTCTATTATTGCCAGCCGTGGTTTGAGACTCGTACGCAATGGTGATATCTATTGGATCGGACCCCATGCAGAAATCCAGGCCTTCCAAAAGTTTCGTCGTGAGGATGCAGCTCTTCCATTTGGTGGAGATCACATCAACAGTCCAAGACAGATTCTGATAGAGGCTCGGATTGTGGAGGCAGATGAACGCTTTGCTAGAGAGCTAGGGGTCAAACTGGGATATCAAGCAAATGGAGCCGGCAATCAAAAGCTGACAGGTAATCTTGACTTAGGTGGCGCTGGGTTAAGCGGCTTCAATCCAGCAACCGTGGCTGCAACTTTAGTGTCTAAAAATGCTAACCGTATTCTGCAAGCAGAACTATCTGCCCTGGAATCAGAGGGTCAAGGAAAAATACTGTCCAATCCCCGCATTATGACGGGCGACCAAGTCAAAGCAACAATTGAACAAGGCACCGAACTTCCCTATCAAACCTCCAATCAAAACGGCAGTAAATTGCAATTTAGAAAGGCTAATTTACGCCTCGAAGTCCTTCCCAAAATTCATCCAGATGGCAAGATTTCAATGCTAGTAGGAATCAATAAGGACACAGTGGGCATGAAAACAGAGCAAGGGTATGCCATAGACACCAAAAGCCTCAGTTCCGAGGTCACTGTTGAAAATGGTGGAACAGCGATCATTGGCGGCATCTTTCAGACAACCGAACGAGAGGATGAAGTCAAGATCCCTTTATTGGGGGATATTCCGCTGATTGGCCATTTTTTTCGCCATAAATCCAAATTGCAAGATAAAACTGAGCTGCTAGTCTTTTTAACTCCGACTGTTCTCGACAAACCCTAATAAAATCGAGGGGTGAACTCTTCGACAAACAATATCTTTCTAATCGGCCTGATGGGCGCCGGGAAGTCGACCGTCGGTAAAGTCCTAGCCAAAAAATTAGGGCGTCGATTTCTAGATGCCGACCATGTCATCGAAGAACGCTGCGGCGTAAAAATTCCCGTCATTTTTGAAATGGAAGGTGAAGAGGGTTTTCGCAAAAGAGAGGCTCAAGCCATTCGTGAAATCACCAATGAAAGAGACATTATTTTGGCAACTGGTGGTGGCGCTGTTTTATTGCCAGAAAATCGTCAAGCACTCAGCGATCATGGGACCGTCATTTATTTGCACGCAAATCCAATTGAGCTTTGGCATCGCACTAAAGGTGGTGAAGGGCGTCCACTTCTTAAAAATGGCGATGCCAAAAAAATTCTAGAAAATTTATACGCTATTCGCGATCCCCTCTATCGCGAAATTGCTGACCACGTTATTGAAACTGGTAAACCAAGTGTTAATCAATTGGTCAACACCTTAATTATGCAGCTTGAACTTTCCGCTTGAAGAATATGATGAAAACACTTGAAGTTGATCTTGGTAATCGCAGTTATCCAATTTATATTGGCACAGACCTCATTGATCAGCCTAACCTATTTAGCGCCTGTGCAAAAGCAACCTCTATCTACATCGTCAGCAACACTACGGTTGCCCCAATTTACGCAGAGCGTCTGACCAAGACTCTAAATACTTTTGGCAAGCCTGTTAGAACGATTGCGTTACCTGACGGAGAGTCTTATAAAGACTGGAAAAACCTTCAGCTTATTTTTGATGACCTGTTGAAGTTTGGCGCTGATCGTCAAACAATGCTGGTTGCCTTAGGCGGTGGAGTCATTGGTGATATGACTGGATTTGCTGCAGCCAGCTTCATGCGTGGCATTCGCTTTATTCAAGTACCAACAACCTTGCTAGCTCAGGTGGATTCATCTGTAGGCGGAAAGACTGGCATCAACCATCCGCTTGGTAAAAATATGATTGGCGCCTTTCATCAGCCCGTTGCTGTGATTGCAGACCTTAATACTTTAAAGACTTTACCCCCAAGAGAACTCTCCGCCGGTCTTGCGGAAGTGGTTAAACATGGTGCTATTGCCGATGCGCAGTTTTTAAATTGGATCGAGGCTAATGCAAAGGCATTATTGGCTTGTGACACTGACGCCATGGGTCACGCAGTTTTGCGTTCGTGCGAAATTAAATCTGCAGTAGTGTCTGCAGATGAAAGAGAGGGGGGCATTCGTGCAACTCTGAACTTTGGTCACACTTTTGGACATGCAATTGAAGCAGGCATGGGTTACGGCGAATGGTTGCATGGCGAAGCGGTTGGTTGCGGCATGGTGTTAGGTGCCGATTTATCGCGCCGCCTTAACTACATCAGTGAAGCCGATGTCCAGCGCCTCACCAAAATCATCCAATCGATGAATCTACCAATTACCCCACCTAAGTTTGGTGGGGATCGCTACATGGAGCTGATGCAGGTTGATAAAAAAACTGAGGGCGGGCAAATTCGTTACGTTGTTTTAGAAAAGATTGGTAAAGCCCAGATTAAGAGCGTCGCTGACGACCAGGTCATTGAAACATTGAAAGCTACTGGTGCCGCTTAAATAAGAGCAATCTTTATTTCTTGGCCTGCCTGAGCAGTAGCAAACTCTGATAAATCACTTAAAAGCTCTTTGCCTGTTTTAGTATCTAGCCATAAAGGCTTGGCCACAGTGCCAGCCCAGCGATAGTGATATCCGCCTGATTTTGCGGCTACCCAAATTTCATGCAAAGGTGGCTGAGTATTCACCACGATGACGCTTCTATCCTTAAAACGAATATTGATGACGTTACCGCCCTGGCGCTCGACGTCTAAATCCAGATCTAGCGCATCATCTGCAGCTTCTAGCGCCGCCTCTATAGAATGTAGTAGGTGACTTCCCAGTTGATAAAACTGCTTGTCATCAATGGTTTCTGTGCCTGAATTATTTGGATTCATACTGGAGTCCTGCATGCTATATTCAATCATTCGTTTTAGAGACATTCATGATAGCGATTCTTAATAGAGCCCTCTGCCTTAGCTTTTTAATATCCCTTGTTGGGTGTGGGGTAAGAGGACCGCTATTTTTGCCCAATGTGCCATCTGCCCCTCCGGCTCCCACAGAGCCTGAACCCAAAGGCAAACTCTACCCACCCCAAACACCTGCCAGCCCAAGCAATCCTTCAACGGCCAAGTAATGACAAGCAAAGCACTTCCAATTCCTCAGTTATCCGGTTTTTCGGAACGTAATGGCAACTGGTTTGCCGAAGAAATTCCACTGGCAGATTTAGCAAAAGAGTTTGGCACCCCGCTCTATGTCTATAGCAAAAAAGCATTAACTGAGGCCTATCAGGCATACGATAAGGCCTGTATTGATAGCAACGGCAAACGTCGTGCGCGCGTGCACTATGCCATGAAAGCCAATAGTAATTTAGCAGTGCTTGATTGCTTTAAAAAATTGGGCTCTGGGTTTGATTTAGTTAGCGGCGGCGAATTAGCGCGTGCGTTAGCCATTGGTGCAGATCCGAAAAGCCTGGTATTTGCTGGCGTAGGTAAATCCGCCTCTGAAATTGGCGCAGCCCTAAAAGCTGGTGTGAAATGCATCAATGTTGAGTCCATCGCCGAGCTACATAAAATCAATCGGGTTGCATCTGAATTAAATCTGCGCGCCCCTATTTCTTTACGCGTTAATCCGGATGTGGATGCACAAACTCATCCTTATATTTCTACTGGATTGAAGGGCAATAAATTTGGCATCGCCTATCACGAGGTTTTAAAAACATACCGTGAAGCATCACAACTTTCTCAAATTGATGTTGTCGGTATTGATTGCCACATTGGCTCACAAATTACCACTACTGCACCTTACTTAGATGCGCTCGACAAAGTATTGGACCTTGTTGCACAACTGAAAAAAGAAGGCATTGTTATTCACCACCTAGATCTAGGTGGCGGTCTCGGAATTTCATATAGCGATGAAACTCCGCCAGACATTACCGACTTTACAAACACTTTATTAAATCGCGTGGCTGAACGTGGCTTTGGCCATCTGGATGTTGTTCTTGAGCCAGGCAGATCATTAGTTGGTAATGCTGGCGTACTCCTAACCACGGTGGAATATTTAAAGCCAGGTGCTGAAAAGAACTTTTGTATTGTGGATGCCGCAATGACTGAGCTGATGCGTCCAGCCTTATATGAAGCGCATCATGGCATTGTCCCGGTACAGAATAAAACAGCTACAGCCTTAACTTATGACATTGTTGGCCCTGTTTGCGAATCCGGTGACTGGCTAGGAAGAGATCGTCATCTAGCTATTGAAGAAGGCGATCTTCTCGCCATTCTTTCTGCTGGCGCTTATGGTTTTGTAATGGCATCCAACTACAATACGCGCCCTAAACCTGCTGAGATTATGGTTGATGGAAAAAATGCTTACGTCATTCGTGCTCGTGAAAATACTGCGGATTTATTCTCTTCGGAAACAGTTTTACCAAGTTAACAATTTACATCTGTTGATAACGTCGTAAAAGTTTGAGGCAATAAAAAACCCCGCTACATGAGCGGGGTTTTGTTTTTTATGCTGTTACTAATTAACGTAATCCTGCGATGTAGTCAGAAACTGCTTTCATTTCTAAATCTGACATCTTGCCTGCAATAGCCGTCATCATTGGACCATTCTTGCGAGTGCCATTACTAAATGCAACCAATTGTGCGTATGAGTAATCAGCCCATTGACCACCTAAACGTGGGTACTGTGAAGGAATGCCAGCACCTGTTGGGCTATGGCAAGCTGCACATGCTGGAACACCCTTTGCTGCAATACCGCCGCGGTAGATACTTTGACCTAACTCGATGGTTGCCTTGTCTTGAGCAACACCCAAAGAAACGGGCTGCTTAACTAAATAAGCTGCAATGTTTTGCATATCCTGTTCAGTCAATGTGGCTGACATACCCATCATCACAGGATTAGCACGAGTACCTTCTTTAAAGTTCTTCAACTGCTTGGCTGTATATGCTGCGTGTTGAGCAGATAACTTAGGCCAAGTAGCAACTGCGCTTTGACCTTTAGGGCCGTGGCAAGTAAGACAAGCTGTAACGCCGCGTGAAGGGTCGCCATTAGAGTACAGAGCTTCGCCAGCTGCTGCATCAACTTTTGGCTTGCCTGGAACAGCAGCCTTAGCTTCAGCAGCAGGTGCAGCCGGAGCCGCATCGGCAGCAAAAACTGTGCCAGAAATGCCAATCAAGGCGAAAATAGAGAGAGCCGCAAAACCAGCACGTAAGCTAGTTAATTTGGAGATTTGAGAGGTTTGACGCATTATGTTTACCTTGGCAAAAATTCCTAAAAGTGTTTGGGCCCTGCATTTACAACCTTTTACCCAACACCATGAGATATTTCATGATTTTGCGTGATTTTACAATAGCTTCTGGACATGTCTAAACTCTTTCAAGCCCGCTTCGCCACTACAGTCAATGACACCCATTGCCTGCCTGCCACACCCCTGCGTGAGGTAGCCTTTGCCGGACGCTCAAATGCGGGCAAATCCAGCGCTATAAACGTCCTTTGCAACCAAAAAAGACTCGCTTTTGCCAGTAAAACGCCTGGCCGCACCCAACATATCAACTATTTCGGCCTTTTTGCCAAAGATGACCTCCTAGCCTACTTAGTGGACTTGCCAGGCTATGGCTATGCAGCTGTCAACCATGAAACCAAATACCACTGGAATGCCCTGCTAAGCGACTATTTGCAGGAGCGCGAGCAGTTAGTCGGCATGATCCTTATTGTGGACTCTAGGCGCGGCATCACCGATTTGGATGAGCAAATGATTGAGTGGTTTGTCCCAACCGGTAAACCAATCCACGTTTTGCTCAGTAAATGCGACAAACTCAATAAAAGTGAGTGCAAGCATGCGCTTGAAGCAGTCCGCAAGCAACTGCAGCAATACGACCCAGCTTTGCCCGATGGCACTGGTGAGTCCAAGCAACTTACGGCACAATTATTTTCAAGCACCAAACGCATCGGTCTTGAAGAGGCCGACAATATTGTTATTAAATGGTTATTTGAAGCAGAGACTAAAGAAGATGAAATCACCAGCTAATTCATTGCTTAATTTTCCGGGGCATCGTCCTCGCCGCATGCGTCGTGATGATTGGTCACGCCGCCTTATGCAAGAGAACAGCGTCTCTGCCAATGACTTGATCTACCCAGTGTTCCTGCTTGAAGGCCAAGGCAAATCCGAAGCCGTTGTCTCAATGCCTGGTGTCAATCGCGTATCTTTAGATCTACTCATTCCAGTTGCACAAGAGTGTGTTGATTTAGGTATTCCAGTTCTTGCACTCTTTCCGGTGATCAACTCCTCGCTAAAAACGCCTGATGGTAAAGAAGCATTTAATCCAAATGGTCTTATTCCAACTGCCGTTCGCGAACTCAAAAAACGCTTTCCCAATCTAGGCATCATGACGGATGTAGCACTTGATCCCTATACAAGTCATGGTCAAGATGGTGTCCTTGATGAGCAAGGTCGCATTCTCAATGATGAAACTACTGCAATCTTAGTTCAACAAGCGATTGCGCAAGCTGAGGCTGGCGTCGATATCGTCGCACCCTCAGACATGATGGATGGTCGCATCGGAAAAATTCGTGAAGCGCTTGAACAAAAGAAATTGATTCACACTCGCATCATGGCTTACTCAGCTAAATATGCTTCTGCGTTTTATGGTCCATTTAGAGATGCCGTAGGCTCTGCCAAGAACCTAGGCAAGGCAGATAAAAAGACCTACCAAATGGATTGCGCCAATGGGGATGAGGCTTTGCGAGAGATTGCCCTCGATATTAGCGAAGGTGCTGATATGGTGATGGTCAAACCTGGCATGCCTTATTTAGATATTGTTCGTCGCGTACGCGAAGAGTTTGATTACCCAACTTATGCATACCAAGTGAGTGGTGAATATGCCATGCTCAAAGCCGCTGCACAAAATGGTTGGTTAGATCACGATGCTGTAATGATGGAATCACTACTTGCATTTAAACGTGCTGGTGCCGATGGTGTTCTGACTTACTTTGCGCTTGAAGCGGCGCGACTCATTAAAGCAGCTAACAAATAATGAAGTAGTAACTCGGTTGCTGTATGGCTGCTTTAGTTTTTCAACACGTTTCTTAAGCGCTCAATAAAACGTTGTGGTGGCATATAGCCAATCACACGTTGATCTTTTTGCTCTTGCGAATTTTGATCAAAGATCAGAATGCCTGGGGGACCAAATAAACCAAAGCGCTTCAGCAAAGCCTGGTTATCGGGGCTGTTTGCAGTGACATCAGCCTGTAATAAAACAAACTGCTTTAGCACTTTACTGACTTCTGGATTTGCAAAAGTATTGACTTCCATTTCTTTGCAACTAATGCACCAATCAGCATAAAAATCCAAGAGGACTAGTTTCTTTTCTTCTTTGGCTTTGCTCAATTGAACATCAAGCTGCGCCGGCGACTGAATCACAATAAACGCCAAGTCTCCAACTTGGTGAATACTCTGACCATTAACTGTTTTTGCAGTTCCAGGAGCGTCATTCTTTTGCAGCAATGGCGAGGCAATCCAAGCAGCCGTTGCAACCAATAAAACACCTAGAGTGCGCTGTAACCACACCATCCAGATTCCAGTAGATGGAATCAAGATGCGGGCTTCAACAGCAATAAATAGCAGCGGTAGACCCATTCCTAGCGCCATTACAAAGAGGAGTCCGGCGCCTAAACTCATAGAGCCGGTTTGCGCAATGAAGGCTAGAACGCCTGCCAAGGGAGCCGTAATGCATGGGCTAGCTACCAAGGTAGAAATGCCGCCCAAAGCAAAGGCCCCAAATGCACTGCCGCCCTTTTGACGCCCTGCAAGCCTATCAACATGCTGATGCCATGATTGGGGTAGACGCAGATCATATAAGCCAAAGAGACTGCCAGAGAGAGCTAATAGCAAGAGGGCAAAGGTGGCGAGCGCAAAAGGACTTTGTAGGGCACGCTGTACGCTGCCCCCCAGAGCCGCCATGAGCACGCCTGCTAAGGCATATACCAAAGCCATCCCTAAGACGTAGGCCAATGCTAGGGCGCTAGCGCGGCCCTTTGAAATAGCTTTGCCACCTTGAGTCCCGAAGATGACGCTGGATAGGATCGGCAACATGGGAAGCACGCAAGGCGTAAATGCCAAAGCCAGGCCCAATACAAAGAAGGCTAGAAATAAATACGCAGTTGAAGTGTTTTCCAAAAAGCGGCCGATAGCATTTACATCATCACGCTCACGCCATAAATCCGTCAGACTAAATTCCACGCCTCCCTTAAAGCTAGGTGAAGGCGCGCCCTCCAATACATCTGGAATTGGTGCAGCCTTGACCCCGGGTCCAGCAAGTAAAAATTTAAGGGTCATGGGTGGGTAGCAAATGCCTGCCTCTGCACAACCCTGAAGAGTGATCTCCAAATGAACAGGCTGCCCAACTGCAGGCTTAATCTCTAGAAAAACTAAGAATGGTTCTTTGTATACCTGAAGCTTTTTTTGAAAAGTTTCATCAAATTTTTCTATGCCCGGTGGTAATGCAGGCCTTATATTGCTTAGCTTCTCAGCCTGTGAGCCTGCTTGGAACTTTAAAGACTCTTGGTAGATGTAATAACCTTTAGAAGGCAGAAATTCTAGTTCGACTTGATTGGAATTTTCTAACCAAGTGGCCTCCACCCGAAATGCTTTTTCTGGAGGCAAGAAATCTTGCGCAGCAAATACTTGCGCAGAGAGGAGTAACATGACCGCAAAAATTCTTACCAAGAAAGAATGTAATTTCATGACTTCGAATTTACCTCAGACTCGACCCATGCGCCGTACTGTCTTTCATGCTGCTCTGGTGAAAAAGCCAAGATCTCAGGCAGGTCATAAGGATGGGCACTTTGAATAAAAGCCAATATCTCAAGCCACTTTGCTTCGATAGTTTTTGCAGATAACAACACTTCTTGCTCTTCGCAAATTTTGCCTTCCCAGCGATAAATCGAATGAATACCCTCAGTCAGCTGCGCGCAAGCAGCTAAATTCTGCTCAACTAAGGCACGGGCTAAGCCCTTAGCAGCATCCAAACTAGGAAGGCTGGTAACCACCACCAAAAGCTTACTGTGATTGACTGGGATGTTTTTAGACATTCTGTATTTATAACCTGATAAATGAAAAAAGCCAGACCGAAGCCTGGCTTTTTACTGTAACCGTGAGACTTAAGCCTCTTCAGCTACTACTGCTGTTTCTTCAACTTCGGGGCGATCCACCAACTCAACCAATGCCATAGGTGCATTGTCGCCGTGACGGAAGCCAAACTTCAAAATACGAAGGTAGCCACCTGGACGTGTTGCGTAACGTGGGCCGAGTTCTGTGAAGAGCTTGGCTACGATATCGCGATCACGTGTGCGATTGAATGCCAAGCGACGGTTTGCTAAGTTGTCTTTTTTACCCAAGGTAATCAAAGGCTCAACAACCATACGCAATTCTTTGGCTTTTGGCAAAGTCGTTTTAATGACTTCGTGCTCCAAAAGTGAATTGGACATGTTGCGCAGCATCGCCAAGCGATGTGATGATGTTCTGTTTAGTTTGCGTAAGCCGTTTCCGTGACGCATGATGCTTCCTTTCTAATTATTTCTCGAGGTTAGCTGGAGGCCAGCTTTCGAGTTTCATGCCAAGACTTAAGCCACGAGCCGCCAATACATCTTTGATTTCATTCAAAGATTTACGACCTAGATTAGGCGTCTTCAACAATTCATTCTCTGTACGTTGAATCAAGTCACCGATGTAGTAAATGTTCTCAGCCTTCAAGCAGTTTGCAGAGCGAACTGTCAACTCGAGGTCATCTACCGGACGCATCAACATTGGATCAACCATTGAAGAGCGGCTTGGTGCTAAATCACCAGAAACTTCGCTGCTTTCGAGGGCTGCGAATACAACTAACTGATCAACCAAGATGCTAGCTGCTTGACGAATTGCTTCTTCAGGAGACAACACACCGTTTGTTTCGATGGTCATTACGAGACGATCGAGGTCGGTACGTTGCTCAACACGAGCAGATTCAACAGCGTAGCTAACACGACTTACCGGGCTGAATGAAGCATCCAACACGATACGGCCAATGATCTTAGTAGCTTCGTCGTTGTATTGACGTACGTTACCCGGAACATAGCCACGACCTTTTTCAACCTTGATCTGCATATCCAACTTGCCACCAGCAGACAAGTGAGCGATCACGTGATCAGGGTTCATGATTTCTACATCATGTGGCAAATCGATATCTTTTGCAGTAACAACGCCTGGGCCTTCTTTACGCAAATTGATAGTAACTTCGTCACGTGACTGCAACTTAAATACGATACCTTTGAGGTTCAACAAGAGATTTACTACGTCCTCTTGAACTCCATCTAATGTGGAGTACTCATGAACAACACCTGCAATAGCTACTTCAGTTGGTGCATAACCAACCATCGAGGACAAAAGTACACGACGTAATGCATTTCCGAGTGTGTGGCCATAGCCACGCTCGAACGGCTCCATAACAACCTTAGCTTGGTTGGCGGTAAGCGCTTCAACAGAAATAATCTTTGGCTTGAGCAAATTTGTTTGCATATTTTTTCCTTGAGAGTGCCTAATTAGCGTGAATACAATTCGACGATCAAACTTTCATTAATTTCACCGCTAATATCTTCGCGGTCAGGCACTTGCTTAAATGTTCCCTCGAGCTTGGCTGCGTCAACTGAAACCCAAGTAACAGCTGCCATTTGCCCAACCAAATTGAGTGATTCTGTAATACGCGCTTGCTTCTTCGCTTTTTCACGAATAGCAACAACATCACCAGGCTTAACCTGAATAGATGGAATATTGACAGGGCTACCATTGAGCAAAATTGCGCAATGAGAAACCAACTGACGTGCTTCAGCGCGTGTTGAACCAAAGCCCATGCGATAAACCACGTTGTCGAGACGTGACTCAAGCAACTGGAGCAATGTTTCACCAGTGTTGCCCTTACGACGCTCAGCTTCTGCGAAGTAACGACGGAATTGACGCTCTAATACGCCATAGATACGCTTAACCTTTTGCTTTTCACGCAATTGATTACCGTAATCAGATGTTCTTGAGCCAGATGTACGACCATGTTGACCAGGCTTAGTATCTAACTTGCACTTGTCTGACAGGGCGCGACGTGCGCTCTTTAAAAATAAGTCGGTACCTTCCCGACGTGCTAATTTGGCCTTAGGCCCTAAGTAACGTGCCACGATGCTTTCCTTTCTTTGCCGCAGTCTTGCGACCGGCGGTGAGTTCGCCCTTTAAATCAGGCGAACAGTGGGCTTTAATAAAAAACTACTGAAACTGTTGTACTGCCAACTTCCAAGCTTAAATACGACGACGCTTTGGAGGACGGCAACCATTATGTGGAACTGGGGTTACGTCTTGAATCTCAGTGATCTTGATGCCCAATGAGTTCAATGCACGCACTGCTGATTCACGACCTGGGCCTGGGCCTTTGATCTGAACTTCCAAGTTCTTGATGCCGCATTCAATGGCTGTCTTACCAGCAACTTCTGCAGCTACCTGAGCAGCAAAAGGTGTTGATTTACGTGAGCCTTTGAAGCCCTGGCCGCCAGAAGTTGCCCATGAAAGCGCATTTCCTTGACGATCAGTGATCGTAATAATGGTGTTGTTAAAAGAAGCGTGAACGTGTGCAATACCGTCAGCAACGTTCTTTTTAACCTTCTTACGAGCGCGCTGTGAAGCGGCGGAAGCGGATTGTTGTTTTGCCATGTCAATAAACTTTCTTGATTATTTCTTCAGTTGCACGCCAGACTTACGTGGGCCCTTACGGGTGCGCGCGTTAGTCTTAGTACGTTGACCACGTACAGGCAAGCCCTTACGATGACGAACACCGCGGTAGCAACCTAAGTCCATCAAACGCTTGATGCTCATAGTTACTTCACGACGAAGGTCACCTTCAGTAATGAATTTACCCACTTCATCACGCAACTTTTCCAAGTCACCGTCAGTAAGGTCTTTAACTTTTTTGTCGATTGCAACACCTGTAGTTTCACAAATTTTGCGTGCACGAGTTGTGCCAATGCCAAAAATTGCTGTTAAACCGATAACAGTATGTTGATGATTTGGGATGTTTACCCCAGCGATACGTGCCATGAGATTTCCTCTTAATTAACCAGATCAGCCTTGACGCTGCTTATGACGTGCGTCTGAAGAACAGATCACGCGCACAACGCGTTTGCGCTTAATGATCTTGCAATTTCTGCAAATACACTTAACGGATGCTAAAACTTTCATAACTCACCTCTTAAAAATAGGTACTACTTAATCTTTACTTCGCACGGAAAATGATTCTGGCGCGCGTCAGGTCGTAAGGAGTCATCTCCACCGTCACCTTATCTCCCGGCAAAATACGGATGTAATGCATCCGCATCTTTCCAGAAATGTGCCCTAGAACCACATGTCCGTTTTCCAGCTTCACGCGAAACATCGCGTTCGGCAAATTCTCTACAACTTCTCCCGCCATCTGAATTACATCGTCTTTAGACATTCAGTTAAGCGCCCATCTTAAAGTTGGCTTTTTTCATCAAAGAGCCGTACTGCTGTTGCATAACAAATGACTGAACTTGAGCCATGAAATCCATTGCAACAACAACAATAATCAACAATGAAGTACCACCGAAATAAAACGGCACGTTGTACTTCAACACCAAGAATTCTGGCAACAAGCAAACCAGAACCATATAAATTGCACCAGCTAAAGTTAAACGCACCAAGATCTTGTCGATGTAACGTGCTGTTTGGTCGCCAGGACGAATACCTGGAACAAATGCGCCGCTCTTCTTCAAATTCTCAGCTGTTTCACGGCTGTTAAATACCAATGCGGTATAGAAAAAACAGAAGAAAATAATCGCAGCTGCATACAAAATCGTATACACAGGTTGGCCTGGTGCCAAAGTTGCAGCCAAGTCTTTAATCATTCTGCTGAACATATTGGTTGGCTCGCCTGATGTGAACCAGCCAGCAATCGTTGCAGGGAACAAAATGATTGAAGAAGCAAAAATTGGAGGAATAACACCTGCCATATTCAACTTCAATGGGAAATAAGAAGACTGGCCGCCGTAAATCTTGTTACCAACTTGACGCTTTGCATAGTTCACCAAGATGCGGCGCTGACCGCGCTCGACAAACACCACAAAATAAGTCACTGCCACACAAATTACAACGATCAGCAGTGCAGAAACAATATTCATTGAGCCAGTACGAACCAACTCTAATAAGCTTGCTAAAGCATTTGGCAGACCTGAAACAATGCCACCGAAAATAATAATAGAAATGCCGTTGCCCAAACCGCGCTCAGTAATTTGCTCACCGAGCCACATTAAGAACATTGTGCCGGTTACTAAAGTCACTACAGTATTCAATTCAAACATCAAACCTGGGTTAATAACCAAACCCGGTTGTGCTTGCAAGGCAACAGAAATACCTAATGCCTGGAATGTAGCCAATAACACTGTGCCGTAGCGGGTGTACTGGGTAATCTTACGTTGACCAGCTTGACCTTCTTTTTTCAAAGCCTCTAAAGAAGGTACAACAATAGTCATTAACTGCATGATGATCGATGCAGAAATGTAAGGCATGATTCCTAAAGCAAATACGGTGAAGCGAGATAAAGCGCCACCTGAGAATAGATTGAACATTCCCAAGATACCGTCTTTTTGACCAGAAAACAGCTGTGCCAATTGGTCTGGATCAATGCCAGGAACGGGAATGTGCGCACCCAAACGGAACACGAGCAAAGCCAACACCAGGAAGACTAAGCGTTGGCGTAATTCGCCAAACTTGCCACCTGCTGCTGCAGTGCTTGCGTTATTGGTAGGTGCTAATGCCATATTTACTAAAAGGCCTATTAAGCTAACTCAACCAATTTGCCGCCAGCTGCTTCAATAGCAGCTTTCGCGCCAGCAGTAGCTGTAATGCCCTTGAGGGTTACAGCAATTTTGAGTTCGCCAGTCTTGATCACCTTAACTGCATTGATCTGCTCACCAGCAAAGCCGTGAGCCTTCAATACCAAGAGGTCCACTTCTGGCAAGTTGATTTTTGCTAAGTCGTTCAAAGTAATTTGGCCAACGTGACGACGTGTCAAAGATACGAAACCGCGTTTTGGCAAACGACGATACATAGGCATCTGACCGCCTTCAAATCCAACCTTGTGGAAACCACCAGAACGGGATTTTTGACCTTTGTGACCACGGCCAGCAGTTTTACCAAGACCAGAACCAATGCCGCGACCAACGCGACGACGGTTTTTCTTAGAGCCTTCTGCAGGTTTAATTGTGTTGAGTTGCATATTCTTCGCCTATTTACTTGCTAGTTATTAGCCAATGACTTTAACTAGATAAGAAACTTTATTAATCATGCCGCGAACAGCTGGAGTGTCTTCCAATTCAGAAACTGAATTGATACGACCTAGGCCTAAGCCACGTACAGTTGCACGATGGCTTTCGCGTGTACCGATCAAGCTGCGTACTAATTGCAGTTTGACTTTGGAGTTAGATGTTGTCATTTATAGATTCCTAATCTTTTGGTCTTAGCCGAGAATCTCTTCAACTGACTTACCGCGCTTCGCAGCAATCTCAGCAGGAGTACTCATCTTGCTCAAACCGTCAATGGTTGCACGAACCAAGTTGTATGGGTTTGTTGAGCCAAGTGACTTAGCTACCACGTTAGTTACGCCCATTACGTCGAAAATCGCGCGCATTGGGCCGCCAGCAATAATTCCAGTACCGTCTTTAGCTGGAGAAATCAAAACGCGTGACGCGCCATGTTGACCAGTAACAGTGTGCTGCAAAGTACCTTTACGTAAAGTAACTTTGATCATCTTGCGACGAGCTTCGTCCATTGCCTTTTGAACAGCAACCGGAACTTCTTTTGACTTACCTTTACCCATGCCGATGCGGCCATCGCCATCGCCAACTACAGTGAGTGCAGCGAAGCCGAGAATACGACCACCCTTAACCACTTTAGTTACACGATTAACAGCGATCATCTTCTCGCGAAGACCATCATCACGCTCTTCGTTTTGCATCTTAGTTTGCATTTTTGCCATGTTTTTTCCTAAACCCTATTAGAACTTCAGGCCGGCTTCACGCGCAGCTTCAGCTAAGGCCTTAATACGGCCGTGGTAACGATGACCGGAGCGATCAAACGCAACATCAACAACGCCTGCCTTAACAGCACGCTCAGCAACTAACTTGCCGATTTGTTTTGCCGCTTCAGCGTTGCCGCCGTTTTTGATCGCTTGGCGCAAATCTTTTTCCATTGTTGAAGCAGCTGCTACAACCTTGGTTCCGCATGGGCTATAAACCTGAGCAGAAATATGAGTATTGCTACGGATAACTGTTAAGCGATTTGCCAATGCCTCGGCAATGCGAATACGAGTCTGCCTAGCGCGTCTTTGTCTGGATTCGTCTTTATTCATTTTCTAATCTCGCTTACTTCTTCTTAGTTTCTTTCAGATGCACAACCTCATCCACGTAGCGAACACCCTTGCCTTTGTATGGCTCTGGTGAACGGTATGCGCGAACTTCAGCTGCGACCTGGCCAACTTGCTGCTTGTTGGAACCTTTGATAATGATTTCAGTTTGAGTTGGAGTCTCAGCCTTCACACCCTTTGGCAGGTTGTAAATAATGTCGTGTGAGAAACCTAACTGCAATTTCAATGTTTCGCCTTGAGCAGCAGCACGGTAACCAACGCCTACCAAGCTAAGCTTGCGCTCAAAGCCAGTAGTCACGCCAACAACCATGTTGTTCACTAAAGCGCGTGCTGTACCTGACTGTGCACCAGCTTCTGGTGTGTCGTTATTTAAAACAACTGTCAATACGCCATCTTCTTGTTTCAAACCAACAGAAGGATGCAAGTTATGTGTCAAAGTGCCTAATGGACCCTTAACTGTGATGTTTGCACCGTTGATGCTGATTTCAGCGCCTTTAGGAACTGTAATTGGTGATTTACCTACGCGGGACATATTTCGCTCCTTAAGCTACGTAGCAAATAACTTCGCCGCCCACGCCTGTTGCACGTGCTTTACGGTCTGTCATTACGCCTTGAGGGGTTGAAATAATTGCAATGCCCAAGCCATTCATTACTTCTGGAATGTCATGACGGCCTTTATAGATACGCAGACTTGGTGTAGATACACGGTCGATACGCTCGATAACAGGACGGCCTGCATAGTATTTGAGATCAATGTGGAGCACTGGCTTAGCTGCTTCACCTTTGATTTCGAAACTTTCGATATAGCCTTCATCTTGCAAAACTTTTGCGATGGCTACTTTAACTTTTGACGACGGCATCAAGACTACGGGTTTCTGCACTGCTTGCGCATTGCGGATCCTTGTCAACATGTCGGCGATTGGATCGCTGATACTCATGAGTTCTCCTAATTCTTTCGCCGCTTACCAGCTGGCCTTGGTTAAACCGGGGATTTCGCCACGGAAGGCGATTTCACGAATCTTGCTACGAGCCAATCCGAATTTACGGAATGTGCCACGTGGGCGACCGGTTAATGAACAACGATTTCTTTGACGAATCGGGCTTGCATTACGTGGAAGTGCCTGTAGCTTCAAGCGAGCTTCATAGCGCTCTTCATCGCTGCGTGATTGATCAGCAATGATCGCTTTGAGTTCAGCACGCTTGGCAGCGTACTTCTCTACAGTTTTTGCGCGCTTATTCTCGCGCTCAATCAGGGATAGTTTTGCCACGTTAGCCTCTTAATTGCGGAAAGGGAATTTGAATGCTGCCAACAAAGCTTTTGCTTCTTCGTCGGTTTTAGCAGTCGTCGTAATACTGATATTGAGACCACGGAGGGCATCAATCTTGTCGTATTCGATTTCAGGGAAAATGATCTGTTCTTTAACGCCGATGTTGTAGTTACCACGGCCATCAAATGCTTTACCAGAAATACCGCGGAAGTCGCGTACGCGTGGCAATGCAACAGTAACGAAACGATCCAAGAATTCGTACATGCGTGCACCACGCAATGTCACCATGGCACCGATTGGATAGCCTTGACGAATCTTGAAACCTGCAATCGCTTTTTTCGCTTTAGTTACCACTGGCTTTTGACCAGCAACTTTAGTTAAATCGCCAACTGCATTTTCGATAATTTTCTTGTCGTTCACTGCATCGCCTAAACCCATGTTGAGGGTTACCTTAGTGATACGTGGAACTTCCATTACAGACTTGTAACCAAACTTGGCAATCAAATCTGCAACTACTTTAGCTTGATAGTGTTCTTGAAAACGTGTGCTCATAATTTCTCCGTGCCCCTTATGCGCTTAAAGTTGCGCCAGTGGTTTTGAGGAAACGTTGCTTTTTACCGTCCACGAGTTTGATACCAACACGTGATGGTTTGCCGTTACCGTCAACCACAGCCACATTAGAAATGTGAACAGGCATCGTCTTGTCAATCATGCCGCCAGTAACACCGGCTGCTGGATTTGGCTTAACGCTCTTTTTATAAATGTTTACGCCTTCGATCACTAATTTGTTCTCGAGAACGGCTGTAACAGTTCCTTGCTTGCCCTTATCGCGGCCAGTCAACAGAACTACGGAATCACCTTTACGAATCTTTTTCATATCAGCCTCTTAAATAACTTCGGGGGCGAGAGAAACGATCTTCATGAACTTTTCAGTACGCAACTCGCGCGTCACTGGTCCAAAGATACGTGTGCCAATTGGCTCTAACTTTGCGTTGAGCAATACCGCAGCGTTGCCATCGAACTTAATCAATGAACCATCTGGACGGCGAACACCCTTAGCAGTTCTCACTACTACGGCGTTATAAATGTCACCTTTTTTTACACGGCCACGTGGAGCAGCGGACTTTACAGTCACTTTAATGACATCACCGATACTGGCGTAACGACGCTTAGAGCCGCCCAATACCTTGATGCACAACACTTCACTGGCGCCTGTGTTATCGGCAACCTGTAATCTACTTTCGGTTTGTATCATTTCTAATCCCCAACTTATTGGCCAAAGGCAAACAGTCTTGGTTCCGTCTATGGGCTTTAACGAAAGCTAAAACCCGGAATTAATGAAAAACACTGCTTCTCCAATAAAACCAGAGAAGCCTTCTATTCTACTACGTAAAACAGGGATTTGGGAAGAAACTTCGCCAAAATCCCTAATATTTCTTTAAATACCCTTTGAAGCCTCAACTAAACGGGTCACAACCCAAGATTTAGTGCGTGAAATTGGCTTAGATTCAGCTATTTCAACGGTATCACCCATCTTGTATGTGCCAGCTTCGTCATGAGCGTGGTACTTTTTGGACTGGCCAACGTACTTACCAATCACTGGATGCTTAACTTGACGCTCAACCAACACCGTCACAGTTTTTTGCATTTTGTCGCTAACAACGCGTCCCACGAGGGTACGGCGCAAGGGTTTAGATAATTCTGTCATATCCCTTTTTCCTTATTTCTGTGCAGTCTTTTGGGCGATAAAAGTCTTCACACGAGCGATGTCGCGCTTATTTTTACCCAATTGGCTGGTATTTGTGAGTTGCTGAGTGCCTTTTTGCATGCGTAGCTTGAAGCCGGTCTTAAGCAACTCGGTCAACTCTGCATTTAAAGCGTTCAGATCTTTTGATGCTAATTCTGTATTTTTCATAATCTCTATCCCGATCAACCTAAGTGGCGAATCACGAAAGTGGTCTGTAAAGGCAACTTAGCAGCAGCAAGCTTGAAAGCTTCGCGCGCCAATTGCTCATCAACACCGTCCATCTCGTAGAGCACTTTGCCTGGTTGAATTTCAGCTACGTAGTACTCTGGGTTACCTTTACCGTTACCCATACGTACTTCAGCAGGTTTTTGTGAAATTGGCTTATCTGGGAAAATGCGAATCCAAATACGGCCACCACGTTTAATGTGACGAGTCATTGCACGACGTGCTGACTCGATTTGACGAGCAGTCAAACGACCACGGCCAACGGCCTTCAATCCAAAGTCACCAAAGGCTACAGAACTACCACGTGTTGCCACGCCAGTGTTACGGCCTTTTTGTTCCTTACGATACTTGCGACGCTTTGGTTGTAGCATGCTTACTCTCCTGACTTCTGCGTATCTGCGGCAGGTGTTTCAACCTTACGCACACGCTTTACTGCTGGTTTAGCAGCAACTAATGGCTTGTCTGTGCCAGCAGCTGGTTTACGAGCAGCTGTCTTGCTTGGAGCACGACGAGTTTTCTTTTCTTCGGCAGCTGGTTCAGCAGATGGAGCAGCTACTTGAGCTTCTGCACCACGACCCAATGTGTCGCCTTTGTATACCCAAACTTTTACACCGATGATGCCGTATGTAGTTTCAGCTTCGGAGGTTGCGTAATCGATATCCGCCTTCAATGTATGAAGTGGAACGCGACCTTCACGGTACCATTCGCGACGAGCAATCTCAGCACCATTCAAACGGCCTGATGACATGATCTTGATGCCTTGTGCACCAAGACGCATTGCATTTTGCATTGCACGCTTCATAGCACGGCGGAACATAATGCGCTTCTCTAACTGTTGAGTAATAGAGTCAGCGATCAATTGCGCATCCACTTCAGGCTTACGAATTTCTTCGATGTTCACGTGAACTGGAACGCCCATGCGCTTTTGTAATTCGCGGCGGAGCACTTCAATATCTTCGCCTTTTTTACCGATTACAACGCCTGGACGTGAGCTATAGATAGTGATACGTGCGTTCTTTGCAGGACGCTCAATCACTACTTTGCTTACGGACGCATTCTTCAACTTCTTCTTAAGATAGATTCGGACATCAACGTCCTCTTTCAACATCTTTGCGAAGTCAGTATTGTTTGCATACCAACGTGATGTCCAATTCTTCGTTACCGCGAGTCGGAATCCGGTTGGGTTTATCTTTTGTCCCATATCTTTCCTTAGTTACTCAAGGTCACGCTAATGTGACAAGTTTGTTTTTCAATTTGATTGCCACGACCCTTAGCGCGTGCGGTAAAGCGCTTCAATGAAGTGCCTTTATCAACAATAATTGCTGAAACCTTGAGCTCATCAATGTCAGCACCTTTATTGTGTTCAGCGTTGGCCACTGCGGACTCAACAACTTTCTTCACAATGAAGGCAGCTTTCTTGGGGCTGAAGTTCAAAATGTTTAATGCGCGAGCAATCGGCAAACCACGAATTTGGTCGGCGACCAAACGTGTCTTTTGCGCAGAAATGCGGGCACCCTTGTGAATAGCTTTAACTTCCATCATCATCCCCTTACTTCTTCGTTACTTTCTTGTCAGCAGCGTGACCTTTGAAAGTACGGGTCAAGGCAAATTCGCCTAACTTATGACCCACCATGTTTTCTGATACATATACCGGAACGTGTTGACGACCGTTATGTACAGCAATCGTCAGACCAATAAAGTCTGGGAGAATTGTTGAACGGCGTGACCAAGTTTTGATCGGCTTTTTGTCTTTGTTGGCTTGTGCAACTTCAACTTTTTTTACTAAGCTGGCGTCGCAGAATGGGCCTTTTTTAGCTGAACGTGTCATATCTATTTATCCTTATCGCTTAACGTTTTTGACGACGTTGAACGATCATCGAAGTTGTACGCTTATTGCGACGTGTGCGATAACCTTTGGTTGGAGTGCCCCATGGAGATACAGGTACACGGCCTTCGCCAGTTCTACCTTCACCACCACCGTGTGGGTGATCTACTGGGTTCATTGCCACACCGCGAACGGTTGGGCGAATACCACGCCAGCGATTTGCACCTGCTTTACCAATTTGACGCAAGCTATGCTCTTCGTTGCCAACTTCACCAATGGTGGCGCGGCACTCAATCAGAACACGGCGAACTTCACCGGAGCGCAAACGCACTTGAGCGTATACGCCTTCACGAGCTAACAATACTGCTGAACCACCAGCTGAACGTGCAACTTGTGCACCTTTGCCTGGCATGATTTCTACACAGTGAATAGTGCTACCAACTGGAATATTGCGAATCGGCAAGTTGTTGCCAGATTTGATTGGGGCTTCAGAGCCACTCATCAACGCCTGACCGACAGTCATGCCTTTTGCAGCCAGAATATAGCGACGCTCACCATCAGCAAACAAAATCAATGCAATATTTGCACTGCGGTTTGGATCGTATTCCAAGCGTTCAACTTTTGCTGGAATGCCATCTTTGTCGTTGCGTTTGAAATCAACAACACGATAGTGATGCTTATGTCCACCACCCTTATGACGGGTAGTGATGTGACCATTATTGTTACGACCCGCTTTTTGGAATTGTGGCTCCACCAACGCTGCAAAAGGTTTACCTTTATGCAGGTCAGGATTTACCACCTTGACCATTGAACGACGACCTGGTGAGGTCGGTTTTGTCTTCATCAAAGGCATGATTAATTCGCCTCCGCTTCAAAGTTAATTTCTTGACCTGGCTTCAAGCTTACGTAGGCCTTCTTAGTGTGGTCACGACGACCTTCAAAACGGCCATAGCGCTTTGGCTTACCCTTTTGATTTACGATTTGAACTGAGTCAACTTGCACCTTAAAGAGCAACTCAACTGCCTGTTTGACATCGCTCTTATTTGCGTCGCGAGCTACTTGGAAAACTACTTGTTCGTTTTTCTCTGCAACCATAGTGGCTTTTTCAGAGATAACCGGTCCAAGCAGAACCCTCATCAGGTTGTGATCATTTTTACGGACTTGGCTCATTTCAGCAACTCCTCAATTTTTGCGATCGCAGCTTTGCTTACCAATACTTTTTTGTATTGAACCAAAGCTAATGGATCAGCGTGCTGTGGCTCACATACAGCAACTTTATGCAAGTTACGTGATGCCAAGTACAAGTTCTCGCTAACCTGATCAACAATAATCAAGACTGAATCCAAGCCCATTGCTTTAACTTTGTCAGCTAAAACTTTAGTCTTTGGAGCGTCAAGAGAAAATTGATCAACAACATTCAAACGACCTTCGCGAGCTAACTGAGACAAAATTGATCTCATACCAGCGCGGTACATTTTCTTGTTTACTTTCTGGCTGAAATTCTCTTCTGGAGAATTTGGGAATATACGACCACCTCCACGCCACAGCGGGGAAGAGCTCATACCAGCACGTGCACGACCAGTACCTTTTTGACGCCAAGGTTTCTTAGTTGTGTGCTTTACTTGCTCACGGTCTTTTTGTGCACGGTTACCGCTTCGTGCATTTGCTTGGTAAGCCACTACAACTTGGTGTACCAATGCTTCGTTATATTCACGTTCGAATACTTCTGGTGAAGCTTGTACGCCTGCACCTAAAGTACCGTTGTCTTGGAGAAGCTTAAGTTCCATATTCGCTCTCCTTATTTCTTCTTCAACGGTGTTTTAACCGCTGGAGTAACAATAACTTTACCGCCTGGGGCACCTGGAATAGCGCCTTTAACCATGATGAGATTGCGTTCTGCATCAATGCGTGCGATGACTAAATTTTGAACTGTACGTGTAACATCACCCAAGTGACCGGTCATACGCTTACCAGGGAAAACACGACCTGGATCTTGCGCCATACCGATTGAGCCTGGTACGTTATGTGAACGTGAGTTACCGTGGGATGCGCGACCAGAAGCGAAGTGATAACGCTTGATGGTACCTGCGTAGCCCTTACCGATAGACACGCCTTGTACGTCCACTTTTTGACCAGCAGTAAATGCAGTGTCAGCAGGAATTACTTGTCCTGGTGTCATTTCTGCGATTTTTGCTGCGTCTAATTGGAATTCGTTGAGACCGTTACCAGCCATCACACCAGCTTTGGCGAAGTGACCAGCCATTGCTTTAGTAACGCGAGTAGCTCTACGTGTGCCATGTGCCAACTGGATAGCATCATAGCCATCAGTTGCCTGGGTCTTGATTTGAGCGATTCTGTTGTCGCTCACGTCAATTACGGTTACAGGGATTGAATCCCCTTCGTCCGTAAATAGACGGGTCATGCCGACCTTGCGGCCGATTAAGCCTAAGCTCATATTCATGCTCCACGCCGACTTCGATTGGTCGGCAAAATTAATTTAAGTGATTTACAAGTAAAAGTACTTCTAAATCAATAACTTACAACGTTTTTGATGCTGATAAAACTAAGATTTTCGCTCAAATAATTGAGCGAAGCCTTAGATTCTATCCCGAAATACCGATCTTGACAAGCAAAAAGACCGGAAACAACAAATTACTGCAACTTAATTTCGACGTCCACACCTGCTGGGAGGTCTAATTTCATCAAAGCATCTACAGTTTTCTCTGTAGGATCAACGATATCCATCAAACGGAGGTGGGTACGGATCTCTAATTGATCACGAGATGTCTTGTTCACGTGTGGTGAACGCAAGATATCAAAGCGCTCAATACGAGTTGGCAAAGGTACTGGACCCTTAACAACTGCACCAGTACGCTTAGCTGTATCAACGATTTCAGCTGCAGACTGGTCGATTAAACGGTAATCAAATGCTTTAAGGCGAATACGAATTTTTTGGTTTTGCATATTAATTCCAAAGAGCGTTGTGGTGCTGCCACGTTATACATCTAAAGAGCACGGTGACATCAGCAGCACTGATGTCACCGGTTAGCAAACCGCTAAATATTTATTACTAGTAAAAACTTAAGCCAAAATCTTTGCAACCACGCCGGCGCCAACAGTACGGCCACCTTCACGGATCGCAAAACGTAAACCTTCTTCCATCGCGATAGGAGCGATGAGTTTTACGGTAATTGTTACGTTATCACCAGGCATTACCATTTCTTTGTCTTTTGGCAACTCGATTGAACCAGTTACGTCCGTAGTGCGGAAGTAAAACTGTGGACGATAGTTGTTAAAGAATGGAGTATGACGACCACCTTCGTCTTTACCCAAGATGTAAACCTCGGCTGTAAAGTGAGTATGTGGGGTGATTGAACCTGGCTTAGCCAATACTTGGCCGCGCTCAACTTCTTCACGTTTTGTACCGCGTAACAAGATACCAACGTTATCGCCTGCTTGACCTTGGTCGAGCAATTTGCGGAACATTTCAACACCAGTACAAGTGGTCTTGAGTGTTGGTTTGATACCGATGATTTCGATCTCTTCACCAACCTTAACGATACCGCGCTCGATACGGCCTGTAACAACAGTACCGCGACCGGAGATAGAGAACACGTCTTCTACTGGCATCAAGAACGCGCCGTCAACAGCACGCTCTGGAGTTGGGATGTAGGTGTCTAATGCTTCAGCCAATTTCATGATGGCTTCTTTACCCAATGGGCCTTCGTCGCCTTCGAGCGCTAACTTAGCAGAACCTTGGATGATTGGTGTGTCATCGCCAGGGAAGTTGTACTTAGACAGAAGCTCACGAACTTCCATTTCAACTAACTCGAGCAATTCAGCGTCATCAACCATGTCGCACTTGTTCAAGAACACTACGATGTAAGGAACGCCCACTTGGCGTGCCAAGAGGATGTGCTCACGAGTTTGTGGCATTGGGCCGTCAGCAGCAGAGCAAACTAAAATTGCGCCGTCCATCTGAGCAGCACCAGTAATCATGTTCTTAACGTAGTCAGCATGTCCTGGGCAATCGACGTGAGCATAGTGACGGTTAGCTGTCTCATACTCAACGTGCGCAGTATTAATCGTAATACCACGTGCTTTTTCTTCTGGAGCAGCATCGATCTGATCGTATGCTTTCGCTTCGCCACCGAATGCTTTAGAAAGCACGGTTGCGATTGCTGCTGTCAATGTGGTTTTACCGTGGTCAACGTGACCGATGGTGCCTACGTTTACGTGCGGTTTTGTCCGCTCGAACTTTTCTTTTGCCATTTTTGTCTGCCTTCTTTAGCTAGTCAATATTCAAAATTAATGTGGATAAATTACTTCGCTTTAGCAGCCATAACTGCTTCAGCAACGTTCTTCGGTGCTTCGGAATAATGCTTAAATTCCATGGTGTAGGTAGCGCGACCTTGGGTCAACGAGCGCAAGCCAGTTGAGTAACCAAACATCTCTGCCAACGGCACTTCAGCGCGAACGATCTTACCGCCGCCTGGAATGTCATCCATACCTTGCAAAATACCGCGACGGGATGAGAGGTCACCCATTACGTTACCCATGAAATCTTCTGGTGTTTCTACTTCAACAGCCATCATCGGTTCAAGCAACACAGGGGCCGCTTTACGCATACCGTCCTTGAACGCCATAGAACCCGCCATCTTAAATGCGTTTTCATTGGAGTCAACGTCATGGTATGAACCGAAGAACAATGTTGCTTTGATATCAACAACTGGATAGCCAGCCAAAATACCGGAGTTCAATGTTTCGATGATGCCTTTTTCTACTGCAGGAATGTATTCACGTGGAACTACACCGCCCTTAATAGCGTCAACGAATTCAAAACCTTTTCCTGGGGCTTGTGGCTCTAACTTCAATACCACGTGTCCGTATTGACCGCGGCCACCAGACTGCTTAACGAATTTACCTTCGATCTCTTCGCAAACTTTACGAATCGTTTCACGGTACGCAACTTGTGGCTTACCAACAGTTGCTTCAACACCGAATTCACGCTTCATACGGTCAACTAAAATTTCCAAGTGGAGCTCGCCCATACCGGAAATAATTGTTTGGCCTGATTCTTCGTCAGTCTTCACGCGGAAAGAAGGATCTTCTTGTGCCAAGCGATTCAAGGCAAGACCCATTTTTTCTTGGTCAGCTTTTGTCTTAGGCTCAACAGCTTGAGAGATCACTGGCTCTGGGAATACCATGCGCTCCAAAATAACGATGCTATCTGGATCACACAATGTTTCACCTGTGGTTGCGTCTTTCAAACCAACCGCAGCTGCGATATCGCCAGCGAATACTTCTTTAATTTCTTCACGTTCGTTTGCATGCATCTGCAACAAACGACCAACACGTTCTTTCTTGCCCTTAATTGGGTTGTAGATTGTGTCGCCAGATTTCATTACACCTGAGTAAACACGGAAGAAGATGAGCTGACCAACGAATGGGTCAGTCATGATCTTAAATGCCAATGCTGAGAACTTAGCACTATCAGACGCTTCACGTGTTGTAGGTGTGCCGTCTTCCAATTCACATGGAACTGGTGGAACGTCTAATGGGGATGGCAACAACTCAACAACTGCATCCAACATTGCCTGAACGCCTTTGTTCTTAAACGCTGTTCCACACAACATTGGAACGATTTCGTTAGCGATAGTACGTTGACGCAATGCTGCTTTGATTTCTTCTTCGGTCAAACCTTCGCCGCCGAGGTATTTTTCCATCAACTCTTCTGAGCTTTCAGCAGCAGCTTCGAGCATCTTCTCGCGCCACTCTTCAGCAGAAGCTTGCAATTCAGCAGGGATCTCTTCGTAAGTAAATTTAGTACCTTGTGAAGCCTCATCCCAATAGATGGCCTTCATTTTCACCAAATCCACAACGCCTTTGAAGTTTTCTTCAGCGCCAATTGGAATTTGGATCAAGATTGGATTCGCTTTAAGGCGAGTTCTCATTTGGTCGTAGACCTTGAAGAAATTCGCACCAGTACGGTCCATCTTGTTTACGAATGCTAAACGTGGAACTTGATACTTGTTAGCTTGACGCCAAACAGTTTCAGATTGTGGCTGTACACCACCTACCGCACAGTAAACCATGCAAGCGCCGTCCAAAACACGCATTGAACGCTCAACTTCAATAGTGAAGTCTACGTGTCCTGGGGTATCAATAATATTGATACGGTGCTCTGGGAAATTACCAGCCATACCCTTCCAGAACGTTGTAGTAGCAGCAGAAGTAATCGTGATACCACGCTCTTGCTCTTGCTCCATCCAGTCCATGGTTGCAGCGCCATCATGCACTTCACCGATCTTGTGGTTAACACCGGTGTAGAACAAAACGCGTTCTGTAGTTGTTGTCTTACCTGCGTCAATGTGCGCAGAAATACCGATATTGCGGTATTTGTCGATAGGGGTTTTACGTGCCACTGTTGGTGCCTTTTCTTTACTATTTGATTAGAAGCGGAAATGTGAGAAAGCTTTGTTAGCTTCTGCCATACGGTGAACTTCTTCACGCTTCTTCATTGCTCCGCCGCGACCTTCTGCAGCTTCTAATAATTCATTGGCCAAACGTTGAGCCATGGATTTCTCACCGCGCTTTTTAGCGGCTTCGCGCACCCAGCGCATTGCCAAAGCAGAACGGCGTGATGGGCGAACTTCAACAGGAACCTGATAGTTAGCACCACCAACACGACGGCTCTTCACCTCAACCATTGGCTTAACGTTGCCCATAGCTGTTGAGAAAACTTCGAGTGGTTCTTTGTTTGCTTTTTTCTCGATGTGGTCAAAGGCACCGTAAACGATACGCTCTGCAACCGATTTCTTGCCGTCCAACATGAGGACGTTCATGAATTTAGCTACTTCTACATTACCGAATTTTGGATCCGGCAAAATTTCCCGTTTGGGAACTTCACGACGACGTGGCATAACTACTCCTTCAGTTCAGTTAGGGATGATTCACATGAACCATCCACTCCGGTTGCCCTACTATCTAAGAAGATTCCTAGACGGAACAACCACTTACTTGTCTTTAAAGTCTGACAAACGAAGACTTACTACAAATACTTCAGCAAAAATCTATTGAAAGATTAAGCAGATTTCTTAGCGCGCTTAGCACCGTACTTGGAACGTGATTGCTTACGGTCTTTAACACCTTGCAAGTCAAGTGAGCCACGAACGATGTGGTAACGAACACCTGGCAAATCCTTTACACGACCACCACGAATCAACACTACTGAGTGTTCCTGGAGGTTATGGCCTTCACCGCCAATGTATGAAATCACTTCAAAACCATTGGTTAAGCGAACTTTGGCTACTTTACGAAGCGCAGAGTTAGGCTTTTTAGGAGTAGTGGTGTACACACGTGTACAAACACCACGGCGCTGCGGACTGTTTTCCAGTGCAGGGCTCTTGCTTTTAACGATAAGCCTGGATCTTGGCTTGCGTATTAATTGATTAATTGTTGGCATAAAATAGCTCGGTTAGTACTTCTTTGTTGCTTTCTTCAAGAAAATCAATGACTTAGAGAATTTCTAGGTCAAAAAGACCCTCTTCTGAATCAGTAGAACTCAGCATTCTAGCTTGGCCAGCCTTTTCCGTCAACCAAATGGGGAAAAAACTGGCCATTTCTGGCCAGAATTACCAAATTAGCTTGGATCAGCCTCCCCAGCAGGAGCAACGACTTCAGCCTCGATTTCTACAGGCATATTGGCCATTGCTTCCTCTTCGGCGGCAATCATTTGAGCGCGATCTCGCTCGAATTGCTCTCTGACCTTGCGTGCACGGCGATAAGACAAGCCGGTACCAGCAGGGATCAGACGACCAATAATGACGTTTTCCTTGAGGCCACGGAGTGTATCGGTCTTGCCCATAATTGCGGCTTCGGTCAATACACGGGTGGTTTCTTGGAAAGAAGCCGCTGAAATGAAGCTGTCGGTCGACAAGGATGCCTTAGTAATACCTAGCAACACGTTATCGAACTGAGCTGGGTGCTTACCTTGGGCGATCACTGCATCGTTAGCGTCATACAACTTAGAACGCTCAACTTGCTCACCAGTGATGAATGATGTGTCGCCTGGATCAGTTACCTGAACACGACGCAACATCTGACGCACGATAACTTCAATGTGCTTGTCATTGATCTTCACACCCTGGAGACGGTAAACGTCTTGAACTTCGTCAACGATGTAGATTGCCAACTCTTCGATACCTTTGAGAGTCAAGATGTCGTGTGGATCAGCAGGGCCTTCCACAATCATCTCGCCCTTGTTCACAACTTGACCGTCGTGAACGAGAACTTGTTTCTCTTTAGGAATCAAGAATTCATTAGCTTCACCGTCCATATCGGTAATCACCAAACGTTGTTTACCTTTGGTTTCTTTACCGAAGGAAACTGTTCCAGTAACTTTCGCCAATACAGCTGCATCTTTTGGTGAACGTGCTTCGAACAATTCTGCAACGCGTGGCAAACCACCGGTAATGTCGCGAGTCTTCTGTGATTCGATTGGAATACGTGCCAATACTTCACCGACTTCAACCTTCTGACCATCTTTAACGGTAATCAAAGCGCCTACCTGGAGGCCAATGTTTACTGGATGATCAGTACCAGCGATCATGACTTCATTGCCCTTTTCATCAACCAAGTTGATCATTGGGCGAACGCCTTTGCTTGCCGCTGAACGACGCTTACCGTCAATCACCACCAAAGTGGAAAGACCGGTAACTTCGTCAACCTGCTTAGCAACAGTTACACCTTCTTCGACGTTGTCGAAGCGAGCGATACCAGCGTACTCAGAAATAATCGGGCGTGTTAATGGATCCCAAGTTGCTAAGCTTGCGCCAGCCTTAACAGCCGCATCTTCTTTCAACAAGAGAGTTGCGCCGTAAGGAACTTTATGACGCTCGCGCTCGCGACCATTCTCATCAACGATCAAGGCTTCGCCAGAACGTGAAATCACGATCTGTTCACCCTTCGCGTTCTTCACAACACGCATCGTGCCGGAGAACTTCAAAGCACCGTTAGATTTGGCTTCAATATTGCTTGCAACCAAGGCGCGTGACGCTGCACCACCGATGTGGAAGGTACGCATAGTCAACTGTGTGCCTGGCTCACCGATCGACTGAGCAGCGATAACACCAACTGCCTCACCAACGTTAACCAAACCACCGCGACCTAGATCACGTCCGTAGCACTTAGCGCACAAGCCAAAGCGAGTTAAGCAAGACAATACTGTGCGAACTTTAACTTCGTCGATGCCTAATGCAACGATTTGATCAACGTGATCTTCATCAAGCAATGTATCGTTAGGAACGATCACTTCTTGTGTGTCAGGGTGAACGATGTCACCGATACATACACGACCCAAAATACGGTCACGTAATGCTTCGATAATCTCGCCGCCTTCAACAAGCGCCTTCATCGTTACGCCAGTAGTCGCGCCGCAATCCTCTTCGATCACCACGAGATCTTGAGTAACGTCGCACAAACGACGTGTCAAGTAACCAGAGTTCGCTGTCTTCAATGCTGTATCAGCCAGACCTTTACGAGCACCGTGGGTTGAGATGAAGTACTGCAACACGTTCAAGCCTTCACGGAAGTTCGCAGTAATTGGGGTTTCAATGATGGAGCCATCAGGCTTAGCCATCAAACCACGCATACCAGCTAACTGACGAATCTGCGCTGCAGATCCACGCGCACCAGAATCCGCCATCATGTAGATGGAGTTAAAGGATTCTTGACGAACAGTCTTACCGTTGCGGTCGAGTACGTCAACGTGTGACAACTCATCCATCATCGCCTTACCAACTTGGTCGCCTGCGGCACCCCAAATATCAACCA
This sequence comes from Polynucleobacter sp. MWH-Jannik1A5, assembly GCF_018881795.1. Taxonomy (GTDB): domain Bacteria; phylum Pseudomonadota; class Gammaproteobacteria; order Burkholderiales; family Burkholderiaceae; genus Polynucleobacter. The sequence continues at coordinate 898,481 of NZ_JACVPQ010000001.1, read as the reverse complement.
CGTTGTTATAACGTTCTTGATTGGTTACGAGACCTGACATGAACTGCTTGTCATACTCTTTAACCTTGGCAGAAGCTTCGGTGATGATGCGCTCTTTAGATGTTGGGATCAACATATCGTCGATCGCAACAGAGATACCAGCATTGGTTGCCAAACGGAAACCAGACTGCAAGAGACGGTCTGCAAAAATGACTGTTTCACGCAAACCGCACTTACGGAATGATGTGTTGATCAAACGTGAGATTTCTTTTTTCTTTAAAGGCTTGTTGATTTCCTCGAAAGACATACCTTTAGGCAAAATCTCAGACAAGATTGCACGGCCAACTGATGTTTGATAGATCTTGGTCTTCTCAGCAAAACGCGCATCGCCTTCTGCCTTCTTATCCACGATCTCATACTCAGTAATACGCACAGCAACACGAGAAGCCAATTCAACTTGACCTGCTTCGTATGCACGTACTACTTCAGTAATGTTGGCGAAAACCATGCCTTCGCCCTTACCGTTGATCTTGTCACGTGTAGCGTAGTACAGACCCAACACCACGTCCTGTGAAGGAACGATTGATGGTTCGCCGTTAGCTGGGAACAATACGTTGTTCGAAGCCAACATCAATGTACGTGCTTCCATTTGCGCTTCGAGCGACAAAGGAACGTGAACCGCCATTTGGTCACCGTCAAAGTCGGCGTTAAATGCCGCGCAGACTAATGGGTGCAATTGGATTGCTTTACCTTCAATCAGCATTGGCTCGAAGGCCTGAATACCGAGACGGTGCAATGTAGGCGCACGGTTCAACATGATTGGATGTTCACGAATCACTTCTTCGAGAATGTCCCAAACGATTGGAGTCTGGCTTTCAACTTCTTTCTTCGCAGCCTTGATAGTGGTTGCAATTCCCAAAGTCTCAAGCTTGTTAAAAATGAATGGCTTGAATAATTCCAAGGCCATCAATTTTGGTAAGCCGCACTGATGCAATTTCAATGTAGGTCCAACCACGATGACTGAACGACCTGAGTAGTCAACACGTTTACCCAACAAGTTTTGACGGAAACGACCGCTCTTACCTTTAATCATCTCAGCCAAGGACTTGAGAGGACGCTTATTAGCGCCAGTCATAGCCTTACCGCGACGACCGTTGTCGAGCAATGAGTCAACCGCTTCTTGCAACATACGTTTTTCGTTACGAACGATGATCTCTGGGGCGCGCAACTCTAACAAACGCTTTAAACGGTTATTACGGTTAATCACGCGACGATAAAGGTCGTTCAAATCGGAGGTAGCAAAGCGACCGCCATCCAATGGCACCAATGGGCGCAATTCAGGTGGCAATACTGGCAATACTTCCATGATCATCCAGTCAGGCTTAATACCTGAAGTCTGGAACGCCTCGAGCACTTTTAAGCGCTTAGCGTATTTCTTGATCTTGGCATCGCTACCAGTAGCTTTCAAGTCAGCACGAATGGTCTCTACTTCACGATCGATGTCAATCGAACGCAAGAGATCACGAATACCTTCCGCGCCCATGATGGCAGTGAACGCACCGTCACCATACTCTTCAGTCTTAGCAATGTACTCGTCTTCAGACATGATCTGACCGCGCTTCATCGCGCCTTCAGGAGTCATGCCAGGATCAACTACTACATATGCTTCAAAGTAGAGAACGCGCTCGATATCACGCAATGTCATATCGAGAACCATGCCCAAACGGGATGGCAGGGACTTCAAGAACCAGATGTGCGCTACAGGGGCTGCCAATTCAATGTGGCCCATGCGCTCACGACGAACCTTAGCGAGAGTAACTTCAACGCCGCACTTCTCGCAGATTACGCCACGGAACTTTAAGCGCTTGTACTTACCGCATAAGCACTCGTAGTCTTTGGTTGGTCCAAAAATCTTGGCGCAGAACAAACCATCACGCTCGGGCTTAAAAGTCCGGTAGTTGATGGTTTCTGGTTTGCGTACTTCACCAAAAGACCATGAGCGAATTTTCTCAGGAGATGCGAGACCAATTTTGATGACATCAAACTGCTCTTCGCCCTGCGTTTGCTTAAATAAATCGAGCAATGCTTTCATATCAGTTGCGCTCCATGTCAATGTCAATACCCAACGAACGGATTTCTTTTACCAGCACGTTGAAGGATTCGGGCATGCCAGCATCAATCGTGTGCTCGCCCTTGACGATGTTTTCGTAAACTTTGGTACGGCCTGCGACGTCATCGGACTTCACTGTCAGCATTTCCTGCAAGACATATGAAGCACCGTATGCTTCGAGGGCCCAGACTTCCATCTCACCAAAGCGCTGACCACCGAACTGAGCTTTACCGCCCAATGGCTGTTGCGTTACTAAAGAGTAAGGTCCGGTTGAACGAGCATGCATCTTGTCATCGACCAAATGGTGGAGTTTCAAGACGTGCATTACGCCAACAGTTACTGGACGCTCGAACTGATCGCCAGTTCGGCCATCGCACAAAATCATTTGCTGACGTGAAGGTGTCATCTTCAAAGAAGTTGCTACTTCTTCTGGATAAGCCAACTCGAGCATGCGTCCGATTTCTGCTTCTGTAGCACCGTCAAACACTGGTGTTGCAAATGGCAAGCCTTGGCGGAGATTCTCAGCCAACACTGTGATTTGCTCGTCAGTGAAGTTGTCGATATCTTCAATGCGACCTGTTTCGTTGTAAAGCTGTTTGAGGAACTTACGTAACTCAGCTTGTTTGGCTTGTTGACGAACCATCTCGTCGATACGCTTACCAATACCTTGAGCAGCCCAACCTAAGTGGGTTTCCAAGATTTGACCAACGTTCATACGGGAAGGAACACCCAATGGGTTCAAGACGATGTCAACAGGGCGTCCGTCAGCCATAAATGGCATGTCTTCAGCTGGAGCGATTTTAGAAACCACACCTTTGTTACCGTGACGACCGGCCATCTTGTCACCAGGCTGCAAGCGACGCTTAACAGCCAAGTACACCTTGACCATCTTCGTTACGCCAGGTTGCAAATCATCGCCCTGGGTAAGCTTGGTGCGCTTCTCTTCAAAGGCTTCATCAAACTGCTTACGTTTCGCTTCGATAGAAGATTTAATCGCTTCAACTTGTGAGGCAACCTCATCATCTGCTGGACGAACATCAAACCAATGGTATTTATCCAAGCCAGCAAGGTATTCCTTGTCGATCTTAGTGCCTTTAGCTAATTTCTGAGGACCACCATTGGCAACTTTACCAATCAACAGTTTTTCTAAACGCATGAAGGCATCGCCTTCAACAATACGCAACTGGTCGTTTAAGTCCAAACGATAGCGTTGCAATTCTTCTTGAATAATTGACTGTGCACGGGCATCGCGCTCAATACCTTCACGAGTGAAGACTTGAACATCGATAACAGTACCGATCATTCCTGATGGAACGCGCAAAGAGGTATCTTTTACGTCAGATGCTTTTTCACCGAAGATCGCACGGAGGAGCTTCTCTTCAGGAGTGAGAGTTGTCTCGCCCTTTGGAGTTACCTTACCAACCAATACGTCACCAGCTTCAACTTCAGCACCGATGTAAACAATACCGCTTTCATCTAAACGGGAGAGTTGTGACTCTGCCAAATTAGAGATATCGCGAGTAATTTCTTCTGAACCAAGCTTAGTATCACGCGCAACCACTGACAACTCTTCAATATGAATAGAGGTGTAGCGGTCGTCAGCAACAACTTTCTCAGAGATCAAGATTGAATCTTCGAAGTTGTAACCGTTCCATGGCATAAATGCCACAGTCATGTTTTGACCCAAAGCCAATTCACCCAAATCGGTAGATGCACCGTCAGCAACTACGTCGCCGCGGGCTACACGATCGCCAACCTTCACGATTGGACGTTGGTTAATGTTGGTGTTTTGGTTTGAACGGGTGTACTTGATGAGGTTATAAATATCCACACCAACTTCACCAGCTGCAGTCTCATCATCGTTCACACGAATCACAACACGATTCGCATCAACGTAATCAACAATACCGCCACGCGCTGCTAATACAACAGTGCCGGAGTCAACCGCAACAATACGCTCTAAGCCGGTTCCAACTAACGGCTTATCTGGACGCAAGCAAGGAACTGCTTGACGCTGCATGTTCGCACCCATCAACGCACGGTTCGCATCATCGTGCTCTAAGAATGGAACGAGTGAAGCAGCGGCAGAAACGATCTGGCTAGGAGCAACGTCGATGAAATCGATACGCTCTGGGCTAACCATCATGGTTTCACCAGCTTGACGAGCAGAAACCAATTCGTCAGCTAATTTACCGTTTTTGTCGATCGTTGCATTCGCCTGAGCAATCACATACTTCGCTTCTTCAATCGCAGAGAGGTAAACCACTTCGTCGCTTACTTTGCTGTTAGCAACTTTACGGTATGGAGTCTCAAGGAAACCATGCTCGTTCAAACGCGCAAACAATGCGAGCGAGTTGATCAAACCAATGTTTGGTCCTTCTGGTGTTTCGATCGGGCAAACACGTCCGTAGTGGGTTGGATGCACGTCGCGCACTTCGAAACCTGCGCGCTCGCGTGTCAAACCACCAGGTCCCAATGCAGAAATACGGCGCTTGTGCGTGATCTCTGAGAGTGGGTTGGTTTGGTCCATAAACTGGGACAACTGTGAAGAACCGAAGAACTCACGAATAGCAGAAGAGATTGGCTTGCTGTTAATCAAGTCATGCGGCATGAGGTTTTCTGTTTCGGCTTGGCCGAGACGTTCTTTAACCGCACGCTCTACACGTGACAAACCAGCACGGAATTGGTTTTCAGCCAATTCGCCAACGCAACGTACACGACGATTACCTAAGTGATCGATATCGTCTACTTCGCCTTTGCCGTTACGTAAATCTACGAGAGACTTAATGGTGTCGAGGATGTCTTCGTTTGACAGAACCATTGGGCCTTCCATTTCTGGACGGTTCAAACGGCTGTTGACCTTCATGCGGCCAACGCGTGACAAATCGTAAGTATCTTCGCTATAGAACAAGCGTTGGAACAAGGCTTCAACAGCATCTTCTGTTGGAGGCTCACCAGGACGCATCATGCGGTAGATGGCGATACGAGCAGCCATTTGATCCGCAGTTTCGTCAGTACGCAATGTCTGTGAAATGTATGCGCCAGAATCTAAATCGTTGGTGTAGATGGTTTCTAACTGCTTGATACCTGCATCGCGCAATGTCGCCAACAACTCTTCAGTGATTTCATCATTGGCGTAAGCCAAGATTTCACCGGAGTCTGGATCAACAATATTGCGTGCCACTACACGGCCAATTAAATAGTCGTCTGGTACAGCGATTGTTTTTGTTTTTGCAGCTTCGAGTTCGCGAATATGCTTTGCATTGATACGCTTGTCTTTTTGAATGACTACAACGCCATTCTTGTCGAGCACGTCAAAGCTAGCCAACTGGCCACGCAAACGCTCTGGCACAAATTCCATTGAACCGCCATTAGCAGTCAATGAGAAATGGTCAAAGTTAAAGAAGTTAGCAAGAATCTGTTCGTTGTTTAAACCAATTGCTTTAAGCAAAATGGTGACAGGCATCTTACGACGACGGTCAACGCGGAAATAGAGAATATCTTTTGGATCAAACTCGAAATCGAGCCATGAACCACGGTAAGGAATGATGCGTGCTGAGAACAGCAACTTACCTGAGCTATGTGTCTTGCCCTTATCGTGCTCAAAAAACACGCCTGGGGAACGGTGCAACTGAGAAACGATCACGCGCTCAGTACCGTTAATCACAAAAGAGCCGTTTTCTGTCATGAGTGGAATTTCACCCATGTAGACTTCGCTCTCTTTTACCTCTTTAACCTTAGTAGGCGCTTCGCGATCATAAATAATCAAGCGAACTTTTGCGCGTAAGGCAGAGTGGTATGTGTAGCCACGTTGTTGACATTCTTTAACGTCAAATGGTGGCTGTGATAACTGGTAAGACACGTATTCCATACGTGCATAGCCGTTGTTAGACACAATTGGGAACGCTGATGTAAAGGCAGCTTGAAGTCCCTCAGTAAGACGAGACATTGCCGGCTTATCAGCCTGTAAAAATTTAGCGTAGGATTCCAGCTGCGTTGCGATCAGGTACGGAACCTGGTGGTTGTTTACTCGCTTAGCAAAGCTTTTACGGACTCGCTTGCGTTCGGTGAAGCTATAGTTCATTTCATCTCCGAATTCAGCGACTGTACAAAGATTTGGCGATTGGCCACTACCAATCACTGGCGGACAACACTAAACCGATAGATTTAGTGTCCGACCAAACTTGCATTCTGCAGTCGTATCAGAAGGCAAACCCGATTTCAATCAGAAATGAAATCGGGTTTGACCTCTAGAGGTCAAACCCAACATGGCTAACGCCCCTTTTTGAGAGGCGCCAGCAGTGTGTTTATTACTTAAGTTCTGCTTTAGCGCCAGCTTCTTCAAGCTTCTTCTTAGCTTCTTCAGCAGTTTTCTTGTCAACGCCTTCTTTGATTGGCTTCGGTGCACCGTCAACCAAGTCCTTAGCTTCTTTCAAGCCAAGACCAGTAATTTCGCGAACTGCCTTAATTACTGAAACCTTGTTTGCGCCAGCTTCGAGCAAGTTAACAGTGAATTCTGTTTGCTCTTCGCCACCACCAGCTGCAGCACCACCGCCTGCAGGACCAGCAACAGCCATAGCTGCAGCTGAAACACCAAACTTCTCTTCGAACGCTTTAACCAAGTCGTTCAAATCCATAACGGACATGCTACCTACTGCATCAATGATTTCTTCTTTAGTAATCGCCATTTTTAGCTCCTAATACTTAAATAGTTAATCTGTCGCTTATTCAGCGGCAGGGGTTTCGTTTGCTTCTGTTCCAGCTTCTGGGGCTGCGGCTGCAGGCTCAGCGGCTGCTTCTGGAGCGGCTTCAGCGGCTACTGCTGCTGGGGCTGCTGCTTCTGCAGGTGCTGCTGCGGGAGCGGGTGCTCCAGCTGCCTTTTGTGCTGCTACTGCGCCCAATACGCGAGCCATCGCAGATACCGGTGCCAACATCACACCCAACAACTGAGATAACAACTCGTCGCGGCTTGGAATTGTTGCGAGGGCTTTTACACCTGCAACGTCTAACAACTTGCCGTTATATAAGCCAGCTTTAATGACTAGCAAATCTTGAGTCTTAGCAAAGCTCTGCAATACTTTTGCCGAAGCAATCGGATCAGCAGAAATGCCGTAAATCAAGGGGCCAACCATCGAATCAGCAAGAGGCTCAAACTGTGTGCCTTGTGCAGCACGGCGTGCCAATGTGTTCTTCAAAACGCGAAGATATACACCTTGGTCACGTGCGCTAGCACGTAGCTTTGTCAACTGCTCTACTGGAATACCACGGTATTCAGCGAGCACGACAGTTTGGGCTCCAGCCAATTGAGCGCCGACATCAGCAACAATCGCTTTTTTGTCTTGTACATTCAAAGGCACGGTTTAACTCCATAAAAACCAACTGTTTCCAGTTGGGGTTACACACCAGCGTCTGATCATTTGTTCACAAATACTCTTGTGAAAATCTTTTCAGGGTCGCCATCTGCGCTGGCTATTACTTTCGTAACGATTAAGAATTAACTCTGTAATAGCAACTAATTCACCAACGGTCTTTGATGTTCGACTCTCACTCAAAGAGTGGGAGTCGACCCAAAGTTCTTTTTTGTTACAAGCTAATTAAGCTGCAGCCTGTAACGATGCTTGGTCTACGCGTACGCCTGCACCCATGGTGCTGCTTACGGCAACCTTCTTTAAATAGATGCCCTTAGATGCAGGAGGTTTTGCTTTATTCAAAGCCTCAAGCAATGCGAGCAAGTTGGATTTCAATGCAGTTGGTTCGAATGAACGACGGCCAATGCTTGCGTGCACGATACCGGCTTTGTCCACACGGAACTGAACTTGACCAGCTTTTGCATTTTTAACTGCAGTAGCAACGTCAGGAGTAACTGTTCCAACTTTTGGATTTGGCATCAAACCACGTGGGCCCAATACTTGACCTAAAGTACCAACAATTTTCATTGTGTCTGGAGATGCGATCAAAATATCAAAATCAATTTTGCCGCCTTTAATTTGCTCAGCAAGATCTTCCATGCCAACGATTTCTGCACCAGCAGCTTTAGCTTGTTCAGCTTTCTCACCTTGTGCAAAAACAGCAACACGAACATGCTTACCTGTACCAGCCGGGAGCACTACTGCGCCACGCACAACTTGGTCAGATTTCTTAGCATCAATACCCAACTGAACAGCAACGTCGATAGACTCGTCAAACTTAGCAGTTGCACACTCTTTAACGAGGTTCAATGCGTCGTCTAATGAATAGAACTTGTTACGATCAACTTTAGATTGAATTGCTTTTACGCGTTTAGATAACTTAGTCATGATTAGAGACCTTCCACAGTGATGCCCATGGAACGGGCGCTACCAGCAATAGTTCTAACAGCTGCGTCCATATCGGCTGCTGTCAAATCTGGCATTTTTGCTTTAGCGATTTCTTCCGCTTGAGCACGAGTAATTGAACCAACCTTATCGGTATGGGGACGTGGTGATCCTTTTTCGATCTTCGCAGCCTTCTTAATCATGATGGTTGCTGGAGGAGTCTTCATGATGAATGTGAAGCTCTTATCAGCGAACGCTGTAATCACGACTGGAATTGGTAGGCCAGGTTCCATGCTCTGAGTTTGAGCATTAAACGCCTTACAGAATTCCATAATGTTGAGGCCGCGTTGACCCAATGCTGGACCTACGGGAGGTGATGGATTTGCTTTACCTGCAGGGATCTGCAGCTTAATAAAGCCAATAATCTTCTTTGCCATGTGTTGCTCCTAAAAGCGCGCCTAACCTCATTAGGAAAGACCGCTGTTGAGTAAACGCTTCGCTAGTTTTTGGCTTTCTAGCTCCGCTCCTCGGTTAAATACAAAAACTAAATAACCATCTAAAACTGTTTTTACTTCTACCGCTACTGCACTGCAAAACTGGACTAAGTCCTTGTTTTTACATCTTTTCTACTTGGCCGAACTCCAGCTCAACTGGGGTACCGCGGCCAAAAATTGTAACAGAAACGCGCAATCTTGACTTCTCATAGTTCACTTCCTCAACGTTTCCGTTGAAGTCTGTAAATGGGCCCTCTTTAACGCGAACCATCTCACCCACCTCAAACAAGGTCTTAGGCTTAGGTTTATCAACCCCAGCCTGCATTTGATCCATGATTTTAGTGACCTCTGCAGTAGAAATCGGGCTTGGGCGGTTACGAACGCCACCGACGAAACCAGTCACTTTTGGCGTGTTTTTCACCAAATGCCAGCTCTCATCGGTCATTTCCATCTCGATCAGGACGTATCCTGGGAAGAAGCGGCGCTCAGAAACTGATTTTGTGCCGGATTTGATTTCCACAACCTCTTCGGAGGGAACCAAAATACGACCAAATTTCTCAGGCATGCCAGAACGTGCAATACGCTCTTCAAGGCCTTTTTTCACGCTCTTTTCCATTCCGGAATAAGCATGAATAACGTACCAGCGCATATTGCCGGTAGCTTGTGGATTTGCGGCTACTTCAGAATCAATCATTTTTTACTCACTTCCAGCCTAAAAAGACTGAAAAAACTAGCCATTCAATCAATTTGTCTGCAATCCACAAGAACAAGGACATGATCAGAACAAAGCCAAATACGACTAGAGTCATTTGGGTAGTCTCTTTACGAGTCGGCCAAACAACCTTTTTTACTTCATACCAAGAATCTTTGGCATAGGCGATAAAGCGACGCCCATCCGGTGAAATCGCCACAATTAAAACTGCAACCGCAATACCGCCAAACAAAACAGCCAGGCGAACCAACATAGACTGGTCAACCAGCGTGTAGTAAAGCACCAACGCGGCGACAACGATTAAAGCAGCGAGTCCAGAGACCCAGCTGCTTTTTTCTTCAGATTGACTTGCTGTTTGTTGAGACATATTGCTTTCAGTTCAAATCGTGGCAGGGGCGGAGGGCATCGAACCCCCAACCTTTGGTTTTGGAGACCAACGCTCTGCCAATTGAGCTACACCCCTTTATAAAAAACTACTTAAGCCAAAATCTTTGCAACCACGCCGGCGCCAACAGTACGGCCACCTTCACGGATCGCAAAACGTAAACCTTCTTCCATCGCGATAGGAGCGATGAGTTTTACGGTAATTGTTACGTTATCACCAGGCATTACCATTTCTTTGTCTTTTGGCAACTCGATTGAACCAGTTACGTCCGTAGTGCGGAAGTAAAACTGTGGACGATAGTTGTTAAAGAATGGAGTATGACGACCACCTTCGTCTTTACCCAAGATGTAAACCTCGGCTGTAAAGTGAGTATGTGGGGTGATTGAACCTGGCTTAGCCAATACTTGGCCGCGCTCAACTTCTTCACGTTTTGTACCGCGTAACAAGATACCAACGTTATCGCCTGCTTGACCTTGGTCGAGCAATTTGCGGAACATTTCAACACCAGTACAAGTGGTCTTGAGTGTTGGTTTGATACCGATGATTTCGATCTCTTCACCAACCTTAACGATACCGCGCTCGATACGGCCTGTAACAACAGTACCGCGACCGGAGATAGAGAACACGTCTTCTACTGGCATCAAGAACGCGCCGTCAACAGCACGCTCTGGAGTTGGGATGTAGGTGTCTAATGCTTCAGCCAATTTCATGATGGCTTCTTTACCCAATGGGCCTTCGTCGCCTTCGAGCGCTAACTTAGCAGAACCTTGGATGATTGGTGTGTCATCGCCAGGGAAGTTGTACTTAGACAGAAGCTCACGAACTTCCATTTCAACTAACTCGAGCAATTCAGCGTCATCAACCATGTCGCACTTGTTCAAGAACACTACGATGTAAGGAACGCCCACTTGGCGTGCCAAGAGGATGTGCTCACGAGTTTGTGGCATTGGGCCGTCAGCAGCAGAGCAAACTAAAATTGCGCCGTCCATCTGAGCAGCACCAGTAATCATGTTCTTAACGTAGTCAGCATGTCCTGGGCAATCGACGTGAGCATAGTGACGGTTAGCTGTCTCATACTCAACGTGCGCAGTATTAATCGTAATACCACGTGCTTTTTCTTCTGGAGCAGCATCGATCTGATCGTATGCTTTCGCTTCGCCACCGAATGCTTTAGAAAGCACGGTTGCGATTGCTGCTGTCAATGTGGTTTTACCGTGGTCAACGTGACCGATGGTGCCTACGTTTACGTGCGGTTTTGTCCGCTCGAACTTTTCTTTTGCCATTTTTAATCTGCCTTTAGTTAACTCTTAAACCAAACACGAAATACATAATTAATAAAACCAAACATGGTGCCCATGGGCAGGATCGAACTGCCGACCTCTCCCTTACCAAGGGAGTGCTCTACCACTGAGCCACATGGGCGTAATCTAATGCAACAAATTCTGGAGCGGGATAAGAGAATCGAACTCTTGACCGAAGATTGGAAATCTGCTGTTTTACCATTAAACTAATCCCGCACATCTGGTGGAGGGGGTAGGATTCGAACCTACGTAGGCGTAGCCAACAGATTTACAGTCTGCCTCCTTTAGCCGCTCGGACACCCCTCCGCGAACCCAATATTCTGACTCCAAATGGAGTTTCTGTCAATCACTCTAAACGCTTTGCACAAGTAAAAACGCCCAGACCTAAAAGGGTCTGGGCGTCGCATTGGTGCCCGGCAGTTACCTACTTTCACACGGGTAATCCGCACTATCATCGGCGTAGAATCGTTTCACTGTCCTGTTCGGGATGGGAAGGAGTGGTTCCAATTCGCTATGGTCACCGGGCGTAGAGGGTCGAGTTGCTGATTAAATCAACAACTCCATTTGAGTAAGCATGTAATAAGGATGCAGATTAAATCTGGCAAACATCCAACACAATAGTGCTGGTTATAGGATCAAGCCTAACGGGCAATTAGTATCGGTTAGCTTAATGCATTACTGCACTTCCACACCCGACCTATCAACGTTGTGGTCTTCAACGACCCTTTATGTAGGTTAAACCTACGGGAGATCTCATCTTCAGGCAAGTTTCCCGCTTAGATGCTTTCAGCGGTTATCTCTTCCGTACATAGCTACCCTGCGATGCTTCTGGCGAAACAACAGGTACACCAGCGGTACGTCCACTCCGGTCCTCTCGTACTAGGAGCAGCCCCCGTCAAATCTCCAACGCCCATGGCAGATAGGGACCAAACTGTCTCACGACGTTTTAAACCCAGCTCACGTACCTCTTTAAATGGCGAACAGCCATACCCTTGGGACCGGCTACAGCCCCAGGATGAGATGAGCCGACATCGAGGTGCCAAACACCGCCGTCGATATGAACTCTTGGGCGGTATCAGCCTGTTATCCCCAGAGTACCTTTTATCCGTTGAGCGATGGCCCTTCCATACAGAACCACCGGATCACTATGACCTGCTTTCGCACCTGCTCGACTTGTCGGTCTCGCAGTTAAGCACGCTTTTGCCATTGCACTTTAGGTACGATGTCCGACCGTACCAAGCGTACCTTCGTACTCCTCCGTTACACTTTGGGAGGAGACCGCCCCAGTCAAACTGCCTACCATGCACTGTTCCCGACCCGGATAACGGGCCAAGGTTAGAACCTCAAATAAATCAGGGTGGTATTTCAAGGTTGGCTCCAACAGAACTAGCATCCTGTTATCAACGCCTCCCACCTATCCTACACAGACCGATTCAAAGTCCAATGCAAAGCTACAGTAAAGGTTCATGGGGTCTTTCCGTCTAGCCACGGGTAGATTGCATCATCACAAACATTTCAACTTCGCTGAGTCTCAGGAGGAGACAGTGTGGCCATCGTTACGCCATTCGTGCAGGTCGGAACTTACCCGACAAGGAATTTCGCTACCTTAGGACCGTTATAGTTACGGCCGCCGTTTACTGGGACTTCAATCAAGAGCTTGCACCCCATCATTTAATCTTCCAGCACCGGGCAGGCGTCACACCCTATACGTCCACTTTCGTGTTTGCAGAGTGCTGTGTTTTTATTAAACAGTCGCAGCCACCTTTTTATTGCAACCCTTTCGTCCTCCCGTTGTTCACGGTCAAACTACAAGGGCGCACCTTATCCCGAAGTTACGGTGCAAATTTGCCGAGTTCCTTCTCCTGAGTTCTCTCAAGCGCCTTAGAATACTCATCTCGCCCACCTGTGTCGGTTTGCGGTACGGTCTTGTTAGACTGAAGCTTAGAGGCTTTTCTTGGAACCACTTCCAATTGCTTCGCGAATAAATTCGCTCGTCTCACGCCCTTGAATTACGCTACCGGATTTACCTAATAGCCATCTCCAACGCAAGAACCGGGACTTCCAACACCCGGACAACTTTCCGCGATCCGTCCCCCCATCGCATCTAACAATGGTCAAGGAATATTAACCTTGTTCCCATCAGCTACGCATCTCTGCCTCGCCTTAGGGGCCGACTCACCCTGTTCCGATGAACGTTGAACAGGAAACCTTGGGCTTACGGCGAGGGGGCTTTTCACCCCCTTTATCGCTACTCATGTCAGCATTCGCACTTCTGATACCTCCAGCATCCTTTACAAGACACCTTCACAGGCTTACAGAACGCTCTCCTACCATCACATTACTGTGATCCGCAGCTTCGGTTATATGCTTAGCCCCGTTACATCTTCCGCGCAGGACGACTCGATCAGTGAGCTATTACGCTTTCTTTAAAGGATGGCTGCTTCTAAGCCAACCTCCTGACTGTTTTAGCCTTCCCACTTCGTTTCCCACTTAGCATATATTAGGGACCTTAGCTGGCGGTCTGGGTTGTTTCCCTCTTGACACCGGACGTTAGCACCCGATGTCTGTCTCCCGTGCTTGCACTTGTAGGTATTCGGAGTTTGCTATGGCGCAGTAATCCGCAATGGACCCCACTACCATGACAGTGCTCTACCCCCTACAGTGATACACGAGGCACTACCTAAATAGTTTTCGGAGAGAACCAGCTATTTCCAGTTTTGTTTAGCCTTTCACCCCTATCCACAGCTCATCCCCTAACTTTTCAACGTTAGTGGGTTCGGTCCTCCAGTACGTGTTACCGCACCTTCAACCTGGCCATGGATAGATCAACTGGTTTCGGGTCTACACCCAGCAACTAGCGCCCTATTCGGACTCGCTTTCGCTACGCCTTCCCTATTCGGTTAAGCTTGCTACTGAATGTAAGTCGCTGACCCATTATACAAAAGGTACGCAGTCACCCCTTACGAGGCTCCTACTGTTTGTATGCACACAATTTCAGGATCTATTTCACTCCCCTCCCGGGGTTCTTTTCGCCTTTCCCTCACGGTACTTGTTCACTATCGGTCGATTACGAGTATTTAGCCTTGGAGGATGGTCCCCCCATATTCAGACAGGATTTCACGTGTCCCGCCCTACTTGTCTCTAGCCTAGTACCACCCAATAATTTTCACATACGGGACTATCACCCTTTATTGTTGGACTTTCCATTCCATTCTGTTAATTACTGAGCTATCACTAGAAGGCTCTTCCCATTTCGCTCGCCACTACTTTGGGAATCTCGGTTGATGTCTTTTCCTCTCGCTACTTAGATGTTTCAGTTCACGAGGTTCGCTTCTCATACCCTATGTATTCAGGTATGGATACCACAAAAGTGGTGGGTTTCCCCATTCAGAAATCCCCGGATCAAAGCTTATTTACCAGCTCCCCGGGGCTTATCGCAGGTTATAACGTCTTTCGTCGCCTGTAATCGCCAAGGCATCCATCATGTGCACTTATTCACTTGATCCTATAACGAGCACCATTGCTAGTACCTGTTACAGGTTTACTTCTACTTCTGACATGTTTGCCGTAATCCAAACTGTAAGTACTTTGTTAAGAACTTGGTAAAACTCGTTTGTATTACTGATTGATGATTCAATCTTTACCCTTATTACATTGTCAAATGTCCTCTCAAAGAAACATTTGACACTTTGCTTACTCAAATTTTTAAAGAACAGCCATAAATGGCAAAACTAAACAATTAAAAATTGCTTAGTTTTGACATTTAGATGATGGTGGAGGATGACGGGATCGAACCGACGACCCCCTGCTTGCAAAGCAGGTGCTCTCCCAGCTGAGCTAATCCCCCAACGTCCCACTAAGTCTTGTTTCTGGCTGGTGGTGGGTCTGGTAGGACTTGAACCTACGACCCCTGCGTTATCAACACAGTGCTCTAACCAGCTGAGCTACAGACCCGTGGCTTTTATTGTCAACCGATAAGTGTGGGCACTATAGATCCAGCATCTTTTCTCTAGAAAGGAGGTGATCCAGCCGCACCTTCCGATACGGCTACCTTGTTACGACTTTACCCCAGTCATGAACCCTGCCGTGGCAGTCGCCCCCCTTGCGGTTAGGCTAACGGCTTCTGGCAAAACCCACTCCCATGGTATGACGGGCGGTGTGTACAAGACCCGGGAACGTATTCACCGCGACATTCTGATCCGCGATTACTAGCGATTCCAGCTTCACGTAGTCGAGTTGCAGACTACGATCCGGACTACGATGCATTTTCTGAGATTAGCTCCCCCTCGCGGGTTGGCAACCCTCTGTATGCACCATTGTATGACGTGTGAAGCCCTACCCATAAGGGCCATGAGGACTTGACGTCATCCCCACCTTCCTCCGGTTTGTCACCGGCAGTCTCTTTAGAGTGCTCTTGCGTAGCAACTAAAGACAAGGGTTGCGCTCGTTGCGGGACTTAACCCAACATCTCACGACACGAGCTGACGACAGCCATGCAGCACCTGTGTTCACTTTCTCTTACGAGCACCTAATGTATCTCTACTTCGTTAGTGACATGTCAAGGGTAGGTAAGGTTTTTCGCGTTGCATCGAATTAATCCACATCATCCACCGCTTGTGCGGGTCCCCGTCAATTCCTTTGAGTTTTAATCTTGCGACCGTACTCCCCAGGCGGCTGACTTCACGCGTTAGCTACGTTACTCAGGATGTAAATCCCGAACAACTAGTCAGCATCGTTTAGGGCGTGGACTACCAGGGTATCTAATCCTGTTTGCTCCCCACGCTTTCGTGCATGAGCGTCAGTGTTATCCCAGGGGGCTGCCTTCGCCATTGGTATTCCTCCACATATCTACGCATTTCACTGCTACACGTGGAATTCTACCCCCCTCTGACACACTCTAGCTATACAGTCACAGGCGCCATTCCCAGGTTAAGCCCGGGGATTTCACGCCTGTCTTGTATAACCGCCTGCGCACGCTTTACGCCCAGTAATTCCGATTAACGCTCGCACCCTACGTATTACCGCGGCTGCTGGCACGTAGTTAGCCGGTGCTTATTCTTCAGGTACCGTCATTCCCGGACTGTGTTAGAGCCGGTGTTTCTTCCCTGACAAAAGAGCTTTACAACCCGAAGGCCTTCTTCACTCACGCGGCATTGCTGGATCAGGGTTGCCCCCATTGTCCAAAATTCCCCACTGCTGCCTCCCGTAGGAGTCTGGGCCGTGTCTCAGTCCCAGTGTGGCTGATCGTCCTCTCAGACCAGCTACTGATCGTCGCCTTGGTGGGCTTTTACCCCACCAACAAGCTAATCAGGCATCGGCCGCTCTAATCGCGCGAGGTCTTTCGATCCCCCGCTTTCCCCCTCAGGGCGTATGCGGTATTAGCACAGCTTTCGCTGCGTTATCCCCCACGATAAGGTACGTTCCGATGTATTACTCACCCGTTCGCCACTCGCCACCAGGTGCAAGCACCCGTGCTGCCGTTCGACTTGCATGTGTAAGGCATGCCGCCAGCGTTCAATCTGAGCCAGGATCAAACTCTTCAGTTCAATTCCTGTGATCCTTGCGGATCGTCGCACTCATTCAAGAAATTGACTTGGTAATAAAACCAAATCTTTTTACTGTCTATGAGTACTATTTATTTACATCTGTCCCGAAGGACTGGATGCTTTCACTTAGTACCCACAATTATCGGTTGACTAATTTTTAAAGAGGGCTGACTTGTTTCTTGTTTCAAAAAACATTCAGCAGAGAGGTGAGACTATATCCCACTTTTTCAGGGTCGTCAACACCTTTCGTACTCTTTTACTCAAAAAAGGCAGGGTTTTTTCCTACTTTTTAAATTAATTCAATAAAAACAATGGGTTAGTTTTCAAAAAAAATTTATCTTTTTTTCTAAATGATCTCTATTTTTAAGTTTTTTGTGGGTGGGTTGAGGAATTTATCCTCTTTTTTAGCCCCCGTTTCATGGCTTATGGCATAGAAGCCACATGTTAGGGAAAACCCTGAAAATTATTCTAATTCCTGCTAATATATTGCTATGCACAATAAATTAGCGAATAGTCACTTACCTGCTAGCCCATATACGGTAGGGCAGGCTGTGCCCGTTCGCGAGCTACATGCAGGTTACAGACAAGAGATCCTGAATCATTTGCTACAACTAAATGATGAAGATAGACGCTTACGCTTTGGCACACAAACCCCCGACGAAGTCATTCGCCACTATGTAGAACACCTTGATTTCAATAAAGACTCTATTTTTGGCGTATTCGATTTGGACTTAAAACTCATTGGCATGGCACATCTGGCCTATTTGCCAGAACATAAAGGGCAAGCGAGAGCTGCTGAATTTGGTGTCTCCGTTTTGCCAGAAGGGCGTGGACAGGGCTTAGGCACAGCGCTATTGCAACGTTCAGCTGTCCATTCGCGCAATACTCGCATTGAAACACTGTTTGTTCACTGCCTTGCAAACAATAAGGCAATGATGCATTTGGCGCAAAAGGCTGGCATGACAGTTGAGTTTGCTTATGGTGATGCCGATGCCTGCTTAAAGTTACCACCGGCGAGTCCCGCAACCATTGTGGAAGAAGCTGCAAACGAACAGTGGGCTGATATGGATTACGTACTAAAGAAAAACCTCAAGCAATCCAATCAAGCATGGTGGTGGTTTTTGGGTAGACCCGGACTCGCGCGTTAACTAATTCTGCATTAATTTTTGTTGGGTGCGCCACGCAATATCCAACTTGTTAATGCAGATAGATCCGCCTCATTCAATTTTGCATTTGCAGGCATTGGCACAACGCCCCAAGAGCCCGCGCCCCCTTTGGCAATTTTATTTTTTAAAAATGTTTGAGCATTTGGATCGCTCTTATATTTTTCTGCAACCGCCTGAAAGCTTGGGCCAACAATTTTTTTATTGATTGCATGACAACCTAAGCAAGCGTTTTGTTTTGCAATGGAGAATGCTTTTTCATCTTCAGCGCTTGCTTGCGCAATAGGTGCGAAAAAAGCGAGCGATGTAAACAAAAAAATTGTTGCTACAGCTACTCGCTTTTTAAACATTAACCACCTTCAAAAAAATTATTGAAATTTTGGCGGGCTGTTTGGTTGTTCTTGATCAGCTTTACCTTGTTTTTCTAAGCGCACTTTTTCTGCATCAGAAATAATGTCAAAGTAAACATAAACATCTTTGACACCATTGGTATTGCTGGCAACCTTCTTCGCAAGATCTGCTTCGCCCTGGGTCAAGATACCCATCAGATAAACACTGCTGCCTTCAGCCACTATCGCCATCGAGTTAGAAGGCAGTTGATCAGTAAAGATCATTTGGGTTTTGATCTTAGACTCGAGATAAGAATCATTTGCACGAGATGTATAGCTGCTATTAGGTCCAATAATTAATTCATTAAATACAGAGCGCGCATTCTTCATTGCTTTTACATAAGCCCCAGCTGCGGCCTTAATGTCAGCATCCTTTACTTCACCAGTCAGCAATACTTTTTGGTTAAATGACGTGACATTAATATGTGCGTTATCACCGAATCGTTTTGACAGGGCATTCTCTGCCTCTAATTCAATTCCCTTGTCGATGGCCTGCACAGCTGGCGTGCGACGATCTGCCATCACGGTTGCGCCTGCAGCAACTCCACCAACAGCAACTACCGCACAACCTGAAACCTGAGACGCAATAAGAGCGGCGAGAAATAATCTTTTAAGAAATGAAATTTTCATTGGGGTTTTTCTGTGTTGAGGTATCAATAACTTTTAGTCAAGCAAAACATGGTCTACGCCATCACATAAAGCGTGAAGTAAAACCAAATGGGTTTCTTGTATGCGTGCAGTGCGAGTTGATGGTGCGCACAAATGAATGTCATCTTTATCTAACAGCTGAGCAATTTTTCCGCCGCCATTTCCGGTCAAAGCAATAATTTTGATTCCCATCTTTTTTGCAGCTTCAATTGCCTTCACAACATTCTTTGAGTTACCGGATGTAGAAATTCCCAGCAGGATGTCACCTTTTTTTCCAAGCCCACGAACTTGTTTGCTAAAAACTTCGTCATAGCTGTAATCATTCCCAACGGCTGTCAGAATAGAAGTGTCAGTTGTCAAAGCAATCGCTGCCAGTTCTTGACGTTCTCTTTCAAATCGGCCAATAAGCTCAGCCGCAAAGTGCTGAGCATCTGCTGCCGAACCGCCATTACCGCAGGCCATTACCTTGCCTCCAGCACGAAGACATTCGACCATTGCCAATACACCCAGGGCAACTGGCTCGGGAAGCAGCTTCTCAGCCTCTTGCTTAACAGCAATGCTGTCTAGAAAATGCTGGGAGGCGCGCTTGCGCAAACGTTCGTTAAGATCTTTTTCCATAGCAATATTATGCGCCAAAGATGCCCCAATTTCACCAGTAATCACCCGATCTCAAAAGCAACGTATTCTCTTGTTAATTACCTAACTTTTATCAGGCAGCTTCATGGAACTTGGCTCATTTGATTTTTTAAAACAGCAGGATCTTCCTGCTGGGGCTCTTTACATGGTGGCCACACCTATCGGCAATTTAGGCGACATTACTTTACGCGCCCTGCACGTATTAAATGCGGTTGATGGAATTGCTTGTGAAGATACAAGGCATAGTGCGGCATTACTCCAGCAGTTTGGAATTCATAAGAAGTGTTTGGCACTGCATGAGCACAACGAAATCAGCGGCGCTCAAACGGTTATCCAGCACCTTTCCAATAATGAACGTTGGGCCTATATTTCTGATGCCGGCACACCAGGCGTTTCAGACCCTGGGGCAAGATTGGTAAATGAAGTTCAAAAAGCAGGGCTGCGAGTCATACCCGTTCCTGGAGCAAGCGCAGTATCTAGCGCAATTTCAGCGGCAGGATCCGTGATGCATAGTGCAGAAGGACGCTTTCAGTTCTTAGGTTTTTGGCCCAACAAAACCAAAGATCGCGACAACTTCTTGCAAGATATTTCTAGCAGCAAAAAAGCCAGCATCTTTTTTGAGTCCCCACACCATATCAAAGAGACTTTGGCCTTGCTGGCAAATCATTTAGATTCTGATCGTCAGCTTTTAGTTTGTCGTGAGCTCACCAAAAAATTTGAAGAGATTGTTTCCCTAGAAGCAAAAAATGTTGCTGCTTGGCTTGAAAGCGCGGAGAGTCTTAGGGGCGAATTTGTGATTGTGGTTGCAGGACGCCCAGCCAATGGTGACGAGGCTCCTGAGCATGCGGCTCTCTTGCTGTGGGCCAATGCGCTAAGCCCCTATATGGGAAGCAAAGAAATCGCCTCAGTCCTCTCGCAAAATTTGGGATTAACAAAAAAAGAGGCCTACCAAATTGCCTTGGATGCAAAAAGCGAATAGCTAAAAAATAAAAAGCTGGCACATGGCCAGCTTTTAAATGGGCGCAACAAAAAATTATTTTGCAGCAGGAGCAGCTGGCGCTTTTGGCTCTGGCAATTTTCCACCAGCAGAGTTAGCCAAATACACAACTGCTCGGCCTAACTCATAATCGCTAACATCAGCAGGGGCCGCTCCACCGCGCGCAGGCATAGCGCCTTTACCTTTAATGACGGATGTCAGTAAACCATCGTAGCCTTTGCCTAAACGTGAAGCCCATGCACCGGCATCACCAAATTTAGGTGCACCTGCAGCGCCGCTCGCATGGCATGCAGCACAAACCGCCTTATAAACTTGCTCACCTGTTTGCAGCTCCTTAGGAGTGCTAGCGTCCTTAAAGTTCAACTGCGCTACTGGCTTAATCAGTTGCTCAGCACTTGCAGAGGAATCGGTGCGCTTGCCATTGTTCACAAACACCATTAACAGCAAAATAATGATGAGTGGCACAAAAAAGCTTGCAAACACCATGATGATGAGTTGTTTTGGGGACTTAATCAGACTTCCGTGCTCGTTGCTCATAAGAATTTATCGTTTGACGGGTTTTAGGGTTGCTTTGCCGTGATTATAACTAGAGAGTAGGGTTATAGGCACTTACAATAGGGAGGAGCCAGATTTTCACTGGCGCCCGTAGCTCAGTGGATAGAGTATTGGCCTCCGAAGCCAAGGGTCGCAGGTTCGATTCCTGCCGGGCGCGCCAAAAACAGAGGGGTTTTTGACTTACATCATGCGAAAAATTGCGAAAACCGCTATCATTTGCACCTAACTTATTGATTCTTATCGTGTCTACACATCTAAATACCGCCCTTTCAGAGCCCTCCCTCACCAACCCTTTGCCGCCAGAGGCGCCATTACCGCATCGAAAAATCATTCGTAGCTGGCTAATTCCAATGGCACAGGGTGAAACTGGGCGTGCAATCTTGCTCCTAGTAATCGATGCTCTCTTATGGCTCGGCTGCATTGCAGGAACTATTTTTGTTGAAAGTATTCTGCTCAAAATTATTTTTGGTTTGGTCGCAGGCTTTGTAACAGGACGCATCTTTATTCTGGGTCATGACGCTTGTCACCAAAGCTACACCCCTAATCGCGAACTCAACAAAGTGTTGGGTCGTATTGCATTCTTGCCATCACTCACACCCTATAGCTTGTGGGATGTTGGTCACAACGTTGTGCATCATGGCCAAACAAATTTGAAGGGTTTTGACTTTGTTTGGGCGCCTTTATCAAAATCAGAATTCGACGCGCTTCCCGCATGGCGTAAGGCTCTAGAGCGCCTTTACCGCAGCGGCTGGGGTCCTGTTTTCTATTACCTAATTGAAATTTGGTGGAGACGTGAGTACTTCCCAAATGCAAAAAATAAACCCGGTGATCGTCCAATTTTCCTAAAAGATAATCTGCTTGTTACCGCATTTGCGATTGTTTGGATCGGCTGCTTAATCGCTGGCGCTATCGCTACAGGACAATCTATCTGGGTTGGCTTAATCACTGGTTTTGTAGTTCCATTTTTGTTCTGGAACGGCATGATTGGATTTGTAGTCTACGTACACCATACCCACCCAAAGGTATCTTGGTATGACAAGAAATCTGAGTGGCTACGTGCTCAACCGTTTGTCTCTACAACCGTACATCTGACTTTTAACTGGATTTGGGGCAAATTGATGCACCACATCATGGAGCACACTGCCCACCACGTCGATATGAGCGTACCGCTTTATCGCTTGCCAGAGGCCCAACAGACACTAGAAACCATCCTTCCAGAGCGTATTTTTGTACAAAAGTTCTCCTGGGCTTGGTATTTCGATACTGCTCGCAAATGCAAGCTATACGACTTTGAAAACAAGGCATGGCTCGATTTTGATGGCAATAAAACAGCAGATTCGGTCCGGGTTGTGCTTAGCCCAGCCCCAGCGGGACAAAACGGGTAAAATAGATCTTCTGTATAAGATTTGCCTTACCCGGATTGCCCATGACTACCTCGACTCCAGCAGCTACCCAAGAAACCTCTCAGAGCCTTAAATTTTGCTCTTCTTGCAGCCGTGAAAAACGACTTGAGGGTGGCACTTGGATTCCAACAAGCAATCGTAAGCAACGCTGGATCTGCGCTAGCTGTTTATACAACCGTACACATCGTACCGGTTCAGCAAAAACCTAATATCACTAGTAGTAAAAAGTTTTAAGCGCGATCTCCAACATAGGGATTCGTTTTTCGTTCTTGGCCGAATGTCGACATGGGTCCATGGCCCGGCACAAACTGAACATCATCCCCCAAAGGCCACAATTTTGTTTTAATCGCGTTACTTAAATCTGCGTGGTTACCTCGTGGAAAGTCTGTTCTTCCGATTGATCCGGCAAACAAGACATCGCCGACAATTGCCAAACGATCCTCTTTATCAAAAAATACAACGTGACCGGGAGTGTGTCCTGGACAATGAAACACTTCAAGATCAATATTGCCCACCTGCACATGATCGCCATTATTCAACCAACGATCAGGCTCAAAAACTTTGGCATGTCCAAAACCAAAGCGCACCGTTTGCTCTGGTAATTGATCAATCCAAAATCGCTCGTCTTCCTGCGGCCCCTCAATAGGCACGCCCAGCTGATCAGCCAAGTCTTTGGCAGCTGCACAATGATCAAGATGCCCATGAGTGAGCAAGATCTTTTTAACGCTTCCACCCATCTGCTTAACGCCATCGAGGATCTTTTCAATATCTCCACCTGGATCTACCACCGCAGCGTCGCCAGTCTCTTGGCAAACCAAGATGGAGCAATTTTGCTCATAAGGCGTAACAGGTACGATTCCTAATTTGATTGGCATATATATCCAGCAGATAAATTCATAATTTGATGATCATTCATTTTATGAGAGTGGGCATAAAATGTGCTTAAAGGATAAAACAATGAACAGCCAAGATACTTTTAAATTTGCAGAAACCCACGAATGGGCCGATCAGGAAGATGATGGCCTAATCTGGGTTGGCATCAGCAACCACGCCCAAGAGGCGCTTGGTGATGTCATGTTCTTTCAAGCACCAAAGCTTGGTCAACAAGTCAAGCAGGGCGAAGCTATTGCAGTGATTGAATCAGTAAAAGCTGCGAGCGATATTCATGCGCCCGTGAGCGGAGAAATTGTTGCTCTTAATGAAGAAGTGGATGCATCGCCTGAGCTTGTTAATGAAAATCCTTATGGTGTTTGGTTATTCAAAATCAAACCCATATCTGATGCGAGTCTTACCTCTGATTTAGGTCAGCTCTTAACTTTAGAAAAATATAATGCAGGTCCTGGGGCCTAAAAGTTAGATTGAAATTGGGTCGCGCTCAATAAGCCAACGGATACGACCTTCCTTGCTAATGCGCCCCTGAGAATTCTCACGCAAATAGCGATCTACTGCTTCTAAAATTTCTTGTAGGTTTTTGCGGTCATCTGACTCCACCAATAGTTGGGCACGCTCTGAACCTGCCACGCGCATCATGGCCTTGGGAACGGGGTCATAGACTCTGAGGCCTTTAGATATGTGGCCGCCAGACTTTAGGTATCCCTTCAAGGTACCCAAAAATTGAATGGCCTTATCCAGGCTTTTAGCCTCAGCATGCACTAATGCCTGATAGGCAAATGGGGGCAGGCCCGCTTCTTTCCTTTCATTTGCCGTAAAGGATAAAAATCCATCGACGTCGTGACGCAGCAAAAACTGGAAGACTGCTGCCTCCGGAAACTGGGTTTCAATATAAATTGCGCCGCTCGCATCACCATCTTTGCCAGATCTTCCGGCACGACCAGCTACCTGAACCAGCTGTGCAAATAATCTTTCTGCTGCCCTGAAGTCTTGAGAAAACAATCTACTGTCAGCATCTAATACGGCCACTAAGCCGATGTTTTGATAATCGTGCCCCTTGGCAATCATCTGGGTGCCAACAACGATATCTACATTCCCCGCATGTATCTCCTGAAAGAGCTCTTCAGCACCCTTGCTTTTTCTGCTTGAGTCCGTGTCGACCCTCAGCACCCGGGCATTGGGCCACATCTCCTCAATAGAGTCTTCAACCTTTTGGGTGCCTTGCCCTAGGGTCTTTAGATCAGCATTGCCGCACTCAGGGCAATGATGCGGGATGCTCTTAGCTAGGCCGCAGTGATGGCAACTCAAAACTGATTTTCTGGTCAAAGCGCCAGCCTTATGAAGCACCATGTATGAACTACATTGCTCACATTTAGATAGCCATGAGCAGGCACTGCAACTCAACACCGGCGCATAACCACGTCTATTGATGAGTATGAGGCTTTGCTGCTGTTTTTCTAAATTCTGACTGACCGCATGAGCAAGCGTTTTAGTAATGAGGCTTTTAGACTTTGGCTTCTCTACATCGCCAGGACTAAATTGTGTTTGTGGATCACGCGTGTTCACTAAATGTACTTTGGGAAGACTTGCGCCTTGTGCACGCTGATCTAAGCGAATGTTTTCATAGCGGCCAGCCCTAGCAGCCATCCAGGTTTCAAGTGATGGCGTGGCGGATGCCAAGAGAATCGGAATATTTAAATCATGAGCTCGCCAAATAGCAAGATCGCGTGCAGAGTAACGAATTCCGTCTTGTTGTTTATAGGATGGGTCATGCTCTTCATCAACAACAATAGCGCGAAGATTGGGTAGCGGCGTTAAAGCGGCAAGACGTGTGCCTAAAATAATTTGCGCTTTGCCAGTCATTGCATCGTGCCATGCAATACCTCTGACTTTTTCACTTACGCCACTGTGAAGCACGACCATTTTTTTGTCTGGGAAATACGCGCGCACCCTGCGCTCTAACTGTGGCGTTAAATTTATCTCGGGTACCAAGAGCAACACTTGTGCATCTGCATCCTGCAAAATTCCGCTGAGCCAATTTAAAAATACTGCAGTCTTTCCGCTTCCAGTTTGTCCTTGTAAAAGAATTGCTTTGAATTTATTCGAGGGGCAGGCTCGCAATTTTTCTAATGCAAGTTTTTGTCCTTCGTTTAAATGGCCTTCATCGACATATCCCTCAACAGCTTCTTGTTTCGTTTTTTTCTTTTGCTTTGCTTCGTCAGCAACTAACTTTTTTGGAATTTTTTCCCAGTCATCCGGCTTTTTCCACATCTGTGGAATGGTGGGGATAATGGTTTCCCCAAGAGCATGGATGTAATACTGACTAGCAAAGTTCATTAAGCGCAGCACTGCTGGGTCTAAAGGGGGCAGTGGGGCAACCTTAGAAACTTTTTTTAATTTATCAATCTCGTAGTCAGAGTGAGCACTTACTTTAATAACAATTCCGACAAGCGAGCTTCGCCCAAAGGGGGCCTCTACCAGCGCACCAATAGTTGGCGGGCCTCCTAGTAACCCCTCATCCCACAGGTAGTCAAAGCCCTGGGCAAGGGGCTTGTCAACGACGACCTGAACAACGATTGGAGGGGCCATGAATTACGTCTGATTTCTTATTTAGCTTGTGGATAAGTCTGTGGATATCATCCGAGGATTCTGATTTATAAACTAATTTATCAGCTTTCCGTTTTTGCACTCTTTTAAAGCTTTTTTGTTATTTTCTATATATATCAATGACTTATAGAGATATTCGAATGTGAAGTTTCATCTTTAATCGCAATCTCACTGAATTTCAAATTTTGTCGCTATCTGTGCATAACTTTCGTTAAAAAAATTATTGGCAAGTTAGCGACTACTCAGGATTATGACTTTGTTCTGAGTGACCTAGAGCGATTAATGACAGCTTCAGCCAGTGCAGTGACGCTCTCAGGAGGGGTGAACTGAGAAATGCCGTGACCCAAATTAAACACATGGCCATCTAAAGGATGTAAACCAGATTTAAGGGCTGGTGCGCTCGCTAAATCTTCCAGAATGAGGCTTGCTTGTTCAGCAATTTGCTTTGGTTCTGAGAACAAGATTAGCGGGTCCAAATTACCTTGCAATGCTAAAGGCTTATTCATTGCGAGCAATTGTTTTCTTGCGCGACTTAATGACATCGTCCAGTCAATCGCAATCACATCAGCACCAACTTGCGCCATGTCATTAAGCCAAATTGCGCCGCCTTTAGTAAACATGATCACAGGAATTTTTCTGCCTTCATGCTCGCGGGGCAACATAGCAATCACTTTTTGCATAGAGGCCAAAGACATCTTTTGATACCAGCCATCTGGAAGCATGCCACCCCAAGTATCAAAAATCATTAGCGCCTGTGCCCCAGCCTTTACTTGCTCAGTTAAATAGGCGGCAACCGATTGTGCATTAATATCAAGAATATGCTGCATCAAATCAGGGCGACTAAACATCATGGTTTTAGCATGACGAAAATCATCAGCACTAGAGCCATCAATCATGTAGCAAGCCAATGTCCATGGGCTTCCAGAGAAGCCAATTAATGGAACGCGCTGTTTGCCATCCTGAATTAATGCTTTACGAATTTCTGAAACAGCGTCAAAAACATATTTAAGCTGATCCATATCAGCTAGACGTAATTTCTTAACCGCCTCTTCAGTACGCAGGGGGTGATCAAAGCTAGGGCCTTCACCGGCGGTAAATTTCAGGCCCAACCCCATTGCATCGGGAATGGTCAAAATATCGGAGAACAAAATAGCCGCATCTAATGGATAGCGATCCAAAGGCTGAAGGGTTACTTCCGTAGCGTAAGCAGGATTTTTTGCGAGCCCTAGAAAACTTCCAGCTCTAGCGCGTGTAGCGTTGTATTCAGGGAGATAGCGGCCAGCTTGACGCATGAGCCAAAGCGGTGTTTGATCAACCGCTTCGCCCAGGCAGGCCTTTAAAAACCGATCATTTAACAGCAAGGAGATGACCGGCTATTACTTTTTACGACGGAAACGAGCAATTGCAGCCAACTGTGCTGCTGCCATTGCAAACTCGGACTGGGCCAAAGCCAAATCAAAGTCAGTGCCACGATTTTGCATAGCTTCTTCAGCGCGCTTCTTGGCTTCAGTAGCTTTAGCTTCATCGAGGTCATGACCGCGAATGGCAGTATCTGCCAATACGGTAACGTGATCAGGCTGAACTTCTAAATAGCCACCTGCTACGAAAACAAACTCTTCATCGCCGTCAGCTTTTTCAATACGAACTGAACCTGGACGAATACGTGTAATCAAAGGAGTGTGGCCGCGCAAAATGCCGAGCTCACCACTTTCGCCAGGAAGCGCAACAAACTTCGCTTCCCCGCTGAAAATAGACTGCTCAGCACTTACTACATCGACGCGTATGGTTGACATAATTTCCCTAGATTAAAGCTTCTTGGCTTTCTCGATGGCTTCATCAATTGAACCCACCATGTAGAACGCTTGCTCAGGCAAGTGATCCAATTCGCCGCTGCAGATCATTTTGAAACCACGGATAGTTTCTTTCAATGGAACGTATTTGCCTGGTGAACCAGTAAACACTTCAGCAACGTGGAAAGGCTGTGACAAGAAACGCTGAATCTTACGAGCACGTGATACAGCCAATTTGTCTTCTGGAGACAATTCGTCCATACCCAAAATCGCAATAATGTCGCGCAATTCTTTGTAGCGCTGCAATGTCATCTGTACGTCACGAGCAACTTCATAGTGCTCTTGACCAACCACTTGTGGGTCGAGCTGACGGCTGGTTGAATCCAATGGATCAACCGCTGGGTAAATACCCAATGCAGCGATGTCACGTGACAACACAACTGTGGAGTCTAAGTGCAAGAAGGTTGTAGCTGGTGACGGATCGGTCAAGTCATCCGCAGGAACGTAAACGGCCTGAATAGAGGTAACAGAACCAGTCTTAGTAGAAGTAATACGTTCTTGCAATTTACCCATCTCTTCAGCCAATGTAGGCTGGTAGCCCACAGCAGAAGGCATACGACCGAGCAACGCAGAAACTTCAGTACCGGCCAATGTGTAACGGTAGATGTTGTCAACGAAGAACAAAATGTCACGGCCTTCGTCACGGAATGCTTCAGCCATTGTCAAACCAGTCAACGCAACGCGCAAACGGTTACCTGGAGGTTCGTTCATCTGACCAAACACCATCGCCACTTTGTCGATAACGTTAGATTCTTTCATCTCGTGGTAGAAGTCATTACCTTCACGAGTACGCTCACCAACACCCGCAAACACTGATAAACCTGAGTGTTGCTTAGCGATGTTGTTAATCAATTCCATCATGTTCACGGTCTTACCAACACCCGCACCACCGAACAAGCCAACCTTACCGCCTTTAGCGAATGGGCAAACTAAGTCAATAACCTTAATGCCTGTTTCGAGCAAGTCAACAGAAGGGGAGAGCTCATCAAACTTCGGTGCTGGTTGGTGAATAGCGCGACGCTCTTCAGTTGCAATCGGACCAGCGTCGTCAATTGGGCGACCCAAAACGTCCATAATGCGGCCCAAAGTTGCTGGGCCAACTGGTACAGAAATTGGCTTACCTGTAGATTTCACTTCCATGCCACGACGCAAGCCATCGCTCGCACCCATGGCAATCGCGCGAACTACGCCGTCGCCGATTTGTTGCTGAACTTCAAAGGTCAACCCTTTTTCAGCAAATGATTTTTCGCCGCTATCAACTAATGTCAATGCATCATAAATGTTTGGCATTTTGTCGCGTGGGAACTGAATGTCCACCACTGGACCGATACACTGCACGATATTTCCGTTACTCATCGCATTTCTCCGCTTTTAATTCCTGAATTCTTTCGTATTCCTAAACGCTGACCGCTTAAACCGCAGCCGCTCCGCCAACAATTTCTGACAGCTCTTTAGTAATAGCAGCTTGTCGTGTCTTGTTGTAATCCAATTGCAATTCGCCAATTACGTTCTTCGCATTATCTGAAGCGGCCTTCATTGAGACCATACGTGCAGACTGCTCAGAAGCCATGTTTTCAGCAACCGCCTGATAAATCATTGCTTCAACGTAACGCTTAAGCAGGCCATTCAAAATGGACTCTGCGTCAGGTTCGTAGATGTAATCCCAAGAGTTGCCCGTTTTCTCTTCTGGAGTCAAAGCTTCTGCCTCCAAAGGCAAGAGTTTTTCTAAAACAGGCTCTTGTTTCATTGCATTTACGAAGCGGGTATATGCCAAATAAACAGCATCAATCTCGCCGCGCTCAAACGCCTCCAATTGGGCAGTAATCGCACCAATCAAAACATCCAAATGCGGCGTATCGCCAATTTGAATTGTTTGAGAAATCAGTTTTGCTTTTGAGCGATTCAAAAATTGCAAACCTTTTGAACCAATTGCGGTGTACGCAATCTCAATATTGTTTTCTTGCAAATCGCGCACTTGGTTAGCAATCAAACGCAAGACGTTGGTATTTAAACCGCCGCACAGGCCCTTGTCTGTCGTAACCAAAATCGTACCAACCTTCTTCACTTCACGAGTTGCCATGTAAGCAGGGCGGAACTCAGGATTTGCTTTAGAAAGATTGGCAACAATCTCACGAATTTTTTCAGCGTATGGGCGCGCATTACGCATGCGCTCCTGGGCGCGACGCATCTTGGATGCGGCGACCATTTCCATTGCCTTCGTGATCTTGCGCGTGTTTTGCACGCTCTTGATCTTAGATCGTATCTCTTTTGTGCTTGCCATGATTTATGCGAGCCCTCTTAGAAAGAGGCAGAACGCTTGTAATCCTCAATAGCAGCGCGCAATGCAGCTTCGTCATCTTTGCTCAAGTCTTTAGTCTCTTCAATACGAGCAACTAAGTCAGCGTATTTAGATTTCAAATGATCTTGCAAACCTTTTTCGAAGGCCAATACGTTCTTCACTTCGAGGTCATCGAAGTAGCCGTTATTAACAGCATAGAGTGAAGCAGCCATTTCCCAAACTTGGAGTGGCTTGTATTGAGCTTGCTTACACAATTCAGTAACACGACGACCGCGCTCTAACTGCTTGCGGGTTGCTTCGTCGAGGTCAGACGCGAACTGTGCAAACGCTGCCAATTCACGATATTGCGCTAAGTCGGTACGAATACCGCCAGACAATTTCTTAATAACTTTAGTTTGTGCAGCACCACCAACGCGGGATACAGAAATACCGGCGTTAATCGCGGGACGCACACCAGCATTGAACAAGTCAGTTTCCAAGAAGATCTGACCGTCAGTAATCGAAATTACGTTGGTTGGAACGAATGCAGAAACGTCACCGGCTTGAGTTTCAATAATTGGCAATGCGGTCAAAGAACCAGTTTTGCCTTTTACTGCGCCGTTAGTGAACTTCTCAACATACTCAGCATTTACACGAGCAGCACGCTCAAGCAAGCGTGAGTGGAGGTAGAACACGTCGCCAGGATAAGCTTCGCGGCCTGGTGGGCGGCGGAGCAACAAGGAGATTTGACGATAAGCAACTGCTTGCTTGGTCAAGTCATCGTAAACAATCAAAGCGTCTTCGCCGCGGTCACGGAAGTATTCGCCCATAGTGCAACCTGCGTAAGCAGAGAGGTATTGCATCGCTGCAGACTCAGAAGCACTCGCTGCAACCACCACGGTGTACTCCATCGCGCCCAATTCTGTGAGCTTACGAACAACGTTAGCAATAGTAGAAGCTTTTTGACCGATCGCCACGTAAACGCAATAAACGCCTTTACCTTTTTGGTTAATGATCGCGTCAACCGCAACAGCTGTCTTACCAGTTTGGCGGTCGCCAATGATCAACTCACGCTGACCACGGCCAATTGGAACCATCGCATCAATCGCCTTCAAACCAGTTTGTACTGGCTGGCTAACAGATTGACGTGCGATAACGCCAGGAGCAACTTTTTCAATAAAGTCAGTTAACTTGGTGTTGATTGGGCCTTTGCCATCAATCGGTTGACCGAGCGCGTTTACAACGCGACCGAGCAACTCTGGGCCAACTGGAACTTCCAAAATGCGGCCAGTACATTTAACTGGGTCGCCTTCTTTAATGTGGGTGTATTCACCCAACACTACGGCACCAACAGAATCACGCTCTAGGTTTAACGCGAGGCCAATGGTGTTGTTAGGAAACTCCAACATTTCGCCCTGCATAACGCCTGACAAGCCATGTACGCGGCAAATACCGTCGGTCACTGAAATAACAGTGCCTTCGTTGCGAACTTGGGAGTCAACGCCCAATTCGCTAATTCGGCTTTTGATCAGCTCGCTGATCTCGGAAGGGTTGAGTTGCATTACTTACTCCTGGGTCTTATTTCGTATGTTCTTAATAGGGATCACTTATGCGCCAAGACTTGCTTGCATTTGAGCTAACTGAGCCTTAACTGAACTATCCATTACTTCGTCGCCAACCTGAATGCGAACACCGCCAATCAATGTTGGGTCAACTTGAATAGTTGGGCGCAATTCTTTACCCCCAAAGCGCTTCTTCAAACTTGACAACAAATCATTCAACGCAGAACCCTCTAAAGGGAATGCGCTGGTAATGTTTACTTCTGCTGCGCCTTCGCTCTTGTTCTTCATTGCTTCAAATTGATGAGCAATTTCAGGAACGGCTGCTAAGCGGTGGTTTTGATTCACAAGATTTAAAAAGCTGGCAACTTTGCCATCTAACTTGGTCTTCACCATGCCAGAAAGTAACTTGCTTAAATCATCAGCGGATACTTTTGGATTGTTTGACAAAGCAGCAACTTCTGGCAAAGCAGCAAGCTGTGCCAATTCGTTTAATTGCTCTAAACAACCAGCGAGCTCAGCTGGCTTGGCGCTTTGAAAAAGCGCTTCCGCATAAGGACGTGCAATAGTGGCTAAATCAGCCATATCAAAGTTCTGCCTTTAGTTGGTCAAGCAACTGGCCGTGCGCTTTTGCATCAACTTCACGACGCAAAATTTGCTCAGCACCTTTAACGGCAAGCACAGCAACTTCTGCTCGCAACACTTCACGTGCGCGAGTAACTTGTTGAGCTGCGTCTTGCTGCGCTTGAGAAATGATTCGAGCTGCTTCAGCTTGTGCGTTAGCGCGAATTTCTTCGGCTGACATTTGTGCACGTTTTTCGGCTTCAGCAACGCGTTGAACACCTTCTTGGCGTGCTTTTGTTAATTCTTGCTCAGCTTCATTGCTGGCTAATGCGAGTGCTTCTTTACCGCGCTCGGCAGCAGCTAAACCATCAGCAATTTTGCTTGAACGCTCATCTAACGCCTTAACAAGTGGTGGCCACACAAAGCGTGCAACAACCCACCATAAGACGAAGAAAACGATCATTTGCGCGAATAGGGTCGCGTTCAGATTCACGATATTCCTTTCAGTATTGTTGAGAACAGTTGGATGACCCCTTGGTCATCCACGCCAAAACAATTACTTAATAACTGCGAGCAGTGGGTTTGCGAAAGCAAACAACATTGCAACACCAACGCCGATCAAGAACGCAGCGTCGATCAAACCAGCCAAAAGGAACATCTTAGTTTGGAGTGGCTCCATCAATTCTGGTTGACGTGCACAAGCTTCGATGTACTTACCGCCCATCAATGCAATACCTAAACAAGCACCGATCGCGCCGAGGCCGATGATGATGCCGATAGCGATTGCTGTGAAACCTTGAATGTTTGCGAGAAATTGTTGCATGTTGCTGACTCCTGAAGTTAAAGAGATAAGTTAAAAATAAAAATCTTAGTGATGGCTATGCGCTTGCCCGATGTAGACCAAGGTCAACATCATGAAAATAAAGGCTTGCAACAAAATAACCAAAATGTGGAAGATGGCCCAAGCTGATCCAGCAATAACATGGCCCACCAATCCGAACAGGGATAAATCTAAATTAAATGTCCACACACTACCTAGCAGTGCGATCAACAAGAAAACCAGCTCGCCGGCATACATGTTGCCGAAAAGTCGCATTCCCAATGAAACACCTTTTGCAAGATATTCGATGATGTTCAAAGCAAGGTTAAATGGGGCCAAGTACCACTTAGCGCCAAACGGTGCAGAAACGAGCTCATGCAAGAATCCGCCAAAACCTTTTACCTTGAAGCTGTAAAAGAAGACTAAGAGCAAAACAGACATAGACATGCCCATCGTTGCATTGAGATCAGTTGTTGGCACAACTTTATGGTGTGGCACATGCACGCCAAAACTTTCAATGAAATGATTTACGCCTAACACCCAATCCACCGGCACTAAGTCCAAAGTGTTGAGCAAGATGATCCAAAAGAATACAAATAGTGCAAGCGGAGCAATGTAAGAACGATCGCCATGAACAATGCTCTTAGATTGTGTCTCTGCCATTTCAACAATCATTTCAACAAAGCACTGGAAACGACCTGGTACGCCAGGGGTTGCGCGACGAGCCGCAATCAACAAAATAAATACAGCGAGCAAACCCATGAGGGATGCCCAAAAAATCGTGTCTAAATTGATAATGCTGAAATCAATAATAGACGTCTGTGGTCCACCTGAATTGTTGAGGTTTTGTAAGTGCTCAGAAATATACGCTGTTGGCGTCATTTGCTCTGCTGCCCCGTGGGCTTGGTTTACTTCGCTAGACATCTCTTAACTAGTCCTTTGTTTCAATCTCAATTGTCACTACTTAGCGCCACAACCACGCCAGCCAAACACACTTCAAGGCAAGCAGGTAAGTCACCAATAATGGGACCCAAAGCACGCCTGGGACTAAATACGCAATCCCAATAAACAGCATTAAAGTCACGACGATTTTGATAAATTCGCCTGAAACTAATGCCGCCAAAAATCTTCCTGGATTCAATATTTGCGATTTTTTTGCCAACTCCAACCTGATTAAAAATAGGGTTGCGGGCAAGACGCTAATTAAACCACCTAAAAAGGCCGACTGAGTATAAAGGCTTACCCCTACCGGCTCCCCAAAAATTGACCAAAACACCATGCTGATAGCCGTAATCAACATTTGAGCCAACACTATTTTCCAAGGTGAAAGCGCTCGGTACTTTGTCGCATTGCTTTGCTGCAACGCAACAATCTCTTCCTTGCTGTAGACCCGAATTACTTCTTCTTCGGGCTCATCCCACTCATTTACCTCGGAAAATTGATTTTTTTGAGGAATCAATTTAGCCCCGAAAGTTTAATGTGTGCACTGCAATATGTCAAAGGATTTGGGGACATTTTTCGCCCTTATTTATGACTCAATACCCAACTTTTTTAATAAGGAATCAAGCTCATCAAATTGACTAAAGCGGATTCTGAGCTCTCCGCCCTTGCCTTTAAGCTTAAATTCCGTACTTAAACCAATTAAATCCGCTATTTCTTGGGTTAAACGCTGCATATCGGGATCGGTGCTTTTTGCTGGGCTACCAGGTTTACTTTTAGCCTTTTTGTCGCCTATTTGACCGCCAGCAATCACCAAAGCTGCGGTCATTCTTTCGGCTTCTCGCACTGATAGGCCTTGAGCAGAAATTCTTTGGGCTAGAGCAACCTGACTAGAACCTGGAAGCGGAAGTAGCGCGCGGGCATGTCCCATGTCTATGTCACCAGCCAGCAGCATGGCTTGCACCGGCTTTGCCAGCTGGGCCAGCCGTAACAAGTTTGTAATGGCGCTGCGAGATTTTCCTACCGCCTTAGCGGCCTGCTCATGCGTAAAACCAAACTCCTCGATCAACCTGGCTAAGCCTTGGGACTCTTCAAGAGGATTTAAATCTTCACGCTGCATATTTTCAACCAAAGCCATTGCGGCGGCGGCTTGATCATCTGCACCAGAAACTAAAACAGGAACCTCTTTTAAGCCAGCAATAGTGGCGGCGCGAAAACGTCTTTCGCCAGCAATGATTTCATATTTGCCGGGGGCCACCAAACGAACTAACAGCGGTTGCATCACGCCTTGTTCACGAATACTTTCTGCCAACTCTTGCAATGCGCCCGCTTCCATTTTTTGGCGCGGCTGATATTTGCCTGCCTGAAGAGCTGTTAGCGGTAAACGGTTAATGTCGGTGGATGGGCTGGCTTGTTGGGTTTTTTCTCCAAGCAAAGCTTCAAGACCTCTACCTAAACCTTTTTTCTTAATAGCAACCATGTTCAATATTTTCTCTTTAAAAATTACATCTGCTTAATGCGTTCAACCATCTCAGCGCCAAACTCTAAATACGCTTTTGCGCCACGCGATGATTTGTCAAAAGCAACCCCAGGGAGCCCGTAAGAGGGGGCTTCAGCAAGGCGCACGTTACGCGGAATAATGGTCTTGAAAACTTTGTCGCCAAAGTGCTCAAGCAGCTGATCAGAAACCTGTTGTTGCAATGTCATACGCGCATCAAACATCACGCGTAACAATCCAATGATGACTAAATCTGGATTTAAATTTGCGTGCACTTGTTTGATGGTGTTCACTAAATCCGATAAACCCTCCAGTGCAAAATATTCACATTGCATTGGAACAATTACACCGTTTGCTGCACACAATCCATTTAGCGTTAACAAAGATAAAGCGGGCGGACAATCGATCAAAATAAAATCGTAGTCATCGGCCACATGCGCAAGCGCATCCTTCAAACGCACTTCTCGCAAATCCAAATCTACTAATTCAATTTCAGCGCCGGCTAAATCACGATTGGCTGGTAACACGTCATAGCCAGAACTTTCACAACGCTGTGCGCACTCTTTAACGGAAGCCATACCAATTAACACTTGGTATACGCTGCTATTTAGATCGGCTTTTTCTACTCCGGACCCCATGGTTGCATTACCCTGTGGATCTAAGTCAACCAATAAAACGCGCTGCTTGAGCCCCGCCAAACCAGCGGCCAAATTAACGGCAGTAGTGGTCTTGCCAACGCCGCCTTTTTGATTTGCGATACAGAATATTTTTGCCATAGCTACTTTTGGGTCTACTTAAGGGGTGAGGGTGGATTTTCTCACGGGGGAGAGCACCAAAAGGCGTCGCTCCACCGCTAAATTGGGAATATGTAGGGGCTCATCGGCGACTAAGCGCCACTCCTCCATGGAAACATCTTTCATTTCATCATCTGCACGCTTAGCCTTCATTGCGAATACCAGGCCATCAGGCTTTAGGAAGGGCAATGACAGCTCTAAAAAGCGCGCCAGGTTAGTAAATGCACGAGATATGACCGCATCAAACTGTGCTGGTTGCTGCACTGCAACAACCTCGACTCGCTCACAGAGTACTTCAATGTTTTTTAACTTTAACTTTCCGCGCACATGCTGCAAGAATGCCGTCTTTTTACGTATGGCTTCAATCAAAGAAAGTTGCCACTCCGGCTGAACAATCGCAATCGGAACTGCCGGCAAACCACCTCCAGAACCAAGGTCTGCAATTCGAGGGGACGCATCTTTTAAAAATCGCCTCATTACAGGCAAAACTGCAATAGAATCAATAAGATGGAGTCGCACAGAATCTTGTTCGCCCTCAATAGCCGTGAGGTTATGAACCTGGTTCCAGCGTCCCATTTCTTGTAAAAATTGCTCTAAATCGGCAATATTGGCCGCACTTAATTTCAGGCCAAGATCCTCAATTCCTAAAGCAAGAAGCTCCTCACTCATGTGTTTCTTGAGTACGTCCCAAGCCCTTTTTCAGATGCACCAATAAAAGGGAAAGGGCTGCGGGGGTAACCCCGGAAATGCGGCCTGCTTGACCCAATGTTTCAGGTTTATGCAAGTTGAGCTTTTGCTGAACCTCTTTGGACAAACCAACAACTTGTGAATAATCGAGCGATTCCGGAAGGGGAAATGTCTCATTGTGTTCTTGACGAGCAATTTCGGTCGCTTGACGCTCGATGTAGCCCTGATATTTGACCGAAATCTCTACTTGGTCGCTTATTTGGGCAGCCAGCCCGAGATCTTCATCCAAAGATTCTGGGGCCCAGATTCCGCTGCCTAGAGCCGTAATTGCCTCATAAGTAATGCCTGGGCGCCTCAGAAGCTCAGCCAAACTACATTCATGGGAAAGATCTTGCCCCAACAATTGAGAAACAAACGGGGCGGCCTCGCTCTTGGGGCCCACCCAAATATTTTGCAAACGAGATGTTTCACGTGAAACAGCCTCTTGTTTTCTACAAAACACTTCCCAACGATAGTCATCTACGAGGCCAAGCTCTCGTCCAATAGTGGTCAAACGCATGTCTGCATTATCTTCACGCAAGCTCAATCGATATTCAGCCCGGCTGGTAAACATCCGATAGGGCTCTTGAACTCCGCGAGTGATCAGATCATCAACCAAAACACCTATGTAAGACTCGCTACGCTTAGGCAACCAAGGCTCTTTGGCTTTAGCGGCTAAACCAGCATTGATGCCGGCCAGCATTCCTTGTGCTGCAGCCTCTTCATAGCCAGTAGTGCCATTTATTTGGCCAGCAAAATACAGCCCACTAATGACCTTGGTTTCTAGGCTATGGCGTAATTGGCGCGGATCAAAGAAATCGTATTCAATTGCATACCCTGGCCGCACGATTACTGCAGACTCCATGCCCCGGATGCTTCGAACCAAATCCCACTGCACGTCAAAGGGCAGGCTCGTAGAGATCCCGTTTGGATAAAACTCGTTAGTTGTTAATCCCTCTGGCTCTAGAAAGATCTGATGGCTATTTCTAGAGGCAAAGCGGTGAATCTTGTCTTCAATGGAAGGGCAGTAGCGGGGACCGACCCCCTCGATCACCCCGGTATACATTGGTGAACGATCTAATCCTCCACGAATAATGTCGTGGGTTCGCTCATTGGTATGAGAAATCCAGCAGGGAACCTGTCTAGGATGCTGCTCTGGACGACCCAAATAAGAAAAAACCGGAACAGGGTCTAAATCCCCAGGCTGCTCCAACATTACCGAGAAATCTATCGTTCTACCGTCAATTCGGGGTGGGGTACCCGTTTTAAGCCTGCCCTGAGGAAGTTTTAACTCCTTTAACCTAGCAGATAAAGAAACTGCTGCGGGGTCGCCAGCGCGACCACCGGCATAATTATTTAGCCCAACGTGAATCTTGCCATCCAAAAAGGTGCCCGCTGTAAGTACCACCTTTTTGGCCATAAATTCCAGGCCCATTTGGGTAACAACACCCTGCACCTCATCACCCATAACCAATAGGTCATCAACAGCAGCCTGAAACAAACTTAAATTGGGTTGATTTTCTAGACGACGGCGAATTGCTGCTTTGTAGAGAACGCGATCGCCCTGGGCACGAGTAGCTCGTACAGCGGGGCCCTTGCTTGAATTCAAAATCCGAAACTGAATGCCGGCCTCATCAGTAGCGGCAGCCATAGCGCCGCCCATAGCATCAATTTCTTTAACTAAGTGGCCTTTGCCGATGCCGCCGATCGAAGGGTTACAGCTCATAGCGCCTAAATTTTCAATGCTATGTGTAATTAATAGCGTGTCACAACCCATGCGCGCAGAGGCGAGGGCGGCCTCAGTCCCGGCATGACCGCCACCAACCACAATGACATCGAAATTTTTGGAATAACGCATGATTTGCCTCAGATAGGGCGATGATCATAGCATTTTGTTTGTTTCACGTGAAACAAAACATCACAAATTCCTAGAAAATTGAACGAATGAATTCTAAGTAATTGATTTAATTGACGAAATAAGCGTTCCAGGCAGACTTCAAAATGAGCACGCTCACAATAACCAGAAAAGCTTTTCTAACAAAGGTGCTGCCGTGCTTAATTGCTAGGCGACTTCCAAATTGGCTGCCAGCAATATTGGCAATCATCATGGCAAAACCAAGCGTCCAGTTAATTTGCCCAAGGCTGGCCAACATCAAAATTGCGGCTAGATTGGTTGCAACATTCACCAATTTTGTTGCTGCAGAAGCATGCAAAAAATCAAAACTGAAGAATCGAACAAAGCCAAAAAGCAAAAAGCTTCCTGTACCGGGACCAAAGAAGCCATCATAAAAACCAATTGTTAGCCCTAGAATTACTGCCTTAACCTGCTGATAACGTCCAAGGATTTTTGGTGCATGAGCCTCGCCGAGCGAAGGCTGAAACCAGGTGTACAACAACAGAAATAACAATACAAATGGCAGAGCCTTGCGAAGTGGCTCTGCCGGAAAGTTACTTACCGCATTAGCGCCCAACAGAGAGCCAACAAAGCCTGCGGCTATTGCGGGGCCAACAACAGACCAGGGCAAAGATACGTGACGTAAATATCTACGCGCAGCATTTAAGGTTCCGCCAACCGCAGAAACTTTATTTGTTGAGAGCAGGGTTGCGGGCTGCGCATCTGGATAGGCCGCAAACAGTGCGGGAACCTGTATCAAGCCACCACCACCAGCAACCGCATCAACTAAACCGGCAAAAAAAGCCATCGCCAAAAGCAATGGCCAGATATAAATTGAAAATTCGATGAGAGTCTCTTTTAATTAAGTGAGTGTGGCGCCAATTTTTAATTGCGCCACACTAAAACCAAATAATAAAAGGAAAAAACAAAAATTAGTTTTTGTTTTTGAAGTGCGCAGCGATTTCACCAACCACGCCACGACGGAAAGCTAGGACACAAATTACAAAAATGAATCCGGTTGCAATCGTGCTCCAAGAGCCGATGTTTGCCAAATAGTTTTGCAAACCAACAACAATTCCTGCGCCAACTACTGGGCCAAGAATAGTCCCCATTCCTCCGAGCAAAGTCATTAATACAACCTCACCGGACATGTGCCAATGAACATCGGTCAGCGTGGCCAACTGGAATACCAAAGATTTCATGGACCCGGCCAAGCCGGACAGCGCTGCAGAAATTACAAAAGACATTAACTTAAATCTATCGACGTCATAACCCAAAGAAATTGCACGCGGCTCATTCTCGCGAATGGCCTTGAGCACCTGACCGAATGGAGAGTGAACAGCGCGCATGATGAGCGCAAAACCAAATAAGAAAACGGCCAATACAAAGTAATACATCGCAACGTCATTCTTTAAGTCAATCAGACCAAATAACATTCCACGAGGCACGCCCTGAATGCCGTCCTCACCACCGGTAAATGGCATCTGAACGGCTAAAAAGTAAATCATTTGCGAGAGTGCCAAGGTCACCATCGCAAAATAAATACCTTGTCTACGAATCGCCAATGCACCAATTAAGAACCCGAGAATACCGGAACCAGCCACACCTAAAACAATGCCTAACTCAGGCGAAAGGCCGGCCTCTTTACAAAAGTAAGCGGTGATATATGCTGCTGTTCCAAAGAATGCAGCGTGGCCAAATGACAGCAAGCCTGTAAAACCTAGGAGCAAATTAAATGCGCATGCGAACAATGCAAAACATAAAACCTTCATCGCAAACACAAGATAAATAAAATCTTGGAATGGCAATAACAGTCCAATGAGGACCAAAATTCCGTAGAGCAATTTTGTTTTTGGATTCATATCTATTTCTCCCGCCCAAATAGTCCGGCAGGACGAATTAACAAAACAATTGCCATGATCACAAAAATTACAACTCCGGAAGCCTCTGGATAAAAGACTTTGGTTAGACCCTCAATCAAGCCCAAACCTAAACCGGTCAAGATCGCACCCATGATGGAGCCCATACCTCCAATGACTACCACCGCAAAAACAACGATGATGAGATTGGAGCCCATTAGTGGGTTCACTTGAAAAATAGGGGCCGCTAAAACGCCAGCAAAACCAGCCAAACCAACGCCATAGGCGTAAGCCAACGAAATCATCAAAGGCACATTAATACCGAAAGCCTGCAACAGCTTTGGATTTTCAGTTCCGGCGCGCAAATAGGCGCCCAGCTTTGTTCTCTCAATCACATACCAAGTGGAGAAGCAAACAACCAAGGAGATAACCACCACCCATACACGATACTTCGGCAAAATAATGCCGATAGACTCCAAGGGAATGGCGCCCTGCAGCATCTCTGGAGCTGGATAGCTCTCACCAGAGATTCCATACCAATGACGGAACATGCCCTCAATAATGAGTGCCAAACCAAAAGTCAGCAATAGTCCGTATAGATGGTCCAAGTGATACAAACGGCGCAACATCGTGCGCTCAAGGATCAAGCCAAAACCCGCCAATACCAACGGGACCACAATTAATGCAAACCAATAATTAATGGATAACTCAGGAAAACCAAGCCATTGGCTAATCTGGGTTAAACCAATCCAGGCAATAAAAGCACCCATGGTGTACTGAGCACCATGCGCAAAATTAATGATGTTGAGAAGGCCAAAAATAATGGCCAATCCCAAACTTAATATGGCATAGAACGAGCCATTAATAAGCCCCACCAAGAGCTGGGCAACCAGCCCTTGAGGGGTAATTCCAAGAAGTTCAAACATGCTTAATAGAGTTCAATTACTTGTTAGTAACCAACTTGCATCGTGACAATGAAAGTGGTTGAGTTGCTTCAGCAGCAGGAATAACTGCCTTCACATTGTAGTAATCCCATGGGCTTGTAGACTCTGAAGGCTTCTTCACTTCTAGCAAGTACATGTCATGCTCAAACTTACCGTCAGCACGAATCTTGCCTTTGAAAAGACCGTCATCAATGTTTGTAGACTTCAATGCCTTCATCACCGCTTGGGTGTCATCAGTACCAGCTTTTTGTACGGCAGTTAAATAAGCAAGAACAGATGAGTAAACGCCAGCTTGAACGCTAGATGGCATACGCTTATGTTGCAAGATGAAGCGTTTTGAAAAAGCGCGAGTCTTTTCATCTCTATCCCAGTAGAAGCCTTCTGTAAGGTACATGCCTTGTGCAGCATTTAAACCCAAAGAGTGAACGTCAGTAATAAACATCAACAAAGGCACAACAGTTTGCTTTTTGTTAATGCCAAACTCGGAAGCTTGTTTAACGCTATTAATGGTATCTTGACCGGCATTTGCTAAAGCAACCACATCTGCACCACTAGCCTGGGCCTTTAAGAGATAAGAAGAAAAGTCGCTGTTTGGGAATGGGTGCTTGCTGGTGCCCAATACCTTGCCGCCATTAGCGTTAACAACGTTGGTTGAATCTCTTTCCAATGCTGCGCCAAAGGCATAGTCCGCAGTAAGGAAGTACCAGTTCTTTTTACCTTGTTTAACAACGGCTTTAGCTGTGCCGTTTGAGAGTGCATAAGTGTCATAGGTCCAGTGAACATTGTTCGCTGTACATTTTTCATTGGTAATTGGCAAGGATGCTGCGCCAGAAACCAAAGTAATCTTGTTCTTTTGTTCGGCCACTTCCATTACAGCCAAGGCCACGTTGGTTGAAACCAACTCAACAATAACGTCAACACCGTCTTTGTCGTACCACTCGCGAGCCTTGTTTGCAGCAATGTCAGCCTTGTTTTGGTGATCAGCGCTAACTAACTCAATCTTCTTGCCAATTACAGTGCCGTCTTTAGAAAAATCCGCAATCGCCATCTTTGCCGCAATTACAGCGCCTGGGCCAGCCAGGTCAGAATAGGTTGAGGAAAGGTCGGTCAACACACCAATCTTAATAACATCGCCACTAACCTTTGGTGCGCTTTGCGCAAACACTGGGTTTGAACCAAACATGGTCGCCGCAACCAGACACGCGGTTATTTGCTTTAACTTCATTGCTATCTCCTATAGAAATCCACTAAACACCAAGATACTCATTTAATAAAGCCGCTTTTTCAGCGAGCTCATTCTGATTTACCACCTCAACCACATTCCCATGCTCAACAACATAGTGGCGATCAGCCAGCGGTGCTGCAAAACGGAAATTTTGTTCAACCAAGACAATGGTGAAGCCCTTGTTGCGCAAGCTGGTAACGACCTCACCAAGTTTTTGCACAATCACGGGGGCCAACCCTTCGGTAATTTCATCTAGTAATAGCAATTTAGCGCCGGTTCTTAATATTCGCGCCATTGCCAGCATTTGTTGCTCGCCCCCCGACAGGCGGGTACCAGGACTATTGCGTCTCTCGTAAAGGTTTGGGAACATTTCATAGATCTCATCCAAGCCCATGCCGCCAGGAGCGATCTCCGGCAAAAGCAACAAATTCTCTTCAGTGCTTAAGCTTGCAAAAATTCCCCTTTCTTCGGGACAAAAACCGACACCCAGGCGCGCAATCTTGTACGTAGGCATCGAAATTGTCTGGGTACCATAAACCTCTACCGAACCAGTTCTTTTGCTTGTTAATCCCAAAATCGTTTTCAGAATGGTGCTTCTTCCGGCGCCATTTCTTCCAAGCAAGGTTACAACCTCCCCATCTCGCACGGCAAAATTTACACCGTGCAAAATGTGTGACTCGCCATACCAAGACTCTAGGTTTTTAACCTCTAATGCCATGGTGCTCATAGGTTGTCTCCCCCATGGCTTCCCATATAG
This sequence comes from Polynucleobacter sp. MWH-Jannik1A5, assembly GCF_018881795.1. Classification (GTDB taxonomy): domain Bacteria; phylum Pseudomonadota; class Gammaproteobacteria; order Burkholderiales; family Burkholderiaceae; genus Polynucleobacter. The sequence goes on along the minus strand of NZ_JACVPQ010000001.1, from coordinate 854,665 downwards.
GCCTCAACAACCAATGGGTTGTTAGAAACCTCGTGATAGGACCCTTCGGCCAAAACTGAGCCGCGCTGCAATACGGTAATTCGGTCAGCAATAGAAGAAACCACCTTCATGTTGTGCTCAACCATGAGAATCGTCCGCCCTTTGGCAACACGATCAATTAATTCGGTTACACGCTCTACATCCTCGTGACCCATGCCCTGAGTTGGCTCATCCAAGAGCATGAGCTCCGGCTCCATAGCCAACGTGGTTGCAATTTCAAGCGCCCTTTTGCGGCCATATGCCAGGTTTAAGGTTTCTTCATGCGCAAAATCCTCAAGCCCCACTTCATGCAGGAGCTCTAAGGCACGATCATTTAAAACATTTAGCGAGTCGCCGGATTTCCAGAAATGGAACTCTGTTCCCAAGCCTCGCTGCAGTGCAACACGAACATTCTCCAATACCGTGAGGTGTGGGAAAACTGCTGAAATTTGAAAAGATCGAATAACCCCGCGCCGCGCAATTTGTGCGGGAGCCTCATTAGTAATGTCAAAACCATTGAACAAGATTTGACCACTACTGGGCTCTAAAAATTTAGTTAGTAAATTAAAGCAGGTGGTTTTGCCGGCCCCATTCGGCCCAATCAAGGCGTGAATGGTTCCCCGAGTGACATCTAGGTTCACATCAGTAACCGCAGAAAATCCTTTAAATGATTTCCCCAGTCCAATTGTTTTTAATATTGTTTCTTGCAATCTCATACCCTCTACCCCCTACTTGGGAGCAAGAATATGAGAATACTCCAAGATAGCTTCGCTATATATAGCAATAACCCTAAACAACTCGGAGAAAATAATCAAAAAATGTTTAAGCTATTTTTTGAAATTGTTGAATTGCGGAACGCGCAAGCTCATCAAGGACGTCTACTGGTATGCGCTGTGCGCCCTGCACAATCATGAGCGCATAAGGCTTGGCAAGCGCCGCAGCTTCAGGGCAAAGACGCAGCTCATCACCCTCGGAGGGTGATTGACTACGCCAATAATTGATTGCCGCCTCTAGCTCTTGGATTGTTACAAACAGCATGAAAGTTATTTTTACTTCCCTTTGGTTGCTAGCATGGTACCGCGGCACTTTTTAGCGCCACAACGGCACTCATAATCTTTTTTCATTTGCTTGGTAATTTTTCCCTCGATATCTAATGAGTAGTCATAAAACAACTCTTCACCAACTTTGAGGGCGCGCTTGGCGTAAATAAAGACCCTTGGCTCGCCGTCGAAGGTATCTTCACGGGTTTCACAAATAGGCTTGCATGAGTGATTAATCCAGCGCGCGGCATTGCCGCCATATTTCGCATCAATCACACGGCCATCCTCTAATGAAAAATAGAAAGTGTGATTTGGGTCTTTGGGGTCATGTGGGTGACGCTTTTCAGCCAACTTCCAACTAATACGTTCGCCCTTGTACTCAATAATGGCCGCGCCCTTTTTAATGGGTTTGGCTACGAATACACCTTTGCCATGAATTGGGGAGGATTTAACAACAATGGAAGATCTGTCCACCTTTGGTGGTTTTAATTTTTTAGCTGCCATTTTTAAACGTCTAAGTTACGAGCAATCAGGGCGTTCTTTTCAATGAACGCTCGACGAGGTTCAACTTCGTCGCCCATTAGTGTTGTAAAGACCTGGTCAGCAGCAATCGCATCTTCGATCTTTACTTGCAAGAGGGTTCTTGAGCTTGCATCCATGGTGGTTTCCCACAATTGTGATGGATTCATCTCACCAAGACCCTTATAGCGCTGACGACTTAATACGCGCTCAGCCTCAGATAGCAACCACGCAAATGCTGCCCTAAAGTCTGCAATAGTTTGCTCTTTTTGATTCTTGTCTGGATCGCCACGACGAACTTTGGAACCCGGAACCACCTTGCCTGACAAAACGGCGGCGGCATTTGCTAGGCTTTGATAGTCATCGCCATGCACAAAATCGGAGTTAATGGACGACAACTTGAGGTTTCCATGAATGCGGCGGGACAGCAGCAAGCGGAAACGCTCTGTGCGATCTTCTTTTTGCACAATGATTTCAGGTGCCACAGCCAACGGATTTAAAGAGTCGGCTAGCGCTTGTCTTAGACGATCAGCGGATTCATTGGCTGATTTTTCAGTATCCAGATTTAATGAGGTGCCTGAAGCAATGGCGCGCAAAGCATCTTCATCGATAGTGCGAGATAAGCGGTCAACGATGGACTGAATTACTTGGTAGTGTTTTGCTAACTCGTTTAATGCGTCGCCCTCAATAACTTCGCCGGATGGTGTTTGTAGAGAGGCGGTTTCAAGAGCAATCGTCAGCAACAGTTGATTCAGCTCGTTGTCATCTTTAATGTACCGTTCGCTTTTACCAAACTTCACTTTATAAAGCGGTGGTTGGGCGATATAGATGTGGCCACGCTCAATCAACTCAGGCATTTGTCTATAGAAGAAAGTTAATAGTAAAGTTCTGATGTGGCTTCCATCTACGTCCGCGTCGGTCATGATGATGATGCGGTGATAGCGCAGTTTGTCTGCCTTATATTCTTCAATACCAATGCCCGTACCAAGAACGGTAATTAAAGTAACCACCTCTTGGCTTGCGAGCATTTTGTCGAAGCGAGCTTTTTCAACGTTCAGGATTTTGCCTTTTAGGGGAAGAATTGCTTGGAAGCGGCGATCGCGTCCTTGTTTAGCAGAGCCGCCCGCAGAATCACCCTCGACAATAAACAATTCAGATTTTGATGGGTCTTTCTCTTGGCAGTCCGCCAACTTGCCAGGCAAACCCAATCCATCTAAAGCGCCTTTGCGACGAGTCATATCCCGCGCTTTGCGTGCTGCTTCACGGGCACGCGCTGCGTCAACAATCTTGCCGCACAAAATCTTAGCGTCTGCTGGGCGCTCTTGTAGATAGGCGCTCAATGCTTCAGCAACAATTTCCTCTACAGGTCCACGAACTTCACTAGAAACCAATTTGTCTTTGGTTTGGCTGGAGAATTTTGGCTCAGGAACTTTTACTGACAATACACATGCCAAACCTTCGCGCATGTCATCACCAGAAATTTCAACTTTAGCCTTTTTAGCAACCTCATTTTCATCAATATATTTATTAATGACACGAGTCATTGCAGCGCGTAAGCCAGTTAAATGGGTTCCGCCATCTCGTTGTGGAATATTGTTAGTAAAACAAAGCACCTGTTCACTAAAGCTGTCATTCCACTGCATAGACACTTCAGCAGTAATTTGACCACCAAGATCAGAGGGACGAACACCTTCAGCGTAAAAAATGTTTGGGTGCAAAACATTTTTAGTTTGATTGATGTACTCAACAAATCCCTTAACACCGCCAGAAAACGCAAAATCTTCTTCTTGGCCTGTGCGTTGATCAATCAACTTAATGTGTACGCCATTATTTAAGAAGGAAAGCTCACGAATACGTTTAACTAAGATTTCATAATGGAATTCTACGTTTCCAAAAATTGTCTCGTCAGCCAAAAAGTGAACCTCAGTCCCTGAAAGTTCTGTATCGCCAGTTACCGTAATTGGTGAAACCAACACACCGTTCTCATCAACAACGTTACGATTTTGAATAACGCCGCGGGCAAACTCCATATGGTGAGCTTTGCCATCACGACGAATGGTCAACTTCAACCATTTAGATAATGCATTCACACAACTAACACCTACGCCATGTAAACCACCAGAAACTTTATAGCTATTTTGGTCAAACTTACCGCCTGCATGCAGCTCAGTCATCACAATTTCTGCAGCACTTCTCTTGGGTTCGTGTTTGTCGTCGTACTTAATACCAGTAGGAACACCGCGTCCGTTGTCAACAATAGAAATTGAGTTATCAGTTTGAATAACAACCGTAATCTCTGAACAATATCCAGCTAAGGCTTCATCAATAGAGTTATCTAAAACTTCAAAGACAAGGTGATGCAAGCCAGTTCCATCGGATGTATCTCCGATATACATACCAGGACGTTTACGAACAGCCTCAAGACCCTCTAGGATTTGAATCGATGCAGCGCCGTACTGCTCTACTACTTTTTTTTCTTCAGTCATTTTTTTCTAAGTTAAATACGCATTGGCATCACAACATACTTAAAACTCTCTGAGCCAGGCAGAGTAATCACAGCACTACTGTTCGCATCACCCAAACTAATTTGAATTTTTTCATTCTTAAGGTTGGATAAAACATCAAGTAGGTAACTTACATTAAAACCAATCTCCACTGCATCACCAGCATATTCAGTCTCAATCTCTTCTTGCGCCTCTTCTTGTTCAGCGTTGGTTGATTGAATTGTGATTCGATTAGGAGATAAAGAGAAACGAACACCCTTAAATTTATCTGTTGTCAAAATGGCTGCACGCTGAAGAGCGGATTGCAGTGCATCTCGACCAACTACTAAAGAGTTTTTTTGACCTTTTGGAATAACTCTTTGGAAGTCAGGGAATTTTCCTTCAACTAATTTTGAAATCAACTCAATATCACCAAAAGAAAACTTCACTTGATTTGCGGTCAAGCTAATTTCAAGAGGCTCTTCAGAGTCTTCCAATAAATGTTGGCATTCCAAAATAGTTTTGCGGGGAATGATAATTTCTTGTTTTTGACCTGCGCCAGTGGGCGCTTCGGCTAATTCAACTTGTGAATACGCAAGACGATGACCATCGGTTGCCACGGCCACCACCTCTTTACCCTCAATCACCAACAACATACCATTCAAGTAATAACGAATATCTTGCTGCGCCATTGAAAAGTGCACTTGACTAATGAGTTGACGGAAGCTCTTCTGAGACATCTTCCATGCAGCAGTAACTTCACCGACGCTTTGCATTACAGGAAATTCGGTTGCAGATAGTGTCTGTAAAGAAAAACGGCTCTTACCGCTCTGAACCACCATCTTATTGTCTTTAAGATTTAAAGACACCGGTCCCTCAGGTAGAGCGCGCAAAATGTCTAACAATTTTCTTGCAGCAACAGTAGTTGTGACATCCTCAGAACCGACACCAAAATTCGCATTAGTTGTAATTTGAATTTCAATATCAGTAGAGATAAAAGAAACTTTCTCTCCTACTTTCCTAAATAAGAGATTTGCCAAAATTGGCAGTGTATGTCTGCGTTCAACAATTCCACTAACAACCTGAAGGGGTTTTAGTAAGCTATCGCGAGAAGTGTTAACGAGTTGCATTGCTTTTAAATCCTTGTATATATCTTAGTAGTAATAGTAATAAGGGTTTGAAATTCCGTGGATAAGTCAAAAACCCTTTATAAAACAACACATTAAACGCTAAAAAACCTGTGGAAAACTCTTGTATAAACACTGCATAAAACGGGGATAACTTTTTATCAACACCCTATTTTTGCATGAAGCTGAGACTTTCCACAATTTATCCACATGTAATCCCCAAACTTATCCCTATGGTTCTCCACAGGCTTATCCACAACCCAAAATTATGCCTTCAAGGTTTGCTCGATAACGTGGATTTCATGGTTTAGTTGACTGTCATGAGCACGTTCGTCTGCAATCTTGCGAACAGCATGCAAAACTGTTGTGTGATCCCTGCCACCAAACAACTCTCCAATCTCAGGAAGACTTTTTTGTGTCAATTCTTTAGCCATAAACATCGCTATTTGGCGTGGTCTAGCAATGTTTGCTGGGCGCTTCTTGGAGTACATGTCCGCAACCTTAATGCTGTAAAAGTCAGCAACAGATTTTTGGATGTTTTCGACTGAAATTTGTCGATTTTGGATTGAAAGCAGATCTTTTAGGGCCGTTCTAGCAACCTCAATGGTGACCTCTTTCCCATGAAAGCGAACAAACGCCAAGATTTTTCTCAAAGCGCCTTCTAATTCCCTAACATTTGAGCGGAGGTGTTTGGCAACAAAGAAAGCCACATCCTCACTCATGGGGATGCCTTCGTTAATTGCCTTTTTCATCAAAATAGCAACCCGCATTTCGAGTTCTGGGGGCTCAATCGCCACCGTAAGCCCAGAATCAAAGCGTGAAATTAGGCGATCGTCAATACCAGCCATTTCTTTGGGGTAGGTGTCGCTCGTAATAATGACTTGAGACTTATTGCTCAATAGCGCTTCAAACGCATAAAAGAACTCCTCTTGCGTTCGTGACTTGCCGCTAAAAAATTGAATGTCGTCAATTAACAATAGATCTAAAGAGTGGTAATAGCGCTTAAAACGATCAAAAGCCTTTTGTTGGTAAGCGCGGACCACATCAGAAACGTATTGTTCGGCATGGATATAACGAATTCGAGCGTTAGGCTTCTCTTTTAAAAGGTGATTACCAATCGCGTGAATTAAGTGTGTTTTGCCTAAACCCACCCCGCCATATAAAAACATAGGGTTGTAGGATGTGCCTGGATTGTGGGCAACTTGAATAGACGCCGCCCTTGCCAACTGGTTCGCTTTACCTGTAACAAATGTTTCAAAGGTGAGATTTGGGTTTAATTTTGAGTGGTCCTCAATTTCAAAACCTCCATCTTCGACAGAAATAACGGGCTCTGAAACCTCTGAAATAACCGCCTTTTGTTGTGTCTCTTCAGGTGCAACAACACTTTTGCTCTCTGGGCTCGCCTCCGTCGCTAATGTAAAGCCTACATTAATAGGCCTTCCAAAGTACTGGGATGCCAACTCTTGGAACCGATCGGCAAACGTTTTCTTAATCCAGTCCAACTTAAATCTATTGGGGGCGCCAATTGTTAGTAAGTCATCACTTTCAATAAAAGACAAGAGTGTTAGTGGCTGAATCCATGTTTTAAACTGTTGGGGCGACAGTTCGCGGGACAAAATGCCAATGGCTTCGTCCCAAAACCCCAGTGGGCTAATTGAATTCAAGGCGGGGGGATTGTGTAAGTTGCTCATATTTTTGGAGGATCCATTGTAGCGATCCCGCAAAGTTATCCACAAGGTAAAAAAACGTGGAAAAGCTGTGGATAACTTGTGAATAATAAAAAATTCTCTATTTAAATTAATGATTTAAGAGAAATTTGGGGAAAAATAGAGAAAAACACCTACATATTCATCAAGATAGATTGACCTTTTGCTCTGCAACAAGGAAAATACTTGGTTTTCCAGGGATCGATCATGAAAAGAACTTACCAACCCTCAGTAACTCGTCGCAAGCGCACTCACGGCTTTCGCATTCGTATGAAAACCAAAAGCGGACGCGCAGTTTTAAATGCCCGTCGTGCAAAAGGCCGCAAGCGTTTGGCTGTTTAATTTAGCCATTGAATAGCGCAAGGATTTCTGAATTATTAAAAATACGTCCCCAGACAAGTTTGTACTGGGGTGTATATGCTGCATCTACCCAAGAGGGCGCCAAGCCTGATTTGGGGGTTGCGGTAGCAAAGAAGTTGGCCAAAAGAGCGGTTGACCGAAATCGCCTAAAGAGAATGATTCGCGAATTGGTGTGGGCCGCTCAATCCAACACATTAAATAAAGATGTTGTTGTTAAGCTCAAAAAACCAATTGGTCGTGAGACACGAGGCAGGCTCAGAAAAAAAGAAAAAGAAATTCTGCGCTCTCAAATTTCAGGGTTAATTTAAGGTGCGTGTTTTAAACAATGTGGCAATAAAGTTGGTGAAAATTTATCAACTAACATTAAGCCCATATGTGGGAATGCACTGCAAATACGTACCCAGTTGTTCGCAATATGCTTGTGACTGCTTTAGTCATTATGGATTTTTAAAAAGCCTTGGATTGATGGCGTGGCGTATCTTGCGCTGCAACCCATGGTCACATGGTGGCTATGATCCTGCTTTAAAAGATACAAAAACATCAACTTAAGTGAATGTAAATGGACTTTAAAAAAACAATTCTTTGGGCTGTATTCTCGATGTCGGGTCTTATGCTCTACAACAATTGGCAGGTTCATGAAGGCAAGCCATCTTTGTTTGGTGGCGCTCCAGCAAGCGCCCCTGTAGCTGCCGATAAAGCAGCGGCCGCCAACAAGGTTGATGTTCCCGCGCAAATCTCAGGATCACCAGCTGTTGCTGCAACTCCTGTCGTAAGTAGCGGTGCGATTGAGGGCGCAGAAAAGTTCACTTTACAGAACGATGTTTTGGTGTTGGAGATCAGTGCAAGCGGTGCAAACGTGATTGACGCAAAGCTATTGAAATCTTTAACTGCAGAAAATAAGCCGGTTGAATTGTTCCAATACACACCGACACATAAATACTTTGCTCGTTCAGGATTAATTTCCCTTGGAAATAACGATCTTCCAAACCATACAAGTACATTTAAGTTGGCTCAATCCGGCAAAGATGGCTCAGGCAGACCATTTGCTGTTTTTGTTAGCGAGCGCAATGGCGTTAAGTTGGAAAAAACATTCATTCTTAATCCGGGTAGTTATGTTGTGGATGTTGGGCATCGCGTTACCCAAGCTTCAAACAACCCAAACCCACTTGTTCTTTACACAGAGATTGTGCGCGACGCTTCGCAAGAACAAAAAATCGGCCCCTTCGATGGCGCCTTTTCTGCTAGCACCTTTACTGGCCCTGCTGTTTATACCGACAAAGAAAAATTTAATAAGCTGGAATTCACGGCAATTGATAAAAACAAAATTACTATCCCTACCCAAGTAGCGGCCGGTGAGCCAGCTTGGATTGCAATGGTCCAGCACTATTTCGCAAGCGCATGGATTCCGGGCGACAAAGTTGCACGCGACATTTACGCTGGCAGAATTGACAACGGTCTCTATCGAATTGGTATGCAAACTCCTCTTGGCGTAGTTGCCTCAGGATCTTCTGTTGTAGAAAAAGCCAAGTTATTTGTTGGTCCGCAAGAGGAGCGTGTTTTAGAAACTATCGCCCCTGGGTTTGAGTTGCTGAAAGACTATGGCTACTTAACCATTTTGGCCAAACCAATTTTTTGGCTGCTAGACAACATCCATTCTTATGTTGGCAACTGGGGTTGGTCAATCATTCTTTTGACCATCTTAATTAAGTTGGTGTTCTTCCCACTTTCTGCCGCAAGCTATAAATCAATGGCGCGCATGAAGGAAGTACAACCCCGCTTGGTGGCCATGAAAGAGCAATACAAAGGCGAGCCACAAAAACTCAATCAAGCCATGATGGAGATGTATCGCAAAGAAAAAATTAACCCATTGGGCGGTTGTCTCCCTGTGGTTATTCAAATCCCTGTGTTTATTTCTTTGTATTGGGTTTTGTTGTCCTCTGTTGAAATGCGTGGGGCGCCATGGGTATTGTGGATTCATGACCTTTCAGTTCCAGACCCGTATTACATCCTTCCGGTAATTATGGCCGCTTCAATGTTCGTGCAAACTAAGTTGAACCCAACACCGCCAGATCCAGTTCAGGCAAAAATCATGATGTACATGCCAATTGTTTTCTCGGTCATGTTCTTCTTCTTCCCCGCTGGTTTGGTTTTGTACTGGGTGGTAAACAACCTGTTGTCGATTGCACAGCAGTGGCAAATTAACCAAATGTTTGGAAAAAAGCCCGCTAAGTAATTTGCGAGCTGCATAAAACTTTGTAATAAGTAGACAGCAATGATGACGAGAAAATTGCCTATCATTGCTGTCGCAACCGCACAGGGTAAGGCTGGCGTAGGCGTTGTTCGCATCAGCGGACAAAACCTGCAGTCCATCGCAAGCTCCCTCTTTCAAAAAAAACTTTCCCCACGTCAAGCTAACCTATTAACGCTGTGTGACGAACACGGCGATACTATTGATCAGCTTATTGCTATTTACTTTGCTGGACCAGCCTCATTTACAGGCGAGGATGTTTTAGAGCTTCAATGTCATGGTGGGCCGCAACTGCTTGAGTTGGTAATAAAGCGCTGCCTTGAGTTGGGAAAAAACGAGGGGCTTGTTATTGCCGAGCCTGGCGAATTTACGCTCCGCGCTTACTTAAATAACAAAATTGATTTAACGCAAGCTGAAGCAATTGCCGATCTTATAGATGCGCAGAGTGAGGCCGCCGTTCTCGGCGCCGCACGCTCACTACAGGGCGCTTTTTCTGATGACATTAATAATCTCATCGAAGAAATTACTCAGCTGAGAATTTTGGTCGAGTCGACTTTAGATTTTCCAGAAGAAGAGATTGAGTTTTTAGAAAACGCACAAGCTCGTCAGCGCTTAGCAGCAGTGAAAGAAAGGCTACAAGGTTTACGTGCCGGCGCAAAACAGGGAAAAATCTTGCGAGACGGAATCCAATTAGTTTTGGCTGGCGCCCCCAATGTTGGCAAAAGTTCCCTATTAAATCGTTTGGCCGGCGAAGAGGTGGCCATTGTCACCCCCATTGCTGGAACTACCCGCGATCGGGTAACGGAAAGCATCACTGTTGATGGTGTGCCAATGCACATTATTGATACCGCAGGTTTGAGGGAAACTTCCGACATAGTCGAGGCAAAGGGGATTGAGAGATCTTGGGATGCAATTCGCCTTGCTGATATGGTGATTTTTTTGACCGATGCTCAGGCGAGCAATCAAGAAGATGAGCTAAAGGCCCGGATTTTGAAAGAATTACCCCCTAAATGTGCTGTACTCGAGGTCGTCAATAAGGCAGACCTTCTGCCAGACTCTCCAAAATTGCCGTCCGACCAGGCTTTATTGATTTCTGCCAAAACTGGAGCGGGAATAGATCAGCTCAAACAGAAGATTTTGGAGCTTGTAGGCTGGGACGGCCCTCAAGAGGGCGCAATCTTGGCGCGCAGAAGACATTTAGAATGTATAGAGCGAGCCGCCGAACATATTGAAAAATCGGAACAATTCGCCGCAAATGGCAACAATTCGCTAGAGTTATTCGCAGAAGAGCTATCTTTGGCGCAAAAACACCTCGGTGAAATCACCGGAAAACTGCTCCCAGACGACCTTTTGGGAAAAATCTTCAGCCAATTTTGTATTGGCAAGTAAAGGGTTTGTGCGGTGTGGGGTCGGGGGTAAAAATTCACCCAAAATGATAAAATTGTCGGATTAAAAAATTCAATCTTCATAGGGAAACATATGACTTCAACTACCAGCGGCCAGATCAATGTCAATGCGCCGGCTTACGTAAAAAACAAGCGTTTAATTGAGTGGGTTGGCGAAGTTGCTGCCTTAACCAAACCCGACGCCATTCGTTGGTGTGATGGGTCACAAGCTGAATACGATGAGCTCTGCGAGCTATTGGTCTCTGCCGGCGTATTTAAGCGTCTTAACCCCGCTAAGCGTAAAAACTCCTTTTTAGCTTTGTCAGATCCTGAGGATGTGGCGCGCGTTGAGGATCGTACCTTTATTTGCTCGGCCAAGAAAGAGGATGCTGGTCCAACTAATAACTGGGTTGAGCCGAGCGAAATGCGCGCAACCTTGAATCCATTGTTTGATGGCTGCATGCGCGGTAGAACTATGTATGTAGTGCCATTTTCAATGGGCCCAATTGGCTCACCAATTGCACACATTGGCGTCGAGTTGTCAGATAGTCCTTACGTTGCAATCAACATGAAGTTGATGACTCGTATGGGCAAAGCGGTTATCGATCAGTTGGGCGCTGACGGCGAGTTCGTTCCCTGCATCCATACGGTTGGTAAGCCTTTGGCTGCTGGCGAAAAAGACGTCGCTTGGCCTAACAACAAGAACAAATACATCGTTCATTACCCAGAAACTCGTGAGATCTGGTCCTTTGGTTCAGGTTACGGCGGTAATGCCTTGTTAGGTAAAAAATGTTTTGCCTTGCGTATTGCATCGAACATGGGCCGCGACCAAGGTTGGCTGGCTGAGCACATGTTGATCTTGGGTGTAACTTCACCTGAAGGTAAGAAATACCATATCGCTGCAGCATTCCCATCCGCCTGCGGCAAAACCAACTTCTCTATGATGATTCCTCCAGCAGGATTCGAAGGTTGGAAAGTAACCACTATTGGCGACGACATTGCTTGGATCAAGCCACGCAAAGACCCTGTCACCGGAAAAACCCGTTTATTTGCGATCAATCCAGAATCTGGTTACTTTGGCGTAGCCCCTGGAACCAATCGTCAAACAAACCAAAACTGTATTGACTCATTGAACCAAGACGTGATTTTCACCAACGTTGGTTTGACTGATGATGGTGATGTTTGGTGGGAAGGTTTAACAGAAACCCCACCAGCACATTTGATCGACTGGCAAGGTAAAGACTGGACTCCTGCTGATGGCGCTGCTGGCCGTAAAGCCGCGCATCCAAATTCACGCTTCACTGTTGCGGCAACTAACAACCCAGCGGTTGATCCAAACTGGGATGATCCAGCAGGCGTTCCAATTGATGCTTTCTTATTCGGCGGTCGCCGCTCAAACACCGTGCCTTTGGTTAGTGAAGCGCGTGATTGGGTTGAGGGTGTTTACATGGCTGCGACATTGGGCTCAGAAACTACTGCAGCCATTACGGGTCAAATCGGCGTTGTACGTCGCGACCCATTCGCAATGATTGCATTTGCAGGCTACAACATGAGCGACTACTTCCAGCACTGGTTAAATATTGGTAAGAAGTTGGAAGCCGAAGGCGCTGTATTGCCGAAGATCTATTGTGTGAACTGGTTCCGCAAAGATGAAAATGGCAAGTTCGTATGGCCTGGCTTCGGCGAGAACATGCGCGTTCTTTCCTGGATTTTGAATCGTGCCGAAGGTAAAGCTAACGGTAAAGAAACCCCGTTTGGCATCACTCCAGAGTACGCAGATATGCACTGGGGCGGCCTTGATTACTCAGCAGACAAGTTCACCAAAGCCATCAACGTCGGTATTGATGACTGGAAGAATGAGCTGAAGTTACATACGGAGTTGTTCGAGCACCTTGGTGATCGTTTGCCAAAAGAGCTGAAAGAAACTCGCTCTAAGATCGAACAACGTTTGAATGCCTAAAACGAATAAGTCTTTAGTAATCACAAACGTTTTATCTAGATTTATTCAATGACCAAACCCCAACACCATGAAATAGTGGTGATTGGGGCAGGCATTTGTGGAGCAACCATTGCAAATGAGTTGCTCGAGCGTGGCAAAGCAGTTTGCATTATTGATGCAGCTGAATCCCCAGCCACCGCCTGTTCCAGCCATGCTTATGCCATTGCCCATCCCCATATTGGCAAAGGCTCGTCACGCTTATTGCGTTTAACGCGCATTGCATTTTTGCTTGCCGAGGCGCGTTGGAAAAATATATGGCAGCAGCATGGAATATTTCAGCCAACCAAAAAAGACAAAGTATTTGATCGTGCGCAAGTGACGGATCACCTCCGCTCTTTAGGCCTCGATAGTGATATGGCAATGGCCATGGATCCTCAAGAGGCGCAGCGTGTTTGTGGAATTGAGCAAAGCGGTGTTTGGCTGCCACGCGGCGCTTGTCTAAATTTATATGAAGCAAGCAAACAGTTACTTCAGGCGCATGAACGTTTAACTTGTCTTTGGAGCGCGCGAGTTGTGCGTTTAGACAGGTCTGAAGACACCTGGCATTTATTTGACGCTACAAATCAACTCATTGTCTCCGCTGATAAGGTTGTTATAGCCTGCGCCATGGAGACAAAGCCCCTTATGAGCAGTATTGATGTTCGTTTGCCCTTAAAGCCTGTTCGCGGGCAACTGAGCATTTTCTCTATTGAAGAAAGCAATCCTTGGGCTAAGAGGTTGCCTAGAGTTGGCATTTCTGGGGATGGATACTGTTTGCCTGCATCGCGTTTAGAGAGCGGCAGTTATCAATGGATCGTTGGCTCTAGCTTTGATGAGGGTGAAGATGATCTTTCCTCGAGAGATGAAAGCGATGACTTTAATCGCGAGCAGGCCCGGGGCTTAGTGGCTTATGAAAATGGCGACCTTCGCTCGCTAATCAAAGTTGGTGAATTCGTTGGCATTCGCTGTGTTGCGGGCGATCGCTTGCCCATCATCGGCACCCTCACTCAGCGCCCAGGAATATTTTTAGCTACCGCTCTAGGGTCGCGAGGAATTTTATGGTCCGCTCTAGCGGCTAAGCTTATTACTGCTCAGCTGCTAGAGGATGACTTTGCTTTGCTAGCGCGCTTAGGTTTTGCGGCTGATTTAGTTGCTGCACTTGCACCCGCCCGTTTCTTCGCAGGGGCTTTAGCGGCCCCCTCCGCTTTGGGGGCTTTTGCCTCAAATTCAAAACCAATTTTGCCCGCTGAATCTAAGGCTAAATAGGCCTTAAACCCACGCCCTGTACGGTTCGACTTAAAGTTGGTTAGAAGATCCGTTTTGCCTTCTTTCAACAATTTCTGAACTTGCTCTGGCGAAACTTCTTGTTGCAAAACAACCTTGCCGGTTTTGAAATCACACGATTTACTAGGGCCAGTATTGTTTTCGCAAACATAACGCATGCCGTCTTCATAAACTGCACCAGAGCATTTCGGACAAACTCCTAGAGCTTGGCGGCCTGTGAAATCAACCGCTTCAGTTTCGTCATCTTGTGTATTACCAAAATCAAACTCGAGTTTGAAACCAGCGTTTGGATAGTCTTTGTCGTCCTCTGGAATTTCACTCAACTTGATAATTGCTGCAAATGGTCTTCCCATTTTGCTGCGGAATCCTTGCAGAGGGCCAATCGTTTTTTCACGTAGCAACTCTTCAACTTCAGGATATTCAAATGCACGTCCACCCGGTGTTTTGCTGATAGTAAAGCCACACTTTTCGCAAGCAAAACGACGGTAGTTTTCTTTCACCGGGCCCTTACAGTGCGGGCATGGCGTGGTCATCGTGGCATAGTCGCCAGGGATGGTATCGCTGTCGTATTCTTTAGCGCGCTTCACAATGCGCTGAGTCATTTGCGCGATCTCTTGCATGAAGGTATCGCGATTCATCTTGCCTTGCTCGATGAGAGAAAGCTTATTCTCCCAACTGCCAGTTAAATCAGGTCGAGTCAGCTCTTCAACATCTAAACCGCGCAATAAAGTCATTAGCTGAAATGCTTTGGCTGTTGGTATTAGCTCACGCGCTTCGCGTACGATATATTTTTCAGCCAGTAGGCCTTCAATAATTGCCGCCCGTGTTGCTGGTGTGCCCAAGCCCTTTTCAGCCATGGCTTCGCGCATCTCATCATCATCTACCCACTTACCAGCACTTTCCATTGCGGAGAGCAATGTTGCTTCTGTATAGCGTGCTGGTGGTTTTGTTTTTAGTGGTACTGCAGCGATGGATTCGGTTTGAACGGATTCGCCCTCTTGGACCGGAACTAGCTCATCATCCGCCTGATTGGATTTGCCGTAGACCGTTAGCCAGCCTGGGTTTACGAGCACACGCCCCTCAGTTTTAAAGTGGTGTCCTGAGGCCTCTGTAATACGAGTAGTAACGCGGAATTCTGCAGCGGGATAAAACACCGCCAAGAAGCGACGCACTACCAAATCGTAAAGTTTTGCCTCTGGCTCACTCAAGCTCTTCGGTGTTTCTAGAGTAGGAATGATCGCAAAGTGATCGGAAATTTTAGAGTTATCGAAAATGCGCTTGTTCGGTTTAATCCATCCGTAGCCTGCTTTGGCTTTCGGATCCTTGGGATCGCCCTGCAGAATTTGTTTGGCAAATGCACGATAGTCTTGCGAATGCTCAGAGAGGTTCTCCATGGTTTGTTTAACCGTATCGAGATAATCTTCTGGCAGTGCTTTTGCATCAGTACGCGGATACGTTAATACTTTGTGACGCTCATATAAGGCTTGTGCAAGACCTAATGTATTTTTTGCGGAGAAGCCAAAGCGCGCATTCGCTTCGCGCTGCAAACTAGTTAAGTCGAATAGCTGAGGGGCAAGCTGTGTGGCTGGCTTGGCTTCCTCAGTTACGTTTGCTTTTTTGTCACGACATGCCGCTACGATGCTTTGTGCAGCTGCCTCGCTCCATAAGCGATTCTCGCGTGCATCTGGTTCGGCAGCATCTTTTTTAAACTTCGGATCAAACCAACGACCCTCATAGACGCCTGCTGCAGCAATGAATTCTGCTTTCACTTCCCAGTAGTCTTTGGAGATAAATTTACGGATGAGTTCTTCGCGCTCGACAACAATAGAGAGTGTCGGAGTTTGTACGCGGCCTACGGTTGTTAAAAAGAATCCACCACTTTTGCTATTAAATGCGGTCATAGCGCGAGTGCCATTAATGCCAACTAGCCAATCTGCTTCAGAGCGACAACGCGCTGCATCTGCAAGAGGCTGCATATCTTCATCAGTTCGTAAGTTGGCAAAACCATCACGAATTGCTGCCGGTGTCATCGATTGCAGCCACAGGCGTTTAATAGATTGAGATGCTTTTGCATGTTGCGCAATCAAACGGAAAATCAACTCACCTTCGCGCCCAGCATCGCATGCATTAATAAGTGCGGTGACATCTTTGCGCTTAATAAGCTTTTGTAAAACCTTTAGGCGTGACTCTGTTTTGGCAATTGGACGCAAATCAAAATATGGAGGCACCACTGGCAGGTTGGCAAAAGACCACTTGCCACGCTTTACGTCAAACTCTTCTGGAGCAGCGATCTCTAATAAATGGCCCACTGCAGAAGAAATCAGAAATTCATCGCTTTCAAAATAGTCTTCATATTTTGTAAAGCCGCCTAGGGCTTTAGCAATGTCATTGGCAACAGAAGGTTTCTCAGCAATGATGAGTGCCTTAGGGTGATCCCCTGCGGTAGTCTTTGAACTGCTTTTTTTGGTAGTTGCTTTAGTTGCCACGCGTTTTGCCTAAATTTGAGCTAGAAATGGTGTTTTATGGGGCAAAAGGGAGGGTCGATTTATGTCTAAATAGGACCCAGCCAACTGCATACCCCTTTTTTATTATTAACCGATAAATTAAGAAAAGTCCAAAAACCCCTATCTTTTGCTTATTTTGGACGCATCAGGCTGCCTATTTTTATAGCAAAACCCCCTTTTAAAGTCATTTAAATGAGGGTTTCAAGCAAAAATCGAGCTCCTCAAGAATATCCTCCGGCCGAAAGGCAAGTTTTGCCCCTTGCTGAATCAGCAGATGGCAGCCTATTGAGTTGGGGTTGCTAATGGGGCCTGGAATAGCAAAAACTTCCCTCCCTAAATCTGCTGCCAGTCGGGCCGTAATGAGTGAACCCGACATTTTGGCGGCTTCGATCACCACAACACCGAGCGAGAGTGCTGCAATGATGCGATTTCGCCTGGGAAAGTGCCATGCCTTGGGGCCTGCCCCTGGGGGCAATTCAGAGATCAAGAGTCCTCGTTGCCCAATGGCTTGAGAAAGGCTGGTATTTTGACGTGGGTACACAAGGTCTATACCGGTTCCCAGCACTGCGGCGGTGAAGTGCCCAGGCCCAAGCTTAAGGACGGCATGGTGGGCTGCGCTATCAACGCCTATGGCTAGCCCAGAAACAATGAGCACCCCTGCTTTTGATAGTCCTTGAGCAATGAGGCGGGCATTTTTTAGACCTTCTAGACTAGCGCTTCTTGAGCCCACGATGGCAATCATGGGTTTCTTTAAAAGAGCAATTTCTCCATATATATAGAGCGACTCTGGGGGGTCAAATAAATCATAAAGACGGCGAGGGTAGTCATCGCTTCCACAGTTGATGCAGGTGGGGGCATTCGGCGTAGGCAGTATTTGCATAAAACAATTTTGTGCCATGGGGGAATTTGAACAATCAGGACAGACTGATAGCTCTGTTGGATAATTCTTATATGGCTTTGTTAAATGTCCTTTGTTATCCAGACCCCCGCCTCCACAAGGTTGCAAAACCGGTAGCGCAGGTTGATGCTCGCATTAAAAAAATTGTCGCTGATATGGCGGACACTATGTATGAAGCCCCCGGCGTTGGCTTGGCAGCAACCCAAGTAGATATTCATGAGCGCATCGTAGTGATCGATGTATCTGATGAGCAAAACGAGTTGATGGTTTTTATCAATCCGGAAATTATTTGGGCAAGTGCGGAAACGAAATCTTGGCGTGAAGGCTGCCTGTCTGTCCCTGAGTTTTATGACGAAGTTGAAAGGCCAGCAGAAATTCGCGTTAAGGCACTAGATATTGACGGCAAAGAATTTGAAATAAATGCCGATGGCTTGTTGGCAGTTTGTTTGCAGCACGAGTTAGATCATTTGCAAGGAAAAGTATTTGTCGAATATTTATCAATCCTGAAGCGAACTCGTATCTCACAAAAAATGAAGAAGCGCGCTAAAGAATTAGTAGGTCAGCGCTAAGCGCCCCAATGAAAATTGTCTTTGCTGGAACCCCGGTGTTTGCTGCGCAAGCCATGCGCGCAATCGATGCTGCAGGACATGAAATTGTTCTAGCGCTTACTCAGCCTGATCGCCGCTCTGGCAGGGGGATGCATTTACAAGCAAGCCCGGTTAAAGAGTTTGCTTTAGAAAAAAATATTCCGGTATTGCAGCCAGAAACATTAAGACGCACCAACGCTGATCCACAAAAAAAAGCACAAGCCGAGGAAGCCTATGAGCGCCTCTCATCAACTGAGTTTGATGCCATGGTTGTTGTTGCCTATGGCTTGATTCTTCCCCAAGAAATTTTAGATATAAGTGAGCGGCCCGGAAGATTTGGTGGCTTTAATATTCACGCCTCTCTACTTCCTCGTTGGCGTGGTGCTGCGCCAATTCAGCGAGCGATTGAGGCGGGCGATGCCAACACCGGTGTTTGCATAATGCAAATGGATGCAGGACTGGATACTGGTGACGTAGTGATGGATGCTCAGATTGCTATTACGCGCGATGAAACAAGCGCTAGTTTGCATGACCGATTGGCGCAACTTGGCGCTGATCTGATTGTTAAAACACTAGACGCTTTGCAGCAAGGTAAAGACTTGATTCGAGCGCCGCAACCAAATACAGGCATTACTTATGCCGAAAAAATATTAAAAAGCGAGGCGGAAATTGATTGGGCTTTAAGTGCAAACGAAATCGATCTGCGTATTCGAGCTTTTAATCCTTTCCCCGGCGCAAGCAGTCAGGTCAACGGACTTATCGTGAAGCTTTGGGATTCTCAGGTCGCTGATGATGGGGCTATAAGCCCAACTGGGAATATCGGTGATGTAATTGGGTTTAGTGGCGAAGGCGTATATATTCAATGTGGCCAAGGCGTAATCGAGGTTACTCAAATACAAAAACCTGGTGGAAAAAAAATAGGTGCCAAAACAGGCCTACAGTCAATTGGTGACGGTGAAAAACGGTTGCATTTTCAGTCAAAGGAGTAGAAATGTTTAATTTTGCAAAAACTGCTGTTTTGATGGCAGCCATTACCGCCTTATTTATTGTGGTTGGCGGCATGTTGGGTGGCGAGCAGGGCATGTTAATGGCTTTGCTTATGGCGGTTGGCATGAACTTTTTTAGCTATTGGTTTTCTGACACCATGGTGCTAAAGATGACTAATGCACAGCAGGTTGACGAAAGATCTGCGCCTCAGTTTTATGGGTTAGTGAAAGAGCTAGCCGAAAAGGCAGGTTTGCCGATGCCCAAAGTATTTTTGATTAATGAAGATGCACCCAATGCTTTTGCAACAGGACGAAATCCAGAAAATGCTTCCGTTGCTGCCACAACGGGGATTCTAAAAATTCTTTCGAATCGTGAATTACGCGGTGTAATGGCGCATGAACTTGCACATGTTCGTCATCGGGATATTTTGATTTCAACGGTAGCTGCAACTATGGCCGGTGCAATTTCTGCGCTAGCAAATTTTGCGATGTTCTTTGGTGGGCGCGATTCAGAGGGAAGACCCAACAATCCAATAGCAAGCTTAATGGTGGCTATATTGGCACCAATTGCAGCAAGCCTGATTCAGATGAGCATTTCTCGCGCGCGAGAATATGAGGCCGATCGCGGCGGTGCAGAAATTAGCTCTGACCCGGAAGCTCTCGCACATGCGCTGGAAAAAATTCATAACTATGCACAAGGCATCCCGTTTCAGGCTGTTGAGCAGCATCCTGAAACTGCGCAGATGATGATTCTCAATCCTTTAAGCGCTGGCGGTCTTGCACAACTTTTTTCAACACATCCTCCCACTGAAGAGCGGGTGGCACGCTTAATGCATATGGCTAAAAACGGGGTATACCCCGGAGCAAATTAATTTGACTGATCAGCAAAAACCACGCAGTCTCCCGCTTTCTGAGGCAATTACTATAGCTGCACAAGCGATTAGTGAGGTGATGAGCGGAAGATCGCTTACAGAAGTTTTAGATCAGCTTGAGCCACACGAACGCCCGATTGTTCAGAGCCTTAGTTTTGATGCCCTCCGCAAATGGGTGCGCTCGCACGAGTTGATCAAACAATTTATTCCAAAGACCCCTCCGCCAGAGACCGATCATTTATTGAGCATTGCCATTGCTTTGTTTTTGCATGATGGGGCAGATAGCAAAGGCTATCCAGCACACACTATTGTTGATCAAGCGGTTAAAGCATGTAGTGAGTATGACAAGACTATGTATGCCAAGGGATTGGTAAACGCAGTTCTGCGTAAGGTAAGTCTTTTAGTGCAACCGCTTGAGGGCGAGAAGCGCTACCCGCCAGATCCAATCCCAATGTATGTACCCGCATGGTGGCGAGCAAATCTCAAGCGCAATTACTCTAAGTCTTGGCAATCAATTTTGTTTCAGCAGGCCAAGCGTGCACCATTAATTTTGCGTGTAAATCAGCGTCAATATACGCGCGAGCAATATCAATCTCTGTTGTCTGAGGCAGGAATTTCATCAGAACCTATCGAGGAGGTGGCTGGCGTTACATTGTCTTGCGCACTCTTGATTCCAGAGGCGGTACCCGTTTCTGATCTGCCAGGTTTTTATAGTGGCGCTGTATCCGTCCAAGATGCGGGAGCACAGCTTGCTGCGATTTTGCTAAGCCCCCATGATGGTGAGATGGTGTTAGATGCTTGTGCTGCTCCCGGTGGGAAGACCGCACACTTACTAGAGCTTGCTGATTGTTCAATGAAGGCTTTGGAGCTAGATGGTGATCGGATAGGAAAAATTGGTGGCAATTTAGACCGCCTTCGCTTGCGCTCTGACAAGGTGCGCGTAGTGCGTGGCGATGCTTCAAAATCCGCCTGGTGGGACGGCATTCCTTTTGACAAAATTTTGCTCGATGCTCCTTGTTCTGCATCGGGTATTGTGTCGCGACATCCAGACATTCCATTTCTGAGACGTGAAGCAGATATCCGGGCCTTACAAGAACGACAGCGAGGCATTTTGAACCAAGCTTGGAAGATGCTGAAGCCAGGGGGCACTCTTTTGTATGTGACTTGCTCGATATTTGTTGAGGAGGGCGAGGATCAGGCTAATTGGTTTGCGAGGCAGCACTCTGATGCGGTACGATTAGATGCTCCAGGCCAGATTTTGCCTGGCGAGTTAAATGACGGTTTTTACTATGCTTTGTTTAAGAAAAATGGGCCATGAGCCGAAGAATTAAACAACTCCTCTTTTTGTTCTTGATGGCTTTGGGAGTTCTCTCAACAACCGTTAGTGCAGAAGGTATCAAGATCAAATCCTTTGAGCTGGAGAGGTCAGACAACGACTGGCTTTTGAGTGCTACTTATCAGATTGAATTATCACCAGGCCTAGAAGATGCAGTAAAAAAAGGCGTAGTTTTATATTTTCAAACAGAGTTTGATTTAACAAGATCACGTTGGTATTGGTTTGATGAGAAGCCAGCCCTCATACAAAGACAAACTCGTTTGTCGTATCAACCATTGACACAGCAGTACCGCATTGCTTCTGAAGGTTTTACCTTTTCTGCCAAATCTATGTCTGAAGCATTACAGGCCGTAGGGAGCATAGGTAGTTGGCGTGTAATGGATAGCTCACAACTGGACCCCGGCAAATCATATACCGCAAGCATGCGGATGACCCTGGACCTGAGCAAGTTACCAAAACCATTCCAGGTCAATGCATTAAATAATCGCGACTGGAATGTATCGAGCGATTGGTATCGCTTTCCGTTCTCTCCAAATGGCCCCAATCTGATTAAGCGATGAGATCGATAGCAGCCCTTCTGGACCCAGGCTTTTTTACATCAAAAGTCTGGAGCAAAAAAGTAATTCCAATCACGATTGGATTGATTGGCGTTTTCGCTCTCTTGCTCTTGGTTTTATTAGCAATCGCCTCATCCAATACAGAGTTTTTTGATAACTATTTTATTTGGTTGTATGCCGCAAACGTAGTGATTGGCATTTCTCTGACATTGGTTATTTTGATTTTGGTGGCAGTGATTGCAGTGCGCTGGTATCGAGGCCATTTTGGCACACGCCTAATCGCAAAGCTGGCAATGATTTTTGCCTTGGTTGGCATCGTCCCGGGATTGATTTTGTACGGCGTTTCTTTGCAGTTCGTATCACGCAGCATTGAAACCTGGTTTGATGTAAAGGTAGAGTCAGCATTGAACTCTGGTCTGGAGTTGGGTCGAGTTACTTTGCGAGTTGCCCAAGAAGAAATCTTAGGCGAAGGCAATTTTATTGCCGAACAAATTGTGCAGATTCCTTCGGGCGCCACAACAGATCAGGTTGGTGCGGTCATTATGAAGATTCGCAATCAATTTGGTATTCAAGAGGTAAGCCTCTTTAATATGCAGCGTAATTTAATTATCACCAGCGAGCTAAAGCCTAAAAAATATTTTCCTGCGCCCACTGCTGATGTTGTTGCAGAGGCTTTTAAAAATAAGGGCGCTACCTTTTTAGATCAAATTGAAATGGATGGCGGGCAGCGTGGCTATCGCATTAGGGCAATTGTTCCCATTGTTCGCAAGAAGGCTACCCACGGTAGGGTGGACTCTAGCAAAGATGCGGAAGATAGATATTTCTTGCAGCTTGTGCGCTATATTCCTGCCCCATTGGCAAAGAATATTTTTGCGGTTGAATCTGCATATAGTGAATATCAAGAAAAGTCACTGGGACGCACAGGTCTGCGCAAGATGTTTGTTGGTACGCTAACCCTGACCCTCTTCTTTGCTGTATTTGTAGCTATTACCTTGGCACTTATGTTGGGTAGACAACTTGCTCGCCCTTTGCTCATGCTGCTAAAAGGAACGCAGGCAGTGGCACAGGGTGACTTATCACCCAAGCCCGAGTTAGATACTGGTGATGAGCTTGGCATGCTTACGCGTCAATTTAATGTTATGACAAGACAGTTGGCAGATACCCGCACCTCTTTGCAGGAGTCCAAAGCTTTCTTGGAGCGAGTATTGGGAAGCCTTACTGCAGGCGTATGTATTTTTGATAAAAACTACAACGTTGTTTCTAGCAATGCTGGAGCCGACAGAATTTTTGGGCAAGACCTAACTCAGCTTGATGGAAGACCGCTGAGCAGCAGTCCTGCTTTGCAAGAGTTTGAGGGGGCCATCAAAGAGGGTTTTGCCACCATGAAACTTGCTGTAGCTGGTGAGGGTGGGGTGGAGCAAAAGTCTAATCAAACCAATGCGCCAGTGTGGCAAAAACAAATTCAGTTACACAGCACCAATGAGTTTGAAAATGAATTGGGCGTCACGCTGTTTGTGCGCGGCACAGAGTTGACCGGTGATTTGCGCATGGTAGTTTTTGACGACATTACCGACGTGGTGAGCGCACAAAGATCGATTGCCTGGAGCGAGGTAGCAAGACGCCTAGCCCACGAGATTAAAAATCCACTTACACCTATTCAGCTTTCAGCTGAAAGATTGCAACATAAACTTGCCGGCAAGTTGAGTCCAGAGCAAGAAGAAATGATTAATCGCAGCACCGAAACCATTATTGGTCAGGTGCAGGCCATGAAAGAAATGGTCAATGATTTTAGGGATTTTGCAAAGACCCCAACCCCTCAATTGAAGCCAGTTTCTATCAATACACTTACCTCTGAGATCTTAGGTCTTTATGAAGGAAGTCCTCTGAAAACCAACCTGGATCCAGGGTGCCCAAACATTATGGGCGACCCAACCCAACTCAGGCAGGTAATCCATAACTTGCTGCAAAACGCTCAAGACGCGACTCTTGAAGGCCCCAATCCTGGTAGTCCAGTAGAGGTAAAAACAGAGTTGGTGCCGTATGGCGAGCACAATGGCGTGGTTCAAAATGCAGTGCGCTTATCAATAAGTGATTGTGGAGTTGGATTTCCAGCTAAGATATTGGCAAGAGCCTTTGAGCCATATGTAACAACAAAGAGCAAAGGTACAGGATTGGGTTTGGCGGTAGTCAAGAAAATTGTTGATGATCATGCGGCCAAAATTGAAATCCGCAATCGTATGTCGGGTGAAGAAGTGATTGGTGCGCAAGTATCAATATTGTTTATGAATCTAGCAAAAGAGGCAGCCTAAGCATGGCTAGTATTTTGGTTGTAGATGACGAGATGGGTATTCGTGAGCTTCTCAATGAGATCCTTACAGATGAAGGCCATACCGTGTACGCCGCAGAGAGCGCTATACAAGCACGCACTATTCGAGAGCAGATGCGCCCCGATTTAGTTTTGCTAGACATTTGGATGCCAGATACGGATGGCATTACATTATTAAAAGAGTGGTCCAACACTGGTCAGTTGACGATGCCCGTAGTGATGATGTCTGGTCACGCAACGATTGACACCGCTGTTGAAGCAACGCGAATTGGCGCTTTGAACTTTTTAGAAAAGCCGATTGCTTTACAAAAGCTGTTGAAGACAGTGAGCAAAGCTTTAGAAAGCTCTCCTAAATATGTTGAACCAGAACAAGAGCGAATCGTTCAATCTAGCAATAGTGCTGCAGCAACACCAAAGCAAGCGGTAGTTGAGTCAGCCCCCGCGCCTGCTGATGGTGAATACATTAGTGGAATTGCAAAAACGTATTTTGACCTGCCGCTAAGAGAGGCTAGAGATCTCTTTGAAAAGGCTTATTTTGAGCATCAGATGCAAATCATGGGCGGTAGCATGACGAAGATTTCTGAATACACCGGCCTAGAGCGCACCCATTTATATCGCAAGCTAAAAGCGCTAGGAATAGACACCTCTCGTAATAAAGGCGAAAGCTAATCACCTATTGGCAATGGGCTGCTCGCCCCCGGAATTAAGCCAATCTGGCAAATCAACGGCGCCCAAAGCAAATTCGTTATAATTCCAAGTCTTGGCCTGGTAGCTCAGTCGGTAGAGCAGAGGATTGAAAATCCTTGTGTCGGTGGTTCGATTCCGCCCCGGGCCACCAAGAAATACCAAAACCACCTCCGGGTGGTTTTTTATTTTTGGCATACGGTAGCCTAAATGATAAATTTCCTGAATAATTCACATAATCCCTAGTTACAAAATGAGACCCCTATGAAAAAACTCTTTATTTCCTTGCTACTTGCTGTAACACCTTTTGGAGCAGCATTTGCTGAAGGTGCTTTTGATGGCGTAAATCTTCAGCTTGGACTTGGTGCCTCAATGACAAAAAGTCAGCAGTCGCAAAATTTGATTTTTGATAACTCAGACCCTGGCCCCGGTAGTAGCTTTACCGCCAATAAAACCAATTTTGTTGGCTCAATTTCTCTGGGATATTCATATGGTTTTGCTAACAACCTAAATTTGGCTGCCAATGTTTTCTACAACGCAAGCTCTAATGATGTTGGAAGCAATGTAACAGGCTTTTCAGATGGCTCAACAATGACTAGAACAATGAATTTGAAAAATGTAATGGGCATTTCAATAGAGCCCGGCTATTACTTTTCAAAAGATATTTTGGGCTTTCTTAAGCTTGGAGTTGCCCAGGCATCTTCCTCGATGTCCTATTCATTTTCAGATGGAGGTTCGGTAGATCCAATTAATTTTGGGAATACGACCGGATTTTTGTATGGCTTAGGCGGCAAGTATGCCGTGACACAAAACATTTATGTCGGCGCAGAGCTTTACCAGATTAACTTTTCCAAAAAGACTTACAGCGAAAGAGGTGAGATGGGGGGGTATGGTCCATACACCTTTAGCGTTTCAAACCAGCCAACCTACAATTATGCTGGTTTAACCCTAGGTTATCGCTTCTAGTTAAATTGTTCATCCTCGGAGCCGGTCGATTCCGCCCCGGGCCACCAAGAAACATCAAAACCACCTTCGGGCGGTTTTTTATTGCCTTCTTGCTTATGAGCGCTTGTTTTGTATAGTATTTGCATATGACAAATCTCAATCAGCTCCCTACAGATCTTCCAATTCCTCAAGATGATGGCTCAACCAATCACTTGAAGGGAATGAAGCTGCCCAATATTTCTTTAACTGCTACCAATGGTAAGACTGTTAACTTTAGCGACATCAAAGGTAAATTAGTTATCTACTGTTATCCAATGACAGGGCAGCCCAATGTTGCCTTGCCTGATGGTTGGGATCAAATTCCTGGGGCAAGAGGTTGTACGCCGCAAAGCTGTTCCTTTAGAGATCACTATCAAGAACTTCAGGCATTGGGCGCTGAAGTAGTGGGTTTAAGTGTTCAAACGACTGAGTATCAAAAAGAGATGGCCGATAGACTTCACCTCCCATTCCCGGTAGTTAGTGATGTGAACTATCAATTTCAAAAGGCATTGAATATGCCAACCTTTGTAGCGGCTGGAATGACATTACTAAAGCGGGTTACTTTAATTGCGAATAAGGGCGTGATAGAGGCAGTTCACTATCCAATCTTCCCAAGTGACAGCGATCCAGCCTGGGTGATTGAATATTTGAAAAGCCATTAGGCCAGTATTTGCCTGGGTCGATTCAAAGAAATTCATGGGTATACTTGAAGGCATATGAAAAAAATAACACTTAATTTATTGGCACTAGCCACCGTGCTTTTGCTTGGTGCCTGTGCGGGCGCAAGCACATCTTCACCCGTTGGAGTTACTTGTCTTCCCGGAATACCTGTGCAAGATAAAAATCCAGATTGCACTGGCGGCGGTTAAACAAACCACCTTCGGGTGGTTTTTTATTTAGCGAGATAGACATTCATATAAAAAATTGGGGGACAGCATGTATAAGCTGATTGCATTTGATGCCTATGGCACTTTATTTGACGTGTATTCCATGGGGCAGTTGGCAGAAGAATTATTTCCGGGTCATGGACAGGCTTTTGCTTTGATGTGGCGTGACCGTCAAATTGAGTACACCCGCTTAGTCACAATGAGCGACCCCAATCCCGCTGGAAGCAAATACTATCTTCCATTTTGGGAGTTAACTATTCGGTCGCTACGATATGTTTGCAAGCGTATGGGGTTAAACCTCACAGAGCAATGCGAAAAACGACTGATGGATCAGTATGCAAAGCTTACCGGCTTTGAAGATAGCTTAGATGTTCTTAAGGCAATAAAAGAAAAAGGAATCTCTACTGCTATTTTGTCTAACGGCAGTAGAGAGATGCTAGCCACGGTGGTGGAAAGCAATGGTCTTGAGCCGTACTTAGATCAGGTGGTGACTATTGAGGATGTGCGCTTGTTTAAAACAGCGCCTCAAGCTTATGAGCTTCTGTTAAAAGCATTTCCAGCAAAGAAAGAAGAGATCTTATTTGTCTCTAGTAATGCCTGGGATGCACTTGCAGCCAAATGGTATGGGTTTGATGTGTTTTGGGTGAATCGTCTTGGGCACCCTTTTGAAGAGATTGGCGAAAAACCAAACTATGAAGGAACCTCCTTAAGTAAAGTTTTGGAAGTGATTTAAGGAAAAAACATGCTACTGATTACTGCAATTATTGCCTCAATCTTGACCATCATTTTCGTTAAGCTCTCTTTTGCAGTGATTGGGCTTAGAAGAAAAAATAAAGTTGGCCTGGGAAGCGGGGGTCACGACGATCTAGAGAGGGCCATTCGTGCGCAAGGTAACTTTGCCGAGTATGTGCCATTCGGTTTAATTTTGATTGCTTGTCTCGAGTTAAATGGCGCCCCTTGGTGGCTCGTTGTTCTACCGGGGATGGCTTTAATCATTGGACGTTTAATTCATGCCAAAGGCATTCATGAGCCGCCCCCCAATTTTAGTAATCGCGTATTAGGAATGAAATTTACTTTCGGCACTCTTATTACGCTAGTTGTCTTAAACTTGGGCTGGTCCTTGCATGGGTTGGTGGCATAGGGATCAAAAAATCTGAAAATAGAAGCGTTTAAGTTTTAATATTCAATCATTACAAAGAGTTTTTATGTACTAGACGGTCTTCAATCAGGATAAAGCGATATGAAAAAATTATTTCTTGCTGTAACAGTAAGCTTGGTTACTTTGGGTTTAAGTGCTTGTGCCGCAAGCTCCACTTCACCAGTTGGAATTAACTGCGACTATAGCCAAGGCAAGCCCTTGTGGGAATTACCGGTAGATTGTCAGGGGCGTTAGTGGTGATTGAGCTTGCCTGATCTCATAATTCAGGCCTTTGTTCTGGGGGCTTTGGGCCTGGGCGCTGGTGTATTGGGTGGCGTCATTGGCTTTGGCACCACTATTATCTTGATGCCTGCTTTGGTCTATTTTTATGGACCTATTCAGGCAATTCCGGTCATTGCTTTGGTTGCTACCGTAGCAAATCTCTCGCGCATTTTTCTTTGGTGGAGCGTTATTCAGTGGCGCGTTTGTTTAGTTTATAGCTTAGCTGCCATCCCATTCACCGTATTGGGTGTTAATACTTTAGTACGGCTTGATGAACGTCTCATCGAAATGACTTTGGGAATTTTTCTGATTGTATTAATTCCTATTCGTCGTTGGATGCGTAAAAAGAATTTCTACCTATCACTATGGCAGATGGGTTTTGTTGGTGCCGCTATTGGCTATTTAACAGGAATTGTCGCGACTACGGGTGCCATCAATACCCCTTTCTTTTTGGCTTATGGCTTAAGCAAGGGCGCTTTCTTAGGAACAGAGGCGGCAAGCACTTTATCAATTTTATTTACCAAAGGCATTGCTTTTCATCAGCTGGGTTTTTTAAATATGACGGCCATCATTCAAGGGTTTCTGATAGGTGCTTGTGTTTTAGCCGGCTCCATTTTCTCTAAAAAAATCGTGCTCGCATTGCCGGAACATAAATTTTTAATATTGATGGAATTGGTAATGCTGATTTCTGGACTTTCTATTCTGTCGATGTCCTTTTAGTGAATATCGGTATAAATCACTAGTTTGATAAAAGTGATATCCGGTTATAATTTTTATAAGCAGGAGAGTGAGGGTTTCCCTCCACCGAAGGCGCAAACTCCCATGAACGCTCAGGTATCCACCAGGAAGGTACTGCTTATCCTAAATAGCCGTCTGGAGAGCCACCATTTTGATGGTGCACCGAAGGAGCAAGCCCTAAGCCACGCTTAGGGTGAATCTCTCAGGTATCAAGGACAGGGGGAGCGGCATCCATCAGCGCGGCATTAGCTCGTGTGTTGGACTGCTTTGGGAGAGTCTCTATGCATATTCAGATTGAATAGTTCGCGAATTTTTATCGTGCCGCAACTGCGGCTTTGAATTCATCTGTATTTCCCAATATCGACTTTGATTTTGGGCGCTAACTTATTAAGGTAAATGTATGACTAATAAATTTGTTGAAGAGGCTCCTTATCACCCTGGTTACGAAGATGCTGGCTTTAAGGGCGCATCCTCGCCACTAGCTGCGGAAATTGATCGCTTTAGAAAAAGTAATTCTCGTTACTTAAGTTTTGCTGATGTGATCGTTGATTTTTGTGCATCAGATCAAAATAAACTGCACGCTGCTAAGTAATTGAAAAATAAATAAGCCACCTTTCGGTGGCTTATTTATTTACTGAATCTTTAGATTTTTATAAATCCAAATTATCCAGAGCTAAATCTTCCAGGTGGCCAGTTTGGGCCCAGGCATCTACTTTCCAATTCAATCCATTATGGCTGATCCAGTTGAGGGAGGCGTTGGGCACTGCAACGACCTTTTCGGCTTCTAGCGCTTGATTGCTTGCGATACGGTACATCATATCTAACGCACCACCATGGCTTACCAACAAAATCGTTTTACCGAGATGCTGGATACGAATTTCCTCAAGCGCAGTGTTGATGCGATTGGCAAACTGCTGAATGCTTTCTCCACCACGTAATTCCTCGGCAATATTTCTGCTGATATGCGATTTCCAAAGCTCTGGTTCAATCTGCGGCGCTTCATCAGTAGTGAGTCCTTGTAGCGCACCAAGATGCCGCTCCCTGAGCGCTGCATTGGTAATTGCGGTTGTGCTAAACAGTTGCTCAATTGCTTTTGCGGTTTTAGCTGCCCGCTCAAGATCGCTGGTATATAAAACATCAAATGCAAGATTAATTTTTTTAAGAGCATGAGCCATTTGCTCTGCTTGAGCAAGTCCTCGAGCATTTAGGCTTATATCGGTGTGGCCTTGTAGGCGACGTGCGGCGTTCCAATTCGTTTCACCGTGACGCACCAAACAAAAACGAGTAGTAGTCATGCAGCCATCATAAAGACTTAATTATTTTTTAGAGTCCAGGCGCGTGGATTGTGCTCAAAGCCAATATGCCCATAGTATTCATTTGCCTTAGGCGCAGCGAGAAGTACGATCATGCATTCAGGGCCTAGTCGAGATTTGGTTTCTTCAATGAGTTGCTTACCAATTCCAGAGCGTTGATATTGCTGATCAACTGCCAGGTCTGCCAGATAGGCAACATAGGCAAAGTCGGTTAATGATCTAGAAATGCCTACTAATACTTCACCATCCCAAGCGGTAATCGTGAGATTGGCATTTTTGATCATGGCCTCAAAGGTTTGTACGTTATGAATGGGGCGTCGTTCTCCAAGCGTAGAGCGTTTGTAGAGGTCTATTGCTTGCTGAGCGGTGATAATGGCATCGTCGCGGTATTCAATCATTTTCATTTTCTATAGATAGCTGATCACCAATGGTTAAAACCCCTGAGCTTAGGACTTCAGCTCGGATACCGCCACGCCCTTCAAATGCTTCCATAAAGCTTGGTCTGCCGAGCAGTTGGGCGGGCCTTTCGCATGGCGCGCAAAGTTCTGTGCCCAACAGCTGAATGCTACTCAGCTGAAATCGTTGCCCTACGAAGTCATTGAGCTCATCTGCAGTGATCCCCTTGAGTACGACATTGCGACGTGTTTCAGCACCATGAAAGCTGGGCTCATCACCGGCCTTTAGCCAGTCATTTGCCGTCTCAATTCCCGATAGGCTAATTAAGCTAATGTGACGCACCTTGGTAGGCTTGCTTGCGGAGTAAGCCCCTGCGCCCAAAGCATAGCGGTCACCCTCAATGCCCATGCCAGCGATTATTTTGGCGGAGTTCATCTGCTTCATATGCGTACCTGCTGCAGTCGCAATATAAATGGCTGTTATATGGGCATTCAATTTCATGGTTAGTCATTGAATATTACAGCCCCCATGGGAGATTGTTAATACAATCAATTGAACACAAGAAAAAGGGTGATGGTGAGCAAAGAAACCAAGGGAATGTTGATTGGCTTTATAGGTATTCTGATCTTTAGCTTAACGCTGCCGGTTAGCAAAATTGCTGTTTTAAGTTTTAACCCTTATTTCATTGCTTTTGGAAGAGCAAGCTTGGCAGGCTTAGTCGCGCTAGCATATCTTGCCTATAAAAAAGAAGGCATGCCGACCAAAGTCGAACTTACAAAGTTTGTAGTGATAGCCCTAGGCGTTGTATTTGGGTTTCCTATTTTTACCACTGTAGCAATGACCCATGGCTCTTCGTCTCATGGGGCTGTTATTTTGGGAATGATGCCACTTGCTACAACGGTAATTGGGGTGCTGCGCTTTAAAGAGCGACCTTCATTGGGTTTTTGGCTGGTATCTCTACTGGGCGCTGGCCTAGTTGTTTTATATGCACTGCTCAAGAGCTCGGGCAGCTTTACTTATATTGATGGCCTTTTGGTCTTGGGCGGCATCAGTGCATGTGTTGGTTATGTAGAGGGCGGCGAGCTTTCAAGGAAGATAAATCCCCGCATAGTTATTTCATGGGCATTGGTAATCTCATTGCCCATCAATTTGGCGATGGCTTGGCTGACATATAGCCCTGAATATATTGATGCAGGTGTCGTAGCATGGATGAGCTTTATGTATCTCAGCATCTTCTCGATGTTTCTTGGCTTCTTCTTTTGGTATGAGGGCCTTGCGATTGGTGGCATTGCAAGAGTAAGCCAGGTCCAGTTAGTCCAGCCATTCTGCACTCTAGTGGCAGCCAGCATTTTGCTTGGTGATTCCCTCACAGCAATGAACTTAATCTTCGCAGTTTTGGTAGTGTCTACAGTAATGCTCGGTAAAAGAATGTTGGTGAGAAGAGTCTAGTCAATTTTTGTTTCTCACTTTTATATGGCGATGTAATTAAAAAGCCCCAGTAACGGGGCTTTTTAATTATGCGACAACAACTTTATGTTTGCTAAGTGCTCGCAATATTTTGCTTTTCTCTTTTGGTTTTGTGCTTGCTTCTAATAATTTAGTAAGCTGCGCTGTGTTAAGGGGCCCTAAACGCGCTTTACCAGTTTTGGTAAGCATAGAGTCGTTTTTTCTGGTTCTTTGGTTTTGGCCTACAGCCATAAATTTCCTAGAGTAATGGAATGATGAATCTCAAAGGCTTGCTCAAGAGATTCCCCTATCTAGGGCGCACAATAGTGATCACAGTCCAGAATAACAGTTAACGCCTGCAGAAGCTATGATGTAACCATGATGAATTTACCCAGTTTAGTTTTTGCCCTTGTAATGGGCTTCTTAATGTCTCTGAGCATTACGCTTGCAACTACATTTGTGCGAGTAGGCCCTGCAGAAAATTTCTTTTGGTTATGGCTTGAGGTTTGGCTGGTGGCCTATCCAGTAGCGATTGTCTGTATTTTGATTTATCGGCCGACTGCCAGCAAAATTACTGCAATGCTTCTAGAAAAGCTGAGCCTTAATAAATCCTAAATACATATGAGTGAGCTCTAAATGAACACATTACTAAAAAATTTCATGCTTTGCGTAAGCTGCATATTTATATTGAGTGCTTGTGCTGCGGTATATACCGATGCGTCAGACGCCAATCACGTGACTTTTTTAAATAGCAGTGGCGAATCCATTGAACAGTTAACTAATAAGGCAAATGCTTATTGCCAGCAATACGGCAAGATCGCCTCATTTCGGAGTAGTGATACTCCATTGGTCGCCGTATTTGATTGCAAGATGCCGCGTTAGATTGCTTAGAGCGGCGGGTAAATTAGCCAGCTAAATCTGATTGATAAATTAGGCCAGCATGCTCTCTCAGGGCGTGGAATTGAATTGATTCCCAGCGCTGTTGAGCGACATCTAATTCTGATTTATGGGATGCTAAGAAAACAGATGCGCCTACGACATCTTCTGCCATGCGGTGAATGTTTTCTTGGGTAAATTTTTTCAGCGCTACAGGATCATCGGAGCTAACCCAGCGGGCCAAGCTATAGCGGGCAGGCAATAGACGTACCTCTGCGCCATATTCTGTTTGCAGACGGTGGCTTACTACTTCGAACTGGAGTTGGCCAAATGCGCCTAACAACATCGTGCCACCAGCCATTGGTCTAAAGACCTGAATAGCGCCCTCTTCACCTAATTGCATTAGTCCAGTGCGTAATTGTTTTGAGCGTAATGGATCTGCAGACTCAACCATGCGGAAAATCTCTGGTGCAAAAAATGGCAGGCCCGTGAACTGTAATTGCTCCCCTTCAGTTAAGGTATCACCAAGGCGAAGTAATCCATGATTGGGCAGGCCAATGATGTCGCCTGGAAAAGCTTCGTCCAAAATATCGCGTCTTTGCGATAAGAAGGAAAGCGCATTGTTCGTGCGCACCTCTTTGCCATTACGACAAATCTTGAGTTTCATGCCGCGCTGAAAATGACCAGAGCAGATTCTTAAAAATGCCACTCGGTCGCGATGCGCTGGATCCATGTTGGCCTGAATCTTGAAGACGACCGCCGAGAATTTATTTTCTGCAGGGCTGACTTCACGTTGCAGCGCTTTGCGTGAACCTGGTGATGGCGCTAGTTCAACTAATGTATTTAGAATCTCACGTACGCCGAAGTTGTTGATTGCAGAACCAAAGAAAACAGGCGACTGACGACCAGCTAGAAAGGCCTCGAGATTAAAGGCAGGCATTGCCTCTTTAATTAGCTCTACCTCACCCAGAGCATTTTCTAAGTCCGTGCCTAAACGTTCTTTCAGTGCTGGATCATTTACATCTACAACCGCATGTGAGTCTTCGGTTACGCGATCTTCGCCTGCTTTGAACATTCGCATCCGCATATTGGCAATGTCGATAACTCCCGCAAAGGATTTGCCCATGCCGACTGGCCAAGTAAATGGAACCACTTCAATACCGAGAGCGGTTTCGATCTCGTCCATGAGTTCCATTGGCGGCTTTACTTCACGATCCATCTTGTTGATGAAGGTGACAATAGGCGTATTACGTGCGCGGCAGACTTCAAGCAAGCGCAATGTTTGGGATTCGACACCATTGGCAGCATCAATCACCATCAGAGCCGAGTCAACGGCAGTTAATACTCGGTAGGTATCTTCGGAGAAATCTTGGTGGCCCGGCGTATCCAATAAGTTAATGATGCAATCGCGGTATTCCATTTGCATTACCGAGCTTGCTACAGAGATACCCCGTTGTTTTTCAATCTCCATCCAGTCGGAGGTTGCATGGCGGCTTGCTTTACGGGCTTTCACACTGCCAGCAATTTGAATGGCGCCCGCGTATAGCAATAGTTTTTCAGTAAGCGTAGTTTTGCCGGCATCTGGGTGAGAGATGATGGCAAAGCTGCGACGTCTAAGTACTTCTGCGCCTGGCGTGCTGGAGGTGGAAGTTTCGATGGTAATTTTGCGCTACTTAATATCAGTTTGGACGCAATTATAAGCGGGCGAGCCGCTTCAGAATTGCTCTTCAGGCCTTACATAGCGCCATTGGCCTGGCGGCAGTGGGCCTAGTGAGATACGACCCATTCTGACGCGTTTGAGACCCAATACTTTGAGGCCCACCATCTCACACATCCGACGTATTTGGCGCTTGCGTCCTTCGCGCAATACAAAGCGAAGCTGATCTTCATTTTGCCAGCTTACTTGTGCAGGCTTTAGCTCTACTCCATCAAGTGAGAGACCATGTCTTAAGCGATCCAAATCTTCAAAAGAAAGCATTCCTTCAACGCGTACTAAATATTCTTTTTCAATGGGACTATTTTCACCAATCAATAATTTGGCAATACGCCCATCTTGAGTAAGAACTAGCATGCCAGTAGAGTCAATATCCAATCTTCCAGCAGGTGCTAGACCTTTAGTGTTGAAGCGAGGACTTCTCCCTTTATCTAGGGGGCTGGCAAAGTAATTTTCTGGAGTAATCAAAGAGGCTGCAGGTTGATATTCTTGCTCATCATCGTAGTGAGATATGTAACCAACAGGTTTATTAAGGATCACGGTAATGCGAGAAGCTTGTTGCGCTTTGGCGCCAGATTGCAACTCTATTTTTTGATGACGAAAAGCACGAACACCCAATTCATTCACTACTTCACCGTCTACTGTTACGAGACCTTGCTCAATATAAGAGTCAGCTTCACGGCGTGAACACAGGCCTAGCTCAGAGAGTAATTTTGAGACGCGTACTTTTTCTTCCATGTACGCATTATCCGTCAATTGCTAGCCTTGGGGAGTTGATGGGCCTAGATCAAGTCCTGACAATATGCACGCTGCAGGGCGCCTCTTCGACAATCTTAGTCATAGAGGTTCTCCATGGCGTTACTTTGTTAGGTAGCTTATGTGATGCTCCAATCAGAATGAGGGATGCATCATTGTCTTTCGCGAATTCTACAATTCGGGATGCTGGATCAAGAGCCTCTAGTACGTGATAAGAAATTCTCTCTGGCGGAAGCTTTAGCGGTTTAGCCCAATCCATTAGCTGTACTAAATGACCGCGCACAATACCGCTGGCAGTCTCACTCTCTTGGTTTCCTTCGAATGTTGGTGTGCTGCTAATGGTGCTCAAGCAAACTAATCGACTTTCAGGATAGGCATGCAAAAGGTTCTTTGCAGTAATTTGCATACGCTCTCGTAAGTCTTCATCTGACTGGCGAGTATCAATTGCCGCAATCATGAGGGGCGCGTCAAAGTTCCCCATGCTCGGACGTGGACTTGGGGAGGGTTCATAGCCAGCAGCTTTAAACATCCCCTTCAGGTTTTGCCAAAAACTAGGCGGCTCAACACGGTCAGCCCGCTCCGTTAGTGTGACGCCCTCGGGATCCCTCAGCACTTGCCGCAAGCGCGCAGCACTTTGGTAGCGATCTGCGGCACGAGGTTCAAGGCACCTTAAAACAACTTCTTGAAGCCAGCGAGGAATTTCTCTACGAATTGCCCTTGGTGGGAATGGCTCTGCCCACATTCTTCGACGTAAGCCACTCATTGATTGGGGATTGCCAAATGGTAGTTCACCAGTCAGCAGCTCGTACATGATTGCACCGATAGAAAAAATATCACTACGTGCATCAGAGCGAATACCAGCTACTTGCTCGGGGGAGATATAGGGCGCAGAGCCAACGCCTTTTCGCATTTCTTCGGCCAGCAAATCAGGATAGCGAGCATGATGTGACAAACCAAAATCAATGAGGGTTAACTTGCCCTTCTCATCAACCAAAATATTTTCAGGCTTGATATCAAGATGGATTGCATCTTGAGAGTGCAGTGATTGAACTGCTTGCGCAAGATCCGCGCCAATGCGGACAACTTCATCAATCGTAAAAACTTTACCTTCTTTAATGTAGTCCTCAAGAGGTCTGCCTTCCACCCATTCCATTGCAATATATGGGCGCGTGGCCATATTGCCAGAGCCCAGATACTTTGGAACGTATGGGCTTTTAAGTGAGCGCAAGATGGTGAGCTCAGTTTCAAAGCCAATCAAGCTTTCTACAGGCTGATCTCTACCAACGCGCGGTATCTTTAGCAGAATAGGAACATCAATACCTTCTTTGGTTGCAGAAAAAAGGCTGGCCATTCCGCCACGATGAACTTCCTTGCCTAAGGTAAATCCATCAACTATTTTGCCTTCTTGAAATATATCGTCTACTGCTTCAATATCAGTATTAATTGCCATTAGATTTACCTGCCCGTAATAAGGCGATTTGCTAAGTCTTCTGGCAGCCCGGCACGACGCACTTTGTCTGCAGCAGTAAAGTGATCATAGGGTGTGCGATGAAAGGTGAGAACTTCCGCTTCAGGTTCGAAAATGGCAAAACAGGCCTCAGGGTTGCCATCTCTTGGCTGGCCAAGGGAGCCTACAACGCCTACCCACTGGCGATGGTGAAGCACTGGAATTTCATCGCCGGGATGTGGTGCAAAGCGAATGAGTTTTCCAACGGCGCTTTGATAAAACAATGCCTGCTCATGTGCATGGCCTACAAAGGTGTAATTCTTTCCAGAGTTTTGTACGCACCGCCATGCACTCATGCTATCGGTAATGTAATTCCAGTCGGCAGGGTTATGTGCAGAGGCGTGAACAAAACAAATTTCGTCCTCTTGAATAATGAGCGGTAGATTTTTTAAGAACTCCACGTGACTAGGCTTGAGCTGAGACTTAGTCCACTCGATGGCAGCATTGGCGCTGGAGTTCATTTGACTTCGACTGTCCTTAAAAACAGCTTCATCATGATTGCCAAGGATGGCTATGGCCTGCTTCTTCTCCACAAGATCAGCAATTCGATCGATGAGCGCTGCAGGGTCGGCGTTATAGCCAACTAGGTCACCCAAGAAAACCATTCGGGTTACTCCAAGCTCTTGCGCACGAGCCATACAGGCTTCAAAGGCTTCTAAATTACTATGGAGATCGGCGAATAGCCCAATACGTTCAGTCATCCCTTAATGATAGGACAAAAGACCTCTAGATAGAAGGGTTATAGGGGCTTTGACCGTTATCTGGGCGATTTTTGAACCGCTTATGAACCCAGTAGTATTCCGCTGGGCGCAATCGAATTTTCTCTTCAAAATATTGGTTTAGACGAGCAGTGTCTGATTTTGGATCAACTCCTGGGAAATTCTCCAAAGGCTCTCCAATTTCGCACAGGTAGCCAGACTCATCCGCCTTCAAGGTGGTTGTCATCAGGCAGACATCGGCGCCTGTAATTTTAGCTAAGCGAGAAATCGTAGTGATCGTATTCGTTTGGATGTCAAAAAACGGTACAAACTCAGAGTCCTTTAGACCTAAATCAATATCTGGTGCAATGATGATGAAATCGCCGTTACGAATTTCGCGAATGATGGCTTTAGCATTTCCCTGTCGATCAATGGAGTTTCCACCGAAGCGATTGCGCCATTCAATAATTTTTTTATTAAAGAATGGACTTTTCATTCTTTGAAAAAATCCAGAAGTCCGTGGCCAGTGCTTTTCTTTGGACAGTGCGCTCAAAATAATACTGCCCTCAATACCTGTGAAGTGCATATTGACGAGGATGCGCGGTTTTTTGCTAGAGAGATCTACTGCTGACTTTACCTCGATCATATTGCCCAACTGTTTTGAACTGCCACACCAAATAATACTTTTTTCTACGAGGCTGCGACCAAGCAAACGCCAGTGTTGTTTGCATAAGCTATCAATTTCAGCTGAGCTTAATTGGGGAAAGCATAGGCGGAGATTAGTTTTCACAACCCGGTTTCTATCGCCGGGAATGCGAGCAGCAATATAGCCAAGCCCATAACCAATGGCAACTAGTAATCTATAGGGTAGTAGTGAGAGAAGCTTGAGTAGCGCAACAACTACTTGATTAGAAAAAGATTTGAGCAAATTAGTTTTGATCTTGTTCGTAGCGCTTTACAGACTTAGCATAGCGCTCAGTCATTTCTTCGACCGAGCTGCTTGACATGCCCAAGTCGTTCACCAGACCAGTCTCAAGTCGATAAGCCCAGCCATGAACGGTTAGATCCTGTCCGCGCGCCCAAGCATCTTGCACGATAGTGGTTTCACAAACGTTCACTACTTGCTCAATGACGTTGAGCTCGCATAAACGATCTTGACGTTTTTGGGTTGGGATCATGTCGCCTAGATAACGCTCATGTTTTTGATGCACGTCTTTGACATGGCGTAACCAGTTGTCAGCCAGACCGACTCGCTTATCTGTTAGTGCCGCATGAACGCCTGAGCATCCATAATGGCCCACCACCAATATATGCTTCACTTTAAGTAAATCAATTGCAAACTGAATCACGGATAAACAATTTAAATCTGTGTGGACAACGACGTTTGCAACGTTTCGATGGACAAATAATTCACCAGGCAACAAATTAACAATGTCATTTGCTGGCACTCGGCTATCAGAGCAACCAATCCAAAGGTATTCGGGGGCCTGTTGAGAGACAAGGCGCTTAAAAAAGTTGGCATCCTTGGCTATCATGCTTTCTGCCCAGGTGCGATTGTTTGTAAATAGCTGCTCTAAAGCTTGAGAATTCTTCATCGTCATGGATTCAGTTTAAAGTACTTTGATGACACCTATTTGGTTAAAACAAACCCCCACTGGGATCACTCTCAATTTGCATTGCCAGCCTGGGGCAAAACAAACAAAAGTGGTTGGCCTTCATGACGGCTGCTTAAAAATTTCTCTACAGGCGCCGGCCCTTGAAAATAAGGCAAATGAACTCCTATTGGCCTGGCTTTCCAAGCAGCTGAGAGTGCCTCAAAAGCAAATTCAATTCGTGTCTGGTCAAAATAGCCGCAAGAAAAGAGTGGAAATATGGGGCCCCATTAGTCCTGAGCAAATTGTTCAGTTACTAAGCCCCTAAAACCAAAATCAGCCTACCAAAAAATGGCCCACAAAATTCCTAGAATCAGCACCCACTTGCCTACGTAGTAAACGGTGCGATGTTTTGCTTTAAGTTTTTTGGCTTGCGCGCGGAGTTGGTAGAAATAGGTAAAAAGAACATTTACAAAACCAACTTTTTCGCCTTCTACGTTTTGAGAAGAAGCTGCACTCATGACATATCGACCAAACCAGCGATTCAGTAGCTGAACTATTTTGGTGTACACAGGACGCTCGACATCACAAAATAAGATAATTCTTTGCTGGTCGGTTTCATTGGCAGCATAGTGAATGTAGGTCTCATCAAACATCACCGCTTCACCATCTTTCCAGTAATAGCGCTCACCATCGACGTCAATGAAGCACTTGGGGTTGTTTGGCGTAGATAGACCAATGTGATAGCGCAAGGAGCCTGCATAAGGGTCGCGGTGGCGTACCAAGGTTGCGCCGGGCGGCAATGAGGCAAACATGGCCGCCTTAATGGAGGGGATGGATTTCAGCAGTGCCACTGTTTTAGGGCATTTAGCTTGGGCTGACGGCACCTCTTTTCCGTACCAGCATAGGTGAAAACGCTTCCAACCAGTGCGAAAGAAAGAATTAAAGCCAATGTCGTTGTATCCGGTTGCTGCAGCAATGGATCCACCCTCCTGCAAAGAAAGCGCTTCCTGCCGTATGGTTTCCCAATTGTCTTGAATGGGTTTCATTTCAGGAAATTGACTAACTGGAATAAAGGCGCTTGCCTTCACTTTTGAAAATAGGTACAGCAGGGTATTTACTGGTGCTAGAAGCACCT
Organism: Polynucleobacter sp. MWH-Jannik1A5; assembly: GCF_018881795.1. GTDB lineage: Bacteria > Pseudomonadota > Gammaproteobacteria > Burkholderiales > Burkholderiaceae > Polynucleobacter. The sequence continues at coordinate 814,302 of NZ_JACVPQ010000001.1, read as the reverse complement.
GGTAGTCAGTGAGAGATCTCACTACGCCAAAACGCACCTTTCCCCTGTAATAGACGTAAATTGCTGATACTACAAAAACAAAAAAGATAACGTGACGAATTTCCATGGCTTTTGTCTATTTAAGGTAGTTATCGATATTTTAATTTGGATATAGGCCTTAAATAGACTATTTCTCGCAACTGGATGCTCATATACTTCATATAGAAGATATAAGCACCCGACTAGGGTTTGTGTGTAGATTTACCAAGGAAATTCTGATGAATAGCTTTATAAAGTGGCTCTTAAGCCTTGTTTTAATTGGGTTAGTGGCTATTTCAGTCTATACGTGGGCCATGCTGAATTGGAGCTACGGAAGTGGCGAGCGTGCTGGATATGTGCAGAAATTCTCTAATCGTGGGTATGTATGTAAAACCTGGGAGGGTGAGTTGGCGATGGTCTCTATGCCCGGCACGATGTCAGAAAAATTCCTCTTTACGGTGCGTGAAGATGCTGTGGCGCAAAAAATAAATGCTAATTTAGGAAAAAAAGTTGCCCTAAAGTATGAGCAACACATCGGCTTGCCGACAACCTGTTTTGGCGATACGGAGTATTTTGTTTCTGATATCGTAGTTTTGGATGAGTAGTTTGTAGTTGAAGTAAAAAATTGCTGTAACGCAACTTTATTTTTGTAATTTTTTGTGGTTAAAATCATGTAAGCGTAATGTGCGCTGACATCAATATCTATAAGGAGCTTCACTTGAACAAAGCCGAACTAATCGCAGCGATTGCTGACGACGCGGAGATTTCTAAAGCCAAAGCTGAATTCGCATTGAATTCTGCTATCGACACAATCATCAAAGCTGTTACTAAAGGTGACTCAGTACAACTGATCGGCTTTGGTACATTTGCTTCTGGCAAGCGTGCTGCACGTATGGGTCGTAACCCAAAAACTGGCGAGCCACTCAAAATCGCTGCTGCAAAAACTGTTAAGTTTTCTGCTGGTAAAGCATTTAAAGATTCAGTTAACAAGCGTAAGAAGTAATTCTTCCTTTGTTGATAAAAAAGCCCGGCATGCCGGGCTTTTTTATTCCCTAGAAAATGCTTCGGGGTATTAACAGTTGTTTCTAAATTAGCTTTGCACTAAACGGCGATGACGATGAATGCTCATCAATATGCCGGCACCAAATCCCAGGGTCACAAGAGCGGTACCGCCATAACTAATAAATGGCAGTGGCACTCCAACTACCGGCAATAGACCGCTCACCATGCCGATATTCACAAATGCATAGGTGAAGAAAATCAAAGTCACGGCGGCGCCTAACAAGCGCGTAAATAAATTTGGTGCGCTTGCAGAGATGGCGAGCCCTCTTTTAATTAAGGCAAAGAAGAGTGCCAGTAAAACCAAGTTACCTAACAGACCAAATTCCTCAGAGAAAACCGCAAATACAAAGTCAGTATGTTTTTCTGGAATGAATTCTAAGTGCGCCTGAGTTCCTTGAAACCAACCCTTGCCGAAGAATCCGCCAGAACCAATCGCAATCATAGATTGAATGGTGTGAAAGCCTTTGCCTAATGGATCGCTAGTGGGATCCAATAAAGTGCAGATGCGATGCTTTTGATAATTGTGTACGAGTGGCCAAACCACATCATGTGCACAGATAATGCTGCCGAAAATAATAATTAACAGAATGCCAATAACGCCTAAAGCAACAAAAGGCAAAATCCATTTCCACGGTAGCCCTGCCAAAATAATGACGTAAAGACCGGCTGCAAAAACTAAAAGAGCAGTTCCCAGATCGGGCTGGCGTGCGATTAAAAACACTGGGATTGCCAAAATAATTCCAGCAACACCGTAGTCCCAAGATTTTTGAATGCCTTCACGTTTCTGAAAATACCAAGCAAGCATCAGGGGCATTGCAATTTTCATAATCTCAGATGGCTGAATCACAACCCCAATATTGAGCCAACGACGTGCACCTTTTTTAATTAAGCCAAATGCAGCTACTGCAATTAAAAGAGCAACGCCAAATCCATAAATCCAAACTGCGCCCATCTCTAGCCACTTAGGCGGTATACGTGACACGATCCACATGACTACAAAAGAGAGCGCGAGATTGCGCACCTCTTCTAAAATTTGCACGGGAGTATTTTGACTCGCCGATAAAAAAGTAAAAAAGCCGATAGCCGCTAAGCCAAGCAGAATAAGGCCGAGCTGGCGATCTAATCCGGAAAAAATACCAAAGAAAAATCCTTTAACTTTGATTAAGGGGCTCTTTTCCATTCAGGAATCTCCTTAGGCCACTTGCCCTCAATGTAATAGTCCAATGCCTTACGTGCGATTGGTGCTGCGTGTTGCGCTCCAAAGCCTGCATTCTCGACAACCATGGCAATCACAATGGTTGGCTTATCTACTGGAGCGAATGCAATATATAAAGCGTGGTCGCGCAAGAACTCTGCAGTAGCACTGTGCTTATATTCTTTTGAATTCAAACTAAAAACTTGTGCAGTTCCAGTTTTTCCGCCAACTTGATATCCGGTTCCTTTAAATGCAGCTGCAGAAGTGCCTGAAATATTCACTTCAAGCATCGCCTTCTTAATGACTTCAATATTTTCGGCATTGAGATCGATGCGATAACTTTCTTTAGGTGTTGTGAGTACTCTATTTCGCGTGAACGGATCTTCAATTGCTTTGACTAAGTGAGGCTTCATGACGATGCCGTTGTTTGCTACGTTAGCCATTGCATGGGCTAATTGCAAAATAGTGAAAGCGTTGTAGCCCTGACCAATGCCTAGAGAAATAGTTTCACCTTCATACCATTTTTGCTGCTCTGGCTTTTTAAAAGTGTTTTTCTTCCATTCGGTAGAAGGTAGGACACCTCTTGCCTCGCCTTGTAAATCAATGCCAGTGATTTGGCCAAAGCCAAGCGGCTTCATAAAGTCATGCATCATGTTCACGCCCATATCGCGTGCAAGCAAGTAGTAATAGGTGTCGCAAGATTCAACAATCGACTTTTGCATATCCACAATGCCATGGCCACCTTTTTTGTCATCACGGAATGTGTGATTACCAAAGTCAAAGTAACCAGGATCAGAAATTGTTTGTGATGGCGTGCGCTTTTTATTTTCTAAGGCAGCTAGTGCCATGAAAGGTTTATAAGTTGAACCTGGTGGGTAGATGCCTTTCAGCGGGCGGTTATAGAGTGGCTTTTGTGGTGAGTCGTTTAGCTCTTTCCACGTCACCGAATCAATGCCCTCAACAAAGTCATTTGGATTGAAGTTGGGTTTAGAAACAAATGCTAAGACATCGCCAGTCTCTGGCTCAATTGCCACGAACGCACCTCGGAAATTTCCATAAAGCTGCTCAACTAAATATTGCAGCTTGATATCAACCGAGAGAACCACATTCTTTCCTGGAACTGATGGCGAACTAGAAAGTGTGCGCACCGGTTTTCCGCCAGCAGTAATTTCGACTTGGTCGTATCCAGGCACTCCACGCAAAACAGTTTCGTAGCTTTGCTCTAAACCAATCTTTCCAACGTACTGAATGCCTGGCAAGAAAGATGCCTGCAAAGCGTCTGGATCATCAGCCTTGGCGCCCTCGATTTCGGCCTGCATGCGCTCCTTATCTTTCTGAGAAACGCGGCCAATATAGCCAATCAAATGGGAGGCTAATTCGTTATATGGGTACTCTCGGAAGCTGCGGGCGCGGATTTCTACCCCAGGAAAACGGTAGCGATTGGCCATAAAACGGGCTGTTTCGGTCTCGTTGAGCATCGAGCGGAGGGGAAAAGTGCCCATATTGCGAGAATCTTCTAGGGAGCGCTTGAAATTACGGCGATCCCTGGGGGAAATATCAATGATTTCAGAAAGTTCGTTGATTAATTGGTCTACGTTGCCTTTGACCTCCTCGGCATTCACATCCAGAGTGAGGGCAGAATAATTCCTGCCGATCACAATGCCATTGCGATCAATCAGAAGACCTCGGTTTGCTGGAGCGGGGACGAGCGCAATACGATTACTCTCTGCTAACAGCGCATATTTTCCATGGCTGACTAGTTGAAGCCATACAAGGCGAGTAACAAGTAATAAAAAACAAACGGTGACAAACAAGGTCGCAATGTGAATGCGCTCTTGAAATGAGTCTAGATCAGGTTTTTTAAAAGAAACCATCTTAATTCTTAGAGTGGTCGATTGTGATCAACATCTATAGGGCGACGCTGTGGCGCAAGGAGGATGCGCGTTGCTAATGGCCAGAGCATCGCCTCAATCAGTGCTTGAATAGCGCCTGTGAGAGCCCACCAATATAGTTCGCCGCTTAGCAACCAATGTGCCAGCACGGGAAAGAGTGATACCAATAAGAAAATCGGCAGCAGATGTAATGCTTGTGACAGCACCGTGAGAGCCACAATACGTCTGTGCCATGAGATGGCGACATAAGCAACAAGCGAGTAACTAAAGGCATGCAAGCCTAGGAGATCGGAGTTATGAACATCCATCATGAGACCAAGAATGAACGCGGTGATCACGCTCACATATCGATGTTGATGAATATTCCAAAACACAATACAGAGAATCAACCAATCGGGTACCCAGCCATAGTTACCAATCGGCAATAGATTTAATAGCAGCGCACAAAATAAGCTGAAGTAAATAAAGACCGGATTTACCGGGCGCAGAATATAGCCGCTTTGGAAATCAATCATTGCATTCCCCGCGCACGAGTTTGACGTCTACCGGGGGTGTTTGTTAGCGGCGCACCGGTTGCTGATTTGTTATTCAGCGTCGGAGCTTTAGCATCAAACTGCGGATCATATAAAAGCGCCAATGCTTGACGATAGCGATTTACTGCTGCAACTGGTACGCAAAATACATTTGAGGAATTCTTATCGACATTGCGTTCAATTTTGCTAATGACGGCTACTGCAAAACCGGGAGGGTAAATGCCATCAATTCCAGAGGTTAGCAAAATATCCCCGACCTCAAGATCGCTTGCTACTGGTAGGTAGCGAAGCTCTAGCGGGTTACCGCGCCCTGCACCAAAGACGGCTGCACGAAGTCCGTTACGCGCCACCTGCACCGGAACGGCAAAATCACGGTCTTCCAGCAGAGAAACCTCGGCAGAGCGCTCATACAGGCGAACTACTTGACCCAAAATACCGGAATCATTGGCAATCGGGTTGCCTAGCTTAAGGCCGTCGTTACTCCCGCGATTAATCACAATGCGCTGTGAAATAGGGTTCGGTGGATTAAATAGAATTTCTACTGGAAGTGTTTTAAATGGCACCTGTTTTTGCAAAGCCATCAGCTCACGCAAGTTTTGGTTTTCCACCATCAAAAATTCTGATTGATTTGCCAGCAGAGAAAGTTCCGCTTGACGCACTTTCATCACTTGGTTTTCTTGATCCAGAGTTGATCTAGTGGTGAAATATTCTGATGTTGCTTCAAGTACATTGCGCGGCATCATCATGACGTATTCAAGCGGACGCAAAATCCAATTGACGTTGTTGCGGATGGGATCGAGTGCTTTGAAACGAAAATCGATCAGCATCAGAGCGATGCTGATCGACAGACAGACAATCAGTTTAAGTAAGGCCGGAATGCCCTGTCTGAAAAGTGGTGGAGCGCTATGTTGCAATTCCCTGGTCGACGTGTATGTCGCTTACTCGTGCGAGAACACTCCGCCTAACTTATCCATGCGCTCAAGTGCGATACCGCAACCACGAGCCACGCAAGTTAAAGGATCTTCTGCAACATGAATTGGCAGGCCAGTTTCTTCAAGCAAGAGGCGATCAAGGTCGCGCAATAAGGCGCCGCCGCCAGTTAGCATCATGCCGCGTTCAGCGATATCGGATGCCAACTCAGGTGGAATCTGCTCGAGAGCCGCTTTTACTGCGGTCACAATTTGATTCAACGGATCGGTTAATGCTTCCAAGATTTCATTGCTGGTAACTGTAAAGCTACGTGGAATACCTTCTGAAAGATTGCGACCTTTTACTTCCATCTCGCGCACTTCGGCGCCGGGGAAAGCGGAGCCAATGGTTTTCTTGATCAACTCAGCAGTTTGTTCGCCGATCAACATGCCGTAGTTACGACGGATGTAATTGGTAATTGCTTCGTCAAACTTATCGCCACCAACACGAACGGAGCCTTTGTAAACCATGCCGCCCAATGACATCACGCCAACTTCGGTTGTACCGCCACCGATGTCGACAACCATCGAACCAGCAGCTTCAGAAACTGGCAAGCCAGAACCAATTGCAGCAGCCATCGGCTCTTCAATTAAAAATACTTGTGATGCGCCAGCGCCTAATGCAGATTCACGAATCGCACGACGTTCAACTTGAGTAGATCCACAAGGAACGCAAATGATGATGCGTGGGCTTGGCTTTAATAATTTGCTCTCGTGCACAAGCTTGATAAATTGCTTGAGCATTTGTTCGGTAATGGTGAAGTCGGCGATAACGCCGTCTTTCATTGGGCGAATTGCCTCAATATTCCCTGGAACACGTCCCAACATCGCTTTTGCCTCTTTGCCGACGGCCAAAATGGTCTTTTTGCCGTTTGGACCACCTTCTTGGCGAATTGCCACAACAGAAGGTTCATCGAGGACAATACCCCGCTCACGCATATAAATTAAGGTGTTGGCGGTTCCTAGGTCGATGGCTAGGTCATTGGAAAAGTAGCTGCGGAAAAAACCAAACATGATGTAGTGGGAAAATAGAAAGTGTTAATGAAAATATATAGGAATGATACTCTAGCGCCCCATGAAACTTGATGATGTCCAGCGCATTGCGCACCTTTCTAGGCTTGAGTTAAATCAGGCAGAAGCTGAGGCAGTTTTGCCTCAATTGCAGGCCATTTTTTCCTTGGTGGAGGAAATGCAGGCCGTTGATACAAGCGGGCTTGAGCCTTTGGCTCATCCCATTCTCTTTTTGCGTGATTTGGCCCAGCCTATGCGTGCTGACCAAGTGACCGAGTCTGACCATCGCGCCGAAAACATGCAGTCAGCCCCTGCGCAGCAGGATGGCTACTTCCTTGTACCAAGGGTGATCGAATGAGTTGGCACAACACTCCTATAGCCTTAATGGCAAAAGCGCTAGCCGCTAAAAAGGTTTCTAGCACCGAGCTCACTCAGTACTTTTTGAACCGTATTGAAGCTGGAAAGCAGTGGAATGCCTATCTTGATGTGAATGCTCACTTAAGCTTAGAGCAAGCTAATAAAGCAGATCAGTTAATTTCATCTGGGAAAGCGGGCAAGTTAACCGGCATCCCCATTGCACATAAAGATGTCTTTGTAACGCGTGGCTGGAAGTCGACTGCAGCCTCCAAAATCCTGGAGGGATACCAGAGCCCATTCGACGCCACGGTAGTGGCGAATCTGGGTATCCCAGATGAAAACAATCCCCATGGCGCTGGCATGGTTTGTCTGGGCAAGACAAATATGGATGAGTTCGCTATGGGCTCTTCTAATGAAAACTCTGCTTACGGCCCGGTTTTAAATCCATGGAATGCCGCGCACGTTGCCGGCGGTTCTTCAGGCGGCTCTGCAGCAGCAGTTGCTGCTGGGTTAGCGCCGATTGCTACTGGTACCGATACAGGCGGCTCAATTCGCCAGCCAGCTGCATTTTGTGGCTTAACTGGAATTAAGCCCAGCTATGGGCGTGTTTCTCGTTACGGCATGATTGCCTACGCATCTTCACTCGATCAAGCGGGCCCGATGGGCAAGACCGCAGAAGATTGCGCTTTGCTGCTTTCAGCAATGTCTTCGCATGATCCACGTGACTCCACTTCTTTAGCGGACTCCGGAGAAGATTACGGCCGTTACCTCAACCAAAACTGGAAAGATGGAAACAACAATTCAGCAAAACCACTAGATGGTTTGCGTGTTGGTTTACCAAAAGAATTTTTTGCTGAAGGTTTAGCAAGCGATGTTGCCAAGTCCGTTAATGAAGCCTCCAAGCTTTTAGAAAACTTAGGAGCCACATTAATTGAAGTAAGTTTGCCCAAAACCAAATTATCTATCCCCGTTTATTACGTTTTAGCACCTGCAGAAGCATCGAGTAATTTGAGTCGCTTTGATGGTGTTCGTTACGGATATCGCGCAAATGAATATCGTGATCTTGGTGATATGTATGCCAAGTCTCGCACCGAGGGTTTTGGCTCGGAAGTAAAGCGCCGCATCATGATTGGAACCTATGTCCTTTGTCATGGTTACTATGATGCTTACTATCTGCAGGCACAAAAGATTCGTCGCATTATTGCGGCAGATTTTCAGGCGGCTTTTAATCAATGTGATGTCATCTTGGGGCCCGTAGCCCCTGATGTAGCCTGGCGCTTAGGTGAAAAGTCAAAAGACCCTGTGCAAATGTATTTAGAAGATATTTATACGCTATCAACAAACTTGGCAGGCCTGCCGGCAATGAGTGTGCCATGCGGATTTAATGCCAATAATTTACCTATTGGCATGCAGCTCATCGGCAATTATTTTTCTGAAGCACGCCTCTTGCAGGTAGCTCATCAATATCAGCAGGCCAGTGATTGGCATTTGCGTCAAGCAAGCGAGGTGGCATGATGCAATGGGAAGTCGTTATTGGTCTAGAGACCCACGCACAATTACAAACACAGTCGAAGATTTTTAGTGGTGCAAGCACGCGCTTTGGTGCGGAGCCAAACACGCAAGCATGTGCGGTGGACCTTGCGCTGCCTGGTGTATTGCCAGTGCTCAATCGCCAAGCAGTAGAGCATGCGATTTGTTTTGGGCTAGCAGTGAATGCAAAGATTTCACCGGCAAGCATCTTTGCACGTAAGAACTATTTCTATCCTGATTTACCTAAGGGCTATCAAATTAGCCAAATGGAAATTCCAGTTGTAGTTGGAGGAAAAGTTGAAATCCTGGTTGGCGATGAGGTGAAGGTAGTTGAGCTCACTCGCGCCCACATGGAAGAAGACGCAGGTAAATCAGTCCACGAAGAAGGTTTTACTGGCCCCCATGAAGAGCCTTCTAGTGGCATCGATTTAAATCGCGCAGGAACACCTTTGCTGGAAATCGTGACTGAGCCCGTAATGCGCAGTGCCGCAGAGGCGGTTGCCTATGCCAAAGCACTACATGGCCTGGTGGTTTGGCTGGGTGTTTGTGACGGCAATATGCAAGAAGGTTCATTCCGTTGCGATGCAAACGTATCTGTTCGCCCTATGGGGCAAGCAGAGTTTGGTACCCGTTGCGAAATTAAGAATCTGAACTCTTTCCGTTTCTTGGAAGAGGCAATTCAATACGAGGTGCGTCGTCAAATTGAGTTAATTGAAGATGGCGGTACCGTCGTTCAAGAAACCCGTTTATATGATCCCGATCGCGGTGAAACACGTAGCATGCGTAGCAAAGAAGATGCGAATGACTATCGCTACTTCCCGGACCCTGACTTATTGCCTGTAGTCATTGATGATGCATGGATTGAAGCTGTGCGTAGCAAGATGCCTGCACTCCCTGCGCAGTTGCGTGATCAGTGGCAAAGCGAATTTGGTTTAAGCGCCTACGATGCGCAGTTGCTCACGCAAGATCGTGATACTGCAAAAGTATTTGAAGACCTATTGGCAATCGTTGGTAAGCCATTAGCAAAAGCAGCGGCTAATTTAATTGCTGGCGAACTTGCATCGTCATTAAATCGTGCTGGTATTGCTGCGGCAGATGCGCCATTAAAGGCGGAACATTTAGCGCCATTACTGACTCGCGTCGCGGATGGCACTATCTCCAACAAAATTGCTAAAGACATTTTTGCGATTCTTTGGGAAGAGGCTCTTGCAGGCAAGACCATTAGCACTGTAGATCAAGTGATTGATGCCAAGGGTTTGAAGCAAATTAGTGATAGCGGTGCAATTGAGGCCATCATTGATCAAGTTTTGGCGGCGAATCAGAAATCGGTTGAAGAGTTCCGTTCTGGCAAAGAGAAAGCATTTAATGCTTTGGTGGGCCAGATCATGAAAGCCTCTCAAGGCAAAGCCAATCCTGGTCAGGTAAATGAACTCTTGCGTAAAAAGCTGGGTTAACAAAAGAACATTTTTAGAAAGCAATTGATGAGCGCAATAGATCCGAAACAAGCCGAGCAAGAAGAGTTAGTTGCTGAGTGGTTGCGTGTAACCCCAGGCTTTTTTGAGCGCTATGCTGATCTCTTCAATGAGATTCGTATTAAGCATCCCCATGAAGATCGTGCTATCTCTTTGCAAGAGCGTCAGATGACGGTGTTGCGTACACAAAATCAAGAACTCAATCGTCGCTTAAGTGAGATGCTGCACTTTGGTAGTCGTAACGATAAAACGCAGCAAAGTTTAGTTGCTTGGCTTTTGCGTTTAATGAAAGCAAACAATAAAGCCGATGTAGAGTCTGCGATTACTTCTGGCTTGGCCGAAGTCTTTGAAGTGGAGTCTGCGCAATTGCTGTCACCGAATTCTGCATTTAGTCCTTGGGTTGACACTCCCTTGTGTGGTTCTGCAAAAGAGTTGGCTGCTGCCAGCGTAGATCTTTTAGCAAGTCAAACCACTATTGATCCTGAGTGGCAAAGCATGGTTGCTATTGGCTTGCCGCTGGGCAAAAGTATTGGCGCCAATCAATCGCCAGCAGTGTTGTTGCTAGCAAGTAAAGACGAATCCCGCTTTACTGCAGACATGGGCGCGTTTTATTTGCGTCAGATCGCTGAACTCACTGCCGCAGCTTTGGATCGCATCCAAGCTTATGAAATTAAAGGCGACTGACCTTCACCCCCTCATGCAAGAGTATTTGCATGAGTTGCATGTCTTGCGCCAACTCTCGCCGCATACGCTCAAAGCGTATGGCATGGACCTGAGTGATTTACAAAACTTTGCCCTTGAAGACGCCATTGAACTTTTAAAGGTAAGCAATGGGCATGTGCGTCGTTGGGCTGGCCGTTTGCATTCAAAAGGTAAATCTTCGAGAAGTATTGCGAGAGCACTTTCTGCATGGCGTGGTTGGTATGACTGGCTCAGCGAAAAAGATGCGCGACGTGATGCACGCGCAGGTAAGGTAACAAGCGCACTGGTTGCAAACCCCGTAGATGATGTCAAGGCGCCTAAGCGCTTGAAGTCTTTGCCTAAAGCTTTATCTGTTGAGCAGGCGCTTGCTTTGGTAAATCAAGCAGTCAAAGAGGCGGAAGAGAAAAAGGATTTAGAGTCGATTCGGGATGCGGCAATTATTGATCTGCTCTATTCCTCGGGCTTGCGTCTTTCAGAGCTTTTGGGTATTGATGTGATGCAAAGTAAAGATCGCCAACATGAGTCTGCAGGTTGGTTGGATTGGGATGCTGCGGAGGTAACGGTTTTGGGCAAGGGCGGTAAACGACGCTCCGTTCCTGTTGGTGTGCCCGCTATGAAATCTCTTATGGCATGGCGAGAGCTGCGCGATGCCGGAAGCTACACCGAAGAGTCAATCGCACTATTTTTATCTGCCACAGGTAAGCGTTTATCGCCACGCACAGTGCAGGCACGCTTACGCACCTTAGCCATGCGCGCTGGTTTACCAACGCATGTGCACCCCCATATGATGAGACATAGCTTTGCAAGTCATGTGTTGCAGTCATCACAAGATTTGCGCGCCGTCCAGGAGATGTTGGGGCACGCCAGCATCGCTAGCACCCAGATTTATACCTCCCTTGACTTTCAGCACCTTGCCCAGGCCTACGATAAAGCGCATCCACGCGCAAAGGCTGGCAAAGACTGAGGAACTCGGTAAGATAGAAGGTTTCCCGCTTTGGGAAACTTTAGCCTCTAGATTTTGATTGGATCATCCATGGCATTAATTCCGGTAACCATTTTGACGGGCTTCTTAGGAAGCGGCAAAACCACATTGCTTAAACACATTCTGACTGAAGAGCATGGCAAAAAAATTGCCGTGATTGAGAATGAGTTCGGCGAAGAAAATATTGATAACGATATTTTGGTGCAAGACAACCAAGAGAATATTGTGCAAATGAGTAATGGCTGTATTTGCTGCACCATTCGTGGCGACCTCGTTGAAGCGCTAAATGAGCTTTGGGAGCAGCGCAAGGATAAGAAGATTAGCTTTGATCGCGTTGTGATTGAAACCACGGGCGTTGCTAATCCCGGTCCTGTAGCCCAGACTTTCTTTATGGATGATGATGTTGCTGATCACTATGTCTTAGATGCTGTGGTTACCCTGGTTGACGCTAAGCACGGTCAGCTGCAGCTCAATGAACATGAAGAAGCCCAGCGCCAGGTTGGCTTTGCCGATCAAATCTTTATTACCAAGACGGATTTAGTTACTCCTGCAGAAGTAGATGCTTTGCGCAATCGTCTGATGCATATGAACCCAAGAGCGCCGATTTCTGGCATTTCTAAGGGTGTGGTGCCACTGAATGCGGTTTTGGACCTTAAGGGCTTTAATCTGAACGCCAAGCTGGATATCGATCCGCACTTCTTGGAGCAAGATGACCATGATCACGAACATTGTGGCCATGACCATAGTCACGATCATGATCACAGCACCTGTGGCCACGATCACAGCCACGATCATCACCATGGACATGCTGGTCATACAGACCGCATTCAATCCTTTGTTTTTCGTAGTGATAAACCCTTTGATCACAAAAAGCTGGAAGATTTCCTTGGAGGCATTTTGGAGGTCTTTGGCGAAAAGATGCTGCGCTACAAAGGCGTGCTTTATGTGAAGGGAAGTGCCCGAAAAGTGGTGTTTCAGGGGGTTCATCAGATGATGGGCAGCGATTTGGCTGGTCCCTGGGGTGCTGAACCCAAGCAAACCCGGATGGTGTTTATTGGCATCGACTTGCCTAAAGACACCCTACTGGCTGGGCTAGAAGGCTGTTTGGCCTAGAAGATTCGGGTACAATCCGCCGCCACGGTCAATATTATGAATATTGAGAAATATTGATTCGAGGGTAATAAAAGTTTGGCAGAATGAGGCAATAATGCTTCAAACCAAGGAAGAATGAGATGACGGTAAAAACAGCAACAAAACCAGCAGCTGCTGCAAAAGCCAGCAGCAAGGCTGCGAGCACAAAAGCTCCAAAAGGCGCGCCCTTAACGGAAGCTGAATTGCTCAAGATGTCCGAGAAGGACTACATGAGTGCTGCCCAGTTAGATTTTTTCCGTCAAAAATTACTCACCCTCAAAGATGACATTCTGAAGAATGCATCCGAGACAACAGAACATTTGCGTGAAAATATTTTGGTTCCAGATCCTGCGGATCGTGCCACGATTGAAGAAGAGCATGCCTTGGAGTTACGTACACGTGACCGTGAGCGTAAGTTGCTCAAAAAAGTAGAGCAAGCACTGGCGCGTATTGAATCTGGTGATTACGGTTGGTGTGAAGAAACTGGTGAGCCAATCGGCCTGAACCGTTTAATTGCAAGGCCTACAGCCAATTTATCTCTTGAGGCTCAAGAGCGTCGTGAACTCCGTCAAAAACTATTTGGCGAATAAATTTTAAGTAGCAATGACTAAGCATTTACCAACTATTAGTGATATCTCTCCTTTATTAAAGGCGGAGATTTTGGCTGAGGCTTTGCCTTACATCCGCTCGTATCACGGCAAAACTATCGTGATCAAGTACGGCGGAAACGCTATGGTTGAAGAGCGCCTCAAAGAAAGTTTTGCACGCGACGTTATTTTGTTGAAACTCGTTGGCATGAATCCAGTGGTGGTTCATGGCGGCGGACCGCAAATTGATGAAGCTCTCAAAAAGATTGGTAAGACTGGCACCTTTATTCAAGGTATGCGCGTTACCGATGAAGAGACCATGGAAGTAGTTGAATGGGTTCTCGGCGGCGAAGTGCAACAAGACATTGTGATGTTGATTAACCACTTTGGCGGCCAGGCAGTAGGCTTGACCGGTAAAGACGGTGGACTTATCCGCGCCAAGAAGATGTTGGTTGCCGATGAAAAGATTGCTGGCGGAACTATTGATTTGGGATTTGTTGGCGAAATCGAGGCCATTAATCCTGCAGTTGTAAAAGCTTTGCAGGACGACGCCTTCATTCCGGTGATCTCCCCGATTGGATTTAGCGAAGAAGGTCAGGCTTACAACATCAATGCAGATTTGGTAGCTGGCAAGATGGCTGAAATTTTGCACGCAGAGAAGCTGGTCATGATGACCAATATTCCGGGCGTGATGGATAAAAACGGCACTCTTTTAACCGACCTTACTGCACGTGAGATCGATGGCTTGTTTGCTGACGGCACGATTTCTGGCGGTATGTTGCCTAAGATTTCTTCTGCATTAGACGCAGCAAAGAGCGGCGTTAATTCAGTGCACATTATTGATGGCCGTATTGAACACTCTTTATTGCTAGAGATTCTGACCGAGCAAGCATTCGGTACGATGATCCGCTCCAGATAAGTAGATAAGCATGCGTGAATCTTTAGAGCCAGCAGATATAAACGACAGCAGCGCTGACGCCGCTAAGACACGCAAGCGTCCTAAGCCTGGTGAACGCCGTCTACAGATCTTGCAAGTGCTCGCAGAAATGCTACAAAACCCGAAAGGTGAGCGCGTTACCACTGCCGCTTTAGCAGCGAAGATTCAAGTTTCAGAAGCTGCCTTGTATCGCCATTTTGCGAGTAAGGCGCAGATGTTTGAGGGCCTGATTTCTTTTATTGAGCAAACTGTTTTTGGCTTGATTAATCAGATCAACCAAAAAGAAGAGTCTGGTCTTGCTCAGGCGCGCGGTATTTTGCAAATGCTCTTGTTCTTCGCAGAAAAGAATCCCGGCATGACTCGTGTTTTATTGGGTGATGCTTTATTGCAAGAGGATGATCGTTTGCAAGAGCGTATTACACAAGTGTTGGATCGTGTCGAAGCATCCCTTAAGCAGGCATTGCGAATCGCGCAAACCCAAGGCGGCAATTGGGCGCAACTGGGTCAAGAAGAGGTTAGTATTCGTGCTGCTATGTTGATGAGTTTTGTTTTGGGTCGTTGGCATCGCTTTGCCCGTAGCGGGTTTAAGAAGTTGCCCACCGAAGCATCCGATGTTAGTTTGCGCCTTCTCCTTTCAGAATGAGCGAGCTAAACCTCTCTAGAAATACCATTCATTTTGCCGAGCCCTTGCCTTTGCAGAGTGGCGCTGTGTTGTCTGGCTACGATTTAGTGATTGAAACCTACGGCAAGCTCAACGCAGACAAAAGTAATGCCGTATTGGTTTGTCATGCACTCAACGCATCACATCATGTAGCCGGACCAAGTCCAGAAGATCCAACAGATATCGGTTGGTGGGACAACATGATTGGCCCAGGCAAGCCAGTGGACACCAATCACTTCTTCGTCATCGGTGTAAATAATTTAGGTTCTTGCTTTGGCTCTACTGGGCCTATGAGCATTAATCCCGCTACAGGTAAGCCTTACGGTGCGGAGTTTCCGGTAGTTACCGTTGAGGATTGGGTGAACACTCAGGCGCGTTTAGCTGATAAGTTGGGCATCCGAAAGTTCGCTGCTGTGATGGGCGGCAGTTTGGGCGGTATGCAGGCAATGGCTTGGGCTATCCAGTTTCCCAAGCGAATAGATCATTGTGTCGTAGTTGCATCTACGCCAAAACTGAGCGCTCAAAATATTGCATTCAATGAAGTGGCACGTAATGCCATTTTGTCTGACCCCGATTTTCATGGCGGCAACTATTACGAGCATGGCGTAGTACCTAAACGTGGTTTACGTTTAGCTCGCATGGTTGGGCACATCACCTATTTGTCTGATGACGATATGGCAGAAAAATTTGGGCGCGAATTACAACGCCCTAATGGCGAATCCAATGACTACCGCTTTAGTTTTGATGTTGAATTTGAAGTTGAAAGTTATCTCCGCCATCAAGGCGATAAGTTTTCAACCTACTTTGATGCCAATACTTATTTACTGATTACTCGTGCGCTTGATTATTTTGATCCTGCACGTCGTTACGACGGCAGCTTGAACCGCGCCCTGGCGGAAGTGCAAGCCAAATTCTTGGTTGTGAGTTTTTCTACTGATTGGCGCTTCCCGCCAAATCGTAGTCGCGAGATTGTGGAGTCTTTGTTGAGCAATAAGAGCGAAGTAACTTATGCGGAGATTGATGCGCCTCATGGGCATGATGCCTTCTTATTGGATGACGCTCGTTATCACAATCTGGTGCGCGCCTACTTTAAGCAAATGCGTGAGACTCAAGTATGAGCAATCTAAATAAACGCGCCGACTTTGCTGCTATTGCCAATTGGATTGCACCAAATACTCAAGTATTAGATTTGGGTTGTGGTGACGGTAGTTTCTTAGAGTTCTTACAGAAACAAAAGCCTGTGCATTCTTATGGCGTTGAGATTGATGATTCACGCGTACTGTCTTGCGTGCAAAAAGGGTTGAATGTCATCCAACAGGATTTGGAGGGTGGCTTAGCGCTTTTTGAAGATGATAGTTTTGACACAGTTGTTCTCTCACAAACTTTGCAAACCATTCATCAAACTGAAAAGATTTTGCGCGAAGTCGTTCGCGTAGGAAAAGAATCTGTTATTTCTTTTCCAAACTTTGGCCATTGGTCACATCGCCTAGCGGTGGGCTTGGGTCGCATGCCAGTCTCTAAGAGCTTGCCCTACCAGTGGTACAACACGCCAAACGTGCGCGTGCTCACGGTTGCTGACTTTGAAAAACTAGCCTCTAGTCTTGGCTTAAAGATTCTCGATCAATGTATCTTGCATGAGGGTCGCCAAGTAACCTTGATGCCAAACCTATTTGGCAGTCTCGCCTTGTTCCGCATTCGTCGCGCCTAGGATAAAAATACAAAGGTGTTAACCGCAGTCCAATCTTGGATAAAAGATTTTCGGGTTTATCTCGAATGGCCTTGTTTGCGCATGCTTTTCTTGGGCTTCTCCGCGGGCCTTCCCTTGCTGCTGATTTTGGGTACCTTGAGTTTTTGGCTGCGCGAGGCAGGAATTGATCGCAGTACTATTGGTTACCTAACCTGGGTTGGCTTGATCTATGCCTTTAAGTGGATGTGGGCGCCCCTTGTAGATCGTTTGCAAATCCCCATTCTTACCAAGCTGTTTGGTCGACGGCGCAGTTGGCTGCTTTTTGCACAAGCCCTCATTATTTTGGGACTTGTTGGTATGTCGACACTTGATCCCAAGCTCGCACTTAATTCGATTGTTTGGTGTGCGCTCCTGGTGGCATTTGGTTCCGCCACTCAAGATATTGCCCTAGATGCCTTTCGGATTGAATCAGCCAATAGCGATCATCAAGCAGCTTTAGCGGCAACTTATCAAACTGGCTATCGATTGGCCTTGATTTGGGCTGGAGCTGGTGTTCTTTGGCTTGCTGCACGAGCGGAGACGGGTAGTGGTTACGATGCGAGTGCATGGCAATTTGCATACCTCTGTATGGCAGCCTCTATAGGAGTTGGCGTTATCACAACGCTATTGAGTAAAGAGCCGGTCAAATACGAGCTGACAAAAGTACGCACTGCAAAAGCATGGCTCTATCAAACCCTGGTTGAGCCTTTTGCAGAATTTATTACCCGCTATCGCTGGCATGCAGTTCTCATTTTGTCTTTGATTGCCGTCTACCGAATTAGTGATGTGGTGATGGGCATTATGGCTAATCCGTTTTATGTAGATATGGGCTACACCAAGGATGAGGTGGCAGCAGTGAGCAAAGTATTTGGTGTTGTAATGACCTTAGTGGGCGCTTTTGTTGGTGGCGTCCTCACTCTTCGTTTTGGAGTGCTGAGAATTTTGTTTGTTGGCGCCATACTTTCTGCAGTCAGTAACTTATTGTTTGCTTGGTTGGCGACACAAGGCCATGACTTACATGGCTTGATCTGGGTAATCTCTGCAGACAACCTGAGCTCAGGCATTGCAAGCGCAGCCTTTATTGCTTTTTTATCCTCGCTAACGAATATCCGCTACTCGGCAACGCAATACGCTTTATTTAGCTCCATGATGTTGCTGCTACCTAAATGGTTGGCGGGCTTCTCAGGAGTATTTGTAGATAACTTTGGGTACCAAGCATTCTTCTTTGGTACCGCCATTATTGGTGCTCCGGTGCTGCTCTTAATTTGGGCCACGATTCATTTCAAGATCGTGCAGATCAAAAAAGAAGGAGAGTAATCTCTCCCGCTCTTTTTTACTGCAATTTACTACCACTTAAATCTTCCAGTCGTAATCCACAGTGAGTGGTGCGTGGTCCGAAAATTTTTCACCTTTATAAACAGCAGTTTTCTTAGCGGTTTGCGCAATACCTGGTGTGCTGATGTGATAGTCAATGCGCCACCCTACGTTTTTTGCATAGGCTTGCCCGCGATTGCTCCACCAGGTGTAACAAGCTTCAGTTGCCTCAGGTTCAAGCTGGCGATAGACATCAACGTAACCCACTTTGTTAAATAGATTGCTGAGCCATGCGCGCTCCTCTGGCAAGAAGCCAGAATTTTTGAGATTACCTTTCCAGTTCTTTAAATCAATTTCTTGATGGGCAATATTGACGTCACCACAAAGCACAATCTCTCGACCTGATTTTTTGAGAGCTACGAGATGCGGGAGGAAGCTATCAAGATAGCGGTATTTGGCCTCTTGTCGCTCTGGTGAGCTTGAACCAGAGGGCATATAAACCGAAATGACAGAAAGCCCCTTAAAGCGTGCTTCTACATAACGCCCCTCAGCATCGAACTCTTCATTGCCATACCCGTACAAGACCTCATCAGGCTTGTGTGGGGTATAAATACCGCAGCCGCTATAGCCTTTCTTCTCGGCATGATGGAAAAAGGCATGCATGCCATCAGGATTGAGAATGGCGTCTTCTAAATCATCACGCTGGGCCTTGAGTTCTTGCATGCAAATGAAGTCAGCTTTTTGCTGAGCAGCCCATGGCAGAAAGCCTTTTTTGACTGCGGAACGGATACCGTTGAGGTTCGCGGAAATGATGCGTAACATGTAGGCCTATGAGCTCAAATAATTCAAATCAAGATAACTTTATACGTTTTGCCTTAGAGGCAAAGGTTTTGTCCTTCGGGGAGTTTAAAACCAAAGCGGGCAGACTCTCGCCTTATTTCTTTAATGCCGGCGAATTCAACGACGGCGCTCGTTTGAGTGCGCTAGGCCGCTACTATTCCAAAGCATTACAAGAGTCGAAGCTGCAATTCGACATGCTATATGGACCAGCCTACAAGGGAATCACGCTGGCAGCTGCTACAGCAATCGCTTTGGCTGATGATGGCATCAATGTTCCTTACGCCTATAACCGTAAAGAAGCAAAAGATCATGGCGAAGGTGGGGTCTTGGTGGGCGCTCCTGTTAAGGGGCGAGTGGTGATTATTGATGACGTGATTTCTGCTGGAACCTCTGTAAGAGAGTCTGTGGATCTGATTCGTAAAGCTGGAGCAGAGCCTGCTGCAGTATTGATTGCTTTGGATCGTATGGAGCGTTCGGGTAATGCTGTTGAGGTTGGTGATAAATCTGCTGTACAAGCAGTAGAACAAGAGTTTGGTTTGCCGGTGATCTCGATTGCTAACCTAGCTGGCTTGATGTCTTTCTTAACTGCTTCAAGTGATACTCAGTTAACTAATTATTTGCCTGCAGTAAAGGCCTACCGCGAAAAATACGGCATCTAAGAGCAAGCGCTCTTAGATTTCTGTCTCACCTTCAAATACAGTAACCGCAGGACCAGTCATGATGACTGGTTGAGCAACGCCATCAATGGTTCCTGCCCACCCAATCTGAAGATCGCCACCACGTGTATGAACCTTTACCGGTGAATCTAATAAGCCCCTGCGAATGCCAGAAACAACTGCTGCACAAGCGCCGGTTCCGCAAGCTAAAGTTTCTCCTGCGCCGCGCTCAAACACGCGTAATTTAACTTCGTTGCGATTGATGACTTGTAGGTAGCCTGCATTCACTCTTTTGGGGAACGCGGCAAACTTTTCAATCTCAGGGCCTTCCTCGAGGACGGGCGCGCTATCAACGTCGCCAACTACTTGCACTGCATGTGGGTTGCCCATAGATAAGACCCCCACCAAACTATCATGGGTAGCAGGGTGGTTTAAGGGGAGTGCATATAACGTTTCTTGAAACTCTTGAACACTCGCTAAACCATTGGCATTAAATGGAATGAGGCTATGCTCAAAAATGGGAGCCCCCATATCCACCTCTACTTGCCCATCCGCATGAGATTTGAGGGTGATAACAGTGTGCGCCACTTCTACGCGTAATGGGTTCTTATTGGAAAGGCCTTGATCGAGTACAAAACGCACAAAGCAACGTGAGCCGTTGCCACATTGTTCCACTTCGCCGCCGTCAGCATTAAAGATGCGATAGCGAAAATCAGCATCTGGGCGTGTCGCTTTTTCAACGAGCAGAATTTGATCAGCGCCAATGCCAAATTGGCGGTGTGCCAATGCTTGCCATTGCTCACGTGAAATGCCGCTGAGATCTTGATCAATGCCATTGAGCACAATGAAGTCATTGCCAGCACCATGCATTTTGGTGAAGCGTAACTTGCGTACTGGATTGTTTGTGTTGGTGCTCAAAATATTTCCATTTAATCGTAAAGACTAGGTTCGCCAGGCGGCCTATGTTTAAAGCGCTTATGTACCCAATAGTACTCTGCTGGTCTTTCACGAACAAGCTCCTCAATATATTGATTGAGACGTGCAGTATCTTTCTCAGCATCATCGCTTGGAAAGTTAGGCAAAGGCGCACTGATGTGGCAGGTATAGCCTTTGCGATCTTTATTTAACGTAGTTGTCATAAGGCACACCTCAGCCCCGCTAAGCCGTGCTAGGCGGGATACAGAGGTAATGGTATTGGTTTGGATGCCGAAGAAGGGAACAAAGACCGAATCTCGGGGTCCTAAATCAATATCAGGCGCAATAAAAATAAAGTTACCCGTTTGAATTTCGCGAATGAGATCCCGTAAGCGACTTTGTCTTTCAATGGACTTGCCACCAAAACGATTTCTCCATTCAATCATTTTTTGATTGAAGAAAGGGTTCTTCATATTTTGGTAAAGACCCGCTCCACGCGGCCAATCGTGCTCATTGGCCAATACTGAAAGTGCCATGAAGCCGCCTTCAAGACCAACAAAGTGCGGGTTGATGAGAAGGCGTGGTTTGCGATCTCCTAAGGTAATCGCTGATTCAATGGTGACGATATCGGTAATTTGTTTACCGCTACCAAGCCAGATGCGACTCCTTTCTAGTACGCTGCGACCAAATAATTTCCAGTGCTCAATTGCGAGTGTGTCTATTTCTTCTTCGCTCAGATTCGGAAAGCACAAACGCAAATTGGTTTTGACTACTTTGCTACGCCCGTTCGGAATATGGGCTGCAAGCCAACCCAGGCCATAGCCCACGTGGACGGTAATCGTATAGGGTAAAAAAGCAAAGAGGCGCAGAAGACTGAGCGCCAAGAAATTGAAGAGGTTTTGTAACCAGGTCATTCCAGAAATAATAACGATTTTATTTAATTGCTTGGGGGCAATTCTGCACCGGCGGGATGCTTGTAGCGGTTATATGACCAAATGAATTGCTCGGGTGCAATAAGCACTGCATTTTCAATTGCAACATTAAGCTCCGCAGCTGCTATGTCGGCATTCTCGGACAAGGGCGCAAGACGTGTTGCTTGCATTAACCAGCCAGCCCCAATACCTTTGCGTTTAGCAGTAAACATCACTACTGGTGTGTTGTTACGATTGGCAAGACGAGCTGGCAACGGGGTTGTGTAAGCAGGACGCCCAAAGAATGGCACCCATACACCTTCGCCACCGCTAGGCACTTGATCTGGAAGAATGCCAATTGCTTCACCACGTGTAAGCGCTCTAGTCATTTGACGAACGCCATTAAGGTTGGTCGGAACAAAATGCATATTGGGATAGGCGCGACCCTCTTCAACTACTTCGTTAAGCCATTCTTGGCGTGATGGTCGATAGAGAATGGTTGCAGGAAAATGTTGGGCTAACACGCGAGGAATAATTTCAAAGCCACCCAAGTGAGGGGTGAGCATTACCAAACCATGACCTTCGCTGATTGCTGCTTCAACGACATCCCAGTTATGAACCTCAACTAATTTAAGAGCTTTTTCTGGATTGCGCCAAATCCACAGACTGTCTGAGAACAGCATGCCAGAGGCCCTAACTGCCCCCCAAAGCCGGAAGGGAAGGCCTCGATCATTCACCACAGCCTCATACTGCGGCCGAAAGAGAGCGCGGTATTGCTTGGAGCCGACATAAGCAAGCATGCCTAAAAAAGCCCCAATCAGCTGTACTAGAGCAAGGGGAAGCACGGCAATCGTATTGAGGCAGAGCTTAAGTAAGAGTTTTCGCACCCCCTAATGATATTCAATGCCGCTCTCAGTGTGTGGATTTTGACCTTCCTTGATGGATTGGACGTTTTTCGGATAAAATTCATTCATCGCTGAGTTAAGACAACTTGCAGAGCGATTCATAAATTCTGCTAAAGCGTCGCCGTTGTAGTTCCTGGCACGTCGAGTTGTCCAAATGATGTGTTAATTAAATAAGGAATATGCAATGGCAAATGATTACTTCTTTACCTCAGAATCAGTCTCTGAAGGTCACCCCGATAAAGTAGCGGACCAAATCTCTGATTCGATTCTCGATGCCATCTTGGCTCAAGATCCAACCGCACGTGTTGCGGCAGAAACTTTGTGCAACACCGGCTTGGTAGTTTTGGCCGGCGAGATCACTACGAACGCTAACGTTGATTACATCCAAGTTGCACGCAATACCTTGCGCGAAATTGGATACGACAACACTGACTACGGTATCGACTACAAAGGTTGTGCAGTATTAGTTGCCTACGACAAGCAAAGCCCTGACATTGCTCAAGGCGTTGATAAAGCTCATGATGACGGCTTGGATCAAGGCGCTGGCGACCAAGGCTTAATGTTTGGTTACGCTTGTGACGAGACTGCAGAGTTGATGCCTTTGCCAATTCACCTTTCACACCGCCTGGTTGAGCGTCAATCCCAGTTGCGTCGTGATGGTCGTTTGAATTGGTTGCGCCCTGATGCTAAGTCACAAGTGACCTTGCGTTATGTGGATGGCAAGCCCGACTCTATTGATACCGTTGTACTGTCTACTCAGCACGATGAAAATATTTCTCTCGAGAAATTGCGTGAAGCAGTCATTGAAGAAATCATCAAACCAGTATTGCCTAAACATTTGATCAAAGGTGCTATCAACTTTTTGGTTAACCCAACAGGTCGTTTTGTTATCGGCGGTCCACAAGGCGATTGCGGTTTAACTGGTCGCAAAATTATTGTGGATACCTACGGCGGTGCAGCCCCCCACGGCGGCGGCGCTTTCTCTGGCAAAGATCCATCCAAGGTTGACCGTTCTGCTGCATACGCTGGCCGTTATGTTGCGAAGAACGTGGTTGCTGCTGGTTTGGCAAGCAAGTGCTTGATTCAGATCTCATACGCGATTGGTGTTGCTAAGCCAACTTCAGTAATGGTGAGCACCTTTGGTACAGGCAAAATTTCAGATGAGAAGATTGCTCAATTGGTTTCTGAGCACTTTGACTTGCGTCCAAAAGGCATTGTGAAGATGCTCAACCTCTTGCGCCCAATTTATAAGAAGACTGCTGCTTATGGCCACTTTGGTCGTGAGGAGCCAGAATTTACTTGGGAGCAAACAGACAAGGCAGCTGCATTACGTGCCGCAGCAGGTCTTTAAGTAGGAAATACGCAGTTTGTAGGCGTATTGAGGCGAAATATGCCGTAATTGTTTACAATTACGGCATACCTTCAAGGAGCGTTGCAAGGAATACTGAGACCCAGTACTTCCCCAGGCTTGAAGGGAGTGGATTCCTAAACGGAGTTTGCTAATTGCAACCGCGCTCGCTAACCCATGATTCAATGGCTAGCGAGTTTCTACTCCAGCATTGGATCGTATTTAGCTGGAGCATTAATGAATACCGTTTCTGATTTAAATAACTTTGTAGCAACTCGTTGCGCAATTGCTGATATCACTTTGGCTGACTTTGGTCGAAAAGAAATTGCGATTGCCGAAACGGAGATGCCTGGCTTGATCGCAATTCGTGATGAGTTTGCTGCACAGCAGCCACTCCGTGGCGCACGCATTACTGGTTCATTGCATATGACTATTCAAACAGCCGTGCTGATTGAAACTCTGGAGGCACTTGGTGCTGAAGTGCAATGGGCTTCATGCAATATTTTCTCTACACAAGATCATGCTGCTGCAGCAATTGCTGCTAACGGCACTCCTGTGTTTGCTATCAAAGGCGAAACCCTTGAGCAGTACTGGGACTTTACCCATCGTATTTTTGAGTGGGCGGATGGCGGCTACACCAACATGATTTTGGATGACGGTGGCGACGCTACTTTGTTATTGCACCTTGGTGCTCGCGCTGAAAAAGATCAAGCCTGCTTGAATCACCCAACTAGCGAAGAAGAAACTATTTTGTTTGCGGCCATTAAAAAGAAATTGGCGCAAGATCCTACTTGGTACTCAACACGCTTGGAAAAAGTAAAAGGCGTTACAGAGGAAACCACTACAGGCGTACACCGTTTGTATCAAATGTTTGCCAAGGGTGATTTGAAGTTCCCAGCAATCAACGTAAACGACTCCGTTACTAAGAGCAAATTCGATAACCTCTACGGTTGCCGCGAATCTTTAGTTGATGCGATTAAGCGCGCTACTGACGTGATGGTTGCTGGTAAGGTTGCAGTAGTTTGCGGCTACGGCGACGTGGGCAAAGGTTCTGCACAAGCATTGCGCGCTTTATCTGCTCAAGTGTGGGTAACAGAAGTTGATCCAATTTGTGCATTGCAAGCTGCAATGGAAGGTTACCGTGTTGTAACTATGGATTACGCTGCTGACAAAGCAGATATCTTTGTTTCTGCAACAGGCAACTACCATGTGATTACGCATGACCATATGGCAAAGATGAAGAACCAAGCCATCGTTTGTAATATCGGCCACTTTGATAATGAGATCGATGTAGCTGGTATTGAAAAATACAAGTGGGAAGAAATTAAGCCACAAGTTGACCATGTAATTTTCCCGGCTGTCAATGGCAAGCCTGAAAAGCGCATCATCATTTTGGCCAAAGGACGTTTAGTTAATCTTGGTTGCGGTACAGGACATCCTTCTTACGTAATGAGCTCTTCATTTGCAAATCAAGTGATTGCTCAAATTGAATTGTGGAATGCCGTAGGTACAGATAAATACCCAATCGGTGTTTACACCTTGCCTAAGCATTTGGATGAGAAGGTTGCACGCTTACAACTCAAGACTCTCAATGCGGAGTTGACTGTGTTGTCAGATCAGCAAGCTTCTTATATTGGTGTAACGAAGGAAGGCCCGTACAAGGCTGACCACTATCGCTATTAATCCAATTAACATTCAATAGATACCTAGGCCCAAAATCATGGAATTAAGCGTTGAATTCTTTCCTCCAAAAACACCTGAAGGTGAGAGTAAGTTACATCTTGTGCGCGAGCGTTTCAGTGAAACACTCAAGCCTGCGTTTTATTCCGTGACTTTTGGTGCTGGCGGCTCTACACAGTCTGGCACATTAAAAGTGGTAAGCGACATACATGCTGCTGGTGCAGCAGTTGCCCCACACTTATCTTGTGTTGGCAGCTCACGTGAAAGCGTGCGCGAAATGTTGAAGCAATATCAAGCCTTAGGCGTAAAGCGAATTGTGGCTTTGCGCGGTGACTTACCTTCTGGTATGGGCCAGTATGGCGAGTTTCATCATGCCAATGAATTAGTAGAATTTATTCGTGCAGAAACAGGCGATTGGTTTCATATTGATGTCGCTGCATATCCAGAGACGCATCCACAGGCAAAGTCGCCTGCTAGCGATGTAGATTTCTTTGTGCAAAAAATGAAGGCGGGCGCGAACTCTGCGGTCACCCAGTATTTTTATAACAGCGATGCGTACTTCCGCTTTGTGGATGAGGCATATGACTTGGGCGTTACTCAACCCATCATTGCTGGAATCATGCCAATCACAAACAGTAGCCAGTTATTAAGATTCTCCGATGCCTGCGGTGCAGAAATCCCACGATGGATTCGTTTGCGCCTTCAATCCTATGGCGATGACATTGCCTCTATTCGTGCATTTGGTGAAGAGGTGGTCACGGATTTGTGCGATCAGCTGCTAACTGCTGGTGCTCCTGGAATCCATTTCTATTCACTCAATCAGGCTGATGCTGTTTTGGCGATTGCCGATAATTTAGACTTAACGAAGTAATCTAGCTGTACAAGCCAGACTCTGTTAGGAGCATATCCAGGGGCTCATCATGTGTTTGAGGGCCCCATTGGGAATCATCTAGTTTTTGCCAATCAAATCCAACCCCTATGCAAATGAGCTTCGGGTTATTTTTTCGCAGTTGCGCTAAGGTGCGGTCAAAGTAGCCTCCGCCGTAGCCCAGACGCCAGTACTGCGCTTTGCCATCCACCGCTGAGCAAGACCAACCCACACAAGGAATAAGGATGCAGCCAGGAATGAGTTGTGGTCTCAAAACATTCTCTGGCCTGGGTTCAGGAACGCCATGCTTGCTTGGAAGTAATTCATCACCCTCTTGCCACTCAAAGAAATCAAGATGCTGATCAGGACGTGCAAATGGGAGCGCAAGTCGACATTGCTTGTCATTTTTCGCCCAGGTCAATAAATGAGGGCGCAAATCTATTTCGTTCTGAATGGGCCAATAAAGCGCTATCGATCGAATGGATTTTCCAGCTCCTGCTAAAAATTGGCTCAGATTTGCGGTCAAGTTTGTTTCCGCAGTGGCATACCCATCCCCCAAAGCAAATTCTTTGCGTTGTTTTAATAAATCCTGGCGAAGAGTTTTTGGTGAATTACCGTGCATATCGACCATTATCAGGCGAAAATTAGAAGATATAGTAATCAAGTTGTTGTCCGGTTGCAGCCGTGCAAATACATATAGGGTTAGATCGCAAGAATGAAGTCCGTAATATTTAGTAGCAAGCACCTTTGGATGGCCAAGATTCTGATCTTGGGCCTAGCGCTGAGTATGTCTAGTAGCTTTGCAGAAAAGCTTAAAAAGCCAAGCCTGCCAAAGTCCTACGAAAGCAAAGCTGCGCCTGCGGAAGTTACCGATACTGACCGGATGTTTATCGATCTGCGTGAGGCTGCAAAAAAGAATGATGTATTTCGGACGCAGCAACTCTCTTCTGCGTTGGCAAATTATCCATTTGATGACTACGTAGCCTATTTCCGCATTAAGCCACAATTATTCGATAGTGCTGGCGGTGCGCGTAATGACTATAGCGCTGATGCCCAAGTGGTTGCGTTCTTAAATCAATATCAAGGTACAGCTTTGGCAGACCGGATGCGCAACGATTGGCTTTTGGTTTTGGGCAAGCGAAGAGATTGGGCGCGTTTTGATGTTGAATATACTAAGTTTGTATTAGATGACGACACACAAGTGAAGTGCTACTCCCTGTTATCTAAGTTATCGCAAGGTGAAAATCCAACCAAGCTAGCAATTGATTCACGATCAGTTCTATTGGACCCAAGTTACTTTGGGCAGGCATGTCAAGAATTAGTGCCATCGCTAGTTGCAGCTGGAGGAATGACTCCAAGTGAAGCCAAAGCAATTGGGCGTGCTGCTAGCGAAAGAGGTTATGACACTATGGCACGTCGTCTTGGCGGCGAAGACCCAATCGCAGATATTGTGAAAGCCGCTAAAGCCGATCCAGCAAAAGCCTATCGCGACTTTTCTCAAAATGCACCGCGTTACAGCAAAGAGAATCAAGCGGTTGCATGGGGTGTGATCGGACAATTCTTGGCGAAGAAGTTAGATCCCAATGCGGATGATGCTTATCGCTTACAGCAGGAGCTTGGTTACAACGAACTCCTTTCTGTTGAATCGCAAGAGTGGAAAGTTCGTGCTGGTTTGCGTGCTAAAGATTGGGCTCTGGTAAAGAATGCGATTGATGGCATGAATCCTTCGGTACGCGCTAAAGATCCTGCTTGGACCTATTGGTATGGCCGGGCATTAAAAGCGGAAGGCCAGGATGCCAAAGCCAAGGATAGTTTTGAGTTGATTGCTGATCAATATAATTTTTATGGTCAGCTCGCACGCGAAGAGTTGGGCAAATCAAATCATGCCCCTGCGAAAACTAAGGTGACTGAGCAAGAAATTGATGCGATGGCAAGCCGTAAAGGATTTGTTCGTGGTGAGCGCTTATATGCCATGAATCTCCGCTTTGAAGGTAACCGCGAATGGAATTGGGAATTACGCAACATGAGCGACAAGCAGTTATTGGCTGCTGCAGAGTACGCGAAGCGTATTCACCTCTATGACCGTGTTGTAAATACCGCTGATCGAACAAAACAAGAGCATGACTTTAGTTTGCGTTACCCAACGCCTTTTAAAGAGGAGTTGTCTCCAATTGCACGTCAAATCGATTTGAATCTCGCTTGGGCATATGGCTTGATTCGTCAGGAGTCGCGCTTCATTATGAATGCTTCATCCTCTGTCGGTGCATCCGGCTTGATGCAGGTGATGCCTAATACGGCAAAGTATGTCGCTAAAAAAATCGGCATGACAAATTACACCAATGACAAGCTGAGCGATACCAATACGAATTTGACTCTGGGTAGTAACTATTTGAATATGGTTCTAGTAGATCTAGATGGTTCTTGGGTCTTGGCCTCGGCAGCATATAACGCGGGACCTTCACGTTCAAAGGCGTGGCGTGAAAAATTATCTGGCCCTACAGAGGGCGCTATCTTTGCAGAAACCATCCCATTTACTGAGACACGTGTATATGTGAAGAACGTACTCTCTAATGCAAATTACTATTCATCTGTAATGAATGGCCAGACACAATCTTTAAAGCAACGATTGGGTGTTATTGCACCGAAGGCTGCAACTCAATCTGAGCTTCCTTAAACGAGCAGTTACCTTATTGGGTAAAGAAAGTCTCATATGAAATACGACATCCTTCTGATTGGTGGTAATGGTTTTGTAGGGCGGGTCATTGCAGCACAACTTCAGCTTGCGGGCTATTCTGTATTGATTCCAACTGGCCATTTAGCTGCGGCACGTGAATTGCGTATGTTGCCGAAAGTTCACGTAGTAGAAGCTGATATTCATGAATTTGATGAATTACAGGGGCTTTGTGGACGCATTAAAGCAAATGGAGCAGTGATCAATTTGGTTGGCGTCTTACATGACAAACCGGCGCAGCCTTATGGAAAAGTATTCAAGGCGGCTCATGTAGATTTGCCAAAAAATATTATTACGGCGATGCAGTTGCATAGCCTAAAGCGCTATTTACACATGAGTGCATTAGGAGCTAATTCTAGTGGCCCTTCTATGTATCAGCGTAGTAAAGGTGATGGCGAGGCAGCTGTGAAGGCAAGCAATTTGGATTGGACTATTTTTAGGCCATCGGTCATTTTTGGAGCGCAAGATCAATTCATTAATTTATTTTCTAAGTTAACAAAGTTGTTTCCTGCTATGCCTTTAGCGAATCATCAGGCTCAGTTTCAGCCGGTGAGCGTAGATGATGTTGCATCTGCTTTTGTGAAATCTCTATCAATGCCTCAAACGATTCATCAGTCCTATGACTTAGTCGGCCCGACCGTTTATACGATGAAGGAAATCGTTGAGTTTGCGGCTCGTAAGGCAAAAACCAGTTGCACCATTATTCCGGTGCCTGCCTTTGTTGGCTATTTACAGGCTCTCGCATTTGAATTTTTGCCCGGGCCAACCCTAATGTCGCGTGACAATATTGCCTCTATGCAATTGCCCAATACGTTGCCTGAAAATAGCGTTGATGCGTTGACTGACATATTCAAAATGAGTCGTCGTAGTTTGGAAGGTATGCAGTAATGAAAGTCTATGCAGTAGGCGGAGCTATACGAGATACCTTGATGGGTTTGCCTGTGCACGATATTGATTATGTTGTGGTCGGCTCCAGCGTAGAAGAGATGGTGGCTAAGGGCTATCGCCCTGTAGGTAAAGATTTCCCAGTCTTCTTACATCCAGAGACCCAGGCTGAATACGCACTTGCTCGTACTGAGCGTAAGACTGGTCAAGGCTATAAAGGTTTTCATTTTTATGCCGATCCCTCCGTTACCTTGGAGCAAGATTTAGAGCGACGTGATTTAACAATTAATGCAATGGCGCAAGAAGTGGGCTCAGACGGAAAACAGTTTGGTCCGATTATTGATCCTTATAACGGCCAGAAAGATTTGGCTGCCAAAATATTTCGGCATGTGTCTGATGCATTTGCAGAAGACCCATTACGTCTATTGCGTATCGCGCGATTCTCCGCACGTTTCCCAGAATTTAGCGTAGCCAATGAAACTCTGGCAGCCTTAAAAGCCATTGTTCAGTCAGGTGAGTTGAAGGCCTTATCGGCCGAACGTATTTGGCAAGAGCTCGCAAGAGGTATGGTTGCTGCTAAGCCCTTGCATTTATTTCAGGTCTTATTGAATACGGGTGCCGCTAGTACGCTATTGCCGTCGACATTGGTCACCAAGTTATCCGAAGAGTCTTTTCGCGAGGCGTTAATTGCGCATTTCTCATGTGCCGGCAATAGTTTGGATGAGCGTTGCGCAATTACCCTGATGGATTTACCCGCCATGGAAATTCGCTCGTGGGCCGATTGTGTACGCATGCCAATCGAAGTACGAGATTTCGCAGAAATATTTAGTGACCTGAAAGTTTTAGTAAATAAATACCTTAACCATTCCTATCAGGCAGTAGATATTCTGGCTTGGTTTAATCGCGCAGATCTTTGGCGCAAGCCAGATCGTGTACAGGCAATTTTGAATCTTGCTGACAATCTGGGAATGAATGTCTTGCCCTTGTTAAATGCAATGAGGAGCACCCAAGCAATCAATACCGCAGAAATTATTTCTGGCGTGGCAGCTGAAGACCGTTCCAATGGCGAGCGGATAGGCAGCGCGTTCGAGTCTGCCAGATTGGCAGCAATCACTACAGCCCTAGAGGCTTAGGCGAAAAGCTACAGCCGATTTCTGCCGCGTAGACCTGGCAGATCTTCAAGTACATAGCCTGGCAGCAAACTTTCTAAGTTTTTAGAGAATGCAAAGGCTTTAAAGAGTTCGCCCATCTCTGCCTCAGACAATAACTTCTGTAAAGAGTTAGAAATTGGAAGAAACGTTTCTGGATCACTTGGATCGCCAATCTCCAAAGCAATATCACCAATACCGGCATCTAGTAAGTAGGCTGCCTGATTAGTGAGATAAACATCATCTGCATTTTCGGATAATGCGCTGCGAGCGATTTGAGACCATTCAACGTGCGTAGTTAAGTCACAAAGACCGGGAAGATGAAATGGATCTTGAATTGCATGATGGCGATGGTGAGCCATCAGAGTACCTTCAAGTCTTTGAGGGTGATAGTACTCAGCTTCTGGAAATCCATAATCAAATGTAAGAAATAAGCCAGTATCTAAATGCCGAGCAACTTGTTGCATCCAAGCATTTGCTGGTGTGTGCAGTTCAGTGACATAGCCCTCTGAGAAGTCGCTACTTAATAAACTTTCTGGAAGTAATTTTTGCTCTACTGGAGAGCCCGTCTTCCAAACGAGTTTTTCGTTTTCAAAAGAAACGCCATGCCAATACCAAAATCCATTTTGATAAATGATGGCATCACAAGGAATGGCATCAATTACTTCATTAGCAAGAATGACACCTTTGAAATTTTTTGGTAGTTCAGTAAGCCAACGGGACTGAGTTTTGAAATTGAGTTGCTGAATAGTGCCGCCAATTCTTTCCTGTTGGCGCTCGGCTAAATCTGGCGAAATTTCAATAATGTCGTAATGATCCAATTGAAAGCCAAGGTCATTAAGGCGGGTCAGTATGGATGTGGCTAGCTTTCCAGTGCCTGCGCCAAACTCCAAAATTTGAGTGGGTAAACCCTTTTCTTTGAGGCCTTCAAGTACTGGCAAAAGAGTTGAGCAGATGGCAGCGCCAAAAAGGGGGCCTAATTCAGGGGCGGTGGTGAAATCGCCACCCGCGCCCAGTTTGTGGGCCCCAGCGCTGTAATAGCCCATTCCGGGCTCGTATAAGGCCATCTCCATATAGCGAGAAAAGGGCAGCCATCCGCCTTGTGAGGCGATCTGAGAGGCTATTTTGGCCTTCAGAAGCTCACTATGCTCCGTTTCAAGGCTGGTCAAGGTAATATCCATAGCTCGCTAGTCTAAGAGAATTTAATTGAACCCTAGTTCAACACCCCCATCCCAGCAAGTAAAGGCAGTTTTGGTGACGGGCGCTGCGAAGCGCCTCGGTCGAGAAATTGCTTTGCAGTTTGCCCGTCAGGGCTGGGATGTTGCCGTTCATTATGGGCGATCAGCCCAAGAAGCTAGCAAAACTATCGAGGAAATTCGTGGGTTAGGGGTTGAGGCCGAGGCTTTTCAGGCGGATTTGGCTGATGAAGCGGCAACCCAAGATCTTTTTAAGGCCGTTAGCAATGCCTTCCCTAATTTAAGTTGTTTGGTTAACAGTGCATCTATCTTTGAATACGATCGCGCTAACTCCAATAGTCCTTTAAGTGGAAAAGGCTTGCAAGCTCACATGCAGGTTAATTTAGCCGCACCTATTTTGCTAGCCCAGCTGATGTTTGAGTGCCAAAAGAGCAAGTCCAATAAATCTGATGTGATCCCAGCAGTCATTCAATTGCTGGATCAAAAACTCATTAATCTCAATCCAGATTATTTGTCCTACACGCTATCAAAGGCTGCGCTTCTCTCGTCTGTTGAGTTACTAGCAATGGATTTTGCTCCGCATCTACGAGTTGTGGGATTGGCGCCCGGAATCTCGCTTCCATCAGGCGATCAAACAAATGAAGGTTTTACAAAGGCACATCAGATGACGCCATTAGGAAAATCTTCAACCCCAGCGGATATCGCAAAAGCAGCAGTATTTCTTGCTGAGTCTAATGCTATTACTGGCACCACTTTATATGTCGATGGTGGACAGCATTTATTGCCATCCACACGAGATGTCATGTTTAAAACCAATTAAGTATTTTTAAAAAGCAAACATTCATGCATGCCATTCTCTCTCATCCCGCCCTTATTGACTGTCGACGTTTGTTTCTACGTGACTATGAAATCTATATCAACATCGGTGTACATGACTTTGAAAAAAAAGCAGAACAACGTGTCATTCTTAATGTAGATCTATATATTCCCTTGGCAATGAACACGCCAACTCAAGACCAGTTGGATGAGGTGGTGGATTATGACTTTATGCGTGAAACCATTAAGGCTAGAGCCTCTCAGGGCCATATTCATTTACAGGAAACCTTCTGTGATGACATCGTGACAGCAATGTTGTTGCACCCTAAGGTATTGGCTGCACGGGTGAGCACGGCTAAGCCCGATGTCTACCCGGATTGCCATTCGGTAGGTGTTGAAGTATTTCGCATTAAGACCGCTTAGGAAAAGAGTTTAGAAAAGAACACAATAGTTATGGGCGATATACGTAAAGTTGTCTTCGAAGAAAACAAGCTAGAGAAAAAACTCTGTCGCTTGGTTGGTCAAGCCATTGGCGACTTTGGCATGATTGAAGATGGCGATAAAGTGATGGTGTGCGTATCTGGCGGTAAGGATAGTTATGCCATGCTCGACATATTGATGAAGTTGCGGGAACGTGCACCAATCAATTTTGAAATCGTTGCCGTGAACTTAGATCAAAAGCAGCCTAACTTTCCTGCTGAAATATTGCCTAATTACTTGAAGGGTTTAGGCGTTCAATATCACATTGAAGAGCAAGATACTTACAGCATCGTGAAGCGCGTAATTCCCGAAGGAAAAACTACTTGTGGATTGTGCTCACGTTTGCGTCGTGGAATTTTGTATCGCGTGGCAGATGAGTTGGGTGCAACCAAGATTGCTTTAGGCCATCATCGTGATGACATCTTAGAAACGTTGATGCTCAATATGTTCTATGCGGGTAAGCTCAAAGGTATGCCACCAAAGCTACGCTCAGATGATGGTAAACATATTGTGATTCGCCCTTTAGCCTATGTTCCTGAAAAGTTACTAGAGCGTTACGCGGCCGACATGAACTTCCCCATCATTCCATGTGACTTGTGTGGCAGTCAGCCTAATCTCCAGCGTCAGGTCATGAAGGAGATGCTCCGTGACTGGGAAAAGAAGCATCCAGGTCGAATAGAGAACTTATTTCGCTCCATGCACCATATCGTCCCGTCCCATTTAATGGATGGGGAGGCTTTTGATTTCAAAAATCTGGAGATTTCTACCGAACTGTCTGGGATTGCTGCTAGATCTGCTGGCGATAAGGCAATTGATGAGGCTGAATTAGATGAATTAGCCTGTGGAACCATGATTCAGGGGTCTTATAATCCCCCTTTATGAATATCGTCATATTGGCTGCTGGGCAAGGAAAGCGGATGAAATCCGCCTTGCCCAAGGTCCTGCAAACATTGGCAGGCAAACCGCTACTTCAACACGTTCTCAATACCGCACTTTCTTTACAGGATAAGAAAGCAAAAACTGGCCCTGTTGTTGTGGTGGGACATGGTGCAGCAGACGTTAAAACATTCTTAGTGAATGCAAGCAAAGAAAACTCAGATTACAGCAAAGTAGTTACTGCACTTCAAGCTGAGCAAAAGGGCACAGGCCATGCGTTATTGCAGGCGCTACCAAAATTGGATACACAAGAGCCCACATTAGTTTTGTATGGCGATGTTCCACTGACAACAAAAAAGACACTCGCCAAATTAGCAAAGTTAGCGGATGGTGTGCGCGGTCAAGATAGTGCGCTTGCACTTCTGACGCAAAACTTAAGCAATCCCACTGGTTATGGCCGCATCGTTCGTGATGTTGATGGCTCGGTAAAAGAGATCGTTGAGGAAAAGGACGCAACTCTAGCGCAAAAGCAGATTCAAGAGATTAATACTGGCATCATGGTGTTGCCAACGAACTCTTTAAAAAAGTGGCTCAAGGCTTTGCGTGCAAGTAATGCACAGGGCGAGTACTACCTGACAGATGTCATTGCTATGGCAGTTAAAGATGGCGTGCCTATTCGCACCACTCAGGCTGATGATGAGTTTGAAACTGTTGGAGTTAATAGTCGCGATCAACTAGCTGCTTTAGAGCGCGTTCATCAGATCAATATTGCCAATCAATTAATGGATGCGGGAGTATCTCTTGCGGATCCTGCGCGTATTGATGTACGCGGCACTTTAGAGTGCGGCACAGATGTATCAATTGACGTAGGTTGCGTATTTGAAGGCTGCGTTACTTTAGGTGCCGGCACAAAGATTGGGCCGTATTGCGTAATTCGAAATAGTGTTATTGGTAAGAGTGTAGCTATTCATGCGTATAGCCATATAGATGGCGCAAAAGTAGGCAGTCAATCTGTCATTGGTCCTTATGCACGTTTACGTCCTGGTGCAGATTTATCAAACGATGTGCATATCGGTAACTTTGTAGAAGTGAAGAACAGCAAAATTGCCGCTAATAGCAAAGCCAATCACTTGGCTTACGTTGGCGACTCCATTGTTGGCTCGAGAGTCAATATTGGTGCAGGTACTATTACTTGTAACTACGATGGTGTTAATAAACACCAAACGATTATTGAGGATGATGTCTTTATTGGTTCTGATACGCAGTTAGTTGCGCCGGTGCGCGTAGGCCGCGGTGCCACATTAGGTGCTGGTACTACCCTGACGAAGGATGCACCAGCAAATCAACTGACAGTATCAAGGGCAAAGCAAATTTCCCTGCAGTGGCAGCGCCCAGTGAAGCAAGAGAAAAAGAGCCCTGCTAAAAAAGCAACCGTAAAGAAGTCTGCAACTAAGAAGACCGCAAAAAAAGTAGTTAAGAAAACTACAAAAGGTAAAAAATAATGTGCGGTATTGTTGGCGCAGCCTCCCATAAAAATATCGTTGATGTTTTAGTTGAGGGCTTACGCCGCTTAGAGTATCGCGGTTATGATTCTTGTGGTTTTGCGGTCATCAATGGCAATGATGCTAAACACCCAATTGAACGGGCGCGCACTACAGCACGTGTTTCTGAGTTAGCTGAGCAAGGCAAGGATTTTGTTGGCACTCTCGGTATTGCGCATACGCGCTGGGCAACTCACGGCAAGCCAGATACGCAAAATGCTCATCCACATATCTCAAATAGCTTAATTGCTGTTGTACATAACGGCATTATTGAGAACTACGAATCACTTCGTGCTGAATTAAAAGCTGCTGGTTATGTATTTACTTCGGAAACGGATACCGAAGTCATTGCACACTTAGTTCATCAGCAATATGTTGCTAACGGACAAAAAGATATTGCTCAGTCGGTTAGAGCAGTGCTCCCCAAATTACATGGTGCATATGCTATCGGCGTAATTGCCCAAGACAACCCAAGCATCCTGGTGGGCGCGCGCGTCGGATCACCTCTAGTGGTGGCAATAGGAGACCATGAGCACTTTTTAGCATCTGATGCCCTGGCTTTGGCAGGTCGCGCACATTCCATGCTGTATTTGGAAGAGGGTGATGTTGCAGTTCTTAAGGCGGATAATGTTGAGGTGATTGATCAGGCGGGCAAGCCTGTCCAAAGAGAGTTGAAGTCTATGCCTGCGCAAGCTGATTCAGTTGATTTAGGTCCGTATCAGCATTACATGCAAAAAGAAATTTTTGAGCAGCCTAGAGCCATTGGCGATACGCTTGCCAACATTGCTGAGTTTGGCCCAGGATTATTTAATGCAAACCCTGAGGACTGGAAATCGTTTGATCAAATTTTGATCTTGGCTTGTGGCACTAGTTATTATTCTGCATGTGTTGCTAAATACTGGTTAGAAGATATTGCAGGCATTCCAACCCAAGTTGAAATTGCGAGTGAATATCGCTATCGCACTACCGTTCCAAATCCAAGAACTTTAATTGTGGTGGTTTCACAATCGGGTGAAACAGCGGATACCCTGGCCGCCTTACGTCATGCGAAGAGCTTAGGTCATAAACATACCCTAGCAATTTGTAATGTGGCAAGTAGTGCGATGGTTCGCGAAACCGAGTGGAATTTCTTGACTAAGGCTGGCGCTGAAATTGGCGTTGCTTCAACAAAAGCATTTACTACACAGCTCTTAGCCTTATATCTGCTAGCAGTTTCATTGGCAAAACGCGCTGGCAGAATTTCTGCTGAAAAAGAAAATGAATTACTCCGTGAGCTACGTCATCTACCTAAAGCTTTACATGCAGTACTAGCTCTTGAGCCACAAATTATTGCGTGGAGCGATGCTTTTGCTAAATGCGAAAATGCACTCTTCTTAGGGCGCGGTTTGCACTACCCTATTGCATTGGAAGGCGCTTTAAAACTCAAAGAGATTTCTTATATTCATGCAGAGGCATATCCCGCTGGTGAGTTAAAGCACGGACCGCTTGCGCTAGTGACCGACAAGATGCCGGTAGTAACGGTTGCCCCAAAGGATGAGTTGCTAGAAAAACTCAAATCCAATATGCAAGAAGTAAAAGCACGTGGCGGCAAGCTTTATGTATTTGCTGATCAAGATACCCATATCTCTAGTAGTGAGGGCATCAACGTAATTAAGCTTCCGGAGCACTACGGCAATTTGTCACCTATTCTTCATGTGGTGCCACTTCAGTTGCTGGCGTATCACACTGCTTGCGCACGAGGTACTGACGTCGATAAGCCAAGAAATTTGGCTAAGAGTGTTACTGTTGAATAAATTTCCAGTCCGTTTGACATTCATCTAAAGTTGTGAACAAATTTCAGTAGATAAATCAGGGCTTTACGGAGCCCTGATTGCATTTTTGTGTTCAAATAACTCTTGTAAAAGAGGATATTTGTTGCAACTCATGTTTCCGTTGATAAACCCAAGCTCATGTTTGAAGTTAATCCCACTAATTTGTGTGGCAGCTCTCTCTGCGTGCGCGGTTGGGCCAGACTTTAAGCAACCGGAAGCGCCTAAGACTTCTTCTTATACTGAAACTACTTTATCTAAGACACTGACCCCTGCGCCTGGAGTGCCTGGCGGTAGTGAACAAGAGTTTGTAGAGGGCGCTGATATTGAAGCGCAATGGTGGGAGCTCTATAAGTCTGCAGAGCTTGATGCCTTAATTAAGAGAGCGCTCCAACAAAATCCAAACTTAGGTGCTGCTGATGCTGCATTACGAGCCGCTCAAGAAAATGTCAACGCACAAATTGGCGGTCAATACTTTCCAGCTGTTGGTCTTGGCGGTACAGCAACCCGTCAACTTCAACCATCTGCTATCTA
This sequence comes from Polynucleobacter sp. MWH-Jannik1A5, assembly GCF_018881795.1. Lineage (GTDB taxonomy): Bacteria > Pseudomonadota > Gammaproteobacteria > Burkholderiales > Burkholderiaceae > Polynucleobacter. The sequence goes on along the minus strand of NZ_JACVPQ010000001.1, from coordinate 776,086 downwards.
CGGACTTCCATATGGTTCAGATACCTACAACCTGTATAACACTTCAGTTAATGTGACTTATAAGTTGGATGTCTTTGGTGGGGCACGACGCGCGGTTGAGGGTGCTCGTGCACAAGCTGAAGTTGCGCAGTTTCAATTGGAAGGTGCCTATCTTTCTTTAACTGCTAATGTGGTAACAGGCGCAGTACGAGAAGCAGCCCTGCGTGCGCAAATGCAAGCTACAGAAGAAATTCTGAAGGCCCAAACCAATCTTGCCGAAGTAACGGAGAAGCAATTAGTGATTGGCACGGTTTCAAAAGTAGACGTCACATCTCAACGCACATTAGTTTCAAGCTCTCAAGTTGATCTGTTCAACTATGAAAGAAATCTAGCATTTGCACGTAATCAGTTGGCAGTATTGGTGGGCGAAATTCCAAGCAATGCAAATATTGCTAAATTTGATTTAGCAAACTTGCATTTGCCTGAGAAGTTACCGCTCTCAGTGCCATCCAGCCTGGTGCGCCAACGTCCTGACGTACGTGCTGCTGAGGCTCAACTCAAGGCCCAAAATGCCTTTGTGGGCGTTGCTACCGCTAATTTATTGCCGCAATTCAATATCACCGGATCCATTGGTTCTGCAGCCCTTACTTCCGCTGCATTATTTGGGCCGAACTCTGCTCTTTGGTCAATTGGTGGTGGCATATTGCAACCGCTTTTCCAAGGCGGCCAACTATTGGCACAACGTCGCGGCGCTATTGCGAACTACGAACAAGCTGCTTTCCAATATCAAGCAACCGTCTTAAATGCATTTCAGGAAGTGGCTAATGCATTACGTGCGTTAGAGACCGGCGCTCAAGCGTTGAAGGCAGCCTCAGATGCAGAGCGTTATGCCTATGAAACTTTAGATTTAGTACAGCAGCAATACAAGTTAGGCACAGCAAGTTATTTAGCAGTGCTCTATTACCAAAATCAGTATCAACAAGCCAAAGTGAAATCAGTTTCTGCACAAGCAACTCGTTTCTCAGATACGGCTGCTTTATTTGCAGCGCTCGGCGGCGGCTGGTGGAATCGTGAAGGCCCTGCTTTTAAACCAAAAGACATAGCGAACAAAGATCAAAATGAAACTTCTGGAACAAATTAAAAACAAGCTCGTTGCCTTGATTCTTGCCTTATGGGTATGGATGCAACGCAAAGCAATTGAATGGAAATTGCGTGAGAGAGTCATTGCTCTTTGGGAAAAAGCAAAAGCATTTTGGTCTCGCATGGGACAAAAATGGCGCAACACCAAAACTCATGAGAAGTTGATGGCTATGGAGCCGTTGAAACGTCGCATGATCATCATGCTCTGCGGCGTATTTCTGTTGCTAGGCTTGATATTTGCTTTTAATCAGTTAAAGACATTCATGATTAAGCATTTCATCGCGGGAATGGGTTTGCCTCCGGCAACCGTATCCACGATGGTGGTCGCAGCATCTGAGTGGCAGCCTAAATTAACTAGCGTTGGTAATGTGCGCGCATTTAGAGGTGTTGAGCTCAGTACCGAACTTGGCGGCTTGGTACAAACAGTGCCGATTAAGTCGGGGCAAGATGTTAAAGAAGGCGAGCTTCTTATTAAGCTAAATGATGCCTCTGATATTGCGCAATTAAATTCATTAAAAGCAATGGCAGATTTAGCGAAAGTAATCAACGAGCGTGATAGACAGCAGCTGGCAATTCAGGCAATTAGCAAAAACGTATTTGATACCAGTGCCGCAGATGCTAAATCAAAGCAAGCCCAGGTGGAGCAACAGACTGCTCTAGTAGCGAAGAAAAATCTCAAAGCGCCATTTAGCGGGCGTATCGGCATTGTGGCTATTAACCCAGGCCAGTATGTAAATCCGGGCGATAAGTTATTAACGCTACAAACCTTAGACCCTATTTTTGTGGATTTCAATTTGCCACAAAATAATGCTGAGCAAATTCAGGTTGGCCAAGAAGTTGTGGTGACAACCGATGCATTTAAGGATGCCAGCTTTACAGGCAAGATAACTGCCGTTAGCCCAAAGGTAGACACCAATACTCGAAATATTCAGGTAGAGGCTCAACTCGCTAATCCGGATAAGAAAATTCTGCCGGGAATGTTTGCTAACGTAAATATTAAGGTAGGTGATCAAGTTAAATACTTAACCTTGCCTCAAACAGCGGTTACTTACAACCCTTACGGCTCCACAGTCTTTATTGCTAAACCTACTGGCAAAAAAGACAAGCAAGGTAAGCCCGCTCTTGAGGCGCAACAAGTATTTGTCACAACCGGTTTAACACGCGGTGATCAAGTGGCTATCCTCAAAGGTATCGATGAGGGAGCAACCGTAGTTACTAGTGGGCAGCTGAAGCTAAAGAATGGCACACCACTGATTGTTAATAACAAAGTGCTGCCAGCAAACTCACCCGATCCAAAGCCTCAGGAATAAATAGCAGATGAATTGGACCGACATATTCATCCGTAGGCCAGTGCTCTCCATGGTAGTGAGCGCCCTGGTACTGATCTTTGGTTTAAAGGCAATTGGATCCTTACCAGTAAATCAGTATCCGCAAACGCAAAATGCGATTGTGACCATTACAACAGCCTACTATGGTGCAGATCCAGAAACCATTGCGGGTTTTATTACACAACCCCTAGAAGCTTCTATAGCTCAGGCGCAGGGCATTGATTACCTTTCTTCTGCCAGTGTGAGTGGTGTCTCAACCATTATTGCAACATTGAAGTTAAATTACGACTCAAACGCGGCATTAACTCAGATACAAACTCAAATTAGTGCAGTTAAGAATCAGCTGCCACCGCAAGCTCAGCAGCCGATTTTGACGGTACAAGTTGGTCAATCAACTGCCGCGATGTATATGGGTTTCTATAGCGATGAAATCCCCAACAACGCAATTACTGATTACTTATTGCGTGTAGTTAAGCCAAAGCTAGACTCTGTTGAAGGCGTGCAGAATGCAGAAATTACGGGCGGTCGTAAGTTCGCTTTACGCGCTTGGCTTGATCGTGAAAAGATGGCCGGTTTGGGCGTTGGTGCAGATGATGTCTATAGCGCTTTATCGGCAAATAATTATCTTTCAGCCGTGGGAAGCACCAAGGGCGATATGGTGTCGGTCGATTTGGTTGCTGGAACCGATTTACATACGTTAGAAGAGTTTCGTAAGTTAGTTGTAAAAAAAGATGGGGTAAATATTGTTTACCTTGATCAGGTAGCTAACGTCACATTAGGTTCCGAGGACTACAACACGAACGTTGCTTTCAGTGGCAAAAGCTCGGTATTTATCGCGATAAAGGTTGCACCACAAGCTAATTTATTAGACGTAGCGCAGCGTGTACGGGATGTGGTGCCTGATATTCAAAAGCAATTGCCAATCGGGATGACTGGCAAGATTGTGTATGACTCCACCAAATTTATTACCAGCTCCATTGACGAAGTAGTTTCTACATTGTTAGAGGCTTTGGTCATTGTGACCGTAGTGATCTACCTCTTTTTGGGTAGCGCTCGTGCTGTTGCGGTTCCAGTCATTGCGATGCCTTTATCTCTCATTGGCACATTTTTCTTGATGCAGGTTTTAGGTTATTCCATTAACTTGCTCACCCTCTTGGCCTTAGTGCTAGCAATTGGCTTGGTGGTGGATGACGCCATCATCGTGGTTGAAAACGTTGACCGTCACATGAAGGAAGGAAAGTCGCCTTTAGAGGCTTCATTAATCGCTGCGCGTGAATTAGGCGGCCCTATTTTGGCGATGACAGTCGTGCTGATTGCGGTATATATCCCAATTGGTTTCCAAGGTGGCTTAACCGGAGCATTGTTTACTGAATTTGCGTTTACTTTGGCTAGTGCTGTAGCAGTTTCTGGGTTGATTGCGTTAACACTCTCACCAATGATGTGCTCGCGTATCTTTACCGAAGAACAAGAAGCCTCATCATTTGTCCAAAAAATTGATCGTATCTTTGATAAGGTGCATCACAGCTACCAAAGTACTTTGCGTGAATTATTAAGCACGTGGCAAGTCATTATTGTGATGGGCGTAATCTTGCTAGGTGGCGTTGGATATTTATATGCAACTGCACGCGCTGAATTAGCGCCAACGGAAGACCAGGGCATTGTATTGATGCAAGCATCAGGACCGCCTAATAGTACGGTTAATCAAATGCAGACTTACGCCGACCAAATCTATGCAATTGCAGCTGCAGAACCAGAATATGAACAAGCGTTTCAGATCACTAGTCCAACTTCTAGCTTTGGCGGTATTTTGCTCAAAGACTGGGGCGAGCGTAATCGCAATGCTACAAAGTTCCAGGAAGATATGCAGCAGAAGTGGAATACCATTGCAGGCGCCCGTGTTGCAGCCTTCCAATTCCCTGCGCTACCGGGCGCACAAGGCTTGCCAGTACAGGTGGTGATCAATACCACTGAATCTTATTCGGCCTTAAATGAAGTGTCACAGGCGGTGCTTGATAAAGCTCGTCGTAGTGGCAACTTCTTCTTCGTAGATTCTGATCTGAAGATTGATAAGCCTCAAGACGTTTTAGAAATCGATCGTGAAAAAGTGGCTGCTCTTGGAATGACTCAACAACAAGTAGGTGCGTCACTCTCCGCAGCTTTGGGCGGCGGCTTCGTGAATTATTTCTCAGTAGCAGGACGCTCTTATCGAGTAATTCCACAAGTGAAACAAGTTGATCGTTTAAATCCAGATCAAATCTTGGATTACTACATCCGCACTCCAAGTGGCGCCATGGTTCAGGCGCGTACTATTGCAACCATTAAGCAAAGAGTGGTGCCTCAGTCAATTAATCACTTTCAGCAATTGAATTCAGCCACGATCTCGGGTGTAAGTACGCCATTTATCTCACAGGCGGATTTATTAGAGTTCATGCGTCAGACCTTAAAAGAAGTTGCTCCTAATGGTTACAGCATGGACTACGCCGGCCCATCACGTCAGTTTATGGCAGAGTCTGGCGGCTTCTTAGTCACCATGTTTTTTGCGATCTTGATTGTGTTCTTAGTGCTTGCAGCTCAGTTTGAGAGCTTCCGTGATCCGATTGTGATCTTAGTTTCTGTGCCATTGGCTTTATTCGGCGCCTTAATCTTTATTAACTTAGGATTTACGACTCTCAATGTGTACACCCAGGTTGGCCTTGTCACATTGATGGGATTAATTAGTAAGCACGGTATTTTGATCGTAGAGTTTGCTAATGAGTTGCAAGAAGCTGGACGCAGCAAACTAGATGCCATCGTAGAGGCCAGTAGTGTTCGTTTGCGCCCTATTTTGATGACAACTGCTGCGATGGTCTTAGGTGTATTACCTTTGGTTATTGCTTCTGGGGCTGGCGCTGCGGGCAGACAGTCTATGGGCATTGTGATCTTTACCGGACTATCTATTGGTACGCTATTTACGCTATTTGTAGTGCCAGCAATGTACCTATTTATTGGTGCTGATCACCACGCTAAAAAGTTTAAGCAACAGTAAAAATACAAATCAGAAAAACTACTTAACGATATTGAGTTCTTTCTCGGCAATATCGTTAAGGCAAGTTTCTTCTTCGAGGCGTTTTAGCCATACATCAATATTCTTGAGATCTGCACGCTCTCCAGTTTGCTGTGGGAAGGTTTTGTTTAGCAGAATCCAGCGGCTGACACAGAGGGCGAGAACGATATCGCCGATCTGAAATTGATTGCCTGAGCAGTAATTTTGTTTGGCTAGTGTTTGATCAAGCATGCCAAGTAGTCGATTAGTTTCTTGATAGCCCTTCAAGATCGCTTGGTGATTACGTTCAGCTTCTGGTGTTCTGGTTAGCCCCAAAAATGCAATACGTAGTGCTGGCCACATCGTGCCCAATTGCCAATCCATCCATTTCTCGGATTCATATTGGGTTTTGATATCTGCAGTTAAGCGTCCAGCTTTGTCATGTTGACGTACCAAGTAACGCATGATGGTATTGGACTCCCAGAGTACAACGTCGCCATCTTCGAGCGTTGGTACTAAGCCATTTGGATTGAGTTTTAAAAACTCCGGGGTGTTATTAACGCCAAAGTGCAGACCAGCATCAATACGCTCAAAATCTTTACCTTCCTTAAGGCCTAGCTCAGCAAGACACCACAACACTTTTTGAACGTTGATAGAACTTTTGCGACCCCATAAACGCATCATGGCATTTCCTTGCGAAGGTAGTTGGTGTTAACTAGATTTATTTTCTGTGAAATCGAGACCAACAAATTTACTGCGCGCAAAAATGAGAGGCTCTCGTTCTGGATGATTTTTTAAGTTAATGACTTTAGCTACGATGATGTTGTGATCACCGCCAATATGAACGCAAACAGTTTCACATTCGTAATACGCCACACAATGCTCAATTTGAGTAAGTCCGCTGGCTGCAAGCTTATGGTCAATGCCATTAAATTGATCTACTTTCACTGTAGCAAAATGCATGGCTAGATTTTCTTGCGAACGTTCTAGCACATGAATGAGATGCTTTTTCCCAAGCTCAACCCAGGGCATGAGGCGTGAATGTTTCTTAAGACTCCAGAGAATCAGTGGAGGCTCTAATGAGACTGTATTAAACGAGCTAATCGTGATGCCATGAGAATTATTTTCTTCATCCAGGCAGGTAATGACAGTGACCCCGGTTGCAAATGATGAAAAACCTTTGCGCAGCTCTTGTGAGGTAAATGGGGTCATTAGCTTTGCTTACTTAACTTCAGTTTTTGCAGAATCTGCAATAGTTGTGCCGGGAATAGGAATCAAGATTTCATTTTCTTCAGCTTTTACACACTTAAATCGATATTCTTTGCCCGCCTTAGATAAGAAGCTGGCACCCTCATAAAAATCATTTCTACAGGTCTTAGTGGCGAAATCCATAACATCCTGTGGCGCTGCGCTTGAACTAATGAGGCGCATGTTACCCATTGACATATTGATTTGGGTGGAAGAGCACCCGGATAGCAATAAGCCAGAAATCGTAGTTAATAGTAGAATTTTTTTCATGGAAACCTCCATAATCAGCAATGCTCGTTAGGATAAACCTATTAAGCAATTGCTGCGGGGAAATACCTCGCTCTAAAAGGATGAGACATGTTTAAAGCAATATTGGTAAATAAAGACGATCAAGGTTATCGCGCAGAATTGGCTCAGGTAGATGAGGCTAGTCTCCCAGAGGGTGATGTTCGCGTAAAGGTGCTGTACTCCACGCTCAACTATAAGGATGGCTTAGCCATCACCGGTAAGGGTCCAGTGGTACGAAGCTTTCCAATGGTGCCGGGCATCGATTTTGCAGGTGAGGTGATTGAGAGCACTAGTTCTGACTTCAGGCCTGGCGATATGGTGCTGCTCAACGGCTGGGGGGTGGGCGAAGGGCATTGGGGTGGTTTGGGGCAACAGGCCCGCGTCAAGGCCGAATGGTTGATTCCATTGCCAAAAGGATTTACCGCTAAACAAGCATTGGCTATTGGCACTGCAGGCTATACCGCGATGCTGTGTGTCATGGCGCTACAAAAGCATGGGCTCAAACCAAGCGATGGTGAGGTTTTGGTTACAGGTGCTGCAGGAGGTGTAGGCAGCTTTGCAATAACGCTCTTAAGCAAACTGGGCTTCACTGTTGTGGCTAGCACTGGGCGTATGGCAGAAGCAGACTATCTGAAAAAGTTGGGTGCAGCCGAGGTAATTGATCGTGCCGGTCTATCTGTTCCTGGCAAGCCATTGGCTAAAGAGCGTTGGGCTGCAGTAGTCGATAGCGTAGGCAGTCATACCTTGGCCAATGCTTGCGCACAGACCAAGAGTGATGGTGCGGTAGCGGCTTGTGGACTGGCGCAAGGAATGGATTTTCCATCTACTGTTGCACCATTTATTTTGCGTGGAGTTACTTTGTATGGCATTAATAGCGTAACTGTGCCACGTGCAAAACGGATCGCTGCTTATGAGCAACTCAGCAAGCTGGTTGATCTAAAAACTTTAGACGAAATCTCCCATGAAATTTCTCTAGAAGAGTCCATTAAATATGCGCAGGAATTAATGGCGGGGAATGTGCGTGGACGTCTAATTGTCGACGTCAACAAATAAAGAGAGTGCTGAAGATTATTTTTACTGTGGTGCTTGGGGTTTGCGAATAGATAATTGTGCCCAAACCTCAAGCTTCTCGGGATTGGACATATCAGACCAATCAGCAATCTCAGTAAGGGTACGATAGCAGCCACGACAGTAACCATTTTCAGGGTTAATGTCACACCAATTAATGCAAGGCGATGGAACTGTTGTCAAAGCAAACCTAGAGATAAAAGAAATTACGTTAAATCATGATTACTCAAAACAAAGCAAGTGCTGAAGCTGAGATCCATTATCCATTAGGAGAGGCTCTTCCGGAAGTGGGTAGCAGTATTGAGGTTGCACCAGGTGTTCGTTGGATTCGGATGCGCCTACCGTTTGCTTTGGACCATATCAATCTATGGTTGCTGCGTGATGAAATCGACGGTATTTCAGGTTGGACGATTGTGGATTGCGGTATTGCCAATGATGAGACAAAAGCTTCATGGGAGCAGGTCTTTGCTACTCAGCTTGAAGGCTTGCCAGTCTTGCGCGTCATAGTGACACATATGCACCCAGATCATGTGGGCTTATCGCAATGGCTATGTGAGAAATGGAATGTGCCTTTGTGGATCTCCATGACGGATTATTTAACTGCGCAATGGTTAAGCTGCAAAGAGGGTGGTGCTGCAGTGGGTGCACGCGCCGGCAGCGGAGGCTCTGCAGATCATTTTCAAAGACATGGCTTAACGGCACCAGAAGATTTAGAAAAAATTAGAGCACGATCCAATTACTACAGCAATATGGTTCCTGGAGTACCACGTCAATATCGTCGCATTATTGATGGTGAGAGTATTTCAATTGGCGGACATGCTTGGCAAGTCATGATGGGTTATGGACATGCGCCTGAACATGCTTCTCTATTTTGTAAAGAGCTAGGTGTACTGATCTCTGGAGATATGCTGTTACCTCGCATCTCTACGAACGTCAGTGTTTACGACGCTGATCCAGATGCAGACCCCCTGGGCCTATATTTAGACTCTATTGAAAAATATTTAACATTGCCAGAAGATACTTTGGTATTGCCTTCTCATGGAAAGCCATTTACAGGAATCAGACCGCGTATTGCGCAACTAAAAGCGCATCATGATGATCGCTTAGCTGATGCCTTAAGCGCATGTAAAAAACCGGCACATGCTCGAGAGATTGTGCCGGTCTTGTTTAAGCGTGAATTAGATATTCATCAACTTACTTTTGCGATGGGTGAGGCTATTGCTCATCTGAATTACCTACTTCGTCGAGGTAAGTTGCGTCGCCAGCTTTGCGACGACGGCGTGTTGCGGTTTTCCGCGGTTTAGCACTTGTCGTTTTAGTCTCGGATTCTTCCTTTGGTGCTGTAGCTGCTGCTCCTGCTGCAGAGACGGCATCGCCAAAGGATTTGAGGGCCATCATGGTGGCGTGCTGAACTTCTAAGCCTTGGATGGTTGACTTGAGGATGTTGAGGTTCAAATTGAGCCAGTTTTCAACGCTTTTAAGGTCTTTAATGCGTTTTTCTAGCTCATCTACATCTAAGCCTGGAAAGGCGGCCCCAAAGCCGCCAGCAGCCTTGGATGCGTCGGTTGTAAATGGAAACTGTCCAGCCTGAGCAGCTGCACCTTGTCCCCACATGGTCTTAAACATATCTAGGCTTTGATTAAATTCAGGAATGGTTCCAAACATAGGGGCTCCGGGGTAAATGAAAAGTCGCTTTTCCAATAGAATAAGGGATTCTAGAGATTAATCCCGGTTTAACAATGCAATCTAATGGTTTGTCCCAGCCTTATACCCGCGGTCAAAAGCTTCCCGAGCTTTTAAAGCAGCGCATTCTGATTTTGGATGGCGCTATGGGCACCATGATTCAGCAATATAAATTAACTGAAGCTGACTACCGTGGCTTGCCAGGCAACAGCCGCTTTGCCGATCATCCCGGCGACATTAAAGGCAATAACGAGTTACTCGTACTGACTCAACCTCAAATCATTAGCAAGATCCATGAGCAGTACTTGGATGCGGGTGCAGACATTATTGAAACCAATACTTTTGGTGCCACCTCAGTTGCGCAAGAAGATTACAAGATGGCCGGCTTAGCACGTGAGATGAACGAAGTCTCTGCCAGATTGGCTCGCGCAGCTTGTGAAAAGTACAGCACGCCAGATAAGCCACGTTTTGCTGCGGGCGCGATTGGGCCTACACCCAAGACAGCAAGCATTTCACCTGATGTGAATGATCCAGGCGCACGCAATGTGACCTTTGATGCTTTGCGTGCTTCGTACCGTGAACAGATTGAAGGATTGTTTGCTGGTGGCGTGGATTTATTTTTAGTCGAAACCATTTTCGATACGCTCAATGCTAAGGCTGCACTCTTTGCGCTTGATGAATTTTTTGAAGAAACTGGCGAGCGTTTACCAGTCATGATTTCCGGAACGGTAACTGATGCGTCTGGTCGTATTTTGTCAGGACAAACCGTTGAAGCATTTTGGAACAGCTTGCGTCATATTAAGCCACTGACGTTTGGTTTGAACTGTGCGCTCGGTGCTGCGCTGATGCGTCCTTACATTGCAGAGTTGGCTCGCATATGTGATGCTGCAGTATCTTGCTACCCCAATGCTGGCCTACCTAACCCAATGAGCGACACCGGCTTTGATGAGACACCTGAAATCACCTCAAGTCTGGTCGATGGTTTTGCAAAAGATGGCTTAGTCAATTTAGTTGGTGGCTGCTGCGGTACTACGCCTGATCATATTCGTGCGATTGCAAATGCGGTTGCGAAACGTAAGCCACGTGCTTTCTATAAAGAGAATGCAGAGGCGGCAGTATGAGCAAGATCGAGAAAAAAGTAATGCCAGCAATGAAACTCTCTGGTCTTGAACCTTTTAACGTTACTGTTGATGTTGGCTTTGTGAACATTGGTGAGCGCACTAACGTTACAGGTTCTAAAGCATTTGCGCGCATGATTTTGAATAATCAATTTGATGAGGCGCTTGCGGTAGCGCGTCAGCAGGTTGAGAACGGTGCACAAGTGATCGACATCAATATGGATGAGGCGATGCTTGACTCAGAAGCGGCCATGACTCGCTTCTTAAATTTAATTGCCTCTGAGCCTGATATTGCCCGCGTACCAATCATGATTGATTCCTCCAAGTGGAGCGTGATTGAGGCGGGCTTGAAATGCATTCAAGGCAAACCAATCGTCAATTCAATTTCTTTGAAAGAAGGCGAAGAGCCGTTTAGAAAGCAAGCACGTTTGATTCGTCGTTATGGTGCCGCTTCTGTGGTGATGGCTTTCGATGAAGTAGGTCAGGCCGATACATTTAAGCGCAAGACTGAAATTTGTCAGCGCTGCTATGAGATCTTGGTCAATGAAATCGGTTTTCCTGCTGAAGACATCATTTTTGACCCCAATATTTTTGCAATTGCTACTGGTATTGAAGAGCATGACAACTATGCAGTGGACTTTATTAATGCCACGCGTTGGATTAAAGAAAATTTACCTGGCGCCAAGGTAAGCGGCGGTGTTTCTAATGTGAGCTTCTCCTTCCGCGGCAATGATCGTGTGCGTGAAGCGATTCATACCGTGTTTCTGTATCACGCCATTCAGGCTGGCATGGATATGGGTATCGTTAATGCCGGTCAGTTGGGTGTTTATGCTGACCTAGACCCTGAATTACGCGAGCGCGTAGAGGACGTTGTTCTTAATCGCTTTAAAGAAAAAGACGGCAAAACTCCAACAGAACGTCTGTTAGATATTGCCGATCAATTTAAAGGTGGTGGCGCTAAGCAAGTTGAAAATTTGGTGTGGCGAGAAGGCCCAGTTCGTGAGCGCCTAACGCATGCTCTGGTGCATGGCATCACCACTTTTATTGAAGAAGATACAGAAGAACTGCGCGCTGAAATTATGGGTGCAGGCGGCAGACCAATTGAAGTCATTGAAGGTCCGCTCATGGATGGTATGAACGTAGTTGGTGACTTATTTGGTGCAGGCAAGATGTTCTTGCCACAAGTGGTTAAGAGTGCCCGCGTCATGAAGCAGGCCGTTGCGATCTTGATTCCATATATTGAAGAAGAAAAGCGTCAACATATTGCCGCAGGTGGTGAAGCTAAGGCAAAAGGCAAGATTGTGATGGCTACCGTGAAGGGCGACGTACACGATATTGGTAAAAATATTGTGACCGTTGTTCTGCAATGTAATAACTTTGAAGTTGCCAATATGGGTGTGATGGTTCCTTGTGCAGAAATTTTGAAGCGCGCTAAGGAAGAGAATGCGGATATCGTTGGTTTATCTGGTTTGATCACGCCATCGCTCGAAGAGATGACTTACGTCGCTCAGGAGATGCAGCGTGATGACTATTTCCGTGAGCGCCAAATCCCACTCATGATTGGTGGGGCTACTACTTCTCGCGTACATACTGCGGTGAAAATTGCTCCACACTATGATGGCCCAGTGGTCTATGTGCCTGATGCATCTCGTTCAGTATCGGTTGCTTCAAGTCTGCTATCCGATGAAAGCGCTAAGAAATTTATTCAAGATTTGCGTGATGACTATGTCCGTATTCGCGAGCAACATGCCAATAAGAAAGCTGCGCCAACAATTTCCTTGGCTGCAGCTCGCAAGAATCGCGAAATGTTGGACTGGGCCTCTTATGTTCCTGAAAAACCAAAGTTTATTGGCCGCCGTGTATTTAAAAACTTTGCATTGAGCGATATTGCTAAATATATCGATTGGACGCCATTCTTTCAAACATGGGATCTGGCGGGCAAGTTTCCAGCGATTCTGGATGACGAGGTTGTGGGGGTTGAGGCGCGCAAGGTATATGCCGATGCCCAAGCCTTGCTTGATAAGTTGATTAAAGGTCAATGGCTTCAAGCCGATGCCGTAGTCGCTTTCTATCCTGCCAATACGATTGGTGACGATATTGTTTTGTATAGCGATGAATCACGCCAACATCCTTTATTTGTGTGGCATAACTTGCGCCAACAATCTGAGCGTCCGGTGGTAGAGGGTGTACGCAGACCGAATCGTTGTTTAGCAGACTACGTTGCCCCAAAGGACTCTGGCGTTGCTGACTATCTTGGTTGCTTTGCTGTGACAACTGGTCATGGCGTTGAAAAGAAAGTTGCTGAGTTTCAGGCAAAGCATGATGACTACAGCGCAATTATGTTGAAAGCTTTAGCAGATCGATTGGCAGAAGCTTTTGCTGAGTTGATGCATCATCGTGTCCGTACCGATTTATGGGGCTATGCAACCGATGAGCTTTTGACAAATGATCAAATGATCAATGAAGAGTATCGCGGCATCCGCCCAGCCCCTGGCTATCCAGCCTGTCCTGCGCATGAAGTTAAACAAGATTTACTGCGAGTCATCGGCTCTGAAGATATTGGCATGACTCTGACCGAGTCTATGGCAATGAACCCTGCTTCTAGCGTGAGTGGGTTCTATCTTGCTCATCCGGATGCACGCTACTTTAATGTGGGCAAGTTGTCTGATGATCAGGTTGAGGATTTGGCAAAACGCCGCGGCCAGAGCGTTGAAGATACCCGGCGCCAGCTGGCAAGCTTACTCGATTAAACGCCCCACATAACGGGTTCGTCTTTGGCTCTAGCCTGCTTCATGAGCTCTAGAAATGGGTAGGCGCGTTGCCCAAGGCGATCAGCCAGCTTAGGTTTCTCTGCGCCATGCTCAGAATCCTCATTCACTTTGGCTCGTTCTTCAAGATCTTTGAGTATGGCAGTTTCTAGCGCGGTGATCAGTTCTGGAAGTTGTTCAACCGTTAGGATCCCACGAGACTCCAAGGGGCGTTCCAAGATATCAAAAATTCGTTTGGTCAGATCCGCCAGCATGATGACGTCTGGACCAGCCTTTGAGCGAAATTGATAGATCATTTCGATAGCTTACCACCTGATAAACTCACTTATCTATGTTGTCTACTAATAAAAATCGCTTAATTGAAATGCTGAGTGCTGCCCTGGCAGGCTTGGCTCACGAGCGCGGCCTAGAGGCTGCCCCAGCGCCTCGTTTGGAGCGCCCCAAAGCTGTTGATCATGGTGATGTTGCCTGTAATATCGCTCTCCAGCTTTCGAAAGCCTGGAAACTCAATCCACGTGAGCTTGCGCAAACTTTGGTTGAGCGCCTCCAGCAGCAGGCGGGCTTTAATCAGCTCATTTCCTCTTGCGAGATCGCTGGTCCTGGATTTATCAATTTCCGTTTAAGTAATGCCGCTAAAACTGCCGTAGTGCAGGAGATACTTTCCTCGGGCGCGCATTTTGGTGAATCCCCATTAAGCAGTGGATCGGCCTCAAGCGCCATGATTGAGTTTGTCTCAGCCAATCCAACGGGCCCCCTGCATGTGGGTCATGGCAGGCAGGCTGCACTAGGTGATGCCCTTGCCAATTTATTGGCGACCCAAGGTATCAAAGTACACCGCGAGTTTTATTACAACGACGCTGGCGTACAAATTGCAAATTTAGCGATATCAGTCCAGGCTCGCCTGAAGGGCTTAAAACCTGGCGACGCGAACTGGCCTGAACAAGCCTATAACGGCGAATACATTGCAGAGATTGCCGCAGCATTTAAAGCCTCACCCGAATTTAAAGATGATATTGAGGCAATTCGTCAATTTGCGGTTGCATATCTTCGCAATGAACAAGATATTGATTTAAAAACCTTCGGTGTCAAATTCGATTGCTATTACCTCGAATCCTCTTTGTATACCGACGGTAGTGTGGCTCAAATCGTTGGCGATTTACAAAGCATAGGTAAGACCTATGAATCTGAAGGCGCATTGTGGTTAAAGACTACGGATGATGGCGATGATAAAGATCGTGTGATGCGTAAGTCCGACGGTAGCTTTACTTATTTTGTGCCGGACGTTGCATATCACACAAGCAAGTGGAATCGTGGCTTTCAGAAGGTGATTAACGTGCAAGGTAGCGATCATCATGGAACAATTGCCCGTGTTCGCTCAGGCTTGCAGGGTGTAGCGCAGAAACGTGGCTGGGATATCCCTAAAACTTATCCCGATTACGTATTGCATAAGATGGTCACGGTGATGCGTCACGGTGAAGAGGTCAAAATTTCTAAGCGTGCCGGTTCATATGTCACCGTCCGAGATTTAGTGGAATGGTCTGGTGGTGTTACTTCAGAGATGACTCCTGAAGAGCGGGAATTAGCATTGCAGCGTGGTCGTGATGCTGTGCGCTTTTTCTTGATCTCGCGTAAAGCAGATACGGAATTTGTTTTTGATATTGATTTAGCCTTGCAGCAGAATGACGAGAACCCTGTTTTCTATGTGCAGTACGCACATGCGCGAATCAGCTCAATCTTGCAGCAATGGGGTGGAAAAACGGTAGACCTGGCTGGAGCGGATTTATCCCTCCTGCAAAGTAAGGCGTCTGATCATTTGCTGCGTCGTTTAGCGGAATATCCAGAAATGCTGACAGCAGCTGCAGAAGAGTTGGCCCCTCATGCTTTGGCTTTTTACCTGCGGGATTTAGCGGGCGATTTCCATACCTTCTACAACGCCGATCGGGTATTGGTTGACGACCAAAATTTAAAGTTAGCGCGTCTTGCATTGCTCTCGGCAACACGTCAAGTATTGCAAAATGGCCTAAAAGTACTCGGGGTATCCGCGCCAGCAAAGATGTAATGGCGAGGTACGGGGTGTAGATGTAAGATGAGGAAATGATGAAAACACCGAATCAGAAAACTGGCTTTGTACAGCACCGCGTGGATAGTAAAAATACCCAATATGGTGGCACTATTCTTGGCTTTATCTTGGGTTTAGGTGTTGGTCTCGGAATCGCGTTCGTTATCGCTTTTTATCTTTCCAAGAATACCCCCCAAGAAAGACCTGGTATGCGCGCTCCCAGTCTTCCATTAACAATCAAACCTTCTGCCGCACCCGCTGAAGGTGAAACAGCCGCCCCTGCGGAACCAGTGGATTTAAATAAGCCGCTTCAAGGTAAATCACCTGCGCCTGCATCAGCCGATCCAATTGGTGACTTGGTTGGTGGCAAAAAGTCTACTGACGCACCTTCTACTGCAACTAAATCCGAAGCTATTTATTTCTTGCAAGTCGGCGCCTTTAATAAGCGCGCAGATGCAGATGCGCAAAAAGCCACTTTAGCTATTCAAGGTATACAAGCGCAGTTAAGTGAGGTCACGGCTGATGGCAATACTTTATGGCGTGTTCGCGTGGGTCCATATAACAGTGTTGAAGAGAGTAATCCAGTTCGAGATAAATTGAGCGGCATCGGCATCAAACCAACATTAATTAAATCCAGTAAATCATGATTTCATTGAGCAAAAGAGTAATTACATTATTTGTATTTCTTGCTTTAAGTGGCATTGCTAGCGCTCAAAGTCAAAAAATTGAAGAGGGTTTTGATTACCGTATATTGCCGATTGCGCAGCCGGTAGAGACTAAAGGGAAGGTTGAAGTTATTGAGTTCTTTTGGTACGGTTGCCCGCATTGCTATGACTTTGAGCCTGAGCTTAGCAGCTGGGTTAAGCGCCAGCCTAAAGACGTCGCTTTCAAGAGGGTTCCTGTAGCTTTTCGTGATGATTTCATGCCGCATAGCCAATTGTTTTATGCCCTTGAAGCAATGGGCAAAGGTGACGCTCTCAATGAAAAAGTCATGTATGCCATGCATAAAGAAAATAAGCGTCTTTTAACGGAGTCGGAGATTGCTGATTGGGTTGCTTCACAAGGAATAGATCGCAATACTTTCTTGGCGACTTATCGTTCTTTTGCTGTCATTTCAAAAGCTCGTGCGGCAAAACAAATGGCTGAAGCTTATCGAATTGATGGTGTGCCTACTATTGTGATGCAGGGCAAATATGTGACATCACCCTCTATTGCTGGCACTAAAGCTAAGGCAATTGCAGTAATGGATTTTCTAGAGGACAAAATCCGCAAGGATAAGTACAAGCAATAGCTTTAAAGTATTGCTCTGGCGCCGCTTAAATTTTGACGAAGCGGCGCACAATCCAAAAGTAGATGGGATAAGGCAAGATTCTGAGAAACTTTAAAAATCTCGAGAATCGCTTAGGGAAATGAATATCAAATTCCCCCCTCTGAATACCTGCCAAAATTTCTTGGGCCGCTTCTTCAGCGCTAATGAGTGCAGGCATTTCAAAGTCATTCTGGGCTGTTGCCTCAGTGGCAACGAATCCTGGCGAGATCATATGGACACTGACTCCTGTTGGCAGTAGGTCGTAATATAAATTCTCACAAAAATTGATGATGGCTGCTTTACTAGGGCCATAGGCCAAGGCTTTTGGAAGGCCGCTATAGCCTGCCACACTGCCAACGATGGCGATGTGTCCAGAATGGGCTTTAAGCATTTCGGGGGTTACTAATGCAACCGCCCTCATAGGTCCCAAAAGATTAGCATCAATTGTTTTCTCGGCTATTTGAATATCAAAGTTATCGGCTCTGAGAGGTGTGTATACGCCAGAAACAAAAAGCAAAAGATCAATGCCGCCCCATGCATTGAGTATGGTCTTATATCCCTCTTTTAACTGTTCGTTACTAGTAACATCCAGTGGAATAACGAGAGTTTGATTTGTATCGCTATTAAGGGCAATTTGATTGAGGCGCTCAACCCTACGGCTAGAAAGCGCTACCTTGGCGCCTTGGGCCAGCAAGGCTTTCACGCAAGCTTCCCCAATACCACTCGAGGCCCCAATGACCCAAACTCTTTTTCCTACAAATTGTTCAATGCCTGATTGCTTCATACGCTCAGCGCATCCGAAGATGCTGTCGATGGTTGGTGGCTGAGTGTGAATTGCACTACATCAATGTTGTGCTCAGTAAAGCCGGCTGCACAATACATTAAGTAGAAGTTCCAGAGGCGAATAAATGCTTCGTCAAATCCTAGTTGGCGTACTTCTTGAAGTTTGTGATTAAAACCATCTCTCCAGAGACACAGTGTTTTTGCGTAGTCCGCACCAAAGGCAAACTCTTGTTCGATTTTCAGCCCAGCCTTAGCAGCGCTAGCCTTAAAGCTTGCCCGCGATGGCAGCATACCGCCAGGAAAAACGTATTGCTGAATAAAGTCAGTATTACGTCGATAGCGCTCAAATAGATCTTCGGCAATAACAATGGTTTGAATGCAGGCCTTGCCACCAGCTTTTAAACATTTGGCAACCGTTTCAAAATACTCTGGCCAATGTTTTTCACCAACCGCCTCAAACATTTCAACTGAGGCAATACCGTCAAATTTTTCTTGGCAATCGCGATAGTCTTGTAGTCGCACTTCAAATGAAGGTGGATTTGTCATTTGGGCCTGTACTGCTAAAAGGCGGCTTTCAGCAAAAGCTTTTTGTTCTGTAGATAAAGTGAGACCGGTAATTACTCTATTGGTGCGCAGTGATTCTTCCATTACCCCACCCCAACCGCAACCAATTTCTAAAACATGATCCCCTGGTTTTGTCTGAAGGGATTCCAGAATGCGTCTAATTTTTGCACGTTGAGCATCGGCCAATTCTTGCTTATCTCCCTCTGAGAACCAGGCGCTGGAGTAGCTCATAGTGGGGTCGAGCCACAGGGTGTAGAAAGCATTTCCTAGGTCGTAGTGAGCATGAATATTTTTACGGCTACCGGTTTTGCTGTTATCTCTTAACCAGTGTTTCAGGCGATAAAAGATTGATCCATACCAGTTGCCATAGATGGCTTTTTCTAAAATAGTTCGGTTACGAATAGCCAGCTCAAGTAGAGCTTTGAGATCTGGGGTATTCCATTTACCCTGTATATAGCTCTCAGCAAAACCGATATCTCCATGAGACATGATTTCTTTAAAAACAGACCACTCTAGTATTTGGATTTCGGCATGCAACTGATCGCCATGATTTCCAAACTCTCGCTTCTCTCCATCTGGAAGCGTCAACTTCAAGTAGCCACTACTAAGTTGAGTTAAGAGCGTTAAAAGTGTCTTAGCGCTGAGTTGATGCTTATGTGAAGAGTACGCTCGCTCTTGAGGGCGAGAAAAGTTGAGTCTCGAGAGAAGTGATTGTCCAGGGCGATTCATCTGCTGACTTCTAGTTCTGGTGGTTTAGGCTTTGAGTGAAAGGGTACACCTTTTATCCATAATTTCAATGCCTGCCAGTGAATTCGGAAAATCACACCTAAACTCATGAGGGGGTAGCGAAGCAATGCCAGATAGACATTAGCGCGGCTTAGTGGGCGGCTGGCGCCACTAATACTGGTATTGATGAGGGGTAGACCGTCCTCATGCAGCTCAATACGATAGACACTGTTTTTGCCGCTACTGCTATCTTGCGGGAATAAAAAGCGAAAATGATATTCACCTCGTACCTCGCAAAATGGCGATACATGAAATACTTTCTTGCTGGTGAGTGTTTCGCCGGAGTGCAGTACTTCACCTGAATCTTTATATAGTAGATAGCAGTGACGTTCACCAAAAGTATTATTTACCTCGGCTAACACTGCCTGTACTTTGCCATCCCCCCGAGTGCAGATCCAGAAACTCACCGGATTAAAAACGTAGCCCAATACCCTTGGAAAAGTTTGTAACCAGATTTCTCCATCAACATGAGGTATTTGGTTATCAGCAAGAATCTTCTCGATCCAGGCAAGACTATTAGGTTCGCCTAGGCCGTGGTCTTTGTCAAAAAAGGCACAAATTCCCCAGCGGTTATCGCTTAAGCCGTGATCATTTAGTAAGTTCGGGTTTGCTTGGCGGGCGCGCATCGGAACGGAGATGGTAAATACCCCATACCCAAAAGCATTTTTAGCCGGCCGCATGCGCTGGTGTTTGACTACTCCAAAGTTAATCTTTGCTTGCGCCATTAACTATCTTGTTTTGCTTTGATGGGCTGACGAACGCTTTCAATTAAGGCTTCTGCAACTAGTTCGCCGGAACGTAGGCCATCTTCATGAAACCCAAAGCCAGTCCAAGCGCCGCAATACCAAATGGATGATAGGCCTTGAATCAAAGGCAGCTCTTTCTGCGCCTGTATTGCGCTCATGTCAAAGACGGGGTGCGAATAGTGAATCTCCTGATGCACTAGCTTTGGATCTGGCTCTTCAGAGGGATTTAAGCTCACAATAATTTGTGTATTTTTCAGTTGATCTGGAAGTGGTTGCAAGCGATTAATCAAATAGTTAACGCTGACATGCTGTTTTGCATTTGGCTTGTCCCCAGACTTAGCAGTGTAATTCCAGGCAGCCCAACAACGCTTAACCTCGGGCAAGAAGCGAGTGTCAGTGTGAAGAATGGCCCGATTTTTTTGATAAGGAATAGCCGCCAAAATATTTCTGGCCTGTTGATCAATGCCGTGAACTAAATCTAGCGTTTGATCGCTGTGGCAAGCCATGATGACTTCATCAAAATAGTTTGACCCAGCTTGACTAACAACCTCTGCTTGACCGCCATCATGACTAGTATTTACTCGCAGAACGCAATCACGTTTAATGACTGCCCCATGCTTTTCTATCGCAGCAATAATGCGTTTTACATACTCGCGCGATCCGCCTTTGATGGTTAACCATTGAGGGCGATTTTGAATCTGTAAAAGACCATGGTTATGGCAGAAGCGCACCATAGTTTGAATTGGAAATTCAAGCATTTGCTCAACTGAGCATGACCAAATTGCGCCGATCATCGGCAGAAAATAATTTTCTTTAAAGCTTTGACTAAAGCGATGGCGTATTAAAAAATCAGCAATTTTTTCATCTGGTTCTTTGTATTGATGACCGGCATCGATTTGCTCATGAGCTAGCTGGGTTGCTAGACGATTAAAGCGCAATATGTCATAAGCCATATGCCAAAAAGAGGGGGACAGAAGGTTGGAGCGCTGACCAAAAAATGAGTTAATGTCATTGCCTGCCCACTCAATCTTTTTGCTGGAGCCTGACTTTGAAGAGGCGTCAATCGAAACAGAGAAGGACATTTCTGAGGGCGCTACAGGCGCTTGTATTTCCTCAAATAGTCGCACAAGACGGGGATAAGTTTTTCGATTGAAAACTAAAAATCCAGTATCGACACCATGTGTGATTTCTTGGCCATTAACATTGCAAGTGAAATCTACTGTGTTGCTATGGCCGCCAATGTGGCCACCAGCTTCGTATAAGGTAATTTCAAATTCGGGGTGTTGTCTTAAGGCGTATGCACAACCCAATCCAGAGATGCCTGCGCCAATAATGGCAATCCGTTTTTGACTCACTGGACCTTCTCTCCTAAAAGCTTTTCAATTTGATTGGTAATGCTACTGCTGGTAGGTTTAGTCATACTTCCATAGGAATCAACCACATTGCCATTTCGATCAATTAGGTACTTATAAAAGTTCCATTTGGGTGTTGTACCAGTTTTTGTAATTAACATCTTAAACAGCGGGTTTGGGTTACTGCCTGAGACCGAACTTTTAGAAAACATTGGGAATTTTACGTCGTAAGTGTTTTTGCAGAAGTCAGCAATGTCTTTGTTGCTGCCAGGCTCTTGTTGTCCGAAGTCGTTAGATGGAAAGCCAAGCACTACAAATCCTTGGTCTTTATATTTGGCATAAATCTTCTCAAGACCCTCATATTGGCTCGTAAAGCCGCAGAAGCTGGCAGTATTTACGACCAGAATGACTTTGCCTTGGTATTGACATAGATTTTGTGGCGCCTCGTCCTGCAGGCGGGGGAAGGTATGAGAAAGTAGTGGGCTACAGCTGTTTGCTGCATTGGCCACCTGAACTCCGGGCAGGAGAAATAAGAAGGGAAGGAGACAATTCATTAAATTGCGGTGCATATTGCGCCTTTAGATTTCGCTTGATAGAGGCCAAGTCTAAGACATTCTCAGCAATATCGCTGGCATTGCAAAATTGCCATTAATATTGAGCCATGAGTAAGTTGCCACCACCCTCTTTCGAAGCCAAAGTATGTCCGCCGGATGAACTTGCGGCTCGCTTAGCAAAGCTTCCTAGGCCATTAGTCTTTACAAATGGCGTCTTCGATATCTTGCACCGCGGACATGCTAGTTATTTAGCTCAAGCACGTGCTTTAGGGGCTAGTTTGATAGTGGGCGTGAATTCAGATGCCTCTGTAAAGATGCTGGGCAAAGGCGATGACAGACCCATTAACACTGAGGCTGATCGCCAGGCCTTATTGGCTGCATTGGAGAGCGTAGACATGGCAGTGTTGTTTACCGAACAAACCCCAGTCAACTTAATTGAAAAAATTCGCCCCGATATTTATGTCAAGGGTGGAGATTATGAAATCGATACTTTAGCGGAGACCCATCTTGTAAAAAGTTGGGGCGGGAAAGCGGTTGCTATACCGTTTTTATATGAACGCTCTACTACCAGCCTTTTAGGCAAAATCCGTTCTTAAAGATTTTGGAGTAGCCACGCCCAAATGCCGCGAAGTACTAAGCCCTCAGTTTGTTCAATCGGCCAACTCTGCAAGTCAGATTTTTTTATTTGAGTAAGAAGAACTTTTGCATTGCCACCATCAAGCCAAATTCTTTCAACTGGATGATTTAATTTTTTTGCCTGTAATAACGCGTAGTGAATGGCACCAATTTGCGCTGCATCACATCCACCAATAATGGCTTCATTCGTAGTGATTCCAAATTCTTGCTGAGATTCTTCACGAATTGCTAAAGGGAGTTGCGCGGTTTTGCTCTGCAGGCTTTCTTGCATTAGCCCAAGACCGGGCAGAATCCACCCGCCGTAGTGCACGCCATTAGATCCGAGTAAGTCAATCGTAGTAGCGGTACCGGCATTCACAACTAGAGTGTTATTGGTGGATAGGGCGCGGGCGCCAATGAGTGCGGCCCAACGATCAGCACCGAGCTTGCTGGCATCTTGATAAAGGCTACGCATTCCCGAGAATGTGCTGTCACCTTTTAGTTGCTTCCAGTTCAAATCACTCCATTGTGGAAAAAGAGATTTGAGATTGGAGATAGCCTCTTCGCCGGCAACACAGCTAAAACCAATGACATCCGGTTTTGGAAGTGTTTTAGCAATGTAGTCTGCTAATTCATTGCGATGTTCTGCTGACTGCAAAGACTTGCTGCTAATAGAACCAGAGTAAGCCCATAATTTTTTTTGTTGGGCGCTCGGATTCTGATTGGATTCCACAGCCGCCCATTTGAGGCGTGTATTACCAACATCAAAGAATAAATAAAGGCTCATGATTGAATCCGCAATGAAACATCACCTGCATGAATGGCGATCGTTTTGTTTTCTTGTTGCAATAGTAATGCTCCAGATTCATCAACACCTTTTGTGATGCCGTATATGGCATCTTTACCGGCGCCTGAAATGCAAACAGCTTGATCTCGATAGGCATCCCATTTCATCCAGGACTCCATGCAAGGCTTAAATCCATGTTGATCAAATTCTGCGAGATGATGCTCAAGAGAGTCAATTAATTTCAGCCAAAGGTATTCGACATCAGGTGGTGAGTTTGTAATCTGCTGAATTGAGCTCGCTTTCAATCCATTGCCTAGATTTGCTTCAATTGCTTCCGCATTGCGTAAGTTGATGCCAATGCCAATAATCATCCAAGTAGCATCCCCTGCTTTTGCTTGACCACCTTCAATCAGAATGCCAGCGAGTTTGCATCCATTGAGCAACAAATCGTTTGGCCACTTTAGGCGAAGACCTAATTCGTGAAGTTTTGATTCATTGAGGTCGCAAGCTTGTGCAATGCCAGATATGACTGCTAGACCAACTAGCAGACTTAGTCCGCTTAATTCTGCGGGAGTTCTTTTAAAAGGAAAGGCTAAGGAGAAGCAAAGAGAATCTTCCGGATTGGCTAGCCGTGATCGACCGGCCCTTCCTTTGCCTGCTGTTTGTTTGTGGGCAATGCGTGCTACTGGGTCAATTAACTGACCCGCGCGCCAGCGCACCAAAAGATCGTCATTGGTTGATTTGGTTTCGGTAACACGCTCAAGGATGCAATTTGCAGTCATTCCGCCATTGTAGAAAGGTCTGACCTAGAATTGTGGGATGGATCAAAAAGATCAACGACCTCGGAAGTTGGTATGGCCCTTGCAGGCTATGCCATTGGCCAGAGCTATGAGCCTAAGCTATGCGCTCTTGATTCTCTATGTCAGCCTGAATCCCTTTGATTTTGATTTCCACAATGGAATATCCGCTGGCGCCTGGTTAAATGCCCCCCTGCCGCGTTTTATTACTTTATTTGATGTGGCGGTCAATATTCTTGCTTATATCCCTTTGGGATTTTTGGTGATGTTCGCCGCCTATCCACGATGGCGTAACTTTGTGGCGCTGGGCGTTGCTCTTGGTTTGAGCGCTGCATTAGCCCTAGGTGTAGAAACGTTGCAATCTTGGTTGCCTACACGCATACCCAGTCAGATGGATTGGTGGGCTAATGTCTTAGGCGGTCTCTTGGGAGGTTTATTGGCTATTCCCTTGGGCCCACAATGGCTTTCTGGTAGTGCTATTCGTCGGCGCTTTGACCAATGGTTTGGTTTAAATTGGGCGGCTTGTGCCCTGTTCTTGTTATTTCCGTGGTCGCAAATTTATCCGCAAAGCTCTTGGTTGGGGACTGGTGTTTGGGGACATGCCATATTCGCATCAGTAGACTGGGGTACCTTAGTGATTAATCACGTCATTCAAGAGGCGGTGATTACATCGCTCTGTTGGCTAGGTGTTGCTTTATTGTTATCGCTAGGTATGCGTGCCAAAGCTCCTCAGTGGCGCATCCTCAATGGGCTTTTAGGTTTGACAGTCACTATCAAGATCCTGTTTACAGCACTTCAGTTTGGGGCGGAATTGAGTTTGAATTGGCTAACTGCAGGGGCTATTTGGGGAATGGTACTGGGTAGCATCTTATTGAGATGGACCTTAAGGCTAGAGCCTGAGCAGAAATTTTGGTTGGCCTTGATTTGTTTAGTTGGCACCACAATAGCGGTTAACGTTTTACCCGATAATCCCTATTTCATTCTGACGCTAAGACATTGGTATCAGGGGCGTTTATTGCACTTTAATGAGCTCATGCAGTGGGTTTCAGTAGTATGGTTACCTCTGGCACTGATTTGGATGCTTCGTAGCGCTAAGGAATTTAAATCAAAACATTGATGAATATAATTTTTCTATGAGCTTTTCACACCACCTATTCTTTTGTTTAAACCAACGCAGTAATGGTGAAGCATGCTGCGATCAGCACAATGCCTTTGCATTATTTGATTACGCTAAGAAAAGGGTAAAAGAGCTCGGTCTTGCAGGACCAGGAAAGATTCGCGTCAATAAAGCTGGGTGTTTAGATCGATGTGCTGATGGCCCTGTGATGGTTGTCTATCCAGAGGGTGTTTGGTATACCTTCGTTGATGTTGATGATATTGAAGAGATTATCCAATCCCATTTGATTGCAGGCCGTCCAGTGGAGCGTTTGCAGTTGACTTAGAGATTTCAAATGATTGAAAGTGTTTTATGAATAGCCGTACAAAAGTAATTCATATTGAAGGTATTGTTGGATCAATGGAGATGTCTATTGATCTTCCTGATGAATTAAAGAATGACCCTAACTTTGCCATTCGCGGCTTAGCGCTCGTTGCTCATCCACACCCTTTGATGGGCGGAACAATGGATAACAAGGTCGCCCAAACAATGGCGCGTGCATTTAATCAATTGGGTTATGTCAGTGTGCGCCCAAACTTTCGCGGTGTAGGCGGCACTGAAGGCGTTCATGATGATGGTGTTGGTGAATTAGATGATCTACTCCACGTGACTGATTGGATGCGCACACCTTCTAGTTGGGGTGCATTTGAGGCAACCGCAAATCAATCTTGGGTGGTCAATGCTAATACTTTGCCGTTGGTTATATCTGGTTTTTCATTCGGAAGTTTTGTGGGTAGTCATTTAGTGCAAAGGCTTTCAGACCTGGGGCGCCCAGCAGAACGCCTTGTCATGGTGGGTAGTGCTGCTGGCAAATGGACGCTGGCTCAAGTTCCTACCGATACGATTTTGATTCACGGTGAATTGGATGAAACCATTCCCTTGATTGATGTCTTGGATTGGGCGCGTCCCCAAGAATTAACGGTGCAAGTAGTTCCTGGTGCGGATCATTTTTTTCATCGCCGTTTACATTGCATTCGCAATATCATTACCGGTGCTTGGCTAGGTATGCCAGATCATCGCAAATAATTACAAATCGAACTAGATATAGAGAGTCAAGCATGGCTGAAGAAAAGTCTTTAATTGAGTACCCCTCAATGTTTCCAATCAAGGTGATGGGTAAAACAAACCCTGAATATCTCCCTGCGATCATTCATATTGCTAAGCAATTTGATCCTACATTTGATGAGAGCAAAGTAGAACAACGTCCATCTAAGGACGGAAATTACCTTGGCATTACTTTGCCAATTACTGCGACTAGTCGTGAACAGTTGGATGAGCTTTATAGAACTTTATCTACCCATCCATTGGTTAGCGTGGTTCTCTAATTAATTAATGTTAGCTTTAGTCAAACAGCTTGGATTGGCGGATTACGCAGCGACGTATGAAGCGATGCAAGCATTTACTAAAGCGCGCACCAGTGAAACGCCTGATGAGATTTGGGTCTTAGAGCACCCCCCGGTTTTTACTTTGGGCCTAGCAGGCGATGCGGGAAATTTACATTCGCCGAGCAATCAAATTCCTTTGGTGCAGGTCGATCGTGGAGGCGAGATTACATATCACGGTCCCGGCCAAATCGTGGTTTACCTTTTGCTGGATCTAAGGCGTCTTGGAATTTTTGTCAAAGAACTGGTCTCTCGAATAGAGCAAGCAGTGATCGATACGCTGACCGATTTCGGTATTCAGGCCGAAAGACATCCAGGCGCCCCAGGAATTTACGTCTCACAGCAGTCAGGAGTGCCTCCAGAATGGATTGGGGCGAAGATTGCTGCCTTGGGTCTTAAAGTCTCTAAAAGCTGCTCCTATCATGGCCTAGCTCTCAATGTCGCAACTGATTTAGAGGCTTTCCAGCGCATCCACCCTTGTGGTTATGAGGGTTTAAAGACGGTTGATATGCAAACCCTTGGGATCAAGGACAATATAGACACTATTAGCCAAAGGCTTTTGCAGCATTTACAAAAGCAACTGATGCCATCATGACAATAAATAAGCCTGACACCAACACACCTCTTGAGGGTCGCCAAGACCTTAATTACGACGCATCACGTAAGCAAAAATCAAGTGAGAAGACTGCGCGCATTCCAATCAAGATTGTTCCGCTAGAACAGGTGCTTAAAAAGCCAGATTGGATCAGAGTTAAAGCTGCTTCCAACAATTCACGCTTTTCTGAAATTAAAAAGATTCTGCGCGAGAACGAATTGGTAACAGTTTGTGAAGAGGCAAGTTGTCCAAATATTGGTGAATGCTTCGGTAAAGGCACGGCAACATTCATGATCATGGGTGACAAATGTACACGTCGCTGCCCATTCTGCGATGTAGGGCACGGCAGACCAGATCCTTTGGATACAAAAGAGCCGGCCAATCTAGCGCGCACTATTGCTGCCCTGAAGTTGAACTATGTTGTTATTACTAGCGTGGATCGTGATGATCTACGAGATGGGGGTGCAATGCATTATGTGGATTGCATTTCTCAATCACGTACTCTTTCGCCCAACACCCGCATCGAAGTATTGGTGCCAGATTTTCGTGGCCGCCTTGATAAGGCTTTAGATATTTTTGCTGATCATGCGCCGAGTGGTTTGCCTGATGTAATGAATCACAACCTAGAGACAGTACCTCGTTTGTATAAACAAGCTAGACCTGGAGCTGACTACTTACATTCATTAAAGCTCCTAAAAGACTTCAAAGAGCGCTTTCCACATGTACCCACTAAAAGTGGTTTGATGGTTGGTCTTGGTGAAACGGATGAAGAAATTTTAGAAGTTATGCGTGATATGCGTGAGCACAATATCGACATGCTCACGATCGGCCAGTATCTTGCTCCTTCAGGCCATCATTTGCCGGTGACGCGTTATGTACATCCCGATGTCTTCAAGATGTTTGAAGAAAAGGCTTATGAAATGGGCTTCTCGCATGCGGCAGTCGGGGCTATGGTGCGCTCAAGCTATCACGCAGATCAACAGGCGCATGGAGCTGGGGTTGTTTAGAAAAGTTTATAAAGCCGTTATTTTTTTAGCGGCTTTAGTTTTTCTGGTTGGGTGTAGCC
Organism: Polynucleobacter sp. MWH-Jannik1A5; assembly: GCF_018881795.1. Classification (GTDB taxonomy): domain Bacteria; phylum Pseudomonadota; class Gammaproteobacteria; order Burkholderiales; family Burkholderiaceae; genus Polynucleobacter. Next base: position 747,893 of record NZ_JACVPQ010000001.1, on the reverse strand, counting down.
CCAAATTAGATTGGCGTACAGTCCAGTCGCCACAAGAAAGATATACCGCTTTATTTCCGGGTAAGCCAGATAAACTGGAGCGCAAGATTCCCTATGGGGAACAGGAGCTTTCTCAAACACTCGAAGCCGTAAAAATTGACGACGATATTTATTCGGTCAGCACTATTCAGTTACCAGCCAATCAAGCATCATCATTGAATAAGTTGCTTTCCCAGTTGCAGACTAATTTAATTGAGAGGACAAAGGCGTCTGGCGGCAATGTCATGATTGAAGATGCTTTTTATAAAACCCTAGACCGACAACGTTTATCGACCAAAGATTATTTTCTTGATTTGAAGTCGAATGACAAAACACAGCAGCTCATGCGCGTACGCTGGATTAATCGGGTGGCGCCCAATGGAGACAGTTGGGTCTATCAGATCTCAGTGCTACATGCAAAAGCAAGCTCAGACAATGCAAAAACTTTTTTTGCTAAAGAGGAATATGAAAACTTCTTTAATGATTTTTTGCCCGAGTAAAGCCTGACTAATTTAATTTGAGGTAGCTGCTGGCTATTACTGTTTTTCCAGTGCTGCCACTTTAGCTTCAAGTGCCTCTAGTTTTTCACGTGTTTTAGCAAGTACCTTGCTCTGAAGTTCAAACTCCTCACGTGTGACCAAGTCCATTTTCTGAAATCCCTGGTTCATCATCGCGCGCACATTCTTTTCAATCTCTTGAGCTGGAGAATTGCGGATTGCATCACCAACCTTGTTTTGCATATCGCTGGCGATACGTTGGATTTGCTCGAGAATTTCACCGGGTTTTTGCATGATGGGGATTCGCAGTTCTATTGAGAGTTGCAGAAAAGATACAGATCTCTATTTTAAGTTGTAGCGCTAAAAATGCCCAAAAGGGGGTCAAAACCCGATAAATGGCCCAAATTCACTCATCAGGTGCAATAGTAAGCACCAAAAAAGTGCATAAGCATTAATTAGGTGAATCTGCAGAAATTCAAAAAAGGGCCGACCTTCATGATCACTCCATGCAATAAGCATTTTTCCCTTTTCATGATCACTTAGGAGTTTTAAATGAAAACAATTCAAAAGACAGCCATCGCTCTAGCAGCCTCTGGTTTATTTGCAACCGCAGCATTTGCGCAAACTGCTCCTGCGGCGGAGGCTCCAGAAGTGAGCCCGGTTACAGCAAACGTGTCGATCACTAATGACTATCGCTACCGTGGTATTTCTCAAACAAACTATCAACCAGCAATTCAGGGCGGTTTTGATTATGCCCATGAGAGCGGTTTCTATATCGGCAACTGGAACAGCACGATTAACTGGGTGGCTAATACTACAAATAACGGAGTTAAAGCGCCGATTGAAATGGACTTCTACGGTGGTTTTAAGAAGGAGTTGATTGCTGAAGGTTTTGCTTCTGACTTTGGTGTATTGCAGTACTACTATCCACAAACTGGCGGCAACTATAACGCCATGATGTTGAATCCAAATACAACAGAACTGTATGCTGCTCAAAACTTTACCTTTGGCCCGGTTACTGGTTTTGTTAAGGTGAACTATTCATTAACAAACATCTTTGGTATCCCAAATAGTACAGGTTCTGTGTATCCAGACCTCACAGCAAACTATGACACTGGCATTTGGGGTATTAGCTTGAATGGGCACATTGGCTATCAATACGTTGCTGGTCAGCCTGTTACAAGTGGTCCATTGTTGCAAGGCCAAAACAATCTTAGCTATACAGACTTTAAGGTTGGCGCAACTAAAGACTTTGGGGGAGGCTTATCTCTTTCAGCTGCTTATGTAAGCACCAATGCAAATCCAGTTTGGTGGAACACATGGTCAAGCACAACAACTGGAGTTATGACTAGCTCTGCAGGTCGTCCAGGTGCTGTAGTTTCTCTCACAAAAGTATTTTAATTATTTCCTCTGAACGGAGAAACGTATGAAATTAATTACCGCAATCATCAAGCCATTCAAGCTTGACGAAGTGCGCGAAGCTCTCTCAGAAGTTGGAGTTTCGGGCATTACCGTCACTGAGGTTAAAGGCTTTGGTCGTCAAAAAGGTCACACTGAGTTGTATCGCGGTGCTGAGTATGTTGTCGACTTTTTGCCTAAAGTAAAAATTGAAGCTGCTGTTGAAGATGGCATCTTGGAGCGCGCGATTGAAGCAATTGAAAAATCTGCGCGTACTGGCAAGATTGGTGACGGCAAGATTTTTGTCTCGCCAGTTGAGCACGTCATTCGTATTCGTACCGGTGAAACCGGCGCGTCAGCACTTTAAAGAGAGGTTCAAAATGTTAACTTGGATGAAACGACTCGTTGCTAGTGGTGCTATGGCCTTGGCTATTGGCGCTACTGGTGTGATGGTTACTTCGCCAGCGCATGCTGATGAAGTTAAAAAGCCAGCTGTAACAGCTCCTGCTGCAACGCCTGCTGCTGCAGAGCCTGCTCCAGTCCTTTGCTCTGAAAAGTGCAATAAAGCAGATACAGCTTGGTTGCTAGTGTGTACCGCATTAGTAATTTTGATGACTCTGCCTGGTTTGGCTTTGTTCTACGGCGGTTTAACACGTAGCAAAAACATTCTGTCTGTACTCGTACAGTGTATGTTTATCTTTTCATTAGTAACGGTCTTATGGTCTCTTTATGGCTATAGCTTTGCGTTTAGCGAAGGCGGGGCATTTATTGGTGGATTAGATCGTTTGTTCTTGCAAGGCATGAATCCTGATTCAGTAGCGGCTACCTTTAGTAAGGGTGTTGTTATTCCTGAGTTTGTATTTATGGCTTTCCAGGCTGCATTCGCAACAATTACTTGCTGCTTGATCGTTGGTGCATTTGCTGAGCGTGCGAAGTTCTCCGCGATCATTTTGTTTGTGATTCTTTGGTTTACTTTCAGCTATTTACCAATCGCTCACATGGTCTGGTTCTGGCCTGGTCCAGATGACATCAAAGATGCTGCATCACTCGAAGCAATTACAGCGCGTGCTGGCTGGTTGTGGCAGAAGGGTGTTCTCGACTTTGCTGGCGGTACTGTTGTTCACATCAATGCTGCGATCGCAGGCTTGGTTGGTTCATACGTGGTTGGCAAGCGTTTGGGTTACGGCAAAGAAGCAATGAAGCCACACAACTTGGTATTCGTCATGATTGGCGCATCACTTTTGTGGTTTGGTTGGTTTGGCTTCAATGCTGGTTCAGCTCTCGAAGCAAATGGCAGTGCGGTATTAGCTTTCGTAAATACATTGTTGGCAACTGCCGCTGCAGTATTGGGTTGGTCATTTGCTGAGTGGATTACAAAAGGCAAGCCTTCCATGTTGGGCGCTGCATCTGGTTGCGTAGCTGGTTTAGTTGCTGTTACTCCTGCTGCTGGCTTTGTTGGTCCAATGGGTGCTCTCGCCATCGGTGCTGCTGCTGGTGTAGTTTGTTTGTGGGGTGTTTCTGGTCTCAAGAGAATATTGGGTTCAGACGACAGCTTGGACGTATTCGGTGTGCATGGCGTTGGCGGTATCTTGGGCGCTTTGTTAACCGGCGTATTTGCTGATCCAGCACTCGGCGGAACAGGTATCTGGGACTATGTAGCAAATGCTGTTGCCCCTGATTACTCTATCGCTAGCCAGCTTTGGATCCAAAGCCAAGGCGTGATTGTGACTTTAATTTGGTCAGGCGTAGTTTCATATATTGCCTTCAAATTAGTCGATATCGTGATTGGTTTACGCGTTAAGGAAGATCAAGAGCGCGAAGGCTTGGATATCAGCTCACACGGTGAGTCTGCTTACGAGTCTTAATTAGTAGATTACCCCTCACTGGGCGGCCTTGGTTGGCTGCCTAGTTTTAAGCGCGGGATCCTCGGATCCCGCGTCTTTCTTTTAATAATCTTACAATGGTGGAATGGTTCCACATCTCATTACTGCACTCAGCGGCCCTTTGCTCGAATTAGAGTCAAAGGTTCTAGAAGCGACCCCAACCATTGAGCGTTGGTTCAGGCTGGAATGGCAAGAACATACTCCGCCGTTTTACTGTTCGGTGGATTTGCGTAATTCTGGCTTTAAGCTGGCTCCGGTAGATACCAATCTTTTTCCAGGTGGGTTTAATAACCTATCTCCGCAGATGTTGCCTTTAGCTGTGCAAGCTGCAATGGCCGCAATCGAGAAGATTTGTCCAGAAGCCAAAAACTTATTGCTAATTCCTGAGCGTCACACTCGCAATACTTTCTATTTGCAAAATATTGCTCGCTTGTCTTCCATTTTGCGTCAAGCTGGATTGAACGTTCGCCTCGGTACTTTCTCAGAAGAAATTAAGAAGCCCACTTGGATTGAGTTGCCTGATGGGAATCGTTTATTAATGGAGCCCCTGTCGCGCTTGGGACTCAAGAAGCAGCGCTTAGGCTTAAAAGATTTTGATCCTTGCTCCATTTTGCTGAACAACGATTTATCTGCAGGTATTCCTCCGATTCTGGAAAATATTTACGAACAATATCTATTGCCAGGCCTGCATGCGGGCTGGCACGTTCGTCGGAAATCCAATCACTTTGCCGCTTATGAAGAGGTCGCAAAGAAATTTGCCAAAGTGGTTGACATTGATCCGTGGATGATCAACCCCTATTTTTCAAGTTGCTCGAATATTAATTTTCATGAGCGCAAAGGTGAAGATGAGCTGCAGACTGCAGTTGAGCAGGTATTGAAAAAGACTGCGAAGAAATACCGCGAATATGGCATTAAAGAAAAGCCTTATGTCGTAGTGAAAGCAGATGCTGGGACTTATGGCATGGGCATCATGGTGGTGAATGATCCTGCGCAGTTAAAGGGTTTGAACCGCAAAGACCGCAATAAGATGAGTGTGGTTAAGGAAGGCCTTGAAGTCAGTGATGTATTGATTCAAGAGGGTGTTTATACCTTCGAAAAAGTAAATGAAGCCGTTGCTGAGCCAGTTGTTTATATGATCGATCGTTACGTCATTGGCGGCTTCTATCGAGTGCATACTGATCGTGGCCCAGATGAAAATCTCAATGCTCCTGGCATGCACTTTGTACCGTTGGCATTTGAGCAAAATTCCATGCCTGATTTAGGTGCTAAGCCAGGTAGTGCAGCGCCTAATCGCTTCTATCTATATGGCGTGGTTGCCCGTTTGGCTCTTCTTGCTGCATCATTGGAATTAGAGCGCACTGATCCAGATGCTGAAGCTGCATAAATGAAACGCTAATCTCTCAATAGCAAAAATGGACCTTCTTTTTATTGCAGACCCTCTTGAATCTTTCAAGATTCAAAAAGATTCCACGCTTGCAATGATGCGCGTTGCGCAAGAGGCAGGGCATCAATTGTGGTTTTGTCAAAGCAGAAATGTTTTGTGGAGAGATGACTTGGTTGTGGCTGATTGCCAATCTTTGACAATCAAACCTAGTTCTACTAATTGGTATGAGTTAGGCGACATTGAATCTCGAGCACTTAAATCTTTTTCAGCAGTGCTCATGCGTACAGATCCACCATTTGATATTGAATACCTCAATACAACTTGGTTGCTGTCAGCAGCAGTTCGTCAAGGTGCAAAAGTATTTAATGAGCCAAGTGCGGTTCGTGATCACTCAGAGAAACTTTCTATCACTGAGTTTCCAGAGCTTATTCCACCTAGTTTGGTTACGCGTGAATTGGATGCTGTAGAACGTTTTCATCAAATTCATCGGGATATCGTAATCAAACCCTTAGATGGTATGGGTGGTATGGGCGTATTTAGGGTAGGCGCTGATGGGCTTAATCTCGCCAGTATCGTGGAAACGCTTGGTGAAAATGGCGCGAGAACGCTGATGGTTCAACGCTTTCTTCCGGAGATTGCCCAGGGCGATAAGCGGGTTTTATTAATTGGTGGTGAGGTGGTGCCTTTTGCATTGGCCCGTATTCCTCAAGGTAGTGAAATCCGCGGAAATTTAGCGGCTGGTGGCAAAGGCGTTGCAATGCCTTTAACTGAGACTGAAATAAAGGTTGCTGAAAAATTGGCGCCAATACTCAATCAGCGTGGATTATTCTTAGTTGGATTGGATTTAATTGGCGGCTACCTCACTGAAATTAATGTGACTAGTCCGACTTGTTTTGTTGAAATTACCGACCAGAGTAATTTTGATGTTCCAAAATTTTGGTTGGCAACACTAGAGAAAGCATTGGCATAAATATGGCTGGAATTGTCATCGTTGCTCACACACCTGTTGCGAGCGCAATGTTGGGATTTGCAGAGCATACCTTTGGTGTAGTACCTGAAAGAGTGCGTGCGGTAGATATTCCTCCGCACGAGGACACCAAGGTTAGCTTTGATCGCGTGCTGAAGGCAGCTTATGGTGTCAATACCGGCAATGGCGTACTCATCCTGACAGACGTCATGGGAGCCACCCCTGCCAATGTTGCATCTAAGTTAGAGGCTTTGGGTCCCTTATCAGGATTAAATGCCCCAGTGATTGTGTTGGCGGGACTTAACCTTCCGATGTTGATGCGCTGCATCTCTCATCGCGGCGAGAGTCTAGAAGAGCTTGCACAAAAGGCATTAGTTGGCGGGCAGCATGGAATCTTGCGCCTGGGTTCAAAAGTAAACCAAGATTAAAAAGGGCTCATCGCACAATGCCTATTGCAGAAATCGAAATCATTAATAAATTGGGTTTACATGCTCGCGCTTCCGCGAAGCTATCTCAGTTGGCTGCGCAATTTCCTTGTGAAATATTCTTGTCACGTAATGGGCGTCAAATTAATGCTAAGAGCATCATGGGTGTCATGATGTTGGCAGCAGGTATTGGCAGCACTGTGACTCTTGAGACTGTTGGCGAAAAGGAAGATGAGGCAATGCAGGCCCTGACAGCATTAATTAATGATCGTTTTGGTGAAGGTGAGTAATTAGCATGACATTTGCTTTGCACGGAATTCCAGTATCGAAAGGCATTGCCATTGGCAAGGCCGTACTGATTTCGCGCGCAGCATTAGAAGTTAGCCATCATTTGGTTGAGGCTGGCAAAGAAGAGGCTGAGGCCCAAAAATTATTAGATGCATTTGATCAAGTGCGTCTAGAGCTGGAGCAATTACGTCAGGGTTTGCCAAAGGATGCGCCACAAGAGATGGCAGCATTTTTAGATGTACACGGCATGATCTTGGCTGATCCTGCTTTAGCTGAGAAGCCAATTAAGTTAATTCGTACTCAAAGATTGAATGCGGCTTGGGCTTTAACAACCGAGCTCAATGATCTTTTGGAGCAATTTGCAGATATTGAGGATGCGTATTTAAAAGAGCGCGCTAACGATATACGGCAGGTTGCTGAGCGAGTTATTAAAGCGTTAAATGCGCAGAAAAAAGACTCTTTGAATGACTCTGATTTCTTGCCTGGCAGTGAAATCGGTGTGGAGTCCATTATTGTTGCTCACGATATTGCCCCGCACGATATGTTGCGCTTTAAAGAGCATGCTTTTACAGGGTTTGTGACAGATCTTGGTGGAAAGACCTCACATACCGCTATTGTGGCTCGTAGCATGGAGATTCCTGCGGTAGTAGGAGTTCGCCACGCGAGTGAAATGATCCGTCATGGCGACTGGCTGGTATTAGATGGCGAGCGTGGCGTTGTTGTAGTTGCTCCTGATGAGCAACTCTTGTCTGAATATCGCAAGCTACAAACTCAAGTTTTAAAAGAGGCTCGTAAGCTTCAGCAGTTAAAGCATGCAAAAACTGAAACAGCTGATCGTGTTGAAATTGAGTTATTTGCCAATATCGAATTACCAGAAGATGCTATTCAGGCTGTGAAGTTGGGTGCTGTAGGTGTTGGTCTATTTCGCTCTGAATTCTTATTCATGGATCGCAAGCAAGCTTTACCTGATGAAGAGCAACAGTACCAAGAATATCGCCGTGTAGTGGATTTGATGCATGGCTTGCCCGTCAATATCAGAACGATTGACGTTGGCGCTGATAAAGCTTTAGGTGGCGGTGGCGATATTTCTCAAACTGGCACATCACCACTGGGTTTGCGGGCGATTCGCTGGTCCCTCACTGAGCCTGAAATATTCTTGACGCAGCTGAGAGCGATCTTGCGCGCATCAGCGCATGGTCAAGCTCGCATCATGATTCCGATGTTGGCACATGCTAAAGAAATCGATGAAACATTTAGATTGATTGAAAAAGCAAAGCAACAATTGCATCAACGTGGCAAAGCATTCAATCCCAATATTCAAGTTGGTGCCATGATTGAAATTCCGGCTGCCGCATTAGTATTGCCGTTGTTTATTAATCGCTTTGATTTTCTATCTATTGGCACTAACGATTTAATCCAGTACACCTTAGCAATCGATCGGGCAGATCACGCGGTTGCACATTTATATGATCCGCTGCATCCAGCGATATTGAATTTATTGGCAAACATCATTGAACAAGCTAAGCGCGCTAATGTGCCTGTGGCGGTTTGTGGCGAGATGGCTGGTGATCCTGCGTTAACAAGGTTATTGCTGGCGCTGGGCCTGACCGATTTTTCAATGCACTTTAGTCAGCTGCTATTGGTGAAGCGCGAGATTTTGCAAGCTAATGTAGGTTTACTAAAAGCCCGCATAGGTAGGGTCTTAAGAGCTTATGAGCCCGAAGAGCAAGCCAAGGCTTTAGAACGATTGCTGTCCTAAAGGTTTAGTGTGCCGTGCCACATACCGAACATTCGGCATTGCGGCTAATGCGGATTTCATCAATCTGGGTGGTGCGTCCATTCCAAAGCAACATACGCCCCATCAAGGTTTCACCGAAACCAATCAAAACTTGTAAAGCTTGAGCTGCTTGCATAGCACCAATAATTCCGACTAGTGGCGAAAAGATGCCCATGCTAGAGCAGCTGACTTCTTCAAATTGCTCATCTGGAGAAAATATGCAGGCATAGCAAGGTGAGCTTGGGTTGCGAGGATCAAAGACGCTCACTTGACCGTCAAATTTAAGCGCTGACCCTGAAACCAATGGAGTTTGGTTTTTAACGCAGGCAGCATTAATGAGGTGTCTTGTTGAAAAATTATCTGTGCAATCTAATACTACATCCACACTCGGCAATAACTCATCCAGGAGGGAATTAGTCGCTTTAGCTTGAATAGCTTCAATTTGAATGGTGGAATTTAGGCGCTCTAGAAACCCTTTTCCAGAGGCAACTTTACTTTTGCCAATACTACTTTCGACATGCATGATTTGGCGCTGCAAATTCGTTAGCTCTACTGCATCATGATCCATTAGGGTGATGTGACCTACTCCTGCAGCCGCTAAGTAAGGTGCAGCAGCGCTACCTAGGCCGCCTGCGCCAATGACCAATACATGCGAGCCCAGCAGTTTTTCTTGGCCAGCAACATCAATTTCCTCTAGCAGTAAATGCCTTGAGTAGCGAAGTAACTGCTCATCATTCATGCGCGTAAAAATTATTCGAGTTTGGATGATGAGCGTTTTACAGGCTGGCCATTAATAAAGGCCACTGCTTGAGAAAGCATGAAGTCATCTGCGCTACCAAGTTCAGTGGGCTTCTTATTTTTGTCTTTCTCTTTTTCCTCAGGAGTTTTCTTGGCATTTTTTTCTTCAATGCGTTGTAGCTCTTCGAGGCGACGTTGCTCACGATCTTTAATCAGTTTGTCTTCAGCAGATTGCTTATTACGCAGGTGCTTCTCGCTATCAATCTCACGGGTGATCAATACATCATCTGGATCGCCATCCTTATTTTGATCTACTGGAATATCTGGTTTAACGCCAAAAGCCTGAATCGACTTACCGCTCGGGGTGTAGTAGTAAGCGGTAGTAATTTTGAGTGCTGAATCATTCGTTAGGGGGCGAACAGTCTGTACTGAGCCCTTACCAAAAGTAGTTTTTCCAATGATGGTTGCACGTTTGTAGTCTTGGAGTGCACCAGCCACAATCTCAGAGGCAGAAGCGGAATAGGCATTTACCAAAACTACCATTGGAAGCTTTTTAAATATCGCCGGTACTCCTGCTAGAGGGTCGCCTGGTTCATTGAGGCGGTACATAGCTGGCGTGGCATTAAATACTTGCTTCGAATCAGGGGACTGGCCTTTAGTAGACACAATAATGGCATCGGCGGGTAAGAATGCAGCTGCGACTCCTACGGCGCCTTGTAATAGGCCGCCACCATTGTTACGAAGGTCAAGAATGATGCCCTTGAGTTTTGGATCTTGGTTGGCGATATCGGTTAATTTCTTAGCAAGATCAGGAACGGTGCGCTCTTGAAAGCTCGTGATACGTACCCAAGCAATATCGTTGTCGAGAATTTTGGTTTTGACAGATTGAACTTTAATTTCTGCGCGAGTGATGGTTACTGGAAAGCTACGTTCTTCACTCTTACGAAACACTGTCAATGTAATTTTGGTTCCTGGTGTACCGCGCATAGTACGGACTGCTTTGTCGAGAGACATACCTCGCACTGGTTTGTCATCGAGACGTGTAATTAAATCTCCCGCTTGGAGACCTGCGCGTGCAGCAGGACTATCTTCAATGGGATTTAATACTTTTACTACTCCATCTTCGGAGGTAATTTCAATTCCAAGACCAGCAAACTTTCCGGTAGTTTGCTCCTGCATTTCTGAAAAATCTTTTTTGTCTAAGAAGGTGGAGTGTGGATCAAGACTACTCACCATTCCCTTGACTGCATCTGTCAATAATTGCTTATCTTCAATCGGTTCGACATACTCACGCTTGATCTGCGCAAAGACGTTAGAAAGTGTACGCAGCTCATCCAGCGGGAGCTGAGAGCCTTGCTGGGCGGTCGCAGAAAGCTGGATCGTAGCTGCTACACCAGCAATAAGACCAACGGCGATCAGTGCAAAATTCTTTAGAAATTGGCGCATAGCTCTTTGCTTTAATCCAAATAAAAGTGTTGAATAGGTTTGAGGTCATCATCTAATTCGTAAACTAGTGGCACACCATTAGGAACATTGACTTCCATAATGGCTTCATCAGACATTTGATCTAAATATTTAATTAGTGAGCGAATACTATTACCGTGTGCTACTAAGAGAACACGCTTGCCTGCTTTCAGTGCGGGCGCAATAGATTCATTCCACAATGGCAATACACGATCAACGTTGTCTTTCAGGCACTCACCTAATGGAATATCAGAAGGATTTAGTTTTGAATAACGAGGGTCGTTTTTGGGGTTGCGCTCATCCTCATGTTCGAGCAATGGTGGACGTACATCATATGAACGTCGCCAAATATGAACTTGTTCATCGCCATATTTTGTTGCAGTTTCTGCTTTATTGAGCCCGGTGAGCGCTCCATAGTGACGCTCATTGAGACGCCAGCTATGCACAACGGGCAGCCACATCAAATCCATGGTGTCTTGTACGTTCCAGAGAGTGCGAATCGCACGCCTTAAAACCGAGGTGTAGGCGATATCAAATTCGTAACCTGCTTTTTTGAGGTTTGCACCTGCCGCTAGGGCCTGTTCTGCACCTTTTGGGGTTAAGTCAACGTCCGCCCAGCCAGTGAAGCGGTTTTCAAGGTTCCAGGCGGATTCGCCATGACGAATAAGGACAAGTTGTTTCATAGAGCCATTCTATAATCCGGTGATGAACTTTCTCACGCAAATTGATAATTTAGCGCTTATTGCCCTTCTGTTGGTTTCGGGCGCAGCGCTTTTCCTACCTACATTATCTACGCTTATTGGCGGAAAAGGCTTGTCGCCTACTGAGGCAACGATTTGGATTAACCGTCGCAAAGCTTATGTGCTCGATTTGCGCACTGCAGAGCTCTTTAAGGCCGGACATCTGCCTGGTGCCAAATTTGTTAATGAATCTGGTTTGACTGCTGCCATTGAAAAGCTTAAGTTAGACCGTAAGCTTCCAGTTGTCTTGGTTTGTGAAACTGGCGCCCATTCCCGCAAGCACCTTGCTGAAGCTCGAAAACTGGGTTTTGTTGAAGTAGGCGTATTGGATGGCGGTGTTCAGGCTTGGAAAGAAGCAGCTCTTCCTCTAGTGAAGTAAGGAGAAATTAATGCCTCCAGTAACAATGTATAGCACTCAGGTTTGCCCATATTGCGTCATGGCAGAAAAGCTATTGATCAAAAAAGGTGTTGCCAACTTAGAAAAGATCTTGATTGATCGTGACCCATCCCAGCGTGAGGCCATGATGGCTCGCACTGGACGCCGCACAGTTCCCCAAATTTATATTGGTGATACACATGTAGGTGGCTATGACGACTTGGTTGCCTTAGATAGAGCAGGCAAGCTCGATCCACTTTTAGTTTAATAAATTCAATACAACAGAAAGTTAGCAATGACTGAACAATCTTCCGCACCTCAAGAAGGTATTGATAGCTCAAAAGAGCCGTCATTTCGTATTCAACGCATTTATTTGAAAGATTTGTCTCTTGAGCAGCCAAATTCGCCACAAATTTTATTAGTTCAAGCCGAGCCTCAAGTAGAGGTCATGGTCGACATTTCAGTTATTCCTGTCAGTAGCGAGATTTTTGAAGTCTCCCTGAGCTCAACTGTCACTGCAAAAGTTGAGGGAAAGGTGTTGTTCTTAGTTGAGGCAAAGCAAGCTGGTATTTTTGAGTTCAATAATATTCCCGTTGAGCAAGTTGATCCAATGCTAGGCATTACATGCCCAACCATTTTGTATCCTTATTTGCGCTCCAACATTGCCGATGCTATTAGTCGTGCAGGTTTCCAGCCGATACATTTGAATGAGATTAATTTCCATGGCATGTATGAGCATCGCTTGATGCAGGCTCAACAAGCAGCATCAGAAAAGAAGGATGATGCTGATGAGAGCAAAATCATTCTTCCTCACTAGTCTTATTCAGTAAGCACTCAGATCATGAAAGTAACGCTTCTTGGTGCTGGTGCATGGGGGACGGCGATGGCTGCGCAAGCCACCCGCCACCTCCAAGAGGGAGATGTATGTTTATGGTCTCGCAGCAAAGACCAATTACAAGATATTCAAAAGAGCGGTGAGAACCGTGACTATCTTTCAGGCGTTCAATTGCCCAAAGGGCTAACGTTTGAGTGTGATTTTTCTGCTGCGATTCAAAGGCTTTCTAGTGATGACCTTTTAGTCATTGCTACGCCAATGTCAGGTCTTTCTGAAACAATGGCTCAAGTGTTGAAGGTTGCTGAGCATCCACTCAATATTATTTGGTTATGTAAAGGCCTAGAGCCCAATACTGCTTTATTGCCCCATCAGGTTGTCGAACGTGAAAGCAAGCTTCACTCACATGGCTTAACGCATTCGTATGGTGCCTTGTCTGGCCCAAGTTTTGCTCGTGAAGTTGGTGCAGGCATGCCTTGCGCGCTAACCGTTGCAAGCAAAAACACCAAGCTTTGTGAGATAGTCCAAGCCGCTTTCCATCACGGAAATATGCGCGTTTACTCAAGCGATGATTTAGTGGGTGTTGAGTTGGGTGGCGCCGTTAAGAATGTTCTTGCCATAGCAGCTGGCATTGGTGACGGCCTAGATTTAGGTTTGAATGCTCGTGCTGCAGTGCTAACACGAGGTCTGGCAGAAATGATGCGTTTAGTAAAAGCTGCTGGTGGTAAATCTGAAACTTGTATGGGCCTTACTGGTGTTGGAGATTTAATCTTGACCGCCACGGGTGACTTATCTCGCAATCGCCGTGTTGGTCTCGAGTTAGCAGCTGGCAAATCATTGCCAGAAATACTAGCTAGTCTTGGTCACGTTGCTGAGGGTGTTCTATGCGCCCAAGCTGTTGGAGATCTTGCTAAGCGTCTGGGTGTGGAAATGCCCATTACAGCCATGATGGGCGAAGTATTATCTGGAAAGCTGATGCCGCATGAGGCCGTTAAAAAACTGATGGGACGCGATCCAAAAATCGAATCGTAAGCTTTACTAGCTAAGCTGTTTTATTGACCGCCAGTAAGCCCATTTTGGCGCCATGCTTCATAAACCACTATTGCTACAGTATTTGATAAGTTCAAGCTACGGCTGCTATCTTGCATTGCTAAGCGCATGCGATTACTTGCAGGAATGGAATCTCTCACTTCATCAGTAATGCCTTTGGTTTCTGAGCCAAATACAAAGTAATCATTAAGGGAATATTTGCCTTCATGAAACTTTCCTGATCCTTTGGTAGTCAACGCAAAGAGATGCTCAGGATCTGGCTTCTCATCTTTTAAAAACTGCGCCCAATTTTGATGAACTTTTACACTTGCGAACTCGTGATAGTCCAAACCAGCCCTGCGTAGCTTTGCATCTTCCATCGGGAACCCAAGAGGCTCTATTAAATGCAACTTTGCACCGGTATTTGCACAGAGGCGAATGATGTTGCCAGTATTGGGGGGAATTTCTGGTTCGAATAAAACAATATTAAACATGTCGCACTCTTGAGATTGGCCGTGCAGCTCTGAGAAGTACCCAGTTGATAACACGAGATACGCCATTGTCCTTCAGAATGCGGGCAATTTCATTAAGAGTTGCCCCGCTAGTCATAACATCATCAAAAACAATGACCGTTTTATTTTGTAGTTGCTCAATGTGCTTTGGCTGAACATAAAACATACCTCTAGTTGATAGGTATCGGTTTTCAAGATTGCTACCAGCTTGATGTTCTGAATAATGATGACGCCAAAGCATGTAAGGTGATTTTTGAATGTGCCTACCGCAATGAATTCGTTTGGCAATTTCCCAGCTTTGGTTAAAACCACGTTGCGCTAACTTTTGAGTGCTGAGTGGTACGGGCAGCAAATAACTTGCATCAATATCTTTAAGTTGCCATGAGAGAAGTTTGTTCCACATGTCGCTAAGTGCGTACCCAAAAGCAATCCGCTTTTGATATTTAAATTTATGCAATGGCACTTGAAGAATCCCTGTGTACCGATCTAAGCAGTAGGTTTCATCAAAGTAGGGGTTGGATAACTGGCATGACGCACAACATTGCAAGGCCATTTCCTCAGGTCGGAGTGCGAGACCGCATTGGTCGCAACTTTGATAATTAAATATCCCCTCATTTCTCACAATATCCAGGCAGCAGTTGCAAATGGAGTATTCCTGGAATTTTTGACAAACAATGCATCCAGTTGGCAAAAGTTGTTCAAAAATTGTTTGGAAAATGTTCTCTGGAAATTGCATGGGGCGCTGAGTATACTGAGCCAATGACCCAGCCCATCAGATGGTTACAAGACGAAATTGCAGATCGCATGCTGCAAAAGTTGGACATCGTTAAGCTCGATGTAAAAGATATTTTGATAGTTCCAGACTTCGCCGGAAAACATCTGCATACGTTTGCAAGGCGGTATCCAAAGGCGCGCATTTGGAGTCTTTCGGACAAAAGTGTTTCTGCGTTTCAACTGTGGCGTGCTAAAGCTATCAGTAATTGGCGATCCATATTCAGGAGTCGTACTGCTTCATTGGCAAGCTACTTATCATCTGGAAGATTTGATATTCCAGACAATTCTGTTGATTTAGTTTTTAGCGATCTTCTGTTGCAGGATCTGGAAGACCCAAAGCACTTTCTACAAGAGTGTTGGCGCGTTCTGCGCGAGGGCGGTTTAATCGCATTTAGTTATTTGGGACCTGATACTGGAAAAGAATTGCGTTCGCCAACCCCTCCCGAGTTAAGACTTAAAAATCTGTTGAGCCCCTGGGATATGCACGACATGGGGGATGCCCTGCTAGCAGAGAGATTTTCTGATCCGGTAATGGATATGGAGTACTTGACCCTGGACTATGAGAGCGAGAGTCTTTTGTTGGTCGATATTGCTGCTCTAAACCTCATTGATCCCACCCCTTTTAAGGCCCCAGAAACGCAAGTTTTGCCGCAAAAACTCACCCTAGAGGTGGTTTATGGGCATGCTTGGGCTATTGGAAAGCATCTTGCGAAGGCTAAAGACAGTGTGGCCTATATTGATCTAAATCAAATTGGACGCAAGACTAGGCCAGATTCTGCTTAAGTGTAAGTACTTACTATCATTTAAACCTTGGTCAAGATTGGATCAGGCTGGGTTATCCCGGTTTGTTGTTGCGCCTAATTAACCCTATAATCACGGCAGGATGTATTGGCTTGAGACCGTTTTTTGGGCAATTCGCGGCATTTTTGTTGCTTTGCTCACGACAATAAACAGAGAATAAGATGAATTTATTTGGAAAAGTCACTAGGGCTTCGCTCTATTTCGCAGTAGCTTTTGGCGCTGCTTTTGCTCATGCAGCAGAGAACATGCCTGGTGGCCCAGCTGTCAATCAGCTAAATTTCGCGCCTGCTGCAACCAAAATCATGCAAGAGATCCATTGGTTGCATTGGATGATGTTGGTCATTTGCGCCTTAATTTTTGTGGGTGTTTTTGGAGTGATGTTCTATTCCATTTTGAAGCACCGTAAATCATTGGGTCATAAATCAGCCTCTTTCCACGAGAGCACGACTGTCGAGATTATTTGGACAGTGATTCCATTGCTCATCGTTATCGGTATGGCTTTGCCTGCAACAAAAACTGTTGTAGCAATGAAAGACACTACTAACTCTGATATCACTATTAAGACCACTGGATACCAGTGGAAGTGGGGTTACGACTACATCAAAGGTGAAGGTGAAGGTATTAGCTTCTTATCCACTTTGTCTACTTCACGCGAAGCAATTAATAACTTGGCACCAAAATCAAATACTTACTTGATGGAAGTAGATAATGAAATGGTTGTGCCAGTTGGTAAAAAGATCCGTTTGATTACCACTGCTAATGACGTTATCCATGCTTGGACTATTCCAGCTTTTGGTGTCAAGCAAGATGCGATCCCTGGCTTCGTGCGTGACACCTGGTTTAGAGCTGAGACTATTGGTACATTCCGCGGTCAGTGCTCTGAGCTTTGTGGTGCTGAGCACGCTTTTATGCCTATCGTTGTGCGTGTAGTTTCACAAGATGATTACACCAAGTGGGTAGCTGAGAAGAAAAAAGAAATGGGTGCCGCTGGCGATGATCCATCTAAGGTTTACACCTTGGATGAACAAAAAGAGCGTGGCGCAAAAGTCTATGCAGCAAACTGTGCTGCTTGTCATCAACCTAACGGCAAAGGCGCGGGTGCTTTCCCTGCGTTGGATGGTAGCAAGATGGTATTGGGGCCTAAAGCTGCTCAATACAACATCTTGATTAACGGTAAGGGCGCAATGCCGAAATGGGCTGGCGTGATTTCTGATGGCGATATCGCTGCAGTAATGACTTACACACGTAACGCATGGGGCAATAAGACGGGTGAAGTGATTCAGACCCAAGACATTATTACTGCACGCGGCAATTAATTCAGATTAACAAATACAGATAAAAACGAAACCGGAGTAATTCATGAGCACAGTCTCTACTACCCACGATCACGCACACGACCACGCGCATGACCATGCGCACGACGATCACACACCACATGGTTGGCGTCGTTGGTTGTTCGCAACCAACCACAAAGACATCGGTACGATGTATTTGATCTTCTCATTCGTTAGCTTGCTAGCTGGCGGTGTGATGGCCTTGGGAATTCGTTTGGAATTGTTCCAGCCTGGTTTGCAGTTCTTGCGCCCAGAGTTTTTCAATCAGCTCACAACCATGCACGGTTTGGTGATGGTGTTCGGTGCAATTATGCCGGCCTTCGTTGGCTTTGCTAACTGGATGGTGCCTTTGCAAATCGGCGCGTCTGATATGGCATTTGCCCGTATGAACAACTTTAGCTTCTGGATTCTTCCAGTTGCAGCAACATTGTTGTTAAGTTCATTCCTCGTTCCTGGCGGCGCTCCATCAGGTGGCTGGACTATCTATGCTCCATTGACTTCACAGATGGGCCCTGGCATGGATATGGCGATTTTTGCACTCCACTTATTGGGTGCTTCATCAATCATGGGTTCGATCAACATCATCGTAACTATTTTGAACATGCGCGCTCCTGGCATGACATTAATGAAGATGCCAATGTTCTGCTGGACATGGTTGATCACTGCTTACTTGTTGATCGCTGTGATGCCTGTATTGGCTGGTGCAATTACGATGGTTCTGACTGACCGTCATTTCGGTACTTCATTCTTCTCCGCTGTTGGCGGTGGCGACCCAATCATGTTCCAGCATATTTTCTGGTTCTTTGGTCACCCAGAGGTTTACATCATGATTCTTCCAGCATTCGGAATCGTGAGTGAAATCGTTCCTGCTTTCTCCAGAAAGACATTGTTTGGTTACAGCTCAATGGTTTATGCAACTGCATCCATCGCGATCTTGTCGTTCATCGTTTGGGCTCACCACATGTTTGCAACTGGTATGCCAGTAACAGGCCAACTGTTCTTTATGTATGCAACCATGTTGATCGCAGTTCCAACTGGCGTGAAGATTTTCAACTGGGTAGCAACAATGTGGAAAGGTTCGATGACCTTTGAAACTCCAATGTTGTGGGCTATCGGCTTTATCTTCGTTTTCACCATGGGTGGATTTACAGGCTTGATCTTGGCAATGGCGCCAATTGATATTGGTGTTCAAGATACTTACTACGTTGTTGCTCACTTCCACTATGTATTGGTAGCAGGCTCATTGTTTGCGATGTTTGCTGGCTTCTACTACTGGTGTCCAAAGTGGACTGGCTACATGGCTAACGAAACTCGCGGCAAGATCCATTTCTGGTCTTCCATGATTTTCTTTAACATCACCTTCTTCCCGATGCACTTCTTGGGCTTGGCAGGTATGCCACGTCGTTATGCTGACTACCCAACTCAGTTTGCTGACTTCAATGCGATTGCATCGATCGGCGCATTAGGCTTCGGTTTGGCGCAGGTTTACTTCTTGCTCTTCGTTGTGATGCCGGCTTACCGCGGTCAAGGTGAAAAAGCGCCGATGAAGCCATGGGATGGTGCTAAGGGTCTTGAGTGGACAGTACCTTCACCAGCGCCTCATCACACTTTTGAAACTCCGCCTAGCGCAGAGCAGATGCGTGAAGCAGGAATTTAATTCATCAGGAAAGCAAGCCCTTGCTGCGAGCAATCGCAGGACGGGCTTCATTCTGTTGAGCGTAGTAGCAGTCTTTTTTATTGGTATTGTGATTAAACGGAGCTTGTTGGGTTAACCCCTTGTAGACATGGTTACAACTCAAGCACTTAACCGCCAGATTTTGTTGAAGCTCTTAATTGCAGCGGTGATGATGTTTGGTTTTGGTTATGCCTTGGTTCCGATGTACAAGGCCTTATGTGAGGTCACCGGAATTAATGTTGTAACGAGCAAGAATGACTATGGTGTCAGAGCCTTTAGCCCTAATAAGGTTGGCAATACCCAAGTTAACTATGCTCGTACGGTGACTATTGAGTTTGATTCGAATAGCCGTGGCCCGTTTACTTTTAAACCAGTAAAGAATTTTTTAGAAGTGCACCCTGGTGAAATGACAGAGATTGTTTATGAAGTAACTAATAATCAGAATCGCCCAGTACGCGCACAAGCAATACCGAGTTATGCGCCTAAAAGTGCAACGGAGTTTTTTACTAAATTAGAGTGCTTTTGCTTCCAGGAGCAAACGCTAGCAGCAAAAGAAACAAAAAAGATGCCGGTAGTCTTTGTGATCGATGCAGGTTTACCGGATGATGTAAAAACAATTACTTTGTCATATACCTTCTTTGAATTGGGCTTAGGTAATACGCCTCCAGCACCTAAAACAAGGTTGGCATCATGAAAAAGAAAAGTAGTTTTATGCAGTCTATGAAAGCCGTGATGTGGGGCTTTTTGGGGGTGCGTAAGAAGTCTGGTTTGCAGGAAGATGTTGCTTCATTGAGTTTTGTGCACATTATCATTGCAGGTGTTATTGGCGCCTTGATTTTTATGGGTGTCCTCCTGTTGATAGTGAAAGTAGTTGTGTCCCATTGATTATTTTTTGATTGAATAGAGAGAATAAGATGTCATCCAATTCAACCCCATACTATTTCGTCCCTGGACTATCTAGACATCCAGCAATGGCCGCTTTTGGCTTAATTGCTTTTGGCTTTGGTATTTCTGGATGGGTAAATCATGCCTCTTGGGGCGGACCTTTGACCCTCGCAGGCGTTGCGTTTGTTCTCTACGTTCTTTACAACTGGTTTGGTGACACGATTGCAGAATCCAATGCTGGCAAGAACGGTGTCAACGTTGACATCTCTTATCGCTGGTCGATGGCTTGGTTCATCTTCTCTGAAATCATGTTCTTCGGCGCATTCTTTGCAGCTTTGTTCTATGCACGCAATATTGCGATGCCTTGGATGGGTGATGTAGAAAGCAAATTGCTTTGGCCTAATTTCCAGGCTGTTTGGCCAAATGATGGTCCTGCTGGTTTGGTTGAGAAATTCACCACCATGGGTCCTTGGCCAATTCCAACAATCAATACATTGTTGCTCTTGAGCTCTGGTGTAACGATTACTATCGCTCACCATGCGTTAGTAGAAAACCACATGAAGAAAGCCATCATTGGCTTGGCTGCAACTGTTGGTTTGGGTGTTGTCTTCTTAGGCTTCCAGGTTTATGAGTACTACCATGCATATCATGAGTTGAACTTGAAGCTGACTTCAGGTATCTACGGTTCTACATTCTTCATGTTGACTGGTTTCCATGGCTTCCACGTTTTCCTTGGTGGCACGATGTTAGCGATTGTCTTGCGTCGTATGATTCGTGGCGACTTTACTTCTAAGCATCATTTCGCATTTGAAGGCGCTGCTTGGTACTGGCACTTCGTTGACGTAGTCTGGCTTGGTCTGTACATCGCTGTTTACTGGATGTAATAACAAAAATCGGGGCCTAAAGCCCCGATTTGTTTTTAAGCCCCCGAAGAATGGCGCAGCTTAATTAGTGCCGACTTTAATTCCAGTGGCCTCAATGAGTCCAAAGTAGTGGGCCAGTAGAATTCCGGCAAATAGTGCGATAGATAGTCCGATACGCAGCATGAGTGAGTGGACCATGCGTGAACTATTGCCCCTATCTTTCATCATGTAATACAAAGCCGATCCTAAGCTAAAAACAATCATTAGTAGGACAATTGGAATAATCCACTTCATCACAAATCCTTATTATTAAATCTCTTGAATAGTCTTTTTACCGCTCTCATTACAAAGCGCATAGTTGCTACTGTATCAGCCTTGATCGTGATTGCGATTGGCTGTGGAGCGGGCATTTGGCAGCTGAGTAGGGCTGATACCAAAATTGCCTTGGCTGCCAATTTGTTGGCTCGCCAACAAATGCCTATCTTGAATGCGAATACCGGTCCTTGGGCTTTAGAAGAGGCTCGTGAGCGCCGTATGATTGCAAGGGGGCAATACGTTCCAGAAGCAGCCATTTGGCTAGATAACCGGCCTAGACCCATTCCTCCTGCCGGCAGCAATACTTCGCAATCGGGTTTCTATCTGATGATGCCTTTAAGGCTAGAGGGCAAGGATGAGATTCTTTGGGTTAATAGAGGCTGGGCGCCACGCAACAATGAAAATCGAGAGACCTTGCCGCCAGTACAAACGCCAAATCGGATAGTCAATGTAGAAGGCATCGTTTTTGCGCAGCCTGGCAAGGTTTATGAGTTAGGTAGCAGCAAGAATCCTATTGATACTAGTAAGCCTAGGATTGAGCAAAATTTCGACTTAGTGTCTGAAGGTAATTTACATAGTTGGGTGCAAGCCCCATTTATTTTGCGTGAGGTTGAGGTCGGATCGGATGATGGTTTGTTACGTGAGTGGCCGCCTCTGACAAGCGGGGTCGATCGCCATTATGCTTATGCATTCCAGTGGTTTGCTTTGGCCTTTGCTGGTTTCATATTTTGGTTAGTTACAGGTTTGCGGCAATATAAACGTCAGGGTTTTGCGAATGGGGATCAAGGGTGAGCGATAAAGAGTTATTAATTCCGGCATCACAGGTAGATTCGGCTGCTATTAACGCGCGTACCCGTCGTGGTCGTATTCAGATGCTATTGCTATTGCTAGCTTGCGCCTCTCCAGTAATCGCATCGTATTTTACGTATTACGTGATTAAGCCTGCAGGCGGTAAAACCAATTTGGGGACTTTGGTTTACCCAGCTCAAGAGTTCAATACTGCATGGCTTGATACGCCCACAAAAGGTAAGTGGAGCCTTTTAATTGCTCGTCCTGCCGGCGAATGTAAGGTGAGAGATGAAAAATGCATCGAAGCCTTATTTTTGATGCGTCAAGTAAAGGTGGCCATGGGACGAGAGGGTGGCCGACTACAACTTTTATGGATCAATACCGATGGTCAGCCTGTTGATCCAGAAGTAACCAAAGCGTATGACGAAAAAGCTGCAGGCTTCAAAATTGTTTCTCTGCCATCAGATCCTAAGCTCCGATCAGACTTTGAGGCCTGGTTAAATAAAGAAGGGGCGGGTCAGCAGATTCAGCTAGTTGATCCAAGTCCCGCAAAGATGATGTACTTCCCAGTGACAAACTCTCCTAAAGAGTTCGCTGGCATGAAGAAAGATCTAGAAAAGCTCCTGAAGTTAAATCATAAGGGCGAGAATTTGTAATGCCGAGCTTGATTTTATTTTTAGAGTTAGGAGCTATCGCAATTATTTTTGCGGGCCTGCCGTTGCTCTATCTTTATAGAAAGCCGGGCTATAGCTTTTTCCAAAAACTCAATTGGGTATTAGTCTTTATGACTTTTGATCTGATTGTGTTCGGTGCATTTACACGTCTAACCGACTCTGGCTTAGGCTGCCCTGATTGGCCTGGATGCTATGGCACCTCCAATCCATTTCATGCCCTCAGTGAGATTCAGCAGGCCGAGAGCGCCATGCCTACCGGGCCTGTGACAGTTATCAAAGCTTGGATCGAGATGATTCATCGGTATTTGGCAATGACGGTGGGCGCCCTAATTTTGGTGCAGGTGGGAATTGCTTTTAGCAAGCTCAAGTCTTTAGGAAAAAATCCTTTGCTGGGTAGTCTCGGTTTACTTGTTTTGGTCTGCGTGCAAGGTGCCTTTGGCGCTTGGACAGTGACCCTGAAGTTGCAACCCATTATTGTCACCATTCATTTGATGTTGGCCTTGGTTTTATTGTCCTTCCTCACTTTGTATGCGCAACAATCTTGGGAAGAAAAATCTTCTACGATTCGCGCAATTCGCGTTCGCCCGCTACCCGCACAACTGCTTGCTTTTTCCTTCGTGGTTCTGTTTATCCAAGTCTTTCTAGGCGCTTGGGTGAGTACTAATTACGCCGTTCTAGCATGTCCAGATTTTCCGACTTGTATGGGTAGCGTATGGCCTGAAACAAACTGGCGTGAGGGATTTACTCTTTGGCGCCAATTAGGACTCAATGCTCAAGGTGAATTTATCTCCCCCATAGCGCTGCAAACCATTCATTGGGCGCATCGCATATTTGCGTTGCTGGTGTTGGTGGTGCTGGGCGCTTTAGGCTTTAAAGCACTGCAGTTGGCAACCCCAGTCCTATCTAGCCTGAGTTTGGTGGCTAAGCTGCTGTTGACTGTACTACTGTTGCAGATCGTGACTGGTATTTCTAATGTGATATTTCAGTGGCCGCTATTGGCAGCCTTATTACATACTGCGGGCTCGGCTGCTTTGGTATTCTGTTTGGTCAGAATGAGTTATTGGGCTTCTTGGAAGCCTTTCATTCAAAAGAAGATGGCATAAATATGAGTGACTCTAAAACAAGCGCGCCTGTGGCAATGCCACGTTGGCGTCAATATTGGGTTTTAACCAAACCCAGAGTGACTCAGCTCGCCGTATTTTGTGCGGTGATTGGGATGTTCTTGGCTACGCCTGGTATGGTTCCTTACCCAGTGTTATTTGGCGGCATTGTGGGTATCTGGCTTTTGGCCGGCGCAGCATTTGCGGTGAACTGTTTAATTGAGCAAGCTGTTGATGCCAAGATGAAGCGCACCTCATGGCGTCCATCCGCTACTGGTGAAGTCACACCATTTCACATCATTATTTTTTCTATCATTTTGGGCTCGCTCGGAATGATTATTTTGTGGAATTTCTGCAACCCCTTAACGATGTGGCTAACACTCGCTACCTTTGTTGGCTATGCAGTGATCTATACCTGGTTGCTGAAACCAGCTACACCACAAAACATTGTGATCGGTGGCTTGTCGGGTGCTATGCCGCCAGCCCTTGGTTGGGCAGCAGTAACGAATACGCTTTCTGCAGAGGCTTGGCTTTTAGTTCTCATCATCTTTGTTTGGACGCCGCCACATTTCTGGGCTTTGGCTTTGTATCGCCGTGATGACTATGTGCAGTCGGGCTTGCCAATGCTACCGGTGACTCATGGTGAGCGCTTTACACTGTTAAATATCGTGCTTTACACCTTAATTTTGATTGCCGCTACGATGTTGCCTTACATCTATGGCATGAGTGGTATGGTGTATTTAATATCAGCTATTGTTCTCGGCTTGATGTTCTTGGCTTATGTGATTGCGTTATTTATTTCTTATAGCGATGCTTTGGCTAAAAAAACATTCCGATTTTCTATCACCTATTTATCGCTACTCTTTGCGGCGCTCTTAATAGACCACTATTTCCTCTGAGATCCATATGAATTTTCTACGTGTTTGCTTTCTGGCAATTCTGTGTTTTGTATTAACTGCTTGCAGTCCAAAGCCAGAGTTTAAAAACATTGATATCACCGGCAGCACTGCATTTGGTAAAGACTTTAGTTTGCTGGATCCAGATGGGAAGGTGAGAACCTTGGCTGACTTTAAGGGCAAAGTGGTAGTGATGTTCTTTGGCTACACGCAGTGCCCTGATATTTGTCCAACCACTTTGACTGAAATGCAGCAAGTGATGACCCTTTTAGGACCTCAGTCAGACAAGGTCCAGGTGCTTTTTGTGACGGTGGATCCTGAGCGAGATACAGCGGAGATTTTGAAGCAGTATGTGCCTGCATTTGATCCGCGTTTCTTGGGCTTGCGTCCAGCGGATGAAGCGGCATTAGAGAAGGTCACCAAAGACTTTAAGATTTATTACAAGAAAGTACCGGGCACCAAGCCGGGCTCGTATACGATGGATCACACAGCAGGTAGCTATGCATTTGATCCAGAAGGTCGCTTACGTTTATATATCAAACACGCACAAGGCCCTGAGACCTTAGCACATGATTTGAAAGAACTACTGAAGTAAGAAATGAAAAGGGCTCTTACTCGAACCCTTTTTTATTTAGGCTGCCTGGAGTAATCCACGCATCTTTTTGAGTGCTGCAGTTTCGATTTGGCGCACGCGTTCAGCAGAGATGCCGTACTCATCAGCAAGATCATGCAATGTCTTGGTGCCATTGCCTTCAGCATCCATCGCTAACCAACGAGATTGCACAATATTGCGACTGCGCTCATCTAAAGCCATCAGTGCTTGATCTAATTTAGGGCCCTGCAAGGCATCCGCTTCAGCGCTGGCAATGCGAGCAGTAGGCTCTTGTGAGTTATCTGCTAGCCATTGAATAGGTGCATATGCAGACTCATCATCACTATCATCGCCTTCAAGCGCAACATCTCCGCCAGCAAGACGCATTTCCATTTCTTTAACGTCAGAACCTTTGACATCAAGCGCTTTAGCCAAAGCATCCACTTCACTCGGAGTCAGAGCGCTTAAGGTGGGTTTATTGCTGCGCAAGTTAAAGAACAATTTACGTTGTGCTTTAGTGGTCGCAGTTTTAACCAGGCGCCAGTTCT
This sequence comes from Polynucleobacter sp. MWH-Jannik1A5, assembly GCF_018881795.1. GTDB lineage: Bacteria > Pseudomonadota > Gammaproteobacteria > Burkholderiales > Burkholderiaceae > Polynucleobacter. The sequence goes on along the minus strand of NZ_JACVPQ010000001.1, from coordinate 722,319 downwards.
TGAGAATGTACTCATGAATTTCTGCTTTGATCCAATGAATCGCGTAAGACACTAAGCGAGCACCATTGTTTGGGTCATAGCGTTTTACTGCTTTCATCAAACCAATGTTGCCTTCTTGAATTAAGTCTGCGTGTGGAATGCCGTAGCCAAGATATTGGCGAGCAACAGAAACCACTAAACGCAAATGTGACAGCACTAAAGTTTTAGCGGCATCGACATTTTCTGTGCGACGAAATTCCTGCGCAAGATGTAACTCTTCCGCAGCACTGAGCATCGGTACGCGATTAACGTACGCAATGTATGAATCGAGAGTGCCAACCCCAAGAGTTGGCAGCATTGGAAATGCAGACGCCGCCGCAGTCTGCGCGACTGGCAGCGTTTGCAAATTCGGTTTATCAGATTTCTTTTGAACCATTTTTTCTTATAAATATGAGGTGTTAGTAGTGTACTATTTTAGCACTCTTGTCAAGAGAGTGCTAATGGTTTTTTAACTCTATAAGTTACTGATTTAATTGAATAATTCGGAAGAATATTGCCCTGCTGTGAAGGGGGCTAAATCATCAATTCCCTCACCTTTGCCTAGGGCTAGAACAGCGGGTTTTGGGCCTTCTTGTAGGGTGTGGGCAAGGGCACAGATCACGCCACCTTTGGCGGTGCCATCAAGCTTGGTCACGATGATTCCAGTAAGCCCCAGGGCGGCATGAAATGCCTTTACCTGGCTCAAACCGTTCTGCCCAGTATTGCCGTCTAAAACGAGCAGTGTGTGGTGAGGCGCTCCAGGGAGTGCTTTGCCAATGACACGTTTCACCTTCTTGAGTTCTTCCATCAGATTGTCTTGGGTTGCTAGGCGACCTGCGGTATCAATAATAAGAATGTCATTCTTACGTGAGATGGCAGCATGAATTGCGTCATGCGCAACAGCGGCAGCGTCACCGCCTTCCTGGGTGATGACACCCACTTGATTGCGAACACCCCACTCTTGAAGCTGGTTACGTGCGGCGGCTCTGAAGGTGTCTCCAGCAGCCAGGAGAACTGATTTACCTTGAGACTGAAAGAGTCGGCAGAGTTTGCCAATAGTTGTAGTCTTGCCAGCACCGTTTACCCCTACAACCAACCATACCTCTGGAGTGTTAGGCTTATCGCAGGTAAAGAGTGGATTTGGTGAAGGCTCAATAGCAGTGAGTAATGAGCTGACTTCTTGAATAAGTAGCGCTTGTAACTCTTCGGGGCTGGAAGCCTTCTCTGATTTTGCTGCTTTACGTAGTTTGCTGATGAGTTGTTCGGTCGTAGGAAGGCCCACATCACTTTGTATGAGTGATTCTTCCAAAGTATCAAACCAAGATTCATCAACCTTGCTTGATTTGAAAAGGGATCCTAGGGTTTTACGTAAGCCGAACATAATCGATACAATTTAAAACATGCATCTTATCAATTTAATTCTTAAGGTATGGTGATTTAGCAGATGCTTTCCAATTTATTTCGAATTTCCCTCATATTCATCCTGTTTACACAAATAGGATGGGCTAGCGGCCTTCAATCGCCTGATACGTACGAATATCAGTTGAGTAATGGTCTTAAATTAATTGTTAGAGAAGATCACCGTGCGCCTACGGTAGCCCATATGGTTTGGTATCGGGCTGGCTCTATGGATGAGGTGAATGGTAAGACGGGTGTTGCTCACGTGCTTGAGCACATGATGTTTAAAGGTACTCATAAGGTGAAGTCTGGAGAGTTTTCACGCTTGGTAGCGGCTGTAGGCGGGCGCGAAAATGCATTTACATCCCGTGACTACACTGCATACTTTCAGCAAGTTGAAAAATCAAAGCTAGAAAACGTGATCAAGCTTGAGGCTGATCGTATGTCTAATCTCAATTTTGACGACGCAGAGTTTTTAAAAGAAATTCAAGTTGTCATGGAAGAGCGTCGCTTACGTACTGAAGATAATCCAAGTAGCTTGCTTAATGAGTCACTGATGGCAACCGCTTACATGAGTTCGCCGTATCGTCACCCTGTGATTGGTTGGATGAATGATTTACAAAATATGAAGCCAGTAGATGCACGAGATTGGTATCGCAGCTGGTACGCGCCAAATAATGCAACCGTGGTGGTAGCTGGTGATGTGGATGCAAAACAAGTTCTGGCTATGGTGGAGAAATATTACGGCGCAGCTGCTGCTCACGAACTGCCAGTTCGCAAACCTCAAATTGAGCCACCTCAAAAAGGGATTAAGCAGGTTCAGGTAAAAGCACCGGCGGATAATGCTCAGCTAGCTATGGCCTGGAAGGTGCCCCGCCTTGAGCCTGGGAAGCTTGATGATGTTGAGCCATATGCATTAGAGCTGCTAACAGCTGTTCTGGATGGTTATGACAATGCCCGTCTAAATCGCACTCTCGTTAAGCAAGAAAAAGTGGTTAATGATGTTGGCGTTGGTTACGACATGATCTCTCGCGGACCAGAGTTATTTTTAATTGGTGCAACGATGGCCAAAGGTAAGATAGTAGAGCAGGCTCAGGCAAGTATTCGCAAGTCACTTGAAGAGGTAAAGCAAAAAGGAATATTAGAGTCCGAGCTCAAAAGAATTAAGGTGCGTATTTTGTCCGATCAAATTTATAAGCGTGACTCTATCTTTGGTCAGGCAATGGAAATCGGCACCACTGAGATGGCAGGTTTTTCCTGGAAAGACATTAACTATGTGTTGGAGAAAATGCAGACTATTACTCCAGAGCAAGTCCAGGCAGTTGCAAAAAAATATTTGGTTGATGAAGGTTTGACGATTGCTGTTTTGGATCCACAGACTCGTAAATCTGCTGGCAAGGAGGTTAAATAATGAATGCCTTCTTAAGAATAATTTCAGCTTGTCTATTAGGTTTGGGTGTGCTGAGTAATGCTTACGCAATATTGCCGATTGAGAAGTTGGATTCTTACAAGGGCGCCCAAGCCTATTTGGTCCAGACCAAAGCATTGCCCATGGTCGATATTGAGGTCAGTATTGATGCAGGTGATCGCTATGACCCTGCCGGCAAAAGCGGTGTGGCGGATATGGTTGCGGGCCTGATGAATTATGGTGTCAGAGGCGATAAGGGTCTATTAACAGAGGCTCAAATCGCCGATGAAATTGCCGACTTAGGCGCCAATATTGGTTTGTCGGTGGGTGGCGAAAGAGCAATTTTGCGCATTCGCAGCCTTAGTAGAAAAGACTTGCGTGATAGAGCGGTGCAATTAGCTGCAGCCATGTTGAGTGCTCCAACGTATGACCCCAAAATTATTGAACGTGAAAAACAAAGAACGATTACGAGTTTGCGCGAAGCTGAAACAAAGCCAGAGTTTGTTTTAGAGCGAAGATTTAAAAAATCAGTTTATGGAAACTATCCTTTAGCTAATTCACCAACGGTTCAGTCAGTTGGTGCTGTAAATGCAAGTGACCTCAGGCAATTTCATAAGCAGTTCTATCGCGGTGATCGTATGATTGTGAGTATTGTCGGAGATGTAGATCGCGCTCAAGCTGCTGAAATCGTGCAGACTTTGTTAAAGCAGATTCCTCAGTCAGGTCAGCCTATTGCTAAATTGCCTGATCTACAGCGTTCCCCAATTGAAACTTTGGCTCAACGGGAGATTCAAATTCCGTTTGATTCCCAGCAGGCCCATATTGCAATGGGGATGACGGCAGTAGCACGTAACAACCCCGATTATTTCCCCTTGCTGGTTGGTAATTACATCTTGGGTGGAGGCGGTTTTGTATCGCGCTTGATGTCTGAAGTGCGCGAGAAGCGTGGCTTGGCCTATAGCGTCTTTAGTTACTTTGCACCTGGCAAGGAAAATGGCATTTTTCAGGCTGGCCTGCAAACCAAGAATGATCAAGCCACTCTTGCCTTAGATGTTATGAGTACAACGATTGCCCAATTTATTGCAGATGGACCAACTCCATCTGAACTCGAAGCTGCTAAATCAAACTTAATCAATGGCTACCCACTACGGATAGATAACAACCGTAAATTATTGGATAACGTTTCTTCCATTGCTTGGAATGATTTGCCGCTCGATACGATGGAAATTTGGACTAAACAAGTTGAGGCAGTGACATTAGAGCAAGTTAAAGCTTCATTCCAAAAATACCTTGCAATGGATCGCATGAAGATTGTTGTATTGGGAGCAAAAAATAAATAAGTCCAATAAAGCGAATAAGCCTTTGAAGGCAGAGCCACCTAAGAAGGTTCGAATCATTGGCGGCAACTGGAGAAGCCGCTTATTAACGGTTTTAGATTTACCGGGCTTGCGTCCTACGACGGATCGTATTCGAGAGACTCTATTTAATTGGTTGGGTCAGGATTTAACAGGTTTGCGTTGCCTAGATCTTTTTGCGGGCACCGGTGCCTTAGGTTTTGAAGCGGCATCAAGAGGGGCATCATTGGTGATTTTGTTGGAGAAGGATAAAAGGGCCCACTCAAACTTAAATACTAATTTTGCTTTATTGCAGTCATCACCAGTCTCAGGGGTTGTAGAAATCTTGCAACGAGATAGCCTAGAGTTTTTGAAACAACAAGTAGACCGCTCCAGTAATCTGATTTTTATTGATCCACCTTTTCAGGATTCGAGCTTATTAGATCGAACAGTGGTTGAGGCGGGAAGAGTGTGTGATGACGCATCTGGGGGTGGTATTTATGTCGAATTTCCATCTAGTCGTCCTCGTGAAGAGATAGAGGCCTTACTGCCGGACTGGCATTGTGGAAAATACTTAGAGGCGGGACAGGTAAAAGCCTGTCTATTTCGGGGCGGAAGAGGCTAAACTCTTGCCTGTAGCCGATAAAGCCTTAGGAATAATATGACTGTTGCTGTTTACCCTGGAACATTTGATCCATTTACTCGTGGTCACGAGGATTTGGTGCGCCGCGCATCTAGCATTTTTACTGAGTTGATTGTGGGTGTCGCTGATAGCCGTAGCAAGCGTCCATTCTTTACATTACAAGAGCGGATTGATATTGCGAAGGAAGTGCTTGGCCACTATCCCAATGTAAAAGTTGTTGGCTTTAAAGGCTTATTGAAAGATTTTGCGCGTGAGCACAATGCACGAGTGATTGTGCGTGGTTTACGTGCTGTATCCGATTTCGAGTACGAATTCCAAATGGCGGGTATGAACCGCTACTTATTGCCTGACGTTGAGACTTTGTTTTTGACTCCATCCGATCAATATCAATTTATTTCTGGCACCTTCGTGCGCGAAATTGCGTCGATGGGCGGTGATGTGAGTAAGTTTGTTTTCCCGTCAGTGGAAAAATGGCTCGTCCAAAAAATTGCTTCTGGCACTCAAAATAAAGAATGAGGATCGACGAGTAAGTTATGGCTCTAATGATCACGGACGAATGCATCAATTGCGATGTGTGTGAGCCAGAATGTCCAAATGACGCGATTTATATGGGTCTGGAGATTTACGAAATTGACCCTAGTAAATGCACAGAATGTGTCGGGCACTACGATGCACCTCAATGCCGCCAAGTGTGCCCAGTAGATTGCATTCCGTTCAACCCTGAGGTTGTTGAATCTCAAGAGCAATTAATGGTGAAGTTCAGGCTATTAACTGCCAGTAAAAAGGTGAATTCAGCCTAGATTTGCTGACTAGCCTTTAGAGTGCAATTCCATCATGGCGTTTTGGGCATCGCCTTTTAAAAATAGCGACAAAATTTGTAGGCCATTTTCGATGCTGGCAACGATGAGTTTCTGCTCGGCTAATTGCGGTCTACGCAATACATAATCAGCAACATCCATAGGGCGACCATCACCCGCTACATCTCTAGGGTGGCCGATACCCAAGCGTAGGCGCCAATAATCTGGGGTACTTAAATGTGCCTGAATATCTTTTAAACCATTGTGTCCGCCAGTGCCTCCGCCTAGCTTCAAGCGCGCAGTTCCGGGCTTGAGATCAAGCTCATCTTGAACTACCAAAATATCTGCAGGGGTAATTTTGTGAAAGCGACATAGCGCCCCAACAGCTTGACCACTCAGATTCATATACGTGCTCGGCTTTAGCAGAAAGAGATCTTCGCCTTCCCATTTTGCCTTTGCCACTTTCCCATGAAAACGTTTCTCAGATTCGAAACGAACTCCTAATTGTTTTGCTAGGGCGTCGACAAACCAGAAGCCAGCATTATGCCGATCTTCTTCGTGCTCATCTCCAGGGTTTCCTAGGCCAACAATTAATTTAGTCATGCACAGAGTTTAAAGACATAAAAGTATTTCGCCAAAAAGAATTGCAAACCGGGGTGATAGAAAGAAGAAAGCCCGCTTGCGCGGGCTTTCTTGTAAAAGCGATTGAGCTATGTGATTAAGCTTTATCCTTTGGCGCTTCAGCAGCAGGAGCTGCAGCAGCTGGTGCAGCAGGCGCATCGGTAGGCTCAGCAGCTTTAACTGCTGGGATACGTGCGTTAGCAAGCACTGGATTTTCTTGCTCAACATGCAATACCAGGGTAACGCCTTTTGGTAATGGAATGTCTTTAGCATGAACGCCGTGACCAACTTCAATCTTAGCCAAGTCCACTTCAATGAACTCTGGCAAGTCTGCTGGTAAGCAAGAAACTTCGAGTTCAGTAAGGATGTGGCTGATAACAGCACCTTGCAATTTCACGGCAGCTGAAGTGTCAGCGTTTGTGAAGTGCAATGGAACGCGCATGTGAACTTTCTCAGTCGCGGATACGCGCTGGAAGTCAATGTGCAATACCAATGGCTTAAATGGATGCATTTGGTAATCGCGCAACAACACTTTCTGTGTCTTGCCACCAATTTCCAAATCCAAAATGGATGAGTGAAATGCTTCTTTACGGAGAGCATGGAACAACGCGTTGTGGTCTAACTCGATGACCAAGGCTGGATCTTTACTACCGTAAACGATTCCCGGAGTTTTTCCGGAATTGCGCAGACGGCGGCTCGCACCCGTTCCCTGTACGCTTCTTTCAAAGGCTACAACTTTCATATTAAATTCCCTAGTTAAGGTTAATTTCCGTTCGCGACCAAACAGAAAAGCCTTAGATTATATCGTGGGAAAGGATGTTTTTGCCTACAAAAGGCTCAAAACTGCCAAAAAACGGGGTAAAACAGCGTTTTTTGGCTTATTCGGCAAACATGGACATCACTGAATCACCTTTGCTAATGCGGGAAAGGGTTTCAGCGAGGATCGGAGCAACGCTCAATTGACGAATTTTTGCTACTTTCATTGCCTCTGGGGTCAGCGGAATGGTGTCAGTAACGACCAACTCATCTAGTTCAGATGCAGCAATACGGGCCACAGCACCGCCTGAGAGCACGGCATGAGTACAGTAGGCGGTAACGCCCTTAGCACCACGCTCTTTTAGCGCCTCAGCGGCTTTACAGAGGGTTCCGCCGGTATCGATGATGTCATCCATGATGACGCAGTGGCGGCCTTCTACTTCGCCAATGAGGTGCATCACTTCGGATACGTTGGCTTTAGGGCGGCGTTTATCAATAATCGCCAAATCTGTACCTAATTGTTTGGCCATTGCGCGGGCACGAACTACACCACCAATGTCGGGAGACACAATGATGAGATCTTTTTTAGTCTTCTGGGCTTCCAGGTCTGCCAAAAGGACTGGGGAGGCATAAATGTTATCGACGGGGATATCAAAAAAGCCCTGAATCTGGTCAGCATGGAGGTCCATGGTTAAAACGCGCTCAATGCCAGCAACGGACTGAAGCATGTTGGCCACAATACGAGCAGAGATGGCGACGCGGGCAGAGCGTGGGCGACGGTCTTGACGGGCATAACCGAAGTAAGGAATCACTGCGGTTATGCGACTGGCAGATGCTCGTTTTAGGGCATCAATCATGATCATGAGTTCCATCAAGCTGTCGTTTGTAGGCGCACAGGTTGATTGGATCACTACGACATTTTTGCCGCGAACGTTTTCTTGAATTTCTACTTGAATCTCACCATCTGAGAAGCGGCCTACAAAGGCTTTTCCCATTGGGAGCTTGAGTTCTTTGGCTACAGCCTCAGCCAAAACGGGATTTGCGTTGCCTGTGAAAAGAGTCAATAAATCTGCGTTTATGGAGGACATAGTCTTAAGGGTTTTGTGGGGTCAAAAGGTTTTCTTTGTCGTTTCTACAGTATTTGGCAGGGGAAGAAGGATTCGAACCTTCGCATGCTGGAATCAAAATCCAGTGCCTTAACCAGCTTGGCGATTCCCCTACAGGTCAATCTGAAGAAATCAAATTGTAAGCGGGATTTTTATTTAGCCCCCGAACAACCCGACCTACCCACCCTTTAGGAAGATTTTGAAGAAGATTTTCTAGTTTTGCGGTGTCAGTTCTAGAGTCTAAAACTGTAAAAACGCTACTACCAGAACCAGACATTCGGGGCTGTGAGCCCGGTACTGCCTGGGTAATCCAATCCAAAGCTTGCTTCACTTCTGGGCAAATCCGCATCGCTACCGCCTGGCAATCGTTCGATTGGTACAACAATGGCGATGCAAGAAAGCCATCAATTGTAATCTGAGCATGATCTCGGGTCAATTCCGGGTCTTGAAAAATGCTAGCGGTTGCAATTGCCTGACTGGGGAAGACGACCAAAAAATGAGGGGTTTCAAGGGAAATTTCTTGAATTTTCTCCCCAACACCTTCAACAAAGGCATTTTTGCCAAAAATAAAGAATGGGACATCCGCTCCTAGCTTTAAGCCTAAGGAGCAAAGTATTTCCTTTGATAGGTTGAGATTCCATAAAGCATTCAGCCCAATCAATGTACTTGCCGCATCGGAGGAGCCGCCTCCCATGCCTGCACCCATAGGAATTTCTTTTTGTAGATCAATCTCTACTCCACCTTCAAACTTACAAAAATCTTTCAGCAAGTTTGCGGCGCGCACTACTAAATCTTGTTCAGGTGGAACCCCGGGAATCGGATTTATTCGGTGCACAGTATTTTCAGAGATACTTTTTAAGTGCAGCGTGTCACACCAATCAATCAGCTGAAAGACGGATTGCAGCAAGTGATAACCGTCTGCTCTGCGTCCAACGATGTGCAAAAAAAGATTGAGCTTAGCCGGTGAATGAAGGGATAAGGAATCAAGGTTCGCCATGATTGTTCGACTTAATCATTCGGGCGGTCAAAAACAAGACGAATATCAATAGAACCAATATTTGAGCTGCGTGTCATAGTGAGTTTTTCCAAACGATTGGTATTACTCCACGTGTAGACCAAGTCCCAGCCATCTTGACTAATTTTATTTACCTGCCCTTTGGAGTTTCTATCAACACTGGCTTCACTTCCAGCGCGCACCTCACCTCTTAACCAGTTTGACAGCCCCCGTGCTGGGAGTGGCAGTCCCAGTGTGTTTTGCACCAAGGTATCTGCATCTACTGCTGTTACTAACTTGCCATCACTCTCCAAGATTGCTTCACCTGGCCTGATGATTATTTTTGCAATAGATCCACCCATGGGATTGCGTATCTCTAAGGTATCTATTAGTGCGTCTTGGGTTAAGGTAAAACCACCAGAACCACCTTGATTTTGAGCTTCTGTTAAGCCTATTACTTTGACGGCGAAGCGCCCGTCCCATGAACCCTTAGCAGCTTGATCATCCCTTGCCCAATCAGGTTTAAAACGTTTTAAGGTTTCTTTCAGGGTTGGATTATTGGCATCTAATTTTTGACCTTGTCGCCACATCTCTTCTGCTTCAGTATGACGATTCATGACCCACAGCACTTCACCCACATGAGCCGCAATATCCGCCTCTGGTTTCATAGCAAATGCTTGCTGTAGTTGCTCTAATGCAAGTGTGTTTTTCCCAAGTCGAAAATTCACCCAACCTAGACTATCTAAAATAAAACTGTCTTTCGGAGACAGTTGGTGTGCTTTGCTGATGAGTGCAAATGCTTCCGGTAGCTTCTCGTTCCGATCTGCCAAAGAATATCCAAGAGCGTTTAATGTATTCGCATCATTTGGATTTTTGCGCAGAATATCGCGCAAGGTTTTTTCCATTACATCAATGCGTCCCACTTTCTCGGCAGACATAGCGTAGGTGTACAGCAAGCCTGGATCTTTGGGGGCTATTTTGACGGTTGAGGCAATTTCATAAAAGGCGCGTAGCGCTTCAGATTCATCTTTTGCTTTAGCAAGCAATGCCTGTAACTGCAAGAGAGTATTTTCTTGTTGAGCAGGAGTTTGTTGGCGTAGCAAAGCAATCGCTGGCTTGACAGCATCTGACCAACGATTACTGAGGATCAGCAGAGTCACCAATACTTCTTTGGGTTTTGTTTCTGAGGCTGGAGATAGCTCATCCCAGGTCTTAGCTGCCTGCATAGCTAAATCTGGAGATCCACCCGCAATGGCTATTTCCATTGCTCTTTGAGCCAGCCTTGGGTCTTTATATTGACGCGCCATCTCTAGATAGGTGTTGTAAGCCAAGCCAGCCTCGCCCCGCTGAAGGGCGATTTCGGAGGCTAGTACCTCAAAGATCGCTTCGCCCGTTTGCAATCCATTTGGCTGCGGCTGTGCGTAGACGTGTGAAACGACTCCGCCAGTCAAGGCTGCCAGGAATAAACCCTTTAATAGAGGTCTTAGTGCAAATTTACTCATAAGCACATTCTAATCCGCGAATCTACAATCCATTTATGCCAGAACTTCCAGAAGTAGAAGTTACCCGATTAGGAATCGCGCCCCACCTTGAGGGTCGCAAAGTCACCGCCGTCAAAATTATTGATGGGCGCTTGCGTTGGCCCGTGCCTTCCAATCTAGCCAAAACCTTGCCTGGGCAAAAGATCGGCAAAATAGAGCGGCGCGGCAAGTATCTTTTATTAGAAATGGATACAGGTTACTTACTGATTCATTTAGGTATGACGGGAACCTTGAGAGTGTTGCCAAGTTCAGAATCTTTGAAGACGCATGATCGCGTAACACTGGAGTTTGGTAAGTTGAGCTTGCGTTTGCATGATCCCCGAAAATTTGGGGCTGTTTTATGGCACCCAAAAACTAAAGGCCCCATTGAAAAATTTACTCTTTTGCTAAAGCTGGGCGTTGAGCCATTTTCTGAAGAGTTTTCAGGTGAATTGGGTGCGGAGATTTTGTATAAAGCATCGCGTAAGCGTAGCGTTGCAGTCAAACAATTTCTTTTGGCGGGGCAAGCTGTTGTTGGAGTTGGCAATATTTATTGCTCTGAAAGTTTATTTGAGGCCGGCATACATCCTACTAAGGCAGCAGGCAAGCTGACTAGACCACAATGCTCTCGTCTTGCAAAGGCCGTCAGATTAATACTGAAAAAAGCCATTGATGCAGGCGGCAGCTCATTGAAAGATTTTGTCAATAGTGATGGTGACCCCGGACATTTCATGGTGCAAACCAAAGTCTATGATCGCAAAGGATTGCCATGCAAGGTATGCAAAACACCCATTAGTCAGATAGTGCAGGGCCAGCGCTCAACCTATTTTTGCTCTCAATGTCAAAAACGCTGATCAATACCTTTGCTCCCAAGTTAATTGCTTGGCATGGGGTCAGTGGACGTTCGGGCTTGCCCTGGCAAGGCAATCGAGACCCATATGCAGTTTGGGTCTCAGAAATTATGTTGCAACAAACTCAGGTTGCTACAGTACTTGAGCGCTACCCACGTTTTATGAAGCACTTTCCAACGGTTAAAAAATTAGCTGCTGCAGATATTGATGAAGTTTTAGCAGAATGGGCTGGTTTAGGTTATTACTCTCGCGCTAGAAATTTGCATTCATGTGCGCAGCAAGTCATGGCTGAATTTGGGGGCAAGTTTCCCAGTGATCCCGTTTTGCTTGAGCAATTAAAAGGAATTGGACGCTCTACAGCTGGTGCGATCGCAGCTTTTGCTTTTCATGAGCGCGCGCCGATTTTAGATGCAAATGTCAAACGCATCCTGGCGCGCTTATTTGCGGTGGATGGAGCTATTCAAGATAAGTTAGTAAATGATCGACTTTGGAAGCTGTCTGCAGACTTGCTACCATTAAAGCCTGCTGATATGCCGGTGTATACGCAGGCTTTAATGGACTTCGGAGCTACTTGGTGCACATCGCGCAAACCAGTCTGTTTAGGCTCTGAAAAAAAATGCCCATTCGCAAAAGACTGTCAGGCTAATCTGAGTGATCAGGTACTTTTACTGCCTCAGAAAGCCAAGAAGACGAAATCCCCTGAATTTGATTGCAATATGTTGTTGATACGTTCAGGCAATTCAGTTTTGTTGCAAAAGCGCCCCAGCAAAGCGATATGGGGCGGCCTCTGGTCTTTGCCTGAGTCACCATGGATGGCGAAGGTGCAGAGCGCCAAAGACGCTAATTTAAGCCCACAAGATTTACTGAAAGCTGCATTGCCACAAGAAAGCATTGCGACCATTGCAAAGGCTTGTAAATCTTTTGTAAAGCTAGATGAGATAAAGCATGTCTTTACCCATAGGCGTTTATGGATGCATATATGGCAAGCAAGCTGCTCAAAGGAATTGCCGTTTGCAAATCCAGATCTAAAGTGGGTACTCTTAAGTCAGTTAGGGCGCTATGGCCTACCGCAGCCGATTAAGGTTTTGCTGCAGGAATTGAGTCTAGTTCGCGGTGGCGATCTAAAAAATTAAGCTGCAAGTTACTAAAGTCTTTTTGATCTCTAAAGTGCTCACTTAAGCGGTTGACCAAATAGACCGAGCGATGTTGACCCCCAGTACAGCCAATGGCCACCGTTAAATAACTACGTCCGTCAGCAATGTAATGAGGTAGCCAGCGGTGAATGAATTGTGTGATGTCCGCTTCCATGTTTACTACCTCTGGAATTTTCTCTAAGAATTCTTTTACAGGTTTGTCATTGCCGGTCAGTGGCCTTAGAACTTTGTCATAGTGAGGGTTTGGTAGACAGCGCACATCAAAAACGAGATCTGCCTCGCTAGGGACACCTTTTTTAAATCCAAATGATTCAAACACGACAGTAAGTCCGACGGGCTTGTCTTTGAGTAGGTCCTGAATCCAGGAGCGCAGCGCATGAGCAGGAATGTTGCTGGTATCAATACTATGGGCCTGGGCGCGTAAGGGCTCTAGCAGATTACGCTCTTTATCAATGGCCTCAATGAGCGTTGCAGATTGGGACTGATTGGCATTGGTAGATAAGGGGTGGCGACGACGTGTTTCTGAAAAGCGCTGAACCAAAGTATTGGTGTCTGCATTTAGAAAAACAACTCGGACCTGATGGTTTTTGCGTAAATTCTCAAGGGTGGATGGCAGGTCAGCAATAGATTGTCCGCGACGCGCATCTATCGCAACTGCAACTCGTTCGCACTGCTCTTTTTCTAGAGTGGTGATGAGATTTTCTAAAAGAGAAACAGGAAGGTTGTCTACGCAGTCATAGCCTGCATCTTCAAAAGCCCTCAGGGCTACTGATTTACCTGAGCCTGAGATTCCGGTAATCAGATTAATTTGCATAACTTAAAGTAAGCGGCCCTGTGACTTAATGGAGTCTGCCTCAGCATTCATCTGCAGGCGTTGGCGCTCAATAAATTCTTTTAAGGTGTCAATGCCACGCAATTGCAAAATCGTATTACGCACAGCAGCTTCAACGAGTACGGCTAAGTTGCGGCCAGCTGCAACTTGAATTTTGACGGTGCGGATTGGAATACCCAATACATCAATATGTTGAGCTTCAAGAGGTAGGCGTTCGAATTCGCCATCGGTTCTGCGAACTAGCTGAACAATCAAGCGTAATTTTAATTTGCGACGAACAGCCGTTTCGCCGAAAATTGTACGGATATCCAATAAGCCCAATCCACGAACTTCGAGTAAGTTACGCAAGATAACAGGGCAGCGACCCTCAATGTAATCAGGTCCAAGCCGCGCAAAGTCCACTGCATCATCTGCAACCAGGCCATGGCCACGTGAGATCAACTCAAGACCCAATTCACTCTTGCCAAGACCGGATTCACCAGTGAGGAGGACGCCCAGACCCAAGATGTCCATAAAGACACCATGCATCGTAATTTGAGGCGCACCAATTTTGGTTAAGTAAGTGCGCAAATGATCAATCACCTCGGCTGCTGAAATTGCAGTAGTAAACAAAGGTGTTGAGGAGCGCTGGCAGAACAGTTGCAAGTCAGGATCTGCACTCTTGCCATCAGCTACGATGACACAAGGTGGTGTCTTAGAAATTAAGCTCGCAATTTGATCTTGTCTTTGTTTTGGCTCCAGGACAGCGTGATAGTCGACTTCCTGTTCCCCAAAGATTTGAATACGGCTTGGGTGAATTAGGTTTAAATGGCCTACCAAGTCTGAACTCGCAGCAGCGGCCTTTACGGCCTCCGGTGGAAAAGTACGATCAGCACCTTCGAGACCGCCAATCCAAGATAGTTTTAAATCCGAAACATTGTCATCAAAAATCTGCTGAGCGGTTACGCCGTCTAGGAGTAATGGCTGAGTCATTTTGCCCCGCCCCAGCGCTGGAGAAGGTCACAAACTGTTGAGGAGTCTGTAGATGAAAGCAATGTCTGGCGTGCATCCGCATCAGATAGCAGCTGAGCAATTGAGGACAGGATTTCTAAATGTTGTTGTGTGGCTTTTTCAGGCACTAATAAAAAAATCAAGATTGATACTGCCTCGCCATCTGGGGCTGCAAACTCAATTGGGTTTTGTAGTCGCATGAATGCAGCGCTCGGCTGCTTCAGTCCTTTAACTCGTCCGTGAGGAATGGCTACACCAGCTCCTAAGGCGGTAGAGCCTAAAGCTTCACGGGCATTAAGGAATTCGACTACAGAATTTGCATCGATACCTGTTTGCTTGGCAAATAGATCTCCAGCGGCTGCAAATGCATCAGCCCTGCTTTTAGCGGGAACATCTAATGCAATGCAGTCGGGAGTAAAAAGATGGGTCAGGGCATTCATGTGAATTGATTATAGGTGTCCTGACGCAATAGATCACTCAAAATGCTTTTCGTGATGGTGATCCTGGATTTTTTCTTTGTGTTTGACAACCTGACGCTCAAGTTTATCAACCACTGCATCCATGGCGTGATAGAGATCGGCATTGTGTGCTTCAGCGAACAAATCCTTCCCCTTTAGGTGAATAGTGATTTCGGCGCTTTGACGAAGATCCTTTTCTTTGGCCTTGTCTACTATCAGGAAGGCGGAGGCATCAATCACATGGTCAAAGTGCTTACGAATTTTGGCTAGCCCCGCCTCAAGGTGTGAACGCATTGCGGGTGTAACTTCTACATGACGGCTATTAATTTTTAAATTCATTAGCAACTCCTTGTAAAGACACTATTGATGCATGCGCATACTGATGCCTGGGGTGCGCAGCAGGCCCCTGAATTTTTTGAGCTGTTTTTTTTGGAAAAATAAACCATGAGCCTCCAGCGTATCAGCGAATTTGCTGAAAACCAAGAGGTTAGAGCAATTTTTATTACTTAAAAGGGGGGAAGCCTTACTGGGCTTACATCCGGAAGTTTTCGCCTAGATAGACTCTTCTAACGGCATCGTTCTGAATAATCTGATCTGGTTTCCCTTCGGCTAACACGCTGCCTTCACTGATGATATAAGCGTGGTCGCAGATGCCTAGGGTTTCACGGACATTGTGGTCGGTAATCAGAACCCCAATTTGACGATCTCTCAAGAAGCGCACAATTCGTTGAATTTCCCCAACAGCAATAGGGTCAACGCCTGCAAAGGGCTCATCCAACAAAATAAATTTAGGCTGGGAAGCAAGGGCCCTTGCAATCTCAACGCGTCTACGCTCACCGCCAGACAAGGAGAGAGCTGGGTTGTTGCGCAGATGGCTAATCTGGAGTTCGCCCAAGAGCTCATCTAAGCGATTAGCAATCTCAGTCTTGCTAAGTGGCTTGCCGCCTTGAACCTGAAGCTCAAGGACGGCTTGGATATTTTCAGCTACATTCAACTTCCTGAAAACAGAGGCTTCTTGGGGTAGGTAAGACAGGCCCATGCGGGCGCGCTCATGAATTGGGAAGTGGGTGATGTCAGTCCCGTCTAAAACAATATTTCCGCCGTCTAATGGGACAAGGCCAACAATCATGTAGAAAGAGGTTGTTTTGCCTGCTCCATTGGGGCCAAGCAACCCTACTACTTCGCCACACTTGACTTGAACAGACACATCGCGAACCACGGTTCTTGAGCCATAACGTTTTTGAAGGTTATGGGCGCTGAGAGTAGGCACATTACTGGCTTGGGTTAAATCCGATGTCATTTCTCTAGTGTTGCTTTTCGTCTTGGTGAAAGGATTGCTCTTGCTAAGGGTAGATCTTCCGGCTTTGCATCTTTGGGGGGAATGACTCGATAGTACTGCTTTACATCATCGTACTCAATTTTCCAGCCCTTTAATTGATCGAGCATTTGCATATTGAGTAAGCGTTTCAAGGTAGCATCACCAGTGATTGTTAGAAACTCTGTTTTGGCATCATAAGTAACCTGGGTGCCGCGCCCTTGCATGAACTCATCTGCAGGTCCTTCGCGACGCTGTCTAAAGCTGGCTACTTCATTCAGACTACCGATGACATCAACAAATTCATAGCCTTGAGGGTCGACTGTAATGTGCCCATCTTGACCAGTAACAATAATGCTGCCTTTGATCAGAAGGACTTGACCATTGAGGTCGTATATTTGCTTAACGTCGTTTACGGAAACCTTCTCTGCTTCCAGAATGATGGGCTTATCTTGGTCTGCTTTTTCGGCATTGGCTAGATTTGTCATGGAGAGTCCCAAGACAAAACAGCCTAATAGAGAAGTGCGAGCTAGCAAGTAATTTAATGGCGGCATTTTATGGGTTGCTCCGCGGGGCGCGCTCAATGCGCCCTTTCACTTGACCACTCAGCGCCATACTTTGTTCAATATTGTTAAAAATTCCACCATCAGTGGAGTTCATTACTGACATACCTTGTTGCAAGGTAATTGGCTTGTCTGTCTCAATGATGTCATCGTTGATTAACACTTTGTAGTAGCTTGAGGTAGCCAACATACGGGCTGTTGCAGGCTCTGTGGCGGTCGCAGCTTTGGCTGGACGAAATATAGAGGCATTACCAATGAGGTCCAAGATGGTCAGATCACCATCAAGATGCCCAGTGTCCGATTTCACAGTAACAGGCGCTTTGTCTGGCTGGAATAGTCGCATCCTTGGCGTGTCAATATCGATGGAAGCATCGTCATCATAGTGAGTGACCTTGTTTCCCAAGATGCGGTACTTGGTAGTTCCCATTTCGTTTAATGCTGAAAGGGCGCCATTCGTAATAATGTAATCAGGCTCGTGGAGACGCACCCGTTCAAGCATTGACTTTTCTCCGGGCTGATTTTTTTGCACCATCCAAAAGGTAGCGAGGGTTAAGCCACCCATCAATATCATTGGCATTAAGCGCAGTAGGGTGCGCCCAAGTCCAAGTTTGATTTTTTTGGGATTGATTTGCATTGCTTAGCTACGGGCCTTATTGAGCATTTCTTCATAGCGATTCTGCGCTTTGAGAATGAGGTCGCACACTTCACGCACGGCACTATTGCCGCCGTTACGGGTAGTGACTAAGTGAGCAAATTCTTTAACTGCTTCATGACCTTGTGCTGGGCAAATTCTTAAGCCAGCCTGCTTCATCATTTGCATGTCTGGCCAGTCATCACCCATAACGGCGCAATCTGCCGCAGCAAGCCCTAGAGATTTAGTCACCTCTGCCAATGCAATTGCTTTGTTATCAACACCCATATGTACATGTTTAATTCCGAGTTCTTCGCAGCGCGCTAGAACCATTTTGGAGTTTCTGCCGGTGATGATGGCAGTTGGAATACCGCATTGCTCTAGTAGCTTTATTCCTAATCCATCTTGTATATCAAAAGCTTTTAAGGATTCTTTGCCATCAGCACCAATCCAAACTTGACCATTCGTGAGGACACCATCTACATCCAGAACCAAGAGCTTCACTTTGCCTGCGCGCTCCCAGGCTTGTGGGTATTGGGCTAAAGGGTTGGTATTGTGAGTATTAAAAGCGCTAGGCATGAATGTGTTCGATTACTAAATAAGTTAAATCACTTTGGCTGCAAATAAATCATGCAGATTTAGGGCGCCTAGTAAGTGGCCATTGTTGTCGGTAACAACTAAATGGTTAATGCGGTGCTTTTCCATCATTTCGATCGCTTCTTCCGCCAACAATTCTGCTGGAATAGTGCGCGGATCCGCAGTGGTTACGCTTTCTAGTTTGATGCCATCTAGATTGGTTGTCTTTTCCAATAAGCGACGTAAGTCGCCATCAGTCAAGATACCAAATACTTTTTGTTTGTCATCCAAGATGACCACCATGCCCATCCGTTTTGCCGTCATCTCTAACAGAGCTTCTTGCAGTGAAGCGTTAATAGAAATCTTCGGTGTGTCCGCAAGATTGCGCATCACTTCACTCACATGCGTAAGTTGCTTACGGCCTAGTCTGCCACCTGGATGAGACCGAATGAAATCTTCAGCTTCAAATCCTCTGGCGTCAAGTAAAGCAACTGCTAAAGCATCACCCATTGCTAATGCTGCAGTAGTGCTAGTAGTGGGCGCAAGATTTAAGGGGCAAGCTTCTTTTTCAACACTGGTATCTAAGTGAGCATCTGCCAATTTGGCAAGCGAAGAATTTGGTGCGCCAGTCAGAGCAATGAGTTTTGCGCCGGTGCGCTTCACAATCGGCACGATGGTCAGAAGTTCGTCCGTCTCACCAGAGTTGGAAAGCGCTACAAAAACATCGTCTCTAGTCACCATGCCTAGATCACCATGACTGGCTTCGGCAGGGTGTACAAAAAAGGCAGGGGAGCCTGTAGATGCAAAGGTAGCGGCAATTTTGCGGGCGATATGGCCGGATTTACCAATTCCGGACACCACGATTCGGCCTTTGCAGCCGTGTAAAAGTTCAACCGCCAACACAAGGGCGTCAGCATTGACACCTTCCAGGCGGTCGCGCATTGTTTGCAGTGCAGCAGCCTCAATAGTGAGGGTGTCGCGAGCAAGCTTTAGGGTACGTTCACGAGTCTTAGCTATCATCGAGTAAGTATATGCCGTCAGTCCTTCAATTAACCCTCATTCTCCTGGCCTCGGGTGTGGCCGGAGTAGTTATTTTCCGCTATTTTGGCTTGCCCCCTATTTTGGGCTATTTAGCCATTGGCGTGTTGATTGGCCCTCATGCCTTTGGTTTGGCAAACGACTCAGCCACGGTCAAGTATTTAGCTGAGTTTGGGGTAGTTTTCTTGATGTTCTCGATTGGTCTGGAATTTAACCTGCATAAATTACGGGCAATGCGAACCATCGTATTTGGCCTGGGTGGCAGTCAAGTCATTTTGACAATGTTGTTAGCGATTCCCGCTAGCTTATTAATCAATTGGATATATCCCATTTCTTGGCATGCCGCTATTGCTTTAGGCGGTGCATTGGCGATGTCTTCAACAGCGATCGTGACCAAATTGATTTCAGATCGCGCCGAATTAGAAACCGAACATGGTCGTAATGTTGTTGGTATTTTGTTATTCCAAGATTTAGCTGTTGTTTTTCTTTTGATCTTATTGCCATCACTTGGCAAGAATCCTTCAGACTTATTTGTTGCGCTGACAACAGCTTCAATCAAAATCACCATTGCTTTGGTGTTAATTTTCTTCATTGGCCAAACGCTCATGAGTCGCTGGTTTAGGTTGGTTGCCAAGCTACGCTCACAAGAGTTATTTATGCTCAATCTGTTATTGATTGTGCTGGGTATGGCGGGCTTAACAGAGCATTTTGGTTTATCGCTAGCGCTTGGCGCTTTCTTGGCTGGTATGTTGATTTCTGAAACCCCTTATCGCCATCAGGTGGAAGAAGACGTCAAACCATTCCGCGATGTCTTGCTGGGCCTCTTCTTTATTACGATTGGCATGTTGCTTGATTTCAATGTGATTCGTGAGCAATGGTTGCTGGTTTTAGTTTTACTAATTGGCCCCTTGCTCTTTAAGTTCGGCCTAATCGCTTTGCTGTCTAGGGCATTTGGTTCAAGCCCTGGCATCTCGATTAGAACGGGTTTGTGTTTGGCTCAGGCTGGTGAATTCGGTTTTGTGTTGCTCAACCAAATTGATGGTTTAGATTTGATTGATCCCACCTTGAGTCAAGCAGTATTAGCAGCCATGTTGATCTCAATGTTCTGCGCACCATTTCTGATTGAATATAGCGATCGTATTGCAATGCGCTTCTCAAGTAACGAATGGCTCTTGCAATCTCTTGCATTGACACGTGTTGCCTCTAAAAGCGTCCGCAATGAAAATCATGTTGTGATTTGTGGGTTTGGTCGTTCGGGTCAAAGCTTGGCACGTATGCTAGACCAAGAAAAAATTCCATACATTGCTTTAGATTTAGATCCTGATCGCGTTAAAGAAGCTGCGGCTGCCGGTGACAATGTAGTTTATGGAGATGCAAGCCGTGAAAATTATTTAGTGGCTGCGGGCCTTTCCAGGGCTAAGGCAGTTGTAATTACCTATGCGGATACTGCCGCAAGCATGCGCGTTCTACGTCAAGTAGAACACTTGCGCCCAGGGATGACTGTGTTAGTGCGTACTAGAGATGATGCGGATATTGCCAGGTTGCAAGCCGCCGGCGCTACCGAAGTCGTCCCCGAGCTCATTGAGGGCAGCTTGATGATTGCCTCACATGTTCTGCTGATCATGGGCGTGCCCATGCGTAAGGTAGTGCGCCGTATCACCACAGCACGTGAAGAGCGCTATAGCTTATTGAGAGGGTACTTCCGAGGTTCTGCAGACGATGATTTTGGCTCGAACGAGTCTTGGCGCTTACATGCGATTACGTTATTGCCACACTCACAGGCAATTGGTAAAACCTTGGGCCAGCTTTGCCTAGAAGATGATGGTGTCAACGTCCAGGCAGTGCGTCGCAAAGGTCAAAATGCCGATTATGTGAAGTTAGAACCTAACCCTGATTTACAACTTCAGGCAAATGATATTTTGGTGATCTCAGGTAATTCAGAAGCAACGGATTTAGCTGAAGCTAAATTACTCTGAGATCTGTCAGCGATTTACTTTTTCTTTTTGCTCGCTACAGGTATTTTGCGAGTTAGTAATGGTGCTAAGTAGTGGCCTGTAAAGCTCAATTCATTTTTGGCCACATCTTCTGGCGTACCGGTGGCAATGATCTGCCCACCGCCAGCGCCACCCTTAGGCCCTAAGTCAATAATCCAATCAGCAGTCTTAATGACATCAAGGTTGTGCTCAATGATGACAATTGTGTTGCCTTGTTTCTTGAGGGTTTGGATCACTGTTAGCAATAACTGAATGTCATGGAAATGCAATCCGGTGGTTGGTTCATCCAAGATATACAGGGTTCTACCGGTGTCGCGTTTAGAAAGCTCTAGAGATAGTTTGACGCGTTGCGCTTCGCCACCAGATAAGGTGGTTGCGCTTTGCCCAAGCTTCACATATCCCAAACCAACATCAAGCAGTGTTTTGAGTTTGCGTTTAACCACTGGCACCGCTTCAAAGAACTCATGAGCTTGTTCGATGGTCATCGATAACACTTCATGAATATTCTTGCCTTTGTAGCGAATATCTAAAGTCTCACGGTTGTAGCGTTTGCCATGACATACATCACATGGAACGTAGACGTCCGGCAAGAAATGCATTTCTACTTTGAGAACGCCGTCGCCTTCGCAAGAATCGCAGCGACCACCTTTCACGTTAAAGGAGAAACGACCCGCCTCATATCCGCGTTCACGTGAAGCAGGAACGCCTGCAAAGAGCTCCCTTATCGGAGTAAATAGTCCGGTGTAGGTCGCCGGGTTAGAGCGTGGGGTTCTACCGATCGGAGATTGATCAACGCTAATCACCTTATCAAAATGCTCTAAACCTTTGATCGCATCATGTGCTGCTGGCTCCGCATTGGATCCGTATAGATGCTGGGCTACAGCATGATGTAAGGTGTCATTAATTAGGGTGGATTTACCAGATCCTGATACCCCGGTAACGCAGGTTAACAAGCCAACTGGAATCTTTGCGTGAACGGATTGCAAATTATTACCGCGTGCACCAATGATTTCCAAGAAACGATCATTTACTGGGATACGTTTTTCTGGAACCGCGATTGCTTCGCGACCTGAGAGGTAGGCGCCAGTTAGGGAGTTTGTATTTGCCTCTACTTCTGCCGGAGTGCCTTGAGCAACAATTTCACCGCCATGAACGCCAGCGCCAGGGCCAATGTCAATCACCCAGTCAGAGGCGCGAATCATATCTTCATCATGCTCAACTACCAAGACGCTATTACCTAAATCACGTAAATGCTTGAGGGTGCCAATAAGACGGTCGTTATCGCGTTGATGCAATCCAATAGATGGCTCATCCAAAACATACATCACGCCCGTTAAGCCTGAGCCAATTTGGCTTGCCAGGCGAATGCGTTGGGCTTCACCGCCAGATAAGGTATCGGCACTACGCTCGAGAGAGAGGTAGTCAAGACCTACGTCATTTAAGAAGCGCAGGCGGGCACTAATCTCTTTAACAATCTTATCGGCGATTTCTCGTTTAGCGCCTTTAAGTTCAAGCGCCTCAAAATATTCTTTCGCTTCTTTTAGTGGAAGTGCACTGATTTCATAAATAGCGCGTGATTGTTTTTTCTCACCCACTTTTACAAAGCGTGCTTCTTTACGTAAACGACTGCCGTTACATTCTGGGCAGGTTTGCACATTTTGATAACGCGACAATTCTTCGCGAACTGTCATCGAATCTGTTTCGCGATAGCGTCTTTCGAAGTTGGCAACAATTCCTTCGAAAGCATGTTCACGAATACTATTTTTACCACGCTCGTTGATGTACTCAAAAGGAATGGTGACATCGCCAGAGCCCAATAGAATCAGGTCCTGCTGTTTCTTGTTTAGTGTTTCAAATGGTTTTTCTACATCGAAGCCACCATGCTTAGCCAATGTCTGCAGTAGCTTGAAATAGAACTGATTACGGCGATCCCAGCCTTTAATGGCTCCTGATGCCAGCGATAAATCGGGGTGAGCAACAATTCGTTTTGGATCAAAGAAGGACTGGTGGCCTAGACCATCACAGGATGGGCAAGCGCCCATTGGATTATTGAAGGAGAAGAGGCGAGGCTCTAATTCTTGCAAGGAATATGAACACACTGGGCAAGCAAACTTACTCGAGAAAATCATCTCTTTGCCTGAATCCATATCAACGATCATGGCTTTGCCATCGGCTAAACGAAGCGCTGTCTCAAAAGACTCCGCTAAACGTTGCTGAATATCGGGGCGCACTTTGATGCGATCAACCACCACTTCAATTGAGTGCTTATCGTTTTTCTTCAGTGTTGGTAGTTGATCAACTTCAAAGATCTCTGCCTTAGCGGCGTTAGCTGTGCCGCCGCCAGAGCGAACGCGAAAGCGCACAAAGCCTTGTGCCTGCAGGTCTTGGAAGAGGTCAACGAATTCGCCTTTGCGCTCACTTACAACAGGAGCCAGAATCATCAACTTCGTATCTTCGGGCATCGATAATACGGTGTCGACCATTTGTGAAACGCTTTGCGCTTCTAATGGAAGATCATGATCTGGACAATGCGGCGTTCCAGCACGTGCAAATAACAAACGCAAGTAGTCATGAATTTCAGTGACGGTACCAACGGTTGAGCGAGGATTATGGCTAGTTGCTTTTTGCTCAATCGAAATCGCTGGCGACAACCCTTCAATCGTGTCAACGTCTGGCTTTTCCATGAGTTGCAAAAACTGACGTGCGTAAGCCGAGAGAGACTCAACATATCGGCGCTGGCCTTCTGCATAAAGGGTGTCGAAAGCCAATGAGCTTTTGCCTGAACCGGATAAACCAGTGAGGACGACTAATTTCTCTCTAGGGATGTCTAGATTGATGTTTTTGAGGTTGTGGGTGCGGGCACCGCGGATCTTGATTTCGTTATTCATGATTTTTTAGCGTAACTTGTTAATATAGCTCTTTCCCATGAATCCTTCTGAACTTCGCTCCACTCTGGCCTTAGCAGGCATCTTTGGCCTCCGTATGTTGGGCCTATTTCTGCTATTGCCCATTTTCAGCATTCATGCGAGAGGCTTGCCGGGTGGTGAGCATGCCCTTTGGGTGGGCTTGACTCTCGGGATATTCAATATTGTTCAGGCTTGTTTCTATATCCCTTTAGGCCGTTTATCGGACCGAATTGGGCGTAAACCGGTAGTTTTATGGGGGCTATCCTTATTTGTGGCTGGCGCCCTGATCTGTGCTGCAAAGGATGATTTGCTGTGGATCGCGATTGGCCGTGGAATTATGGGTGCGGGGGCAGTCTCTGCCGCTATTTCAGCCTGGGTGGCTGATTTAACCCGCGAGCAAGTTCGTACCCGAGCAATGGCCTTAGTTGGCGGTAGCATTGCTCTGTCCTTTGCATTGTCATTAGTTATTGCAGCACCGATTTATCGTGCGATTAGCCTGAGCGGAATTTTTATTGTTCTGGCAGTGTTGGGCGTTATTGCGATGTTCGTCACTTACTACGTCTTGCCAACAAGCAAACCAGAGGCAAAAGTTCAGCAAGCTTCTTTAAAAGAGGTTTTCTTTCGTCCAGAGTTGATGCGTTTAAACCTAGGTGTATTTGTATTGCATGCAACTCAAGTAGCCATGTTCTTAGTGGTGCCGCGTTTGTTAGTGCAAGCGGGCTTACCACTCTCATCGCACTGGGAAGTTTATCTACCGGTTGTTTTACTGTCGTTTTTCTTTATGGCTCCCATTTTAATTTTTGGTGAAAAGAAGCAGCAATTACGCACCATTCTTTTATTTGCAATCGTATTGCTAGTGATTGCGGAAATTCTATTTACAAACACTGCGTCGATTCTTTCAATTGCAATAGCGTTATTGATTTATTTCGTCGGATTTAATTTATTAGAGGCATTGCAGCCATCTTTGGTATCTCGCTTTGCCAAAGAATCTAAAGGTACAGCCCTAGGTGTTTACAACACTACGCAATCGATTGGCCTATTCACAGGCGCTGCCATTGGCGGCTATTTAATGGATAGCCATGGTGATTTATCAGTCTTTGCGATGGGGGCAGTGCTCTTGGTTTGCTGGCTTATAATTGCTTGGTCGATGGGTGAAATGCCAACGAGAGCAGCAGAATCAAAGGATGTAGCCACAAAGACATAACCGCAGCTTCATCAATTCAATTAAAGCGAGCAGTTTATTTTTAGTAGTAATAACAGCAGTATTTTTCTTCGGGAGACAACATGGCTTCGGTAAATAAAGTCATCATCGTAGGTAACGTAGGACGCGATCCAGAAACTCGTTACATGCCAAGCGGCGACGCCGTTACAAATATTTCAGTAGCTACATCTGATCGCTACAAAGACAAGCAAACTGGCGAAATGAAAGAAACCACAGAATGGCACCGCGTTGCATTCTTTGGCAAGCTTGCAGAAATCGCTGGGCAGTACCTCAAAAAAGGTTCACAGGTTTATGTTGAAGGTCGTTTGCGTACTCGTAAATGGACTGACGCTAGTGGTCAAGAAAAGTATTCCACTGAGATCGTTGCAGAAACAATGCAAATGCTCGGTGGTAAGCCAGTTGGTGGCAGTGGTGATGGTGGCGAAAGCTACAGCCGCTCAAAGCCGGCTGAGCAGTCTGCTCCAGCAGCCTCAAATGCTGCATCACTAGGTGCAATGGACGACGATATTCCGTTTTAAGCAACATCAACTAATGCGGTCAATGCCGCAATAGCAAAAACCCCTTCTAGGATTTCCTACAAGGGGTTTTTAATTACCTACTTTTTAAGTATTAACTACTTTTACTGTCTTGCATGCCGAATGTTTTCAGGCCATGGAGAATTGTGATCAGTGCGGAATGGGTTGATATCTAAACCGCCGCGTCTCGTGTATCGCGCATATACAGATAGCTTCTCTGGTTTGCACTGATGCTTGATGTCAGTAAAGATAGTTTCTACACAATGCTCATGAAACTCACCTAGCTGTCTAAAGCCAATGAGATAGCGTAATAAACCTTCTTCCAGAATTGGTCTGCCTTGATAGCGAATTTGTACGCTTGCCCAATCTGGTTGGCCTGTCACAGGGCAATTAGATTTAAGCAGGTGCGAAACAAGACATTGCTCGATCGGACCAAAAGATTCATTTACGCCCAGCAAGCTTGGGTCTGCGGGTAGGTTTGGATCAACCTCAATATCTAAGCGATCCATCAAGATGCCCCCCATTTCTTGCATCCCTTTTTTGGAGATGGCTTCCGTAGGGTTGATGCGAGTAGTGATCTTGCTGCCGGCCACTGCTGATAGATCAGTGATTAGACGCTCTTTAACTTCATTCTCATCTTCAAAGCGTGCGCTATTAAGGCTATTGAGATACAGCTTGAATGATTTGGACTCAATCATATTTTGTGAGTCGGCCGGAATCTGAAACTCCGCCACTGCAATCTGCGGCTTTCCTTTTTTATTGAGCCAGCTCAGTTCAAATGCATTCCAAATATCTACTCCAACAAATGGCAACGCCTGATTTTCTTTGATGCCAAGTTTCTTGCGATTCTCTATTCTTGGAATGGGAAAGAGTACGGTTGGATCATACTGATCAGGGTATTGGGTTGATTGCCCGAGTGGAAGCGTTGCCATGAGTAATTTTATTTCTTAGGCTTGTTAGATACGCCCGATACAACATGCCCTGTTGGTGCAACAGATGCAGCAGACTGGCAGTGACCAGTTTGATCGTCAAAGAAGAAGTCTGGTTCAAATTCTCTTAAGAACTCACTCTTCGAGAGGCCACCTAAGAACATTGCTTCATCAACATCAATACCCCATGCCATCAAGGTGCGAATGGCACGTTCGTGCGCAGGCGCAGAGCGCGCAGTTACCAATGCAGTGCGAATGCGCATACCGTTTTCACTGGTAGAGCGCTGCAGTCTGTGGAGTGCTTCGAGCAAGGGTTTGAATGGGCCTGGAGGCAAGGGAATATCAACCTTTTTGCTCTCATGATCAACAAAGGCCTCAAGCCCTTTTTTCTGAAACACTTGTTCAGCTTCATCAGAGAAGAGTACTGCGTCTCCGTCAAATGCAATGCGGATTTCATTTGGGTGTGACTCAGCTGTTTTGCTGGACTCTGGATATACACGCGCTGCCGGAAAACCAGCATCAATTGTTGCACGTACATCATCTTCATTTGCAGATAAAAAGAGGTTGGCATGCAGTGAGCGTAGGTAATGGTATGGAGGGCGACCTCTCGTGAATACGCCACGCTCAAGATGTAAGCCGTGATGCTCTGCAGAGCGGAAGACGCGTAGGCCGCTTACCGGATCGTTGCGAGAAAGAATTACCACTTCAACGCGCTGCTCACCCTCTTCATTAAAGGCGAGTAGTTTTTTAACCAATGGAAAGGCCACCCCTTTTTGGGCTGCTTCACTCAAACGCTCAAGCTGTAACTTCATATAAGCACTGTCATCGGTAGATTCAAAGATACGGTTTTCTTCTTCGAAATCAAACAGGGCGCGCGAGGAGATCGCAACGACGAGTTTTCCGGTGAGGGTGTATGACATGGGTTAATTCTTATTTCAGAAATAGGCGATAAGCGGGATTATTGCTCTCATCCCAATGTGGATAGCCTAGGCCAGCCAAAAAGCTTTGGAATTTCTTCTGCTCATTCTTGGGGACCTGTAGACCAACCAAAATACGTCCATAGTCAGCGCCATGATTGCGATAGTGGAACAAGCTAATGTTCCAGTTCGGCGCCATGCTGGTAAGGAATTTCATCAGAGCGCCTGGACGTTCTGGAAATTCAAAGCGATAGAGCAATTCATCTTTAGCGAGCGCAGAATGTCCTCCCACCATGTGGCGTAAATGTGACTTCGCTAATTCATCGTGAGTGAGGTCAATCGTTGCAAACTTTGCTTTGCGGAAATGTTTCGCAATTGCTTCACTATCGCCAGCTTTTTGTGTGCTGATACCAACAAAAATATGTGCTTCACTTTGATCGCCAATGCGATAGTTGAATTCAGTGACATTACGTTTTCCAAGTAATTCACAGAAGCGTTTGAAGGAGCCGCGTTCTTCGGGAATTGTCACGGCGAATACAGCTTCGCGGAACTCGCCAACGTCTGCGCGTTCAGCTACAAAGCGCAGACGGCTAAAGTTCATATTAGCCCCGCAAGCCACAGCCACTACGGTTTTCTTCTTGATGCGTTTTTTCTCAACATACTTCTTCATGCCAGCAATAGCAAGCGCGCCAGCGGGCTCAAGAATGCTGCGAGTGTCAGTAAAGACATCATTAATCGCTGCACAGATTTCATCTGTATCAACAGTGATAATTTCATCGACTACTTTTTTGCAAATGCGGAATGTTTCTTTGCCGACGAGTTTCACAGCAGTGCCGTCTGAGAACAGGCCAACATCTTTCATCTCAATGCGCTTATTCGCTTTGAGCGATTGATTCATGGCATCTGAGTCAGAGGCTTGAACGCCAATTACTTTTGTCTTTGGGCTAACGGCTTTGATGTATTCGCCTATACCTGCAATCAGGCCACCACCACCAATGGCTACAAATACTGCATCGATTGGTTTTTCATATTGGGTAAAAATTTCGTGGGCGATAGTTCCTTGGCCCGCAATGACGTCAGGATCATCGAAGGGGTGAACAAAAGTGAGGCCCCGTTTTTTACCTAAAACTTCAGAATGCTTGAAGGCATCGCTATAGGATTCGCCATGAAGGATGATTTCAACCCAAGATCCGCCTCGAGCCTTCACCGCATCGATTTTGACGCTAGGCGTAGTCACTGGCATCACGATGACGGCTTTGCACTTCATTTTGGCTGCCGATAGGGCAACACCTTGGGCGTGATTGCCTGCAGAGGCCGCAATAACCCCGCGTTTTAAGGCCTCAGGGGGTAAATGGGCCATTTTGTTATAGGCGCCACGGAGTTTGAAAGAGAAAACCGGTTGGTTATCTTCCCTTTTTAGGAGAACCTGGTTGCCCAAACGCTTAGTCAGCTCTGGAGCGAGCTGAAGTTCAGTTTCCCTGGCCACGTCATAGACGCGAGCCGATAAAATTTTCTTTAAATAGTTCGTTGCCATCCAATGAGCGTACCACGGATGGCTCCTAAGCCCTTAGATTTGCAAGGGTTTATCCATTTCAGGAGCAGCTTTCTCGGAATACTGCCAGTATCGGGATTGCTCTATTAAAATGCTTATTTATCAAATATGTCGCTATGAACGCCCCACTAGCTTTGAACCAGTTGTTGGACGCTGAGGCGGGTTCCCCCCGTCTGCGTGAAATTCCCTACAACTACACCTCCTTTTCCGATCGAGAGATTGTTATTCGCTTGTTGGGCGAGGAGTCATGGCGCGTTCTCAATGACTTGCGTGGCGTTCGCCGTACCGGTCGTTCTGCACGGATGTTATTTGAAATTCTGGGCGATATCTGGGTTGTTCAGCGTAACCCATTCTTGCAAGACGACTTGCTCGATAGTCCAAATCGTCGCAAGCAATTAATTGATGCTCTCTGGCATCGCTTGGGCGAAGTTAAGAAGCGCAACAGCGGTGATTCTGCTGATCAAGTAGAAATTTTATTAACTGCCGCCTATCGCGCAATTGAAAATTTTGAAAACGGATTTAAAGAAGTTGAAGTCATTCGTAAGCGTGCTCGCAAAGAGTTGGGCCGTCATACCGCTTCTGACAATATTTGTTTTGATGGCGTATCGCGTGCTGCTCACGTTACTGATGCGACCGATTGGCGTGTTGAGTTCCCGCTAGTTGTCTTAAAGCCTGATTACGAATCCGAAATTCCGGGTTTAGTAAAAGCTTGCGTTGAATTGGGCTTGACCATTATTCCTCGTGGGGGTGGCACTGGTTATACCGGCGGCGCTATTCCACTGTATGCAATGTCTGCGGTAATTAACACTGAGAAATTACAAGATATTGGTGGCGTCAAAGCGCAAAAGCTTCCTGGCCTTGACCGTGAAGTATCCACAATCTTTACTGGTGCTGGGGTCGTTACCCGTCGTGTCTCAGACGCAGCAGAGCATGCTGGTCTTGTGTTTGCAGTTGATCCTACCTCTGCGGATGCTAGCTGTATTGGCGGCAATATCGCGATGAATGCAGGCGGTAAAAAAGCAGTTCTCTGGGGCACTGCTTTAGATAACCTCGCTAGCTGGCGCATGGTTGATCCTCAAGGTAACTGGTTGGATGTTGAGCGTCTTGATCACAACATGGGCAAGATTCATGATGTGGCAATGGTGCGTTTCCAATTGACGTGGTCTGATGGAAACAGTGAGCCTGGTCAGCGCATTCTCAAAAAAGAATTATTAGAAGTTGAGGGCAAACGTTTTCGTAAAGAAGGTTTAGGAAAAGACGTTACTGATAAATTTTTATCAGGATTGCCTGGCGTGCAAAAAGAAGGTTGCGATGGTTTGATCACAAGTGCGACTTGGGTATTACATCGCATGCCAAAATTCATGCGCACTGTTTGCTTGGAGTTCTTTGGCCAAGCCCGCGAAGCCATTCCGAGTATTGTAGAAATCAAAGCTTACTTAGATGGTTTAAGCAAGCAAGGTGGCCCAATTCTGGCTGGTCTTGAGCATTTGGATGACCGCTATTTAAGAGCGGTTGGTTATTCGACCAAATCAAAGCGCAATAGCTTGCCGAAGATGGTATTGATTGGCGACATTGCTGGCGATGACGAAGAGGCTGTTGCCGCTGCAACGAGTGAAGTGGTGCGTATGGCCAACTTAAGGGTTGGCGAGGGCTTTGTTGCCGTTAGCGCAGAAGCACGTAAGAAGTTTTGGCTAGATCGCGCTCGTACAGCAGCGATTGCCCGCCACACCAACGCATTTAAGATTAATGAAGACGTCGTAATTCCTCTGCCACGTATGGGCGAATACACCGATGGCATTGATCGCATCAATATTGAACTCTCACTTAAAAACAAGCTGCAAGTACTCGATGGCCTTGAAGCGTTCTTGAAAAAGAGCGCCTTACCACTTGGTAAGAGTGATGCTGAGTATGAGATTCCAACAGCAGAAATCTTGGGCGATCGTGTTCAGCAAGCTTTGGAATTAATTGCTAAGGTACGTACCCGTTGGGCTGATTGGCTCACGCAGATGGATACGTATTTTCCGCAACTACAAAATTACAGTTTGCGTACCTCATGGAAAGAGGAAGTCCGTTCAGAGTTACGCATCATCTTTGGTGGTCTGGCGTTTGAGCCTATTCTCACTGAGTTGGAAGCCATTCATAAAAACATTTTGCGTAAGCGGGTATTTGTAGCATTGCATATGCATGCTGGTGACGGTAACGTTCACACCAATATTCCCGTGAACTCTGATGACTACGAGATGTTGCAAGATGCACATCGCGCTGTTGATCGCATCATGAAGTTAGCGCGCTCTTTGGACGGTGTGATTTCAGGTGAGCATGGCATTGGTATCACCAAGCTGGAATATTTAACTGAAGCCGAGCTCAAAGACTTCCGTAGTTATAAGAATCGCGTTGATCCAGAAGGCCGCTTTAACAAAGGCAAATTGATGCCACATGCTGATCTGAGCATGGCCTACACACCAAGCTTTGGTTTGATGGGTCATGAGTCAATCATCATGCAGCAAAGCGATATTGGCGCCATTGCAGATAGCGTGAAAGATTGTTTACGTTGCGGCAAGTGCAAGCCCGTGTGCTCTACACATGTGCCACGTGCAAACCTGCTCTACAGTCCACGCGATAAGATTCTGGCAACCTCATTATTAATTGAGGCCTTCTTGTACGAAGAGCAGACACGTCGTGGCGTTTCGATTCGTCATTGGGAAATGTTTGACGATGTAGCTGCACATTGCACGGTATGTCATAAGTGCTTAACGCCTTGCCCAGTGAAGATTGATTTTGGTGATGTAACCATGAATATGCGTAATTTATTGCGCAAGATGGGTCAGCAACGCTTCAATCCAGGCACCGCCGCATCCATGTTCTTTCTCAATGCTACTAGCCCAGAAAGCATCCATCTTGCCCGCAAGACGATGATTGGCTGGGGTTATAAGTTACAGCGCTTGGGTAATGATGTCTTGCGTAAGTTTGCCAAGCAGCAAACAGCCCATCCTCCTGCAACGGTAGGTAAGCCGAGCGTTAAAGAGCAGGTGATCTTCTTTGTGAATAAGAAGATGCCAGGCAATTTACCCAAGAAAACCGCTCGTGCATTATTGGATATTGAAGATGCTAACTACGTGCCCATTATTCGCGATCCTAAAACGACTTCTGCAGATACTGAGGCAGTGTTTTATTTCCCAGGATGTGGATCTGAGCGTTTGTTCTCACAAGTTGGTCTAGCTACCCAGGCTATGTTGTGGAATGTAGGTGTGCAAACGGTTTTACCTCCGGGCTACCTATGTTGTGGTTATCCACAACGTGGCAATGGCGACTTTGATAAAGCCGAGAAGATGATTACGGATAACCGCGTGTTATTCCATCGCGTTGCCAATACTTTGAATTACTTAGATATCAAGACGGTTGTTGTGTCATGTGGCACTTGTTATGACCAGTTGGCCGGCTATCAGTTCGAACAGATTTTCCCGGGCTGCCGAATTATTGATATTCATGAGTTCTTGGCCGAGAAGGGCGTGAAGCTCTCTGGAGTTACTGGTGTGAAGTATATGTATCACGATCCTTGCCACTCTCCAATGAAGTTGCAAGATCCTTTGAAGACAGTAAACGAGCTCATTCAGTTAGAAGATGGCAAAGCCATTGCTAAAAATGATCGTTGCTGCGGTGAGTCCGGAACTTTGGCCGTGACTCGCCCCGATATTTCTACGCAAGTTCGTTTCCGTAAGCAGATTGAAATGGAAAAGGGCGCTAATGATTTACGTAAAGATGATTTCACTGGTGAAGTTAAAGTGTTGACCAGCTGCCCATCCTGTTTGCAAGGCCTAACGCGTTTTGATGCGGATAGCGATACGACAGCGGATTACATCGTAGTAGAAATGGCTCAGAAATTATTGGGTAAAGATTGGATGCAGGATTACGTAACTAAAGCTAATCAAGGCGGTATTGAGAGGGTGCTCGTTTAATGATTCCAAGTAATATTGTTGTGCATCAACAGTCCAAAGTATTAGAGCTCTCGTACGAGAACGGCCAGATCTACAAACTACCTTTTGAGTTTCTAAGAGTGCTATCCCCCTCTGCTGAGGTTCAAGGTCATGGGCCTGGACAAGAAACATTGCAGACTGGAAAGCGTGACGTATTGATTGCAAACATCGAGCCCGTTGGTCACTACGCCCTCAAGCC
This sequence comes from Polynucleobacter sp. MWH-Jannik1A5, assembly GCF_018881795.1. GTDB lineage: Bacteria > Pseudomonadota > Gammaproteobacteria > Burkholderiales > Burkholderiaceae > Polynucleobacter. Next base: position 689,108 of record NZ_JACVPQ010000001.1, on the reverse strand, counting down.
GAGTTTTTCTGATGGGCATGACTCAGGTTTGTATTCATGGGATTTTTTATATTTCTTGTGCGAAAACCAAGAGCAATTATGGAAAGAGCATTTGGGTAAATTGGCTGCTGCAGGTCTTGATCGTGATGCGCCTATGGCGCAAGCTGGTCAGGCAGGCGGCCATTCTTGTGGAAGTCATTAATGAGTAAAACGCATTTTGGTTATCAAAGCGTTGACGAAGCCGAAAAGGCCGGTAAGGTCGCTGAAGTATTTCATTCGGTAGCTAGTAAATACGATGTGATGAATGACCTCATGTCATTCGGTTTACATCGTGTTTGGAAAAAAATAACGATTGCCAGGGCAAATATTCGTCCTGGTCAAAAAGTGCTAGATATCGCTGGCGGTACTGGCGACTTAGCTGCTGCATTTGCAAAAGCAGCTGACTGGGGTCGCAACCCCGATGCTCAAGTTTGGCTAAGCGACATTAATGCCTCTATGTTAGGAGTTGGTCGCGATCGACTCCTGGATCGCGGAATGGCTTTGCCTTGTGTGCAGTTTGATGCGGAAAAGATTCCATTTCCCAATAATCATTTTGATGTGGTGACTGTCGCCTTTGGTTTGCGCAATATGACGCATAAGGAAGTTGCATTGGGTGAAATGCATCGGGTAATAAAGCCGGGTGGCCGTGTATTGGTATTGGAGTTTTCTAAGCCAGATGCCTTTTTGCAGCCGGTATATGACACCTATTCTTTTAAGGTTTTGCCATGGTTGGGTGAGAAGATTGCTCAAGATTCAGAGAGCTATCGCTATTTGGCGGAATCCATTCGCATGCATCCAGATGCCCAAACCCTCAAAGAAATGATGTTAGGAGTGGGTTTTGATGAAGTGGAAACCCATAGGATGACTGGGGGTATCGTTGCCCTACATATTGGTATTAAATACTGATGGTTGTATAGTTTTTAAAGTCTTAAAAACTAAAGAAATTTAGCGGTTATAAGAGGGAGTACAAAGTAATGAATAAACATTTTTTTAAAGCAACTCTATTAAGTCTGACTTTAATTTTCGCAACAGTGGGTCATGTGGATGCCGCTCGTTTAGGTGGCGGCAAGAGCGTAGGCAGAGCCCCAAGTGCGCCAATTCAAAAGCAAGCTGCGCCAGTACAAAAACCTGCACAGCAAGCGCAGCCTGCTGCACCTGCCCCAGCTCCACAAGCTCCTGCGCCTAGTCGTTTTGGTGGCATGGGTGGCATTTTGGGTGGCTTAGCTGCAGGTTTGGGTATTGGTTACCTTTTGTCACATTTTGGTTTGGGTGAGGCGGCTTCTTCTTTAATCACTGGTTTGCTGATTGCTGTTTTGGCAGGCTTTGCGATTATGTTTGTAATGCGCAAGCTCATGCCAAAAATGTCTAGTGCAGGTCAAAGCCCTAATCTTTCCTCTAATGGAATGCAGCGTACTGGTCTAGATCAGACGCCAAGACAGGAGCCAGCTTTTACTCCTGCTGCAAATGCTTTTGGCGGCGTTAGCGTTGAGCCTGAGCCATTTCAATCAACTTTGCCTCCTGGGTTTGATCAACAAACATTCTTGGAGAATGCAAAACAATATTTTGCAACCTTGCAAAAAGCATGGGATCAAGGTGATCTTGCTTCTTTGCGCGAATTTACTACTCCAGAAATGTTTGCCACTATTCAACAGGATTTAGCGGGCCGCACTGACGCAAGCAATCAAACAGATGTCGTAACGATCAATGCCCAATTGCTGGGAATTGAGACAGCCGACGGTCATTATTTCTGTAGCGTGCAGTTCAGCGGCATGATTCGTGAGCAACAGGGCGCGCCAGCGAGTGACTTCTCGGAAATTTGGAATTTAAGTAAGCCAGTAGAGGGTCCTGGCGGATGGGTACTAGCGGGCATCTCTCAGTTAGTTTAAGCTTTAGGTACTCGCCGTCGGAAAACCCGCACTTGTGCGGGTTTTTTACACTTATGAACACACATTTCTCAACTACCCACACGATTGCCTCTGGCGCTGCCTGCCGAGGAATAAACCATGTTTTAGGAAGTGAGCCTTGGGCTAGCGCTGAGTTGGCCCGCCATGCCAATAAAACTATTTTGTTGCAGCTTCCACTGGGTGACCTGTGTTTTGAGATAAAGCCAGATGGATTGCTGACTAGCTTAAAAGAGATTGATGTTCCAGCGCTTACCTTAGAGGTTTCCTCGAAGGCATTGAGCGATTTAACTGGCAGCACTGGTTCCTTGCGAGAGCAGGCTTTTAAGGCGGTCAAAATTACCGGTGATGCTGACTTAGCCCAATTATTGGGCCGTCTTGCTGGGCAGTTGCGTTGGGAATACGAGGAAGATTTGGCACGTTTGGTGGGTGATGCCCCAGCAAACTTTGCAGTTAGACAAGGCAAAAAGTTTGTTTCTGCCACCCGCTCTGCAGCCGGCGACTTGCTGGACAATATGGTGGAGTATGTTAGTGAAGAAAAAAAAGTGCTTTTAAATAAACGAGACTTTATGGTTCGTAAATCTGAATTAAGTGAATTACGCGAATCTGTAGATCGCATGGAAAAGCGCATTCAACTCTTAGAGCAAAAGGCAAAATAATCGTGCGTCGCATTGCTCGTCTTTACTTCATCTTTTTTACCGCTTGGCGCTATGGCTTATTGCCTCTACTCCGTGATCTTTTGCGGCCAGGTATTCGTCGTGGTTTCTTAACCATGCTTTGTTGGATTTCTCCCGGTACGCATTTGCCTAGAGGTGAACGTATCCGATTAACGCTAGAAGCACTAGGCCCAATATTTGTGAAGTTTGGTCAAGTGCTTTCTACACGTCGTGATCTTTTGCCGGAAGATATTGCTAATGAGTTAGCTAAGCTGCAAGATCAAGTTCCACCTTTTTCTAATGAAGAATCTCGTCGCTTAATTGAGAAAGATTTAGGTCAGCCGATTGAGGAAGTATTTATTAGTTTTGATGCAACTCCAGTTGCCAGTGCCTCAGTGGCGCAAGTGCACTTTGGGATATTACGTGGCACAGAAAAACATCCTGAGTGGGAAGGTCGTGCGGTAGCTATTAAAGTACTTCGCCCTGGTATCTTGCCGGTGATTAATGGTGATCTAGCCTTAATGTACGACCTTGCCAAGGTCATTGAAAAAAGTTCTGAAGATGGTCGTCGTTTAAAGCCGCGTGAGAATGTGGCAGAGTTTGATACGTATTTGCATGATGAGCTAGATCTCATGCGTGAGGCGGCCAATGCGAGCCAGTTACGTAGACAGTTTGCAGATTCTCAAAAGCTGATGATTCCTGAGATGTATTGGGATCTTTGTCATACCAATGTCATTGTGATGGAGAGAATGTATGGCATCTCCATTGGAAAAACTACAGCACTCCAAGAGGCTGGTGTTGACTTTAAAAAGCTGGCGTCCGATGGCGTAGAGATATTCTTTACTCAAGTATTTGAGTATGGATTCTTCCATGCAGATATGCACCCTGGCAACATCATGATTAGCTTGGAGCCAGAAACATTTGGCCGCTTCATTTCGCTTGATTTTGGAATTGTTGGCGCTCTAAGCGAATCCGATAAAAATTATTTAGCACTTAACTTCTTGGCATTCTTTAATCGCGACTACCGACGTGTTGCTGAGTTGCATATTGAGTCGGGTTGGGTTCCTGCTAATACTCGCGTTGAAGAGTTAGAGGGCGCGGTTCGTTCTGTATGTGAGCCATACTTTGATCGTCCGCTAAAAGAAATTTCCTTGGGCATTGTGTTGATGCGTTTGTTCCAAACATCACGCCGCTTTAAAGTGGAAATTCAGCCGCAACTCACCTTATTGCAAAAAACGCTCTTGAATGTGGAGGGGTTGGCCCGCCAACTTGACCCAGACCTAGACCTTTGGAAAACAGCCAAGCCGATTCTGGAGAAATGGGTTAGTAAACAATTGGGATGGCGTGGTTTGTTAGATGGATTGAAGGAAGAAGCGCCTACTTGGGCCAAAATTTTGCCTACATTGCCTCGCTTGATAGCGGATAGCTTGGCTCAGGCTCGGGTTCCTGCAAAAGACCAAAATGGCGAAATTGAGGTTTTAAAGGCCCTTTTACTTGAAGAAAGGCGCACCCATCGCCTGCTGGCAGGCGCTTTGCTCTTTGCCGGCGGCTTTTTAGCCGGAATTTTGATCATCAGCCTAGGCTTTTATTAGTCTACCCATCATCGGCTGCTAACCCGCTAAAATAGCGGGTTAGGCAGAACATGAAAAAATACTTTATCGCAGGCATCCTCGTTTGGGCACCATTGTCGATCACCATCTGGGTGATTGCTTGGGGCTTGGGTCTGCTCGACGGCGTATTCGGTTCCGTCATGCACGCCATCATTGCCGTATTCCCACGTCAATTTGCCGGAGATTTGCAACATTTCCGCGAATTGCCTGGTGTTGGTATTTTGATTGTGATCGCAGTGATTATGGCCACTGGTCTACTGGCAATTAGTTTTGCTGGTCAGTGGTGGATTCGGATGTGGAACAAGCAGATCAATCGCATTCCAATTGTTCGTTCTATTTACTCAAGCGTTCAACAGGTTTCCTCTACTTTGTTTTCAGGGAGTGGCCAGGCTTTTAGTAAGGCGCTCTTAATTCGTTATCCCCATGCAGATTCGTGGGTGATTGCTTTTCAAACAGGCACTCCTGCAAAGGAAGTGACTGCAAAATTAGGTGAAGATTACGTCAACGTATTTTTACCAACAACCCCTAACCCTACCTCTGGTTTTTTCATGATCGTGCCTCGAGCACAAACGATTGAATTGGAGATGAGTGTGGAAGAGGCATTGAAACATATTGTTTCAATGGGTTCGGTTCCCCCCAATAGTTCAAGTGGCTTAACTGCAACCCAGTTGCCACACCATTTTTGATTTATAGGAAATTGTTATGTCGATGCGAAGCCATACCTGCGGCCAGGTAACCGATTCACTTATTGGTCAAGAAGTCACTCTTTCTGGTTGGGTGAATCGTCGCCGTGACCACGGAGGCGTGATCTTTATTGACTTGCGTGACCGCGAGGGTTTTGTGCAAGTAGTTTGCGATCCAGACCGCCCAGAGATGTTTGCGCTTGCTGAGCAAGTGCGTAGCGAGTTCTGTATTCAAATTAAAGGCCTTGTACGTGCACGTCCTGCAGGTACTGAGAATGTAGATTTGGTAAGTGGAAAAGTAGAAATCCTTTGCCATAGCCTGGTAATTTTGAATGCTTCTGTAACACCACCATTCCAGATCGATGATGAGAATTTATCTGAGACAACTCGATTGACTCATCGTGTATTGGATTTGCGTCGCCCACAAATGCAAAAGAATTTGCGTTTGCGTTACAACGTTGCGATGGAGTGCCGTCGTTATTTGGATGACGCAGGATTCATCGATATCGAAACACCAATGCTGACTAAGAGCACACCAGAAGGCGCGCGTGATTATTTAGTTCCATCACGTGTACATGATGGTCAGTTCTTTGCATTGCCACAGTCTCCTCAATTGTTTAAGCAGTTGTTAATGGTGGCTGGCTTTGATCGTTACTATCAAATTACAAAGTGCTTCCGTGATGAAGACTTACGCGCAGATCGTCAGCCTGAATTTACACAGATCGACTGTGAAACTGCTTTCTTGAGCGAGTTAGAAATTCGTGATTTGTTTGAAAACATGATTCGTCATATTTTCAAGAAGACAATGAATGTCGAGTTGCCGAACCCATTCCCAACAATGCCTTATTCAGAAGGTATGGCGCGTTTTGGCTCCGATAAGCCGGATTTGCGTGTGAACTTTGAGTTCACTGAAATGACGGATTTGATGAAAGACGTTGATTTCAAAGTGTTCTCAGGCGCAGCGAACCAGGTTGGCGGCCGCGTAGTGGGCTTGTGTGTTCCTGGCGGTGCTGAAATTAGCCGTAGTGAAATTGATGACTACACCCAGTTCGTGAGCATCTACGGCGCTAAAGGCTTGGCATGGATTAAGGTCAATTCTGTTGCTGAGGGCCGCAACGGTTTGCAATCTCCAATCGTCAAGAATTTGCACGATGCAGCGATTGAAGGCATCTTGAAGCGCACTGGCGCAAAAGACGGCGATATCATTTTCTTCGGTGCCGATAAAGAAAAAGTAGTAAACGATGCAATCGGTAATTTACGTCTGCGTATTGGGCAATCTGCTTGGGGTAAAGCGCATGGACTATTTACTGAAGGTTGGAAGCCATTGTGGGTAGTGGATTTCCCAATGTTTGATTACGATGAAGGTGAAGCGCGCTGGGTTGCTTGCCATCATCCGTTCACCAGCCCTAAAGATGAGCATATGAAGTACTTGGAGTCTGATCCAGGTAAGTGCTTAGCTAAGGCTTATGACATGGTGTTGAACGGTAGCGAAATTGGTGGTGGTTCTGTACGTATTCACCAAGAGGCTGTTCAAAGCCAGGTATTCCGTGCATTGAAGATTGATGCGGAAGAAGCTCAAGCTAAGTTTGGCTTCTTGTTGGATGCTCTCCAGTATGGTGCTCCTCCACACGGCGGTATTGCATTTGGTTTGGATCGTATTGTGACCATGATGACTGGCGCAGAATCCATTCGTGATGTGATTGCTTTCCCTAAGACTCAGCGTGCGCAGTGCTTATTAACTCAAGCCCCTAGTCCAGTTGATGAGCGTCAGTTACGTGAGTTACACATTCGTTTGCGCCAAGCAGCGCCGACTGCTTAAAACAATTTAAGTAGTGCTCTCTTGAAAATCCCTATTTCGGTTTTAGTAGTTATCTACAAATCAAATAGGGATGTTTTGTTGATAGAGCGAGCAGATCGCGTTGGATTTTGGCAATCCGTTACTGGAAGTCTTGATGCGCCCGAAGAGAATCTTGCATTAGCAGCTGCCCGCGAGGTTTTTGAAGAGACGGGCGTTGCCGTAGATCTCTTGCCAAAAGCTGCGTTACAAAATATGCACCATCAGATTGAATACGAAATTTATCCGGAGTGGCGTTTTCGATATGCGCCTGGCGTCACTCGCAATACTGAGCACTGGTTCTCACTAGAGGTTCCAGAAAATACTGAAATAAAGTTAGCCCCTAGAGAGCATGTGGCCTATGAGTGGCTGCCTTACGCAGACGCAGCAAAAAAATGTTTCTCTCGCAGCAATGGTGAGGCCATTCTCAAATTATTTTCAGCAGACTAAAGCCCGCACGAATAAGGAATAAGATAGAGCGATGAGACATTCATCGGGAAATCATCACGGTAGCGCAGATTCAAAAACAGCGGGGCGCGGTGACTGGCGCGTTATTCGCGACCTGCTCCCTTATCTTTTGGAGTATCGCTTTAGGGTCTTGATTGCCCTTAGCTGTTTGATTGCCGCCAAGGTTACCAATCTTGGTATACCAATTGTGCTGAAAGACTTAATTGATTCTTTAAATATCAATGTCAATTCACCACAAGCAGTTCTGGTCGTTCCCTTAGGCATTATTGTTGCTTATGGCCTTTTACGAATTTTTGCATCCGTATTTACAGAACTTCGTGAAGCATTATTTGCTAAGGTCACCCAGAACGCGGTCCGTAAAGTAGCGCTTCAAGTTTTTGAGCATTTGCACTCTTTGGCGCTGAGCTTTCATCTTGCCCGTCAGACTGGTGGCGTCAGTCGAGATATTGAGCGCGGCACACGTGGCATACAGTCACTGATTTCTTATTCTCTCTATAGCATTCTGCCAACGCTCATTGAGTTTTGCTTGGTCTTGGGCTACCTCGCCTATTCCTACGATATTTGGTTTGCTGCGATCACTTTAGTTGCCTTAGTTCTTTACATTGTTTTCACAGTTGTGGTTACTGAGTGGCGCACGCATTTCCGCCGCACGATGAATGATATGGATTCGAAAGCCAATCAAAAGGCGATTGATTCCTTATTAAATTTTGAGACAGTGAAGTACTTTGGTAACGAGGCCTTTGAAGCCAGTCGTTACGATGAAAATCTTCTGCGCTATCAATCGGCTGCGGTGAAGTCACAAAAGACTTTGGCGGTATTGAATCTAGGTCAGCAAATCATTATTGCAGTTGGCTTAATGCTGATCCTTTGGCGCGCTACGGTTGGCGTAGTCAATGGCACCATGACTTTGGGCGATTTGGTCTTGGTGAATACCTTAATGATTCAGCTCTATATCCCCCTGAACTTCTTGGGCGTGATTTATCGAGAGATTAAGCAATCATTGACTGACATGGATCGTATGTTTTCTTTGCTCAATACTGATAAAGAGATAGCGGATTCACCGGATGCTAAGACACTCCAAATTGAAAATCATGATCGTGGCCCAGACGTGCGGTTTGAGCACGTATCGTTTCACTATGATGCTAAGCGTGAAATTCTCCGCGATGTGAGCTTCAATATTCCTGCTGGGACGATTACAGCAGTGGTTGGTCAAAGTGGCGCCGGAAAGAGCACTCTCGCAAGATTACTCTTTCGTTTCTATGATGTTCAATCAGGAAAGATTTTGATTGATGGTCAAAATATTCAGGATGTCACTCAGGCTAGTTTGCGCAAAGCTATTGGTATCGTGCCGCAAGATACAGTCTTATTTAATGACACGATTGGATACAACATAGCCTATGGCAATCCCTCTGCAACTATTGAAGAGGTGCAGGAGGCAGCCAGGGCTGCGCAAATTGATAGCTTTATTAAGCGCTTGCCTGAGGGTTATGACACTCAAGTTGGTGAGCGGGGTCTTAAGTTATCGGGTGGTGAAAAGCAAAGGGTTGCTATTGCAAGAACACTCTTAAAGAAACCTGCCATGCTTATTTTTGATGAAGCTACTTCAGCGCTCGACTCTAAAACCGAACGTGCTTTTCAAGAGGAGCTTCTCTGCCTAGCCAAGAACCGAACAACACTCATCATTGCCCATCGCCTTTCAACCATCATTCATGCTGATCAAATTTTGGTAATGGATCATGGACAAATTGTGGAGCATGGCACTCACGAGGAGTTGCTTGCAGTAAATGGGAAATATGCTGAGATGTGGCAGATGCAAGAGCGCGCCACTCTTGATTAGAATAGCTTTATGACTCTAAACAAATCTTCGACCCCAATCGCCAAAAGCACCGAAGCAGTCTTAAAAAATGCTTTTGCCGCTGCTGTGGCAGTTGCTGATCCACAAGTGATTGTTCCGCAGTATTTGGCGCAGATATTTCCAAAGGGTCAAGAACCTAAAGGGCGCTGTTTAGTTGTGGGTGCCGGTAAAGCTAGTGCATCTATGGCTAGCGCATTTGAGTCTTACGCAAAAGCGAATTGGCCGCAGGCGAAATTGGAAGGCGTTGTGCTGACGCGTTACGGCCACAACTCACCAACAAGCCATATTAAGATTGTTGAGGCCGGGCATCCAGTGCCCGATCAAGCTGGCATGGATGGGGCCAAGGAAGTATTGGCATTAGCAAAGCAATTGGAGCAAGGCGATGTATTGATTGCTTTGGTATCTGGGGGAGGCTCAAGCCTTTTGACTTTGCCTCAAGAAGGCATTTCTATTGATGACATGCGCAAGACCACAGAAGCGCTTTTGCGAAGTGGCGCCCCGATTGAAGAAATGAATGTGGTGCGCAAACACCTATCTGCAATTTTGGGTGGTAACTTAGCTAGAGTTGCGATTGCATGTGGCGCAAGAGTGGAAGCTTTATTGATTTCTGACGTCACAGGTGATTCGCCTGCGGATATTGCTAGCGGTCCTTGTGCTGCGGATTACTCCACCTATTTGGATGCACTCAATATTTTGCAAAAATACGATTTAGATACACCTACTATCCCGATATCTGTTCTTGCTCATCTCAAGCGAGGTTTAGCAGGAGAGATCCCTGAGACCTTAAAAGATGTTGATTTGGTGGACGGTCAAGTTTCGAATCATGTCATTGCAACTGCTTATAAAAGTCTAGAAGCTGCTGCAGAGTATGTTCGCCACCAAGGATACGAGCCAATTATTTTGGGTGACACGATTACTGGCGAAGCTCAAGAAGTTGGTATTGCACAGGCTGCTTTAGTGCGTGACTATATAGCCAAGGGGTTTGATCAACCGCTTGCTCTGATTTCTGGCGGTGAATGCACTGTGACTATCCCAGCTGGAGTCAAAGGCCGTGGTGGTCGTTGTAGTGAATATCTACTCTCTCTATTTGCTGCCAGTTCCGATGCGCCGAATATTGCTGCTTTGGCTGCTGATACCGATGGCATTGATGGTAGCGAAAAGAATGCAGGGGCATGGTTTGATGAGAGCATTCGGCAGGCTAGCTTAAGCTCCGGTCTGCAATCAGAAAAATTCCTATTGGCACACGATTGTTATGGCTTCTTTGCAGAATTGGGCGCTTTAGTGGAAACTGGCCCTACACTTACGAATGTGAATGACTTCCGCATCATCTTGCTTAATAAATAATATGTCTAATACTTCAACACAAATTCAATTGATTCAGCCGGATGATTGGCATTTGCATATTCGGGATGGTGAAGTCATGAAGGATGTGTTGGCGGATACTGTGCGTCAATTTGCTCGCGCCATCATCATGCCCAACTTGAAGCCGCCGGTCACTACCGTAGATTTAGCAAAAGCGTATCAATCTCGTATTGAATCGAATTTAAAGTCTTTGGGAGCGAGCGATTTCACACCATTGATGACTTTATACCTGACTGATAACACCTCTGCTGATGAGGTTCGTAAGGCCAAGGCTGCTGGTATTGTGGGATTCAAGCTATACCCTGCGGGAGCAACTACCAATAGCGATGCTGGTGTTAGTGACCTTAAACATTGTCACGCTGCTCTAGAGGCAATGCAGGCTGTTGGTATGCCACTACTAGTGCATGGTGAAGTCACCAGTGCTGACATTGATATCTTTGATCGGGAAGCGGTCTTCATCGATACAGTATTAGAGCCATTACGAAAAAAATTTCCTGATCTCAAGATTGTGTTTGAACACATCACCACTAAGCAAGCTGCTCATTATGTTCGTGACGCAGTGACTGGCGAAAAAAATACGATTGCAGCAACCATTACCCCGCAACATTTGCTCATGAATCGCAATGCGATTTTTGCGGGCGGCATTCGTCCACACAATTATTGCTTGCCGGTTCTGAAGCGTGAAGAGCATCGAGTTGCGCTTTTAGAGGTTGCCACAAGTGGTAACTCTCGCTTCTTCTTGGGAACTGATAGTGCGCCGCACGCAAAGGGTGCTAAAGAAGCTGCCTGTGGTTGTGCTGGTTGCTACAGCGCCTTTAATGCGTTGGGTTTATATGCCGAAGCTTTTGAAGGTGTCGGGAAATTGGACAAGTTAGAAGGCTTCGCTAGTTTCTTTGGGCCCGATTTTTATTCTTTGCCGCGTAATAGCAAAACAATTACTTTGGCAAAGCAAGCCCAAAACATCCCTGCTGAATTGCCTTTAGGTGATGACACTATCGTGCCACTGCGTGCTGGCGAAACGATTGCTTGGTCACTCGTTTAAAAAACAAGACTTAGTACTTTTTAGCTAAATTGCTCTGACTGCGTTAGACTGCAGGCGCAGAGTCAATTGGGCAATCGCCGCCTCTTTATTGAGGGGGAGGAAAGTCCGGACTCCATAGGGAAGGGTGATGGCTAACGGCCATCCACGGTGACGTGAGGAATAGGGCCACAGAGACGAGCGTATTTAGTTACGGTGAAACGCGGTAACCTCCACCTGGAGCAATCCCAAGTAAGCAGGCGATGAGGCGTCCCGCTGAGTCTGCGGGTAGGGAGCTTGAGCCGTCAGGTAACTGCCGGCCTAGAGGAATGATTGCCCCTAGATGCAAATCTAGGCGACAGAATCCGGCTTATCGATTGACTCTGCACTTATTCTGAAACGATTTCTACGCTATAAGTCAGTTCTGCAGTTTTGGCCAACATGGTGGTGGCTGAACAGTACTTCTCGTGTGACAGCTTGACCGCACGTTCTACTTTGGCCTGATCAAGTTCTTTTCCTTTGACCGTAAAGTGCAAATTGATCCTAGTGAATACTTTAGGGTCTTCTGTAGCGCGCTCTGCCTTGAGGTTCACTTCGCAGCCGCTAATGGCCTGACGGGCCCTTTGTAGGATTAAAACCACATCAAATGCAGAGCAGCCGCCTGCGCCAGCTAAAAGAAGCTCCATTGGCCTTGGAGCTAGGTTTCTGCCACCCGCTTCTGGGGCTCCATCCATGTTGACGAGGTGGCCACTGCCAGTTTCAGCTGAAAAAGCCATGCCACCATTACCCAACCAAGATACTCGACAATCCATCGTAGTGACCCCTAACTTACTAAATTAATCAATATTATCAACAGTTTACCAATTTTTAAGTCATGATGTTTTCTGCCAAAAATAGCTTAAAAGCATCATAAAATTGATTTTGGTCAATATTCTTGCGTTGCACCATATTCCTTGTGTAGAATAACCATATTGGTAGTCAGTCTTGTATAAGACTGCGACTTACCTCCCAGTGTCTCCTCCACCCAAACATAGGTGGATTCCAACCCAGGACTCGTTCCTGGGTTTTTTTTAGGTTACAATTCAAGGCTTTACTGAATTACCGAGCCGGTCAGCGGTAATTTGTTGTACCAGTTAAATTGCAGAATCTGCGAGCTTGCAAACATAAGCAGGGCCAAGGTGGACGTAGTTTGGTTGGAGTAATTTTTTATTGACCATAACAATTTGAGAAATCATGAAAACTTTTTCTGCAAAATCCCATGAGGTAGTGCATGAATGGTTCGTGATTGACGCTACGGACAAAGTCCTCGGTCGTGTCGCCAGTGAAGTGGCACTCCGTCTACGCGGCAAGCACAAGCCTGAATACACCCCACACGTTGATACTGGCGACTTTATTGTCGTTATCAATTCTTCTAAGCTCCGTGTCACAGGCACAAAAGGCTTGAACAAAATTTATTACCGTCACAGCGGATACCCAGGTGGTATTAGCTCGACTAACTTCGACAAGATGCAAGACCGTTTCCCAGGTCGCGCTTTGGAGAAGGCTGTGAAGGGTATGTTGCCAAAAGGCCCACTAGGCTATGCCATGATTAAGAAATTAAAAGTCTACGGCGACGCCAATCATCCGCATGCGGCTCAACAGCCAAAAGCGTTAGAGATTTAAGGAAACCAAATGGCTATTAATTACGGAAATTGGAATTACGGTACTGGTCGCCGCAAGAGTTCTGTTGCGCGCGTATTCATTAAATCTGGCAAAGGCGACATCATTGTTAATGGTAAGCCTATCGATGCTTATTTTGCTCGTGAAACATCACGCATGATCGCTCGTCAGCCTTTGGCTCTCACAGCCCACTTAACGACCTTTGATATCAAAGTAAACGTTTCTGGTGGCGGTGAAACTGGCCAAGCTGGTGCAGTTCGTCACGGCGTTACTCGTGCATTGATCGACTACGACAACGCTTTGAAGCCAACTCTGTCTAAAGCAGGTTTGGTAACTCGCGATGCTCGTGAAGTTGAGCGTAAAAAAGTTGGTCTGCACGGCGCGCGTCGTCGTAAGCAGTTCAGCAAGCGCTAATTCTTTCAGTCGCTCAAGTTTTATCGAAAGGGTCGCGCAAGCGGCCCTTTTTGTTTCTACAATCTAGGTATTAAAGAAATAAAATTCATCAGTCGGTATTTTGGAGAATGGCATGATTAAAGTTGGCATCGTAGGTGGCACTGGTTATACCGGAGTGGAATTATTGCGTTTATTAGCGCAGCATCCCGAGGTAAAACTGACTGCAATTACTTCTCGTACAGAAGCGGGTATGTCTGTGGCTGAGATGTTCCCATCTTTACGTGGCCGTGTTGATCTGAAATTCACAACACCCGACGAAGCTAAATTAAACGAATGTGATGTTGTGTTCTTTGCAACTCCACATGGCGTTGCCATGGCGCAAGCAAAAGAATTGCTTGCGAATAATGTCAAGGTTTTGGATCTTGCTGCAGACTTTCGTTTGAAGGACGTTAAAGAATTTGCTAAGTGGTATGGCATGGAGCATGGCTGCCCAGAAATTTTGGCTGAGGCTGTTTATGGTTTGCCAGAGATTAATCGTGAAGCAATTAAAAAAGCACGCGTAGTGGGTTTGGCTGGTTGCTACCCAACATCTGTCCAGCTTGGTCTCGCGCCTTTGCTGTCACCAAAATCGACTGGTGGGAAACACTTGATCGATGGCACTCATATTATTTCTGATTCCAAGTCGGGCACCTCTGGCGCTGGGCGTAAAGCAGAGATCGGCACATTATTGTCTGAAGCTAGCGATAACTTCAAAGCATATAGCGTAAAAGGCCACCGTCATCTTCCAGAGATCGAGCAAGGCTTAAAAGCGATTGCTGGTCACGATCAAATTGGCCTGACCTTTGTGCCGCATTTAACGCCGATGATTAGAGGTATTCATTCAACGCTATATGTGCGTTTGACTGATGCTGGTAAAGATATTGACTACCAAAAGCTGTATGAGACTTTCTATAAAGACGAGCCATTTGTTGATGTGATGCCTGCAGGCAGTCATCCAGAAACACGTTCAGTACGTGGAAGCAATGGCATTCGCATTGCGATCCATCGTCCAGGTGGTGGTGATACTTTGGTCATTTTGGTGGTTGAGGACAATTTAGTAAAAGGGGCCTCAGGACAGGGGGTTCAGTGTTTAAACCTCATGTTTGGCTTGCCAGAGACTACGGGGCTCACCCAGATAGCTGTATCCCCGTAATGACCCTTCAGCAAACTGGGCATTAAAAGCCTAAAATAAGACATACCCTTTTGAATTAGGAGTGAATCATGACCGAATTAGCTACGCAAACCGCACAAGATTTAGCTGAACCACCAACCCCGTTGGTTTTTACAGATAGCGCTGCTGCAAAAGTGGCTGACTTGATTGCTGAAGAAGGCAATCCAGAGTTAAAGCTCCGCGTATTCGTACAAGGTGGTGGTTGCTCAGGCTTTCAGTATGGTTTCACATTTGATGATGCTGTTAATGAAGATGACACGCTATTTGAAAAGAATGGCGTTACTTTGTTAGTAGATTCAATGAGCTTCCAATATTTGGTTGGCGCTGAGATCGACTACAAAGAAGACATCAACGGCTCACAGTTTGTGATTAAGAATCCAAATGCGCAAACAACTTGTGGCTGCGGATCTTCTTTCTCTGCTTAAAGAGAGAAAGCAATTTAATTACGCAGGATAGCAAGCACCTAGAATTCTAGGACCCTTCGCTCCCGTAACGGCCGGCAAATTTGCTGGCCGTTTTTCTTTGTGTGCCCACGCAAGCCATGCAAAAGCAAGGCCCTCAACTAATTGTGGATCAATCCCAGAAGAATCACTCGTTGTAATTTCTAGGGGTTGTTTGAAGAAATGCTGCGCTTTAACTTTCAGTAAATTCATCAAAGCATTATTTCGGGCGCCACCACCGCAGACAATCAGCTTCTGGGTTTGCGGGGCATGGGACGCTAGAGACTCTAGGGCAGAGTGCGCTGTTAAATGAAGCAGGGTCATCTGCACATCCTCGCAAAGAAAATTTTCACCACTCAATTTTTCTTGCAACCAATCCAGATGAAAGTCGTCTCTGCCAGTGCTCTTGGGCGGAGCTTTTTTAAAGAAACCATCTGCTAACATTTTTACGAGAAGCGCTTCGTTGACTTTTCCTTGCAATGCCCAGCTACCATTCTCATCATATGTATTACCTTGGTGCTCTTGTATCCACGCATCCATCAACATATTGCCTGGGCCACAATCAAAGCCAGTCACTTGCCCATTTTTAGGGAGTAGCGTGAGGTTGGCAATACCGCCAATATTGAGAATGGCTAAATTTTTATCTTCTGAAAATTGCTGCGCATGAAACGCTGGGACCAAAGGTGCGCCATGTCCACCGGCAGCCAAATCACGACTTCTAAAATCCGCAATGACATCGATGCCTGTTTTTTCTGCCAAGAGGGCAGGATTGAGCGTTTGGTGGGTATAAGCCATATCACCAAGATGTGGTTGGTGGCGAATGGTCTGGCCATGCGCGCCGATCGCAGTGATATCTGATGGCAGTAGATTCGCTTTTTTAAGCAGTTGCTCCACTGCTTCTGCATAAGCTAAGGCCAAGGCATTGCCTGCCTGTTTCTCCCGATGGAGCTCATTAGGACCGGGGCTCTGGAGTTCAAATAGGGCTTTACGGAGCTCGGGGCTAAAGGGGGTGCTTACAGCATCTTGAGCGCATGCCTCACCGTTAGGCCCAATCTTGGCCAGCACAGCATCTATCCCATCTAGGCTAGTGCCAGACATGAGGCCGATGTAGAGGGATTGAGGTTTGTTCATAGTGCTCTCAGGAATGCGACAATTATGCTTTAGCAATTTAACTACTAATTTAACTGAATCAGCAATCCGAATCAGCATGACGGCCAAACCAGAACAAAAATATCCTTTGACTCCCGAAGTCTATGCGGCACTTGAAGTCACAAAGCGTGGCTGTGATGAGTTATTGGTTGAGGCAGATTGGGTTCAAAAACTGGCACGTAGTCAGGCTACCAAGACCCCGCTCAGAATCAAATTAGGTTTAGATCCAACGGCGCCTGATATTCACCTGGGGCATACGGTTGTTTTGAATAAATTGCGTCAATTACAAGATTTAGGTCATACCGTTATTTTCTTGATCGGCGACTTCACCAGCATGATTGGTGACCCATCTGGACGTAATGCTACTCGCCCACCATTAACTGCAGAAGAAATTGCGGTGAATGCCGAGACTTACTATCGTCAAGCGAGCATGGTGCTTGACCCTGCAAAAACTGAGGTGCGTTACAACAGTGAATGGTGTGACCCGTTAGGCGCCCGCGGCATGATTCAGTTAGCAGCGAGATATACCGTTGCGCAGATGTTAGAGCGCGATGACTTTACAAAGCGCTACCGTAGTGGCGTACCTATCTCGGTACATGAGTTCCTGTATCCATTGATGCAAGGCTACGACTCTGTTGCCTTGAAGAGCGACTTAGAGCTTGGTGGTACTGATCAGAAATTTAATCTCTTAGTTGGGCGCGAGCTCCAGCGTGAATATGGCCAAGAGCCTCAATGTATTTTGACAATGCCTCTGCTGGTTGGTTTAGATGGCGTGGATAAGATGAGTAAGTCCAAAGGTAATTACATTGGCATCAGCGAGCCGGCGGGCGAAATGTTTGGCAAGCTTTTGAGCATCTCAGATGATTTGATGTGGGATTACTTCACATTGCTTTCTTTCCGCCCAATGGCTGAAATCGACTTGATGAAGCAAGAAGTTGCTGCTGGTAGAAATCCAAAGGATTGCAAAGTGCTGCTCGCACAAGAAATTGTTGCACGTTTTCACTCACAGGCTGCGGCAGAAAAAGCATTAGAAGACTTTAATCACCGCGCTAAAGGTGGGGTACCGGATGACATTCCAGAGGTCAATCTCTCTGGCGCTCCAATGCAAATCGCTAATCTTCTGAAGGCTGCTGGTTTAGCTCCATCAACATCAGAAGCCAATCGCAATATCGAGCAAAACGGTGTGAAGATTGATGGCACAACAATTACTGATAAACAACTTAAAGTTGATGCTGGAACTTACGTGGTGCAGGTTGGCAAACGGAAGTTTGCAAAAGTAACGCTAGCTTAAATATCTAAGCTGGCACTGCCACTGGGTGGCGTGAGTCCAAAGTGCTCATAAGCCTGACGAGTGGCTACTCGGCCACGCGAGGTTCTCTGTAAGTAGCCTTGCTGTATTAAATAGGGCTCAAGCACATCTTCAATCGTGTCGCGTTCTTCGCCAATAGCCGCTGCAAGGTTATCGATACCGACTGGGCCACCATCAAACTTGTGCAAGATGGCTTCTAGTAATTTTCTATCCATTACGTCAAAGCCGCTCGGATCAACATCAAGCATCTTGAGTGCTGCATCGGCCATAGCTTTGGTAATCGTGCCTGTGCCTTTAACTTCAGCGTAGTCACGTACACGACGTAGCAATCGGTTTGCGATACGCGGAGTGCCACGTGCACGCTTAGCAATTTCTATTGAGCCATCTGGATCTATGTCAGCTTTGAGCAGACTGGCTGAGCGATTAATAATTTTAGTGAGTTCTTCAGTGGTGTAGAACTCAAGTCTGGCCACAATACCAAAGCGATCACGTAGTGGATTGGTCAGCATGCCGGCACGAGTAGTTGCGCCAATCAATGTGAATGGCTTGAGATCAATCTTCACACTGCGTGCTGCAGGGCCTTCGCCAATCATGATGTCAAGGCTGTAATCTTCTAGTGCTGGGTACAGAATTTCCTCCACCACTGGAGAGAGGCGATGAATCTCATCAATAAAGAGAACATCGTTTTCTTCTAGATTAGTAAGAAGGGCAGCAAGATCACCGGGCCTATCAAGTACGGGGCCGCTGGTTTGGCGCAAGTTAACGCCAAGCTCTCTGGCAATGATGTGGGCCAAGGTGGTTTTACCAAGGCCAGGGGGCCCAAACAAGAGAACGTGATCTAAAGCTTCTTGACGTGCTCTTGTGGCACTGATGAAAATCTCTAGTTGGGCGCGTGCTTTAGTTTGACCAACATACTCATCGAGTTGTTTTGGGCGTAGCGCTCTCTCAAAGACGGCTTCAGCATTGCCGGCTGAGCCGCTCACAATGCGGTCATTACCTTCCGGTAAATCTTCGGGGATGGAGCTTAGGTCGTCTGTATGAATTGCCATGTTTAGAGTTTAGTTCCGTTTGGCATTAGGCTTTAGATAAATACTTCAAGCCCATACGGATACCATCCGATACATTTGTCTCTGGCGGGATTTGCTTGAGAGCTAAAAGAGCTTCTTTTTCTGAGTAGCCCAATGCCAAGAGTGCTTGCAAGACTTCGCTGCTAGCTTCAATCGCCTGTGGTTTGCCACCTGTAATACCGAGATCGGGAGCTAACTTACCTTTGAGCTCCAGGCAAAGACGTTCAGCGGTTTTCTTGCCAATGCCTGGTACTTGAGTGAGGCGTCCAGCTTCTTGAAGAGCAATTGCTTGGGCTAACTCATTGACACTCATGCCAGAGAGAACTGCCAGTGCGGTCCGGGAGCCAACGCCGCTAATCTTAATCAGCTGTCTAAATGCCTCACGCTCTGTCTCGGTAGCAAAGCCAAAAAGTTGCTGCGCATCTTCACGAACTTGAAAGTGCGTAAGGAGCGTAATTTTTTGACCAGCTTGAGGAAGTTGATACAGGGTGCTCATGGGTACATCAACCTCGTAACCAATGCCTTGGCAATCGACCAAGAGGCGAGGAGGATGAACTGAAACGAGAGTACCTTGAATGCGACCAATCATGTAGAGATCTTAACCTGTGATGTGTATTTTTACTTGCTACGTTTCTTGGGCGCTAATGCGGCGGTAGCTGCAGTTATTGCTTTTGGTATTTGCGCATGATGAGCGGCGCAGATAGCAACACCTAATGCATCAGAAGCATCCGTCCCTGGGGCGCGATTTAGTCTTAAAAGACGCTTCACCATTTCTTGAACTTGTGGCTTAGCAGCACGACCAGTGCCTACGATGGCTTGCTTGACTCGGAGTGCGCTGTACTCAGCTACCGGGAGTTTTTCAGATACGAGGGCGGCAATCACGGCACCCCTTGCTTGACCTAGCATTAGTGTTGAACGAGGATTCACATTTAAGAAAACCTCTTCAATCGCAGCAGACTCAGGTTGATATGTCTCTAAAACTTCTTTAAGACCCGCATAGAGAGCGCCCAACCGTTCCGGTAAGCCCTTGGCTGGATCACCGCTTTCGATCGTCCCAGAGGCTACGTAGGTCAGCTTTTGGCCGTCGACATCAATGACGCCAAAACCAGTAGTACGTAAACCTGGGTCGATTCCTATCCAGCGCATAAGTTTGTTTATTACTTCCTGTTTGCTTAGTGACGGAAGTGACGTGTGCCAGTAAAGATCATGGCAATACCATGTTCATTTGCGGCTGCAATGATTTCATCGTCACGCATGCTGCCACCTGGTTGAATCGCACAGCTTGCGCCACCGTTAACAACGACATCTAAGCCATCACGGAATGGAAAAAAGGCATCGCTTGCTACAGCAGAGCCTTTTAGGCTTAAGCCAGCGTTCTCAGCTTTGATGCTGGCCATGCGTGCAGAATCTACACGACTCATTTGGCCTGCGCCAATACCAAGAGTCATGCCGTTTGCACAATAGACGATCGCATTGGACTTCACGAATTTAGCAACGCGCCATGCAAACATCATGTCATGCATTTCGCTTGGAGTTGGCAGACGTTTGCTAACAACACGCATTTCATTTTCTAGAACGTTTTTGGCATCAGGTGACTGTACGAGCAAGCCACCACCCACGCGTTTGAAATCAAACGTATTAAATGCAGTGCCCAATGAGATCTCTAAAAGACGTACATTTTGTTTGGTAGCAAAAATTGCCTTTGCCTCATCACTAAAGCTAGGAGCAATCAACACCTCTACAAATTGCTTGGAGATCGCTTCTGCTGCTGCACCATCGCAAGGAACGTTAAAGGCGATGATGCCGCCAAAGGCTGAGCTTGGATCGGTCTTAAATGCTTTTTGATAGGCTTCAAGAGCGCTAGCTCCAACAGCTACGCCACAAGGATTGGCGTGTTTAATAATGACGCAAGCGGCAGCGCCACCGGCGTTACCGGTAAAGCTCTTCACGCATTCCCAGGCAGAGTCAGCATCCGCAATATTGTTGTAGGAAAGTTCTTTGCCTTGTAACTGTTTGTAATTAGCTAGCGCGCCATCAACAGGGTAAATATCTTTATAGAAGGCTGCAGATTGGTGTGGATTCTCACCGTAACGCATCTCTTGCACTTTTTCAAAAGCAAGATGCAAAGTTTCTGGGTAAGCAGAACGCGCTTTGTGATCCAAGTCATCACCCAAAGCAGACAGGTAATTGGCAATAGCGCCGTCATACTGAGCAGTATGTGCAAATACTTTTTTGGCTAAAGCTAAATTTGTCTTATAAGAAACAGTATTGTTGTTGGCCTTCATTTCTGCCAATACAGGGGCGTAATCTTCTGGAGAGATCAATACAGTCACATCTTGATGGTTCTTAGCTGCTGCGCGCAACATTGCTGGGCCACCGATATCAATATTTTCTACCGCGTCTTCGAATGAACAGCTGTCTTTAGCTACCGTCTCATTAAATGGGTATAGGTTGATGACGAGCATATCGATAGTGTCGATTCCATGTTCTTTTAAGGCAGCCATGTGCTCTGGGAAGTCCCTGCGAGCCAGAAGACCGCCATGCACCATCGGGTGCAAAGTTTTTACGCGACCATCTAGCATCTCGGGGAATTTCGTCAAGGAAAAAACTTCAACAACAGGCAGATTATTTTCTGCCAGAAGCTTTGCAGTACCTCCAGTAGAGATGAGCTTAATACCTTGTTCATGAAGGGATTTTGCAAAGGGCACGATGCCATTTTTATCGGAGACGGAGAGAAGGGCTGTACGGATCATATTTTCGGAGGGTCTAATTGAGGGGTAAAAGTAGAGTGCTATTGGTTTATTTGAGCAACTGATGTTCAACAAGCTTCTTGTGAAGTGTGTTGCGGTTAATACCAAGATATTGAGCAGCTAAGGATTGATTATGCTTCGCATACTGCATGACTAATTCCAACATCGGCTTTTCTACAACAGCCAAAACCATCTGATAGATATCAGTTGGTGCCGTTCCTTTAAGGTCATTTAGGTAACCCTGTAATTGGGTTTCAATACATTCGGTAATTGGGTGCTTATTGGTCATAACAGTCTATCAATACAAAAAACAAGAAAATAAAAAACAAAAAATACAACATGGATTCGGTAGGAATTAAGCTGCCTCTAAAAATAGTAAGCGTTCAGAATGCAATTTCATCTCATTAAAATAATCATTCACCATTTGTAATTGGGTTTTGCAATCATCTGCAGTATTCATGCGCTGACGGAATGCATGTGAGTCACGTAAACCTTTGCAATACCAGCCGATATGCTTGCGAGCTGTGCGAAGGCCGATATGTTCACCGTAAAACTCGTAATGATCTAATAAGTGGGCATTCATAATCGCCTGAATCTCATTGATCTCAGGCGTTGGTAACTTGCCACCAGTTTCAAGGTAATGATTGATCTCGCGGAAGATCCAAGGGCGACCTTGTGCCGCACGTCCGATCATGATGGCATCAGCCCCGGTGATCTTTAAAACTTGCTCCGCTTTCTCAGGGCTAGTAATGTCGCCATTTGCAACCACCGGAATACCTACGTTACTTTTGACTGCAGTAATAGTTTCGTACTCTGCTTCTCCGTGATACAGGTCGGCTCGAGTGCGACCATGAACCGTCAGCATGGAGATGCCTGATTTTTCTGCAAGACGTGCAATTTCAATCGCGTTTTTATTTTGACGATCCCATCCAGTGCGAATCTTTAATGTCACTGGTACTGCATCTGGACCCACACCAACCGCATTGACAACTGCCTCTAGAATTTTTTGAACTAAAGGCTCGTCACGCAACAATGCAGAACCTGCTGCTACGTTGCATACTTTCTTTGCTGGACAACCCATATTGATATCAATAATTTGCGCGCCATGATCAACGTTGATTTTTGCAGCCGCCGCCATCATTGCTGGATCGGCACCGGCAATTTGTACTGCGATAGGTTTGAACTCGCCAATGTGATTTGCGCGACGTTGTGTTTTTTCGCTTTTCCAAAGTAGGGCATTGGATGCCACCATTTCAGAAACCGCATAACCTGCACCCAATTTCTTGCAAAGCTGCCTAAAAGGGCGATCTGTTACCCCAGCCATAGGGGCTACAAATAGCTTATTTGCGAGGGTGTGAGGGCCAATGTTCATCTAAAAGGGGGCTTGGGCGGAAAGCATGACACTTTAGCACATTCGACCCCAAATCTGCCTATTTTTTAGGCAGATTCCTTGTTACAGATCAAATCAGGAATGCTTATATTTGGGGGCGATTTAAGCCCTTTAGCGCCTACCAAACATCATCTGGCGGGCTAAGGCTGTCTTTACTGGCGGAAGCCACTGAAGGGCGCTTAAAGCCAGTCCTCTGGCTAACGCTACTGGAGCAAGATTAGAGGTAAATACCCTGGCCATAAAGTCCGTTAGGCCAATCGTAGTTGTTCTGTCAATTTTACGGCTTTGAGCATAGCTTTGCAGCGCATTTTGGATATCTGCTGGAGATTGATCTTCTGCTGACCCAGAAAATACGCCAACTAATTTTTCTGCCAATAAAAAAGCATCTCGCAACCCTAAGTTCAAGCCTTGGCCTGCAACTGGGTGCAAGGTTTGTGCAGCGTTACCAATCCACACTTCATTGTCTTTGGCAATCTCTTTGCGATAGTTCAGTCCTAATTCATATAGACGACGATCTTGAATTTTTAGAAAGCGTCCAATGCGCGACCCAAACTCTTTTTGGAGTGCAATTAAAAAATCTTGATCACTAAGTTGTAAGCGATATTGTGAGGATTCTGGCGAGCCACACCACACTAGATTCAAAGCATTGGAGCCATAGTGGCTAGGCAGAACCGCTAGTGGGCCCTCTGCAGTGAAGCGCTCCCATGCGTGATGGGGGGCAGCATTTTCTACTTCAACCAAGCCGACTAAAGCAGACTGACCATAGTCGCGACCAGACTCTACCCAATCTTGTGTTTTAAATAGACCGCCTTCAGCATGCACGGTGCATTTGGCTTGTAGACTGGCTTCTTCAATATCTTTACTAATATGCTTCCAAACAAAGTTATTGCATTTTACCTGAATGGCTCTCAAGGCTTGACGAAGCGTCATGTGAATATCACGATATCGAATAATATGGCCCAGCGCATCCTGATTGAGTTCTTCACGCGTCATCAGTGCTCGGCCAAAGCGCCCAGCTTGTGAAACGTGTACACGATGTATTTGAGCAGACTCTTTTGGCCATGCCTGAATCGTATCTAGTAATAACTTACTACCATGCGATAGGGCTATGCCTCTGCTATCTGCATTTACTAAATCATCATCCTTTTCTGGATTGCGATCTATTAGTGTGAGCTTTGCATCAGGAAATTTTTGCAATACCCAGGCGGCACATGCTAGCCCAACTGGACCACCGCCTTGAATCAAAATATCGTAATTAGAAGCACTCATTTGTTGAACATCTTTACGCGTTTTTCATAAGCGATTCAATTTCTTCCGCTTTAACAGGGACGTCACGCGAAATGAGCTCGCAGCCAGAATTATTGAGAACTGCATCGTCTTCGATACGGATGCCAATATTCCAAAACTTCTCATTTAGATCGTCTGCTGGTCTGATATAGAGACCAGGCTCAATCGTAATTACCATGCCGCTTTTCAGGATGCGCCATGGCTTATCTTCACTGGCTGATTCTTGACCCATTTCACGGTATGAACCTACGTCATGCACATCCATTCCTAGCCAGTGTGAGGTACGGTGCATATAGAAGCGGCGATAGGCCCCTACTTCTATAGCATTTTCTAATGATCCAACTTCTGATAGTTTGATGAGCTTTTCATCTAGCAAACCCTGGGTCAGTACTTTTAGCGCCGCCTCATGCGGCTGCATGAATGTGTTGCCCGGTTTTGTCATGGCAATTGCGGCTTCTTGTGCTGCCAAGGTAATGTCATAGAGGGCGCGTTGTGGACCGGTGAATTTCCCGTCTACTGGGAATGTCCGAGTGATATCAGATGCATAACCATCGAGTTCACAACCAGCATCAATGAGACAAAGCTCACCACTACGTAATTCAGTTGAGCCTGCACGATAGTGCAGGATGCAAGAGTTGGCGCCACCAGCAACAATGCTGTTGTATGCAACGCTTTGTGCGCCACTATTGCGGAACTCATGAAGCAATTCCGCTTCGAGTTGATATTCACGCATACCCGGCTTACAAATCTGCATAGCGCGGATGTGCGCACGAGCAGAAATAGCTGCAGCACGACGCATAGTATTAATCTCATGCGCGTCTTTAAATAAGCGCATCTCATGAAGAAGTACTTCGACATCATGAAATTCAGAAGGAGGATTGATCCCAGAGCGAGCTTGCCCTCGGACTTTTTTCATCCAATGACGCAAGCGTCTATCCGCTTCAGCACTCTCGGCAAGGCGAATATAGATTGCATCTTGGTCAGCCAGTAATTCACTGAGCACTCGATCTAATTCTTGGTTGCTATGCGCGTATTCAATACCCAAAATTTCAGGTGCTGCTTCGGGACCAAGGCGAATGCCATCCCAAATTTCTCGTTCAAGGTCTTTTGGCCTACAAAATAAGTGGGATTGAAGTTGGAAATTTCCCCCATTTCGATCAACCTTCATCACGAGTGTGGCACCTGGCTCTTCAAAGCCCGTTAGGTAATAAAAGTCACTATCGTGTCGATAAGGAAAGTCACTATCGCGGTTACGGGTCAGTTCAGGTGCAGTAGAAATAACGGCAATACCCCCGCCTGTTTTAGCAAATATGTGTTTTGCTAATTCATTTCTACGCAGTTGATAAATATTCGTTTTATTCATATGCTGCATTGAGCTCTTGTAAGCGTTGTGGTGTACCTACATCGTGCCACGGACCGCTATATTTTTCACCAGTCACTTTATTGTGCTCCATAGCAGCTCTCAGCAAGGGCGCTAGTTTGGCAGGCGCTCCAAATTCCAGGTCTTTAAAGAGGTCTTTGTGATAAATGCCGATACCTGAGAAGGTGAGCTTTTCTGTGCCAGTAGATTTGGAGTTGCTCACGACGGAGTCTCGAAGGTAAAAGTCACCCTCTGGATGCTGGACTGGATTGGGAACCATGAATAAGTGCGCTAAAGGCTTATTGGGATCCGCGCGCATTTTGGAGGCCGTTGCTAAAAGTTGAGCTACAGGTAGGTTTGGGCTAAATACATCCCCATTGATGACTAAAAAGTAATCGTCGGGCGCGATGATGGGCAATGCTTTGCAAATGCCGCCAGCGGTTTCTAGTGCGCTCCCCTCCGGGGAGTATTGAATGTGGAGCCCAAATTGCTGACCATTGCCAAGTGTCGATTCAATTTGTTCTCCTAACCAGGCGTGGTTAATAACCACCTCTTGAATATTTGCTTTTGCTAATGCTTCAAGGTGCCATGCCAGTAACGATTTATTCTGAATCTTCAACAAGGGTTTGGGAAGAGTGTCTGTGAGAGGGCGCATACGCTCACCTCTGCCGGCAGCAAGTAAAAAACAAGGAATGAGATTGCTCTTATTCATCATGTATATCTAGTTAGTCTTTATGAATGCGAGTCGATTCCAGAATGCGAGCCAAAGGCTTTAGTTCAATATAACGATTGGCTGTTGCAATTGCATACTCAAGCACGAGTGGAATATCTTTGAGATAGCCGTCCTTGCCGTCGCGATGGAATAGCCTTGCAAAAATACCCAAGACTTTGAGATGGCGTTGCAAACCCATCCACTCAAAATCACGATAGAACTGACCAAAATCATTTGGCATTGGTAAGCTCGCTTTGCGACCCGCTTCCCAAAATTTAATAACCCAATCAATTACACGCTCTTCTGGCCATGCAATGTAGGCATCACGCCAAAGCGAGGAGGCGTCATAGGTAATAGGGCCATAAACTGCATCCTGAAAATCAATCACTCCAGGATTATTTTTTTCGGTCACCATCAAATTACGAGAGTGATAATCGCGATGAACATACACCTTTGCTTGCGCTAAATTATTTTCAATGATGAGCTCAAAGGATTTTTTTAATTGTTCTGTTTGTTGCGCGTTAAGTTCAGTCTTCAGATGTTTTTTTAAATACCATTCTGGAAATAAATCAAGCTCTCGCTGAAGAAGTGCTGCATCATAATTTGGCAAGACATCAGGTTTGCTTGCTAACTGCATTAAAACTAGTGCATTAGTTGCGTCTTGGTATAGGTGATCTGCTGTCTCACCATTGAGTTCAGCCAGGTAAGTTTTTGTGCCTAAATCATTTAAGAGTAAGAAGCCTTCTGCGAGATTTTGCTCGAGAATTTTTGGCACATTCAAACCGGCCCCTGAAAGCAATAAATCAACCTTAATGAAGGCATCCAAAGGCTCGTGTTGGGGTGGCGCATCCATCACGATCAAACTCCCAAAATTAGGGTTTTTGGACGCAATTCTGAAATAGCGTCGAAAGCTGGCATCAGCCGAGGCTGGCACCAATGAGTCAAGATCTAATTGCCAGCTAGCTTCTAGGGCCTTTAGCCAGTTTCGGAGGGTGTTTAAGCGTGAGTCAGTCATGGTCGATTCGTATAATAAGGCGGGTCTGGATCTATGAGTCATTATCGCCGTCGCGCCGGCCTTTGCGCCCCTCTTTTTTTGCATGTAACCCTGCGCGTAATGACGGGGGTGACATTGGTTCAATTTGCCCTGCCGGGGCATGCTCAGGCCCCCGCCCCTTTACCTTCAAGTTCTCAGTCTGGCAGCAATACAGTTTTACTGCCAGATCGCGGTAATGTCACTGTCTTAAAGTTGGATGATCAGCTGAGAGTTGGAAAGCCGATTGATGATGGGCAGGCGCTGACCTTTACTTCGAGTGACACGATTTCAGGTGTTGTTGAGCGTGACATGCATTTAATAGGTCGTGCGCAAATCCGTCGTAATGGAGCAATGATGAAGGCGGATGAAATTACCTATAACCCTGATACTGATATTGCAGATTTAAATGGGAATGTTGAGTTATCAAAAGGGAACGTTACTTTTAAAGGACCCAAGGGGCAATTTAAGGTAGATGTACGTGAAGGCTCAATGGAGTCACCAATATATGAATTACGCGATAACGGTGGCAATGGCAAGGCTAAAAAATTAACAGTACAAAGTGCTGATGTTTTTGTATTTGATAAAGCAACCTACTCTACGTGCACTCCAGAAAATCTAGATTGGTATTTCACAGCTAGCACTATGGAAATAGATAACGAAGAAAAGGAAATGGTTGGTACGCATGGGGTCATGCGCTTCTTCGATGTACCAATAGCTTATATCCCTTACTTTACCGCTCCGACTGGTGGTCAACGCCGCTCTGGCATTCTTGCGCCAGTTGCTGGTTACAACTCAAATAATGGCCTAGATATTACACAGCCTTATTACGTAAATATCGCGCCTAATCGTGACTTACTTTTGTTGCCTCGCTATATGAATCAGCGAGGTGCAATGCTGGGTGCACAGTATCGATTCTTAGATACCAAGTATTCCGGCACCGTCATGGGTGAATATATGCCTTACGATAAAAAAACTGGTACTGATCGCTGGAAGTATGACTGGCAGCAGCGACAAGTATTTAGTGGCGGTGCTGCCCCTGGTGGAATTCCATTGCCTGGTTCATGGACTGGGTATGCCAATATGTCTCGGGTTTCAGATAATCTGTACCCTACAGATTTCTCTCAGAGTATTGCTGGAGCAATCACTAGTCAGTTCCGGCAGGAGGTTGGCACTACTAAAGGATTGACTGGTAGTTTGAGTAATTGGAATGTCTCTGCAAGAGCGTTGACTTTTCAAACTTTGCAGCCGGATCCCACCACTACAGTTCAGGCGCCATATAACATTCTGCCAAACATTACTGCCTCCTATAACAATCGTTTGACCCCTGCGGTAGCCGATGCAAGTGGAAAATATGTCACCTTGCCAACCGGTCCTGCAACCACTTTTTCTACGGACTACACTAGATTTGCATACAACATTGGAGGCAATTTGGCTGCTACCGCCCCGGGTGTGTATAGCCAGGCCGATCGAACTGTAGTGAAGGGTGCGCTGGCTTTGCCGCAAGTCACGCCAGGCTATTACATCACTCCAAAAATAAGTTTTCAGTCAAACACTTATAACGCTACTCCGTTTGTAGCTAATGGAGCACCAGTTGCTCAGGGATTTACCATCCCCACTTTTAGTTTAGATTCTGCTTTGGCATTCGAAAGAGATGCCGCAGGATTGAAAGGATTTTTTGGTCGCGATATGTTGCTCACAATGGAGCCACGCGCCTTTTATGTTTATACCCCTTATCAAAGTCAGGCGCAGACCCCGATTTTTGATACTGCTGATGCTGGCTTTGGCGTCTCTCAAATTTTTAATGAAAATACTTTTATTGGTAATGACCGTATTGCTGACAATAATGCAGCCACGCTCGGTCTTACTAGTCGCATGATTGAGGCGAATACTGGTGCAGAACGCGCTAACGTGACAATTGCGCAAAAGCAGCAGTTCACTGGCCAACGTGTGGGCTTGAATGGCAACATTGTTAATCCCACTACCTACTCCGATACCTTGGGATCTGGTTCGGTGCGTTTGCTTGGTAACTTCAGTGCAGACTTATTTGGTCAGTACAACACCCAATTAAATCGTTTTGTACAGACGACGGTGGGGGGTAGTTGGCGTCCCACACAGGGTAGAAGTTTAAATTTTGGATACCGTAACGTTTGGTCTCCGCCGGTGCAGGCATCTATTCAAAATAATCAAGCCTTTGTACCCTCATCAACTACTACTGATCAATATAACGTCTCAGGTCAATGGCCAATTACGCGAGAGGTTTCTGTTTTGGGGCGCTGGGGCTATGATGCTTTAAGTACAAAAACATTAAATAGCTTGGTGGCCCTGGAGTGGACTAAAGATTGCTGGACTTTCCGAAGTGCCTATTCTCAGGTTTTGAATACCTCCCAAATAACCACTACCTCAATACTGTTTCAGATTGAATTTAAGGGTTTTGGTAGTGCAGGAAGTAATCCAGTTGATATCATGAAGCTTAACGTTCCTGGATATATGCCTACCTCTAAGCCAATACCCCCCTCAATATACGAGAACTATCAATAATGCTTTTTATGAACCGCTTGAGACAAATTGCTAACGTTGCCACTTTTATTGCTGTGGCCATGTTTACAACTACCTTGTTCGCACAAGACGCCGCTAAGACGAATGCTGCTACAGAAAGCAAGATTCGAAATATTGATGGTGTCGCCGCTGTAGTAAATACTGGTTACGTAACACGAAAAGAAATCGATGATCGCATTGCGGCGCTAAAAAAGCAGGGCGCTAAGTTGCCTGATGATGGGTCAGCGCGAAAAACGATATTAGATCGACTCATTATTGAAAAAATTCAGATTCAAAATGCTGAGCAAGAGGGCGTGGGAATTAGTAATAAGGAATTGGATAAGTACATCGGTGAGATTGCAGCAAAAAATAAGCTGACGCTCGCCGAATTAAAGGCTAGGGTAAATGCCTCTGGAACTACCTTTGAGCGATATAGGCAAATGCTTCGCGATGATATTTCAATGACGCGCTATCGTGAGCGAGAAGTTGAGGCCAAAATCAAAATTTCTGATGCTGAAATTGATAACTTTATTTTAGAGCGAACAAGGGCCATGAAGGCCGGTACGCCCTCCCGGTCTGCACCAGCAGTAAATGGAGGTCCTGAGGAAATTGATGTAGCTCAGATTTTTATTCCTGTAGATGCCGCTGCTGGTGCCGGTGCTCAAGCTGACGCTAAAAAGAAAGCCGATATCTTGTTACGTGAGGCACGTGGGGATGTTGATTTTATGCAATTGGGTTCTATGGCCGCAAAAGATAATCCCAAGATCAAGTTTCAGGAATTAGGCTACCGCACCCCTGATCGTTTGCCGCAGTTGTTTTATGAAGCAATTCGAAATACTGGTAGTGGTCAGGTGGCTAACGCTGTAGTGAAAAGCCCTGCGGGCTATCATGTTCTTAAAGTATTAGATCGACGTGCACTGATGGCTAATGCGCCTTCTCAGCAAGCGGTTGCTCCGGAACCTGCTCAAACTACGCCTCAAAATATTCCTATCACTCAAACTTTATCTCGCCATATTTTGTTGCGCAGTCGAGCGGGTTTGTCTGACCAAGATGCCGAGAGACGCTTGCAGGGATTTCGTGATCAGATCAGAACTAAGACGGCAGACTTTTCTGAGTTGGCAAAAAAATATTCAGAGGATGGCTCTGCATCTAATGGCGGCGATCTTGGCTGGATGAGCCCCGGAGACTTGGTTCCCGAGTTTGAGCAGGCTATGAATCGTTTGCAAATTGGTGAAGTAGGAAACCCAGTCAAAACTGAATTCGGTTGGCATTTGATACAAGTATTAGATCGTCGTGAAGGTCAGCTCACTGTCGAGAAACAACGTCAATTTGCACGCGCAGCGATTCGCGAAAGAAAACTAGATCAAGCCTATCAGGAGTGGATACGCGAACTACGTGATAACGCTACTGTCAAAATTTTGAACGTGGAAGATGCGGCAAGTAGCACCCCTCGTTAATCTCGTTGTAAGTACTGGCGAACCGGCTGGTATTGGGCCTGAGGTCTCGCTTATTGCTGCACTAGAGTTCTTGCGTGAGCAAGATAACGTTGCAATTACCTTGCTGGGCGATAGCAAATTATTACCTATTCCTAAAAATATTAGTCCTGAGTTAGTGAGTCGGCTGCGGATTCAAAATATTGAGTTGAAGGTTCCTGTTTTGCAGGGGACTCTAAATCCTGAGAATGCGCAGTATGTCATTCATCTTTTAGATCAAGCGATTGATGGCTGTCTTCAAGGTCAGTTTGATGCTATGGTAACTGCACCACTTCAAAAAAGTATCATCAATGACGCTGGTACGACATTTACAGGGCATACGGAGTATCTTGCAGAATGTTGTCATGCTTCTCACGTGGTAATGATGTTGTGTGCGTCATTACCTATAGGGTTTTTAGAGCTTCAGTCTCCAAGAAGTTTACGAGTTGCATTGGTGACCACCCATTTGCCTCTTAAAGAGGTGCCACTAGCTTTAAGTTATGAACTGGTTCTAGATACGATTCAAATTGTTAACCAAGATTTGCAGAAAAAATTTGGTATTTCAAAGCCGATGATTCGCATAGCTGGTCTAAACCCTCATGCGGGAGAGTCTGGATATTTAGGGCAAGAAGAGATTGAGATAATCTCGCCGGCAATTGAGGCGGCAAAAAAAATGGGTGTTCAGATATCAGGCCCCTATCCAGGCGATACGATGTTTGATGCTGCTTCTATTACGCAGGTTGATGCTTTTATTGCGATGTATCACGATCAGGGCTTGGCCCCTTTTAAATTTGTTACCTTTGGTAATGGGGTGAATGTGACTTTAGGGCTGCCGATCATCCGCACCTCAGTAGATCACGGTACCGCTTTGGATATCGCTGGTAAGGGAATTGCTGATGCCGGTAGCATGCTTGAGGCTATGCGTTTGGCGTATCAATTGGCTGCAAACCAAAGAAAGCAATCCTAAGATATGCATCGCGCACGCAAACGATTTGGACAAAACTTTTTACAAGATAACGGAATTATCTATTCTATTGTCGCGCTAATTACTCCTAGTGCTGACATGCATGTGATTGAGATTGGCCCTGGCCTTGGCGCATTAACCTTGCCTCTATTGGAAAATCTTGATCATCTGGACCTCTTAGAGATTGATCGAGATTTGGTCGCCTTTTGGAATGAAAAAAATCTTCAGGATCTAACGGTCATTGAGGGTGATGCCCTCAAGTTTGATTTTTTGGCATGGGCACAAAGTCGCTCGACTAAACAAGGCTTATGTAAAGTAGTTGGTAATCTGCCGTACAACATCTCCTCGCCTTTATTGTTTCATTTAGTGTCTGCTGCCGACTCAATTGATGAGCAGGTATTTATGTTGCAGGCTGAGGTTGTAGAGCGAATGGTTGCTAAAGAGGGGAGTTCAGACTTCAGCCGTCTTTCGGTCATGCTGCAAGCTCGCTACGATATGGAATTGGTGCTAGAGGTGCCACCAGAGGCCTTTGATCCGCAGCCTAAGGTGAATTCTGCTGTGGTGCGAATGATTCCCCGGAGAGATTTTGCTTTAAGTCATGCTCAATGGAGCGCCTTAGAAAAGGTAGTTGCTGCAGCTTTTTCTCAGAGAAGAAAAATGCTGCGTACCAATTTACAAGCTTTTGCAGATAGACTCAGTTTGACTGAGATTGAGCTGAAGGCAAGAGCACAGGATATTTCGGTTGATCGGTATATCCAGTGGGCTAAGATCCTCGCCTCTTAAGCCCCCACTATTTTATTTATATGCGCTTGGGTCAATGACGCGCATTTCAGCTTCAATCCATCCTTCAACTTCTTGCTGAAGTTGATCAGCGGATTTATTTGCTGAGCTAATTGCGGGGCCAATAGAAAAAATAACTGTCCCAGGATTTTTAATAAAGCTATTTTTTGGCCAGCAGCGTCCAGCATTATGCGCAATGGGAATAACTAAAGCATCAGTTGCACTCGCAAGACGAGTGCCGCCCTTGCGGTAAGGCTTGGTAGATCCAGTGGCAGTTCTGGTGCCCTCTGGAAAAAGCATGATCCACTTGCCTTCACTTAGGCGTTTTCGCCCTTGAGTAGCTACAGATAGAGCTGCACCCTGTTTATTGGAGCGATTAATGTGAATCATTTTTAACAAAGCTAACGCCCAGCCAAAAAATGGAATCCAGAGCAACTCCCGTTTAAAGACAAAGCAAAGTTGTTTTGGGAGCAAGGCGATGTAAGCGATAGTTTCGTAAGCCGACTGGTGCTTGCTGAGAATGATGACGCGTTCGTTTAGTACGGCCTGCATATTTTCCATACCGCGGATTTCGTAATGAATGCCACAGAGTGGTTTTAATAAGGCAATAACTACTTTGTTCCAAAGTCCAATAAAAGAGTAGCGATTTTCAGGGCTCAGAAATGGAAAAGTCAGCATACAAAGCACCGACCAAATTGGCGTGAAAACCAATAAAAATAGGGCAAACAGGGTAGAGCGAATCAATTTCATGCTGTGTGTAAACCTTATTTTTCTAAAAGCACGTTGGCAAATGCCAGGAGATCCGCATGTATTTGCGTCCCCTCTGGAAGATTACCTTTTGCAAGTGTCTTTTCACCCTTGCCGGTGAGCACTAAATGGGGCGATGCGCCCAAAGCAATGCCCGCCTCTAGATCGCGTAAGGAGTCTCCCACAATGGGAGTGCCAGCAAGTGGTGTTGCACTACCCATTTTTTTATAACGCAAAGCTATTTCTTTCATAAGCCCAGGTGCGGGTTTACGGCAATCGCATTGATGTGAATCCTGATGGGGGCAAAAAAAGATGCTATCAATATGCCCGCCTAGCGGTTTGAGTAAGTTCTCCATCTTGCTATGCATTGCATGCAAATCATTGATGGTGAAGTAGCCCCTTGAAAGACCGGATTGATTGGTGGCTATAGCAATTTGATAGCCCGCTTGATTGAGGAGGGCAATTGCTTCTAGACTGCCTGGAAGTGGAACCCACTCATCCACTGACTTCACGTAATCGTCGCGATCTTCATTGATCACGCCATCGCGATCCAAAATAATGAGTTTAGAAGAGCTGGTGCTCATGCTAATTTGCCGAGATCGGCAACGAGATTCATTTTCTGGTGAAGTTGTTGCAGGAGAGCTAAGCGGTTGTCGCGTAGATCTGGATTTGGATCCATAACCATTACATCTGCAAAGAACTGATCAATTGGACCGCTTAAAGCCACGAGTGACCTTAAGACTTCTACAAATTGACGTTGCTCGTAAGCTGCATTCAGCTTCGGAGTAGCGGCTTCTAATGCTGCATATAATGCAGCCTCCGCTGGGATTTGTAGCAATTTTTCTGAGCAGGCCGCCGGAATTGTGGTGGTAGTTTTCTTTAGGATATTGCTGATACGTTTATTGGCAGCTGCGAGTTGAGTGGCTTCTGCAAGAACATTAAATTCGCGCAACGCAGTTAAGCGTTGAATCAGGTCATTGATTTGCGCTGGGTCCTGACTCAAAACGGCATCAATTTCTGCACTAGTAAATGCCTTGCCAGCAACGGACTGGTCGCGCAAATATGCGCGAAGACGATCAATGATGAAAGCATAGATATCGGCAGCTTTAGCTTTTTCTTGTACATCGGCTTGTGGAAATTGCGCACGTGCCAACTCAATGAGTTCAGGTAAATTGAGTGAAAGATTTTTCTCTAAAAGCAAACGGCAAATACCCAGAGCATGGCGGCGCAATGCATAAGGGTCTTTATCGCCCGTTGGCGCTAGTCCTACACCCCATATACCCACTAGAGTTTCTAGTTTGTCAGCAATAGCCAAGATGGTTCCGGTTTGGCTTTGAGGCAATGTATCTCCAGCAAAGCGTGGCATATAGTGCTCGCTACAAGCGCTAGCAACATCAGCATTCTCACCATCATTTGTAGCGTAGTAGCTACCCATAACTCCCTGGAGTTCTGGAAACTCACCAACCATATCGGTTAGCAGATCAGTTTTAGCAATTTCAGCGGCACGGGAGGCGAGCTTTTCATCAGCACCCAGTTTTTTGGCAATGCCTACAGCAAGACCTTGAACGCGCTTGGTACGGTCTAACTGGTTGCCCAATTGATTGTGATAAACCACCTTGCCTAGGTCGGCTACACGGGAAGCTAAAGGACGTTTTTGATCCTGCTGGAAAAAGAAACGAGCATCTGATAAGCGAGGACGCACAACACGTTCGTTGCCAGAAATAATCGCATGAGGCTTATCTGTTTCAATATTAGAAACAATCAAAAAGCGATTGCGTAATTTGCCATGCTTGTCGGTTAATGCAAAGTACTTTTGATTGGTTTGCATTGTCAAAATCAAGCATTCTTGTGGCACTTCCAAGAACTCTTGATCAAAATGACACTCGTAAATCGCTGGCCATTCAACTAAGGCTGTTACTTCATCCAAAAGACTGTCTGGCATCAAAACCAAATCATCACCAGCAGCTTTTAATAGTGCAGCCTCAATTTGCGCACGACGCTGATTAAAGCTCGGGATAATCTTTGCCTTGGATTGCAGATCCACTTCATATTGATCTGCGCTAGCAATCGTTACATTGCCGGGTGCCAAGAAGCGATGTCCTTCAGTTTCATTGCTCGCATCAATACCTAACGCACTGATATTCAAAACTGCATTTCCATGCAGTGCAATGATGCGGTGTGCTGGGCGGGCAAATTGCACATCCGCTAATTGACCATCTTTTTGCAGCACTTGATAGTGCATCATTTTAGCAATCGGCAACTTGCTTAATGTTTGCTCAAGTGCAGTTTGAGCGGTTTGCTCAAGCGCAGCACCTTTAGCGACGACATTGAGATAGAGT
This sequence comes from Polynucleobacter sp. MWH-Jannik1A5, assembly GCF_018881795.1. Taxonomy (GTDB): domain Bacteria; phylum Pseudomonadota; class Gammaproteobacteria; order Burkholderiales; family Burkholderiaceae; genus Polynucleobacter. The sequence continues at coordinate 653,107 of NZ_JACVPQ010000001.1, read as the reverse complement.
GCTTCATTTTTGCCTTCGCCAGATTTTTCTAATGTTGCAAGATCAATATCTGCGTATCCAAGTGCACCTAATTTTTTCAGCAAGGGCGCTGTTGCTTTACCTTCAGCATCAAATGCAATGCTCGTAGGCAATAGTTTTTCACGTACTGGATAGTCTGGGGCTTGATTTAGAACGTTAGTAACCTGAACCGCCAAGCGGCGTGGTGTTGCAAAGCCAGTGATCTTAGAGGATTCAGTCGCTAAACCAGCTGACTGAAGTGCCGCAAAGATACCTTCGCTAAATGCATCGCCTAAGCGACGCAAAGATTTGGGTGGAAGTTCTTCAGTAAATACCTCAATCAATAAAGTGGCTGATTGAGGTTTGAAATTTGATGTGCTCATAGATGGAATGCAGAAATCTCGATGCGCTTAAGCTTTAGCTTTAGCTTGACGTTGACACATTGGGAAGCCCAGCTTTTCTCTGGACTCAAAGTAGGCTTGAGCAACAGCGCGTGAAAGATTGCGAATGCGTCCAATATAGGCCGCACGTTCAGTAACAGAGATGGCGCCGCGAGCATCCAGCAAATTAAAGGTATGCGCTGCTTTTAAAACCATTTCATAAGCAGGAAGCGCTAGTGGTACCTCCATCAAACGCTTTGCTTCGCTTTCATAATTTGTGAAGTTGGCAAAGAGTAAATCGGTATTGGAGTGTTCAAAGTTATAACAAGATTGTTCAACTTCATTTTGGTGATACACGTCACCATAAGAGATGCCGTCAGCCCATACTAGGTCGTATACTTTAGAGCAGTTCTGGATATACATTGCCAAACGTTCGATACCATAAGTGATCTCGCCAAGAACAGGTTTGCAATCTAAGCCACCCACTTGCTGGAAATAAGTAAATTGCGTCACTTCCATGCCATTAAGCCAAACTTCCCAGCCTAGCCCCCAAGCGCCAAGCGTTGGGTTCTCCCAGTCATCCTCTACAAAGCGAACATCATTCTCTTTAAGATCTAAACCTAGTGCAGCAAGAGAGCCCAAATACAGATCGAGAATATTTTCAGGCGCAGGCTTAAGTACCACTTGGTATTGATAGTAGTGCTGCAGGCGATTCGGGTTCTCACCGTAACGACCATCTTTTGGTCTCCGTGATGGCTGAACGTACGCAGCTTTCCAAGGCTCTGGACCGATGGCCCGTAAGAAGGTTGCAGTATGAGATGTACCGGCACCAACCTCGAGGTCGATGGGTTGCAATAGGGCACAACCTTGTTGGTCCCAATAATCTTGAAGTTTGAGAATGATTTGCTGAAAAGTAAGCATGATTAACCTGGCTAAGCCATTGATTTTACATGGCTAGAGGGCTTAGGAGTTAAAAATACCTAAAAACGCCTATGACTAATCAAGCCCCAGACCAGCAGTAGGCAAGAAATACCCAAAATCGGTAAATTGCCCCAAATAACATATGGCGTTTTTCCGGAATAAGCCTGGACTTGGGTGCTTAGGGTGCCTTGAGTAAATTCCGGAAGCGCTTTTAATACTTTGCCATCAGGGCCTAAGACGGCGGTAATGCCCGTATTGGTAGCGCGTAAGGCGGGAAGACCGGTCTCTAAAGAGCGCAACTGCGAGAGTCTAAGTTGCTGAGTGGACGCCTGCGATTCTCCAAACCAAGCAAGATTGGTCATATTGATTAGTAGATTGACTGGCTTATCACTATGTTGAATACGAGAGGCAAGCTCACCCCCAAAAACATCTTCATAGCAAATCGTAATCGCCGCATAAATATCTTCTTGACCTTTACGCACAATCGCAAAAGGTGATTGATCTAATTTACCTCTAGCAAAGTCACTCATCGGCACATGAAAAGCATTGACGAACCACTGAAATCCGGGAGGAATAAATTCTCCGAAGGGAACAAGATGAGCTTTATCGTATTGATAGGCTGAAGTATTTGGGGAGAGGCCGGTGGCACGATTCGAATATTGCATGCCATTTGTACCGGGTACCTCGCCAATCAATCCAAGCAGAAGATTGCTATTACTATTATTAGAAAAATCTTGAAGATAATTCACAAGACCGATTGGTAAATTAGGAATTGGCCACGGGAATGCAGTTTCAGGAATGATGATGAGATTAGCCGCTTGCTTGGTTATTTCGCCAGCATAAAAATCAATTTGTCGGCTGATGGCCTGAGGATTAAATTTCAGACTTTGCTCAAAGTTACCCTGAATCAGTCGAATGCTAATGGGTTCTCCAATAGGTTTAGTGAAAGTAAATGCACCAGCGACTTGAGCGATTCCAATTGCAGCCATGATGAGAATTGCACTGGAGATCGAATGTTTGCGAATTTGATAAAGCTCCCAGGAGGCCCAAACCATCAAGAAGGTGCAGGCTAGACCGCCAAAGAGAGGCGCGATAAGAGCGAAGGGGCCATTGAATTGGGTTTCAGCAAGACCCATCCAAGGAAATCCAGTGAAGATATAGCCGCGCAGAAACTCCGCAAGCACCCAGCTTGCCGCAAGAAATAAGCCGGCGAGCCGATTCTTTTTAAATACAGTAATTGCCAGCGTGGCCATAGCAAAGTAAATAGCTACATAGGCTGATAGTAGAAATACCCCCATACCAGCGAGCAATGCATTCATGCCGCCAACATCATGCAGGCTAATGTAAAGCCACCATAGACCCACAACAAAATAGCCAATTCCAAAAGTGAGGCCCAAGGCGAATTGTTTTTTAAATGAGTTATGAGATTGTGGATCTAGTCGCCACCAAAGAATGCTTAAAAGAGGAATCTGAATCCAGCCACCGTAGGGAAGTTCGGCAGCTAGTGCAAGTGCCGCACCTAATAACAACAAAGTAATTGGTGAAAATATTTTGACACTCATGCGCTGTTGATAAGGGTGCTGATCAAGCAAGGCGAATCTCAGTCAGGTTTTTTATTGGTTTGTCGTGCAAGAAGAATATGAATTTGTCTTGGGTCGGCACGCTGTACTTCAAATTCAATACCATCGATTTCAATGAGCTCACCTATCTTGGGTACCCGGCCAAGATGTTGAATAACCAATCCAGCTACCGTCTCAATATCTTCAAGCTCGAAGTGGGTGCCCAGTGCTTCATTGAATTGCTCAAGCTCAGTAATGCCTTTGACGCGGATGTCGCCGTTATCTAGGGGAATGAGATTATCTGCCTCTTCATCAACATCATGCTCATCTTCAATATCACCAACGATTTGCTCAAGGACGTCCTCAATCGTAATAATTCCTGCTACGCCACTATATTCATCAACCACAATCGCTAAGTGATTGCGATTGTCTTTAAAGTCGCGTAATAACACGCTGAGGCGCTTAGATTCCGGAATAAAGACTGCTGGACGCAACCAGTCTCGAACTTGAAAGTCTTTTTCTGTTGCATGACGCAATAAATCTTTAGCGAGCAATATGCCGATAACGTTGTCTCGACTACCTTCAAATACAGGAAAACGTGAGTGAGCTGCTTCGATCACGCTCTTGATAATCTCAGGTAGCGCTTGGTTGATATCGATCCAATCAATTTGGGCGCGGGGTACAAGAATATCGCGTGCGCATAACTGACCAACCTGAAAGACGCCCTCAATCATGGAGAGTGCATCGGCATCGATTAGGCCTTCGACTTGAGCTTCACGCAGAGTTTCGATCAACTCTTGACGACGTTCGCTGGGCTCCGTTGGCTGAGGAGTTAAAAAATCGGCTAAACGGTCTAAAAAGGATTTATTGGGGTCAGGCATATAGCAAGAATAGCGTAGAAATAAGTCAAACCATTAGTAGGGGTTGGCAAAACCCAATTTTTCGAGAATCTGGATTTCTAATGCTTCCATCTTCTTGGCATCCTTCATCACTTCATGATCATGGCCTTGGGCATGGAGGCAGCCATGCACAATCAAATGTGCCAAATGGGCATTCAGCAACTTACCCTGCTCTTTCGCTTCTTTCTGTAAGACGGGAAGACAAAAAATAATATCTGCAACTAGCTCATTTTTTGAAAGATCGTAAGGAAAAGTTAATACATTGGTTGCGTAATCTTTTTGACGAAAAGCCATGTTCAACTTTTTACCCTCTGTAGCATTAACAAAGCGAAGAGTGATCAGACCGCCAAGCGGTGTTGCGCTTTTAACCCATTTTTTTATCAAAGTAGGTGAAGCAATTTTTCCAAGAGTGGATTCAATTGCTGGGCTAGCGAATTGCAGATCAATTGCCAGCTTGGGTGAAGCAACTTTTTTCTTAACTAACATGCGCTTCCACCAATTCCCCTCTTAGGGTGTAGTTAAGAACTTCGGTAATACGAATGTCTACTATTTGACCAATCAGATTCTCGATGTCTTGATCGGGCGCTGTGAAATGAATTACACGATTATTTTCAGCACGTCCTTGCAAATTGATGCCATCTTTAGCAAGTCCCTCAATTAATACTCGCTCAGTATTGCCCAGCATTTGCTGACTAATTTGATTAGCCTGTCCCTCTACAAGGGCCAACAATGTTTGAAGGCGCTTTAGTTTGACTTCGTAAGGCGTGTCATCGTGCAGGTTGGCGGCTGGTGTGCCTGGGCGTGGGCTAAAGATAAAGCAAAAGCTGTTGTCAAAATTTAACTCTTTGACCATCTTGAGTAATTTCTCAAAGTCTGCTTCAGTCTCACCTGGAAACCCCACAATGAAGTCGCTTGATAGCGTGAGGTCAGGACGAGCGGCTCGCATTTTGCGAATAATGCTTTTGAACTCTAGTGCGGTGTACCCACGTTTCATTGCTGACAACATGGCATCAGATCCATGTTGTACGGGTAGATGCAGGTGACTCACCAGCTTAGGTACTTTTGCATATACATCAATGAGACGTTGTGTAAATTCTTTAGGGTGGCTGGTGGTAAATCGGATCCGTTCAACCCCAGGAATTTCCGCAATGTATTCAATAAGCAGAGCAAAGTCAGCGATTTCTTCGGTATCACCCATCTTGCCTAAATACGCATTGACGTTTTGACCAAGAAGCACAATTTCTTTGACGCCCTTACTGGCAAGTCCAGCTACTTCAGTGAGTACATCATCAAAAGGCCTGGAGACTTCCTCGCCACGTGTATAGGGTACAACGCAGTAGCTGCAATATTTGGAGCAGCCCTCCATGATTGATACATAGGCTGAGCCACGAGTTTGGCGTGATGCCGGAAGATGATCAAACTTTTCAATCTCCGGAAAGGAAATGTCTACTTGAGAGATCCCAGTTTTACGGCGCTCTGCAATGAGGTCGGATAGACGATGCAATGTTTGGGGGCCAAAGACCACATCCACGTAGGGTGCTCGACTAACAATTTGCTGACCTTCTTGGCTTGCCACGCAACCACCAACACCAATCAATAGGTTGGGCTTGGTTTTCTTGAGCTCGCGAAGTCGACCTAAATCTGAAAAGACTTTATCTTCAGCTTTTTCTCGAATGGAGCAAGTATTCAGAAGAACAACATCAGCATCTTCTGGTCGATCTGTCATAACCATGCCTTCATCGGCATGTAATAGGTCGGCCATCTTGCCCGAGTCATACTCGTTCATTTGACAGCCGAAGGTTTTGATATAGAGCTTTTTCATATGCCGTTCTCAGGTTTATAACTGGGGGCGAAGCTCAGATTTTACCGCCTAAGCCTGACTTAGGCCCTAGATGAGTCGATAAGCTAGAACGGCCACTAGCGTGGGCGGAATTGCAGCAATTAGTAAATAGAGTGCTGAGACTGCGCCATTTGGAAAGTGCTGCCGCAGGATAGCGATACCTGCTGGGTTAGGCGCATTGGCAATGACGGTAAGACCGCCGCCTGCAACAGCGCCTCCCACCAAAGCCAGCTTGAATTCTGGAGATGTCCCAGTCACTAAGGAGCCTAGATAGGTAAGCGCTGCATTATCGGTGAAAGCGGTTAACACTAGGCTGCCATAAAAGACTGCAGTAGGACTCATCATTTCTAGAATAGGCTGTAGCCACCAACCCTGTAGTGAACCTAGTACGACTAAGCCGCCTAAGAAAAAACCGACCAGTAAGGCTTCTTTCAGAATCAGTGGGCTTTGATGTTTTGGATAAGCCGTGGTGTAGCCAATAAAGAACAACAGAATCCAAGTAAAAATAATTGGATCATGCGCAAATACGACTACACCAAATAAAAAGAGCAGATGCATCAAAATTACGGCCAATGGAATTTGGACTTCTTTCTTTTCTGTATCAGGCTCAATGAGTTGGCGATGAAATAAAAGTGTGACTACTAGAGCGTTAATAAAAATGGCAATACAAGACTCTATGCCAAAGTTAGCAAACATAAATGCTGAACTCCAACTCCAAGTAGAGGCCACCATCAGTACTGGTGGTGCAGCAAAGTTGGTGAGTGTTCCGCCAATGGAGATATTGACGAAGAGAACACCAAGCGTTCCAAATAGGAGGGCTGTCGAGCATTTATGGCGATAGACCAAATCACGCAGTAAGAAGGCCGCCAGGGTCATAGCAGCTGGCTCGGTGATGACTGAGCCTAGAAGTGGGGTGATCGCCAGAGTTAAAAAATATAAAGCAGGAGCACTTCTGATGCGCAATAGATATTGCAGTGCCATCGCTAAAACATGCAGTATTTTCGTTGCAAAATACAAGATAGGTTTTGTGCCAGCGACAATCATGATGGCAAAAACAAAGAGCGGTTCTGTGAAATTGCGTTTATTTAAAAAATCTTTAGCAGTACTTAAACCGTCATCTAGCGAAATGAAAATAACCAGGATGGCCGCCCAAAAACCAAAGACAATTTCAACTTCACCCAGAAGATGCCAAAGGCCGGCATGACGCGGAGACTTTTTAGCAATAGATTCAAAATAGCCGGTACAAAAAGTATGCAAAACTGCGATTGCAAAAATAATGCTTGCACCAAGTTCAGTGGGGGTAAAGTTCATAGCAGAATGGTAGCAGGTGCTTGGTATGAATGAGATATTGTTAATTTAGGAGATTTCGTGAAATTAAAGATTGGATATCAAGAGCTCATTCAGAGCGCCATGGCTGAAATCGAGACTCTTTCCTTGGAAAAAGCGCAGCAATTGTTAGTGGACCCTAATGTGGTGTTCATCGATATTCGCGATGTCCGTGAATTAGAACGCGAGGGCATGATCCCCAATGCGTTTCACGCCCCTCGGGGGATGCTGGAGTTTTGGGTTGATCCTGATAGCCCCTATTACAAGCCGATCTTTGGCGAAGGCAAGCAGCTAGTCTTGTATTGCGCCTCTGCTTGGCGTTCTGCTCTATCTACGCAGATGCTGCAGAAAATGGGTGTGCCAAACATTTGTCATTTAGAGGGTGGTTTTAGTGCCTGGAAGAAAGCGCAACTACCGACTATGGAAAGGGCAAGCAAGCCTCATTCCGGTTAAAGTCACTCTTAATGATGTTTCGACCCATTATTTTTTTAGGATCTTTATGAGAAAAGTTGTCTCACAGTTTGGCGAAGGCCCTCTGCAGCAAAAATTGACTGCTGGCGAATTGCATTTTTTGTCTGACGCAGAAACCGCTAAAGGAGGCTCCGGAACAGGGCCAAGTCCTCACGAATATCTTGGCGCTGCCTTAGCGGCTTGTACATCGATGACTTTAAAAATGTATGCTGGTCGCAAAGCAATGAATTTAGAAAATGCCATTGTGACGGTAGATATCGAACGCACAAATGATGTTGAAACATTTTCACGTGAGATTCAGTTACAAGGAAACTTAAGCTCAGAAGAAAAAGAGCGCTTAATGGAGATTGCAGATAAGTGCCCTATTCATAAAGCATTGGCTGGGCAGATCCAAATAAAAACCCAGCTGGTAAATTAATACGAGCTGGGTTTGTTTTACTGCGCTTAGGCCTGAATGGGCCGGGCTTTAAAGCTTAGTAGGTCGACTTAATTAGGCGCCTTAGCTGGCTGGTTATTTTTACCTGCGTTATAGCCAGCATTGTAATTGGCACCTTCATTTTTCTTATAAGCGTCGTATACATAACCAGAAGCTGCGCCAACGGCTGCACCACCAACTGCACCCCAGATAGGATTGCCGTGGAAGATTGCAGTGCCAACGGCACCAGCTGCTGCGCCAATGCTCGCGCCTGAGAGTGTACGTTGCTCAGTATTGCTCATATTTGAGCAACCGGCGATTGCTAGAGTTGCTGCGGTAATCGCGATAATTTTTTTCATATCAACTGATCCTTTAAAAGTGTATTAGTTTGGCTAGTCGCTGAAATTATTTTCTAGCGCAAGGGAAGCGTGAAGCTAAGAAGCCCAAGAAAACACCGGCAGCTGGTTTGTCAGCTACTTGTGGATTGCTTTGCGCAAACTTTACAAAATCACCAATCACTTCATCACGTGATGGAGCTGGTTGCTTAACGCAAATAAATGGCTTTGCACGTTGTGGATGGCGAGTGGCTAAATAAGTTTCATAAACAGAAGTGGTAAAGCCGATACAGAAGCTGCGTGATTCTGGGCTTGCAGGGAGTTTGCAAACATTAGCAAGTTCTTGTGTGCTTAATACTTTGATGGTTTCTTGTGCTTGTGCAAAGCCTGAAAAAGCGGCTAAAGCGGCCAATGCAATGAGGAATTTCTTCATGGGTTCTCCCTTAGGTGTATGTAAAAACGATGATAAACCATAAATATGGGTACTTAATGCACTAAATGGGTGCAGCTCGCACTTCTTTGGGTTTTTATATTCCCCATAATGATGCAAAAAATACGAGGGGAAATTTCATGGAAACTTTGAAAACAGGTAGCGATGCTTTATTCATCTTGCTCGGTGCAATCATGGTTCTTGCCATGCATGCGGGCTTTGCGTTCTTGGAGCTGGGGACTGTTCGCAAGAAAAACCAAGTCAATGCGTTGGTAAAAATCTTGGTGGACTTTGCAGTCTCAACTATTGCGTATTTCTTTATTGGTTACAGCATTGCTTATGGTGTGAACTTTTTCTCTGGCGCCGAGTTGCTCGCTGAGAAGAATGGTTACGAATTAGTGAAGTTTTTCTTCTTGCTCACCTTTGCTGCTGCAATCCCTGCCATTATTTCAGGCGGCATAGCAGAGCGCGCAAAATTTAATCCTCAACTTATTGCTACCTTTATCTTGGTGGGTTTTATTTACCCCTTCTTCGAAGGTATTGCCTGGAATCAACATTACGGTATTCAGGCTTGGATTAAAGGCTTAACTGGTGAAGAGTTCCATGACTTTGCTGGTTCAGTTGTAGTCCATGCCGTGGGCGGATGGATTGCCTTGCCTGCAGTCATTCTGCTAGGTGCACGTCGTGGTCGTTACACCAAAGAAGGTCAAATCTCCGCTCATCCACCATCAAGCATTCCTTTCTTGGCATTGGGTGCATGGATTTTGGCGGTAGGTTGGTTTGGTTTTAATGTGATGAGTGCACAAACGATCGACAAGATCAGTGGATTGGTTGCAATGAATTCCTTGATGGCGATGGTTGGTGGCACATTGGCTGCTTGGGTGGTTGGCCGTAATGACCCGGGCTTTACCTATAACGGGCCACTCGCTGGTTTAGTCGCAGTTTGTGCCGGCTCAGATTTAATGCATCCTCTTGGCGCTTTATTTGTTGGTTTAGTTGCTGGCGGACTGTTTGTATATATGTTTACCTTGGTTCAAAACCGCTGGAAATTAGATGATGTTCTCGGTGTTTGGCCACTGCATGGACTATGCGGTCTTTGGGGTGGGCTAGCCGCCGGTATTTTTGGTACCAAAGCTTTTGGTGGTCTCGGCGGCATTACTTTTACCGGTCAACTAATTGGTAGCGCCTTAGGTGTAGGTATCGCACTGATCGGTGGTTTTGTCGTATACGGCGCCCTGAAGGCGACCTTAGGTATTCGCATGTCTCAAGAAGAAGAGTTCGAAGGCGCCGATTTAAGTGTGCACCGCATTTCTTCAACACCTGATCGCGAGCCTAACTGGTAATTCACTTTTAGTGCATAGTCGTTCATCTATAGCCTGATTCATACCTATAATGAGTCATGGCTATATTTGAACTAGACGGAAATGCTCCTCACTTAGCTGAGGGCGCTTGGGTTGCTGAGAGTGCAGAAGTGATCGGCAAAGTAGAGCTTCATCAGGATGCAAGCATCTGGCCTAAAGTCGTGATCCGTGGCGATAACGACCTCATTCAAATTGGCGAAGGTAGTAATGTGCAAGACGCATCTGTTTTGCATACCGACCCCGGTTATCCGCTCATGATTGGTAAGCATGTCACTGTTGGCCATCAAGTGATGCTGCACGGCTGTCAGATTGGCGACGGCAGTTTGATTGGTATTGGTGCAGTGATTTTGAATGGCGCCAAGATTGGTAAAAACTGTTTGGTGGGTGCCGGCGCTCTGGTGACTGAGGGAAAAGAATTTCCGGACGGCTCTATGATTTTGGGAACCCCAGCAAAAGCGGTAAAAGAATTGACTGCAGAGCAAATAGCGGGGATTCACGACATCGCTGGACGTTACGTGAAAAATGCACAGCGTTATGTCAAAACGCTGAAAAAAATTGCCTAACCCCCTCAATCAATTTTGCTCTACGTATTCAATGTAGTTCTACCTGTTTTCTTGCTCATACTGATTGGGTATGTTGGCGGGCGCGTTGGTAAGCTAGGCATCAATGCCTCAACTGAGTTAAACCGGTTTGTTGTTTGGTTGGCTTTGCCTGCGCAACTATTTAACTTCGCCGCCAATAGCGGCTGGCAAACACTGTGGCAGCCCAGTTTTATCACCGCTTTTTTTCTGAGCTGCTTAATTGTTTTTGCCTTAGTGCTACTAGTGAGCTGGATACGTCATCGAGACTTAGCTGCCGCCAGCTTTGACGGCCTCAGTGCTTCTTATTCAAATACCGGATACATGGGCATTCCATTGTGCGCACTTGCCCTTGGTCAGGATGGGCTGGCTCCAGCCATTATTTCTACTTTTATTGTGTTCGTGATGTTTGCATTGGCAACAGTATTTATTGAGATTGGTATCTTGTCGCATAAGAAGTCTCATGAGATCGTCTTAAGCGTTATTAAATCCTTGTGCACCAATCCATTACTCATAGCTCCAGTCGCCGGTTTGATATGGGCTTCTAGTGAATTGACTTTGTACGATCCGGTTGCTCAAGTGATTTCATTTTTAGCGGCTGCTTCTACGCCATGCGCTTTAGTTTCAATTGGTTTATTTCTGATGCAAAAGAGTGCTGTCGCGCCATCGAGGGCATGGGGTATTAGTTTGGCAAAGTTAATACTGCAACCCTTAATTGCTTGGATGATAGCGGGTCCGATTTTGGGCTTACCTGATTTATGGGTAAGTGCTATTGTGATTTTGAGCGCCTTGCCCACTGGTACTGGGCCTTTTATGTTGGCTCAGTATTACAAAGCTGATGGCAGCATTATTTCTAGGGTGGTATTGATTACTACCGTGAGCTCTTTGTTCACGCTCTCATTATTTCTGTGGTGGAGCAACGGGGTTTGAGCCTTCGGCATCTATTTGTTTTTCCCAGGATGCATCAATAAAAGCAGGCAACTTCATACACTCATGAAAAATGCTCATGAGTGTAGGGTAGGGCTCCACATCTACTTTTGCGCTCAGTGCGTTAAATAGCTGAGGCACCAAGCAGACATCTATTAAGCTTGGCTTGTCGCCATAAGCAAATCTTCCAACTCTGGTGTCATGACTTAATTGTTTTTCAATGCTCTCGAGCCCAACTCTGATCCAGTGCTGGTACCACTCATCCTTGGCTTCATTGCTAAGGCCGAGTTTTTTGATGAGGTAGCGGAGTACGCGAACATTATTGATTGGATGAATGTCGCTGGTGATGTCCATTGCTATTGAACGTACCCAAGCTCGATCAATTGCAATTTTTGGCAATAGTGCGGGCTCAGCCTGAATTTCATCAAGATACTCAATAATTGCCAAGGATTGATGAATGCTTTTCTGACCCTCCTCAAAAAGAGGTACTAAGCGATTGGGATTTTTGCTGCTAAATACCTCACTCATTTGCTCGCCACCATTTTTACTGAGGTGGATTGGAATGGTGTCGAATTTCATGCCCTTTAGGTTAAGGGCAATACGCACACGAAAGGCAGCAGAGCTGCGCCAAAAGCTATACAGCTTGGGGGTCATATCAATGCCTTATCTGAATGTCTGAACTCATGACTAACAGTATATTCAGAATGGCCATTCAAGATAGGACTCAAGCAAAGTGCTTTAGACTCATTGCTATGGAAGATATTAATTTTTGGATCGGCATTATTGCAACCATGGCCTTTGCTGTGACGGGAGTATTGGCCATTGCAGATCGTGGCGTCGATCTATTTGGTGTTTTGGTTCTCGGATTAATCACCGCAATTGGTGGCGGTACTATTCGCGACATTATTTTGGAGGTACCCACCTTCTGGTCGGACAATCAAATATATGTATGGCTTGCCTTGGGCGCAAGCGTGCTGACATTTTTCGCAGAATCGTTTTTTACCCAACCGCAAATTTATCGTTGGATGTTGTATATCGATGGCTTTGGCGCTGCTCTATTTGCGATTCAGGGCGCTGATAAAGCATGGAATATGAATTTTGGTTTGCCTGTTGCACCAGTCATCTTAGGTGTAATTACCGCGATCGGTGGCGGCCTATTACGTGATGTGCTTGCCGGCAGAAAAACGCTAATCATGTCCCATGAGCTTTATGCGATTCCGGTGACCTTGGGTTGTGTTGCTTATGTTTTGGTGCTGAACTTCTTGCCGCAGCATGTGGTTGAAGGATCTGTGATTTGTATGTTCGGAATTTTTGGGCTACGCGCAGCCGCCATTTATTGGGATCTGCGCGTACCTAAAATGTTTATTACTAAAACGCGCTAACCGCACCATCGCTACGAGGATCCCATCCGCCACGCAATGTGCCTGATGGATCACGAATGATGCAGCCAGCATGTCCTACGGTTTCATCAAACGCATCGAGCATTTCTATCTCATGACCTAAAGCATGAAGCTCTTTGGCTACCCAAGGGCTAAAGCGGGACTCGAGTTTTAGGCTGTCACTTGTTTGACCCCAAGTGCGACCGAGCAACCAGCGTGGACGGCTGATAACATCTTGTGGGTCTAAGCCGTAAGTGGCAGTGCGAGTAAAGACGGCGCATTGCGTTTGCGGTTGACCATCACCACCCATCGTTCCATAAACCATCGAGCGCCCATCTTTGAATAAAGCCATCGCTGGATTCAATGTGTGGAATGGTTTGCGATAGGGCTCAAGATGATTCAGTGTATTCGGGTCAAGTGAAAAACTGCAGCCACGGTTTTGCCAGTTCACGCCAGATTTAGGCAGCACAATGCCAGCGCCAAACTCGTGATAAATACTTTGAATGAATGAGACGCAATTGCCATCACCATCAATGACGCCCATCCAAATCGTATCGGCCGGTCCCTTGCCTTGGCCCCAAGGTAAAGCTTTGTTGGGGTCAATATTCTTAGCAAGTTTTTTTAAGAATGCAGGCGATAAGAAAGACTGTGCATTTTTTGTCATGTACGCAGGATCAGTGACAAATTGATCGCGAATTTTGAATGCTTGCTTAGTGGCCTCAACACAATGATGTACATACTCAGCGCTATCGACCTTAAAGCGTTTTAAGTTCAACTGATCCAAGATCCCGATGATCATTAATGACACAACACCTTGAGTAGGTGGAATCATGTTGTACACCTTACCCAGACTATGCTTGAGCTCTAATGGATCAATGAGTTTGGCGTGATGACGATGCAAATCATCGAGGCGCAATGGACTGCCAATGTTGATTAGCTCTTTTGCAAGGAGTTCAGCAAGATCGCCGCGGTAATAATCGTCCGTTCCCTTGGTGGCAATTTGACGCAAGGTTTTTGCCAGGCGCTCTTGTTTAAAGATGCTGCCAACCGCAGGTGCTTTGCCATCCACTAAAAAAGTTTTTGCAAATCCAGGGATGGAGTTAAGCTCCTCACGCTTCTTTGCAGTCAAGCTGGATTGACTATAAGTAACTGGTACACCTGCTTCTGCGTAATGAATGGCATCAGCCAATAAGCGAGACAGGGGAATCTTGCCGCCCAAGCCTTGTTTGGAGAGTTTGTGAGCGGCGCCCCAGCCAGAGATAGTTCCGGCAACTGTATTTGCAGCAACGGGCCCTCTAAAAGGAATGGTTTTAGTAATACCTCGCTCCGCATACCATTGCTTAGTTGCTAAACCAGCTGCAGCACCGCAAGCATCGATGCCACCCATAGCCTTGCCAGGTGAGTGAACAACCCAAAATGAGTCGCCACCTATTGAGTTCATATGGGGATAGACAACTGCAATCGTTGCGGCTGCCGCCACCATTGCCTCTAAAGCGTTACCACCTTCCCGCAGAACTGTTATGGCTGATTCAGAAGCGAGTGAATGTGGCGCTACCGCCATTCCTCGAATTCCCCATTTTTGTTGCATGGTTATTGTGTCTCCAATATATAAACTGCTGCCTATGCATTAGACGCTAGGCTAGTACTTGTTGTGAAATTGCCTCTAGTTTCCTGATTTCTCGGGAAAACCCCGATCCTATTTGATGGGGAATTACCCTAACTAGTGGATTTCTTTGAATTTTTTCAAAGCATAATCGACCCGTTGTTTTTTTATTTAATAAAAATAGTTAGGAGCTACTGATGTCAACATCAACTAAAGCAGCCCCAATGACCGCTGAAGAACGCAAAGTTATTTTTGCATCATCTTTAGGTACGGTTTTTGAGTGGTACGACTTTTATCTTTACGGTTCTTTGGCTGCCGTTATCGCCAAGCAGTTCTTCTCAGGCTTAGATGCTGGCTCTGCCTTCATTTTCGCTTTGTTAGCGTTTGCTGCTGGTTTCATCGTGCGTCCATTCGGCGCGTTGGTGTTCGGTCGCTTAGGCGATTTGATCGGACGTAAATATACGTTCTTGGTCACCATCCTGTTAATGGGTGGCGCAACCTTCATCGTAGGTATTCTGCCTAACTACGCAACTATCGGTGTTGCTGCTCCAGTTATCTTGATCGCATTGCGTATGCTTCAAGGTTTGGCTTTGGGCGGTGAGTACGGTGGTGCTGCTACTTACGTTGCAGAACATGCTCCTCACGGTAAGCGTGGTGCCTACACAGCTTGGATTCAAACAACCGCTACTTTAGGTTTGTTCCTCTCCTTGCTCGTGATTTTGTTCACACGTGAATTCACTGGTCCAGACTTTGATGTTTGGGGCTGGCGTATTCCTTTCATCGCTTCTATCGCATTGTTGGCGATCTCTGTATGGATTCGTTTGTCCATGAATGAGTCTCCAGCTTTCAAGAAGATGAAAGAAGAAGGCAAGTTGTCAAAAGCTCCTTTGTCCGAGTCATTCGGCCAGTGGAAGAACTTGAAGATTGTTATCTTGGCATTGTTTGGTCTGGTTGCAGGTCAAGCGGTGGTTTGGTACACAGGCCAGTTCTACGCTTTGTTCTACCTCACACAAGTTTTGAAGGTAGATGCTAAGACTGCGAACTTGTTGATTGCTGCTTCATTGGTAATCGGCACACCGTTCTTCGTAGTATTTGGTGCATGGTCTGACAAGATTGGCCGTAAAGTAATCATCATGAGCGGCTTGCTCTTGGCAATCATTACTTACATCCCAAATACACCAGTTTCCGTATTTAATGCTTTGACCCACTTTGCTAACCCAGCGTTAGAAAAAGCGATGGCAACTGCACCAGCTACGATTACTGCTGATGTCAATGAATGTACATTCCAGTTCAACCCAACAGGTACAGCGAAGTTCACAAGTTCTTGCGATATTGCAAAACAAGTGATGGCGTCTAACTCTGCAAGCTACAGCACAATCCCTGGCCCAGCCGGCGGTACAGCTGTTGTGAAGATCGGTGATACAGAAATCACTGGTTACTCAGCAAAAGGTATGGCTCCAGCAGATTTGAAAGCTAAGGATGCTGAGTTCAAGAAGCAAATTCGTGATGCGTTGAATGCTGCTGGCTACCCAGCTAAAGCTGATTCCTCACAAATTAACTACGTAGCTGTATTGGCTTTGTTGGTGTTCTTGGTGATCTTGGTAACCATGGTTTATGGCCCAATCGCTGCGATGCTTGTTGAGATGTTCCCAACTCGTATTCGTTACACCTCTATGTCATTGCCATACCATATCGGTAACGGTTGGTTCGGTGGCTTGTTGCCAACGATCTCCTTCGCCTTGGTTGCGCAAAACGGTAACATTTACTACGGTCTCTGGTACCCAATCATCATCGCTGCGATGACATTGGTAATCGGTACACTGTTTGTTAAAGAAACCAAAGACGTAGATATCTACGCACGTGACTAAGCTTCTTTAGTCTGTAACAAATAAAAAACCCGATCAGAAATGGTCGGGTTTTTTTATTCCCACAAATCTTTTTGATTGCGATTATTTAAGAGCTTGTGATTTTGCTGGGCGATAGAGGTTTCTCTTGATCCTGGAATGAGTTCAATTTGAGCGCCAGCAGTAAGCGCCCCGGTTTTGATCACCCGCAAATACCAGCCACTAAAGCCTGATTGCAGCATTGCCTTTGCGGCGCCTTTGTAGCGCATTGTGGCGTTAAATTTAAAGCAGGGTTCACGTAGTTTGACGACTGCAAATTCCAATTCCCCAATCCGCAGTCGATCACCAACAAACACCTCTGTTTCTAACAGGCCTTCTATTGTGAAATTTTCGCCAATAGCTCCATGTTCTAAATGAACCGACTGCTTAGTCTCACGAGTCAATAGTTCGTTCCAAAACGCGTAGTGTTCTGCCGGATAAACATAGATGGCTTTTTCAATACCGCCGTGTACTGATAGGTCTGCCTGCTCATCGCCTTTAACGCCAAGGGTAGTAATGTCGACGGTAGCGGGGTTGTCTAAAGCACTCACCGCTTTCTTGCGAATTGCTGAAGCGACGGATTTGTAGTCGGAGTGATGATTGCCAAACAAAGGCATGACTTTGCCGGCGGAGATGGTGAGTAGACGCATAAGTAAAAATGACTGATAAGATCAAGTTATCTATTGAAGAAAGTAAATGATGCACTTTTATAAAGTAGTTTCCACTCTATTTTTGAGTCTATTCATCAGTCAAGCTGCTTTTGCTAAATGGGATGAAGAGCGTGACATGACCGCCAATGGTAAAGAGGAGTTGGTCTACTACTACAAGATGAATGAGCAGGGGCAAAAGCTTGTGTTGGATAAGTATGTAAAGCGCCTGATTTTTATTCGCCCTGACAGGCTCTACAAACGCTCCATTAAACAGATCAAGATTGATGGAGTCGCGGTGGACGTCACCAGCGACCCTTTTTCTCGCTACCCCGAGCAAACAGCCATTGTTTTTGACAACAAGGATGAGGTGCTGAAAAAGCTCTTTTTGGCAAAAAAGATCGAATTTAATGTCTTGTATGGTCGAGACGAGGCTGTGAGCGTGTTTCAGATCAAATAAAGGCTAAATGGGTGCTCGGGGAGTCACCACCACTTCCTTTAGACAGATGAACCCTGATCATTTACAATAGCGAGTTCGGCGAATTAGCTCAGCTGGTTAGAGCGACGGAATCATAATCCGCAGGTCCGGGGTTCAAATCCCTGATTCGCCACCAAATCTAAAGGCCATTGCCCCTCGGCAGTGGCCTTTTTCTTAGGATGCTGGGTATGGCTAAATTTTGGAATTTCGTTATCTTCCAGCTTGGTTGGTTTGCCTGCGTACTAGGTGCGGCCAACAAGCAAGTATTTTGGGCGGTAGTTGCTACTCTGGCTTATATTGCCT
>NZ_JACVPQ010000001.1:448717-635173 GCF_018881795.1 Polynucleobacter sp. MWH-Jannik1A5 | reverse complement strand
TGACACCCTGATCATGCATTTGGGCTATCTAGATTTTCAGGATGATTGGCCATCACCGTACTTATCACCTCTTTGGATGTGGGTCTTATGGGTTTTAGTTGCAACCACCGTTAATGGTTCTTTGACCTGGTTGCGGGGTAGACCGATCTTGGGGGCCGTGTTGGGAGGCATTGCGGGCCCAATGTCCTATGAAGCAGGGATTCGGATGGGGGCTGGAGGATGGGGTCCAGGGGGGCAAATCACTGGATTTATCCTAGTTGGGGTGGTCTGGGCTGCAGCTATTCCCCTCTTTTTCTACTGGGATCGAGCGAATCATACGCAGCTTAGTAAAAAATCTGAAAATTCAGCTTAAAAGTCGCTTGCAAAGACCACTGTTTTTATATACAGTAACTCCTAAGTTGTTACACAGTAGATAAAACTTCGGGAAAAAGCCCAGTACATAGCGAAAAGGGAATCAAAAATGGCCTTGGATGACAAAAGAAAATCAGCCTCTTCAGAATTTGAAGGAATGAGCGGAGACAAGCAAAAAGCACTAACAGCAGCACTGGCGCAAATTGAAAAACAGTTTGGTAAAGGCTCAATCATGCGATTGGGTGATGCTGAAATTAGCCAAGATATTCAGGTGGTATCCAGCGGTTCGCTCGGGTTGGACATTGCTCTTGGAGTCGGTGGTCTTGCGCGTGGTCGCGTGATTGAAATCTACGGCCCAGAATCTTCTGGTAAAACAACGCTCACGTTGCATGCGATTGCAGAAATGCAAAAACTCGGCGGTACTTGCGCATTTATCGACGCTGAACATGCGTTGGATGTGCAGTACGCATCTCGTCTCGGTGTTGACGTAAACAATCTTTTAATCTCTCAACCAGATACAGGTGAACAAGCTTTAGAAATCGCCGATGCTTTAGTTCGTTCAGGCTCTATTGACTTGATCGTGATCGACTCTGTTGCCGCCTTGGTTCCTAAGGCTGAGATTGAGGGCGATATGGGAGACTCTTTGCCTGGCTTACAAGCCCGCTTAATGAGTCAGGCATTACGTAAGTTGACGGGTGCGATCAAGCGTACCAATACCACTGTGATCTTTATTAACCAGATTCGTATGAAGATTGGTGTGATGTTCGGTTCACCAGAAACAACGACTGGCGGTAACGCTCTGAAGTTCTATGCCTCCATGCGTTTAGACATTCGTCGTATTGGTAGCATCAAAAAAGGTGACGAGGTTGTTGGTAATGAAACCCGCGTGAAAGTTGTGAAGAACAAAGTTTCTCCTCCGTTCCGTGAAGCCATTTTTGACATCATGTATGGCGCTGGTATTTCTAGAGAGGGTGAAATTATTGATATGGGCGTCGAAGCAGACCTCGTTGAAAAGTCAGGTTCTTGGTATAGCTACAACGGTGATCGTATTGGTCAAGGCAAAGACAATGTGCGCGAGTTCCTAAAAGAGAATCCAGCGATCGCTCAAGATATCGAGAAAAAGATTCGCGAGAAGCTTGGAGTAAAAGCGGGTTCAGCTGTTGTTACTGATGTGCTGGCTGAGGAAGAGGAAGTCGAATAAGTTCGTTGAATAATTCAATGTCAGAATCAAGTAGCAATAAAAAGTCTAAACAAAGCCCGAGTCTCAAAGCTCGGGCTTTGCGTCTTTTGTCCCTGCGAGAATATAGCCGCAAAGGCTTGGCAGCTAAATTGACGGAATCTGAGGCTCGCTGGAGCAAATTAGGCGGCGAACAAGCAGAGCAAACTCCAGAATCTAGAACCATTCAGATTGAGGCTGTTTTGGATGATTTTGAGGCTCGTGGCTGGTTATCCGACGAACGCTTTGCAGAGGCATTGGTGCGTCGGCGTAGCGAGCGGTATGGGATAAGAAAGATTGCCGATGAGCTCGAAAGGGCGGGAGTGGATTCTAAGCAATCAGCCAGGTTATTGGGGGCATTGAAAGAGACTGAGTTTCAGCGCGCCTACGACCTATGGATGCGTAAATATGGCCAGCAAGCCACCGATCAGAAGGAGCGAGCCAGACAATACCGCTTTCTAGCTTCGAAGGGGTTCGGGTCAGATATAGTAGCCAAGGTTACAGGTGGGCAAACCCCTGATTAGGGCAATTACGGATCGGAAAACGCGATTTGCGGCATTGCAACATGATAGACTTATGGAGTCGGTCAAGCCGTTCACATTTATTCAAATTTGGCTAATTTAGCCATTTCTCGAGTAAGTATGGGATCAAGGCAACATCGGTTTAACTAATCCTCATCGCTTGCTAAAAAAGATACCGTTTCGGAGTAATTATGAAAATTCACGAGTACCAAGGCAAAGAACTTCTTCGCCAATTTAATGTGCCTGTTCCTAACGGCATTCCTGCATTTAGTGTTGATGAGGCAGTTAAAGCTGCTGAAAAATTAGGTGGCCCAGTATGGGTTGTGAAAGCGCAAATTCATGCTGGTGGTCGCGGTAAAGGCGGCGGTGTGAAATTGGCTAGAAGCATGGACGAAGTGAAGAAATATGCTTCTGAAATTTTGGGCATGCAGCTCAAGACGCACCAAACTGGACCAGAAGGTCAAAAAGTAAATCGCCTCTTAATTGAAGATGGCGCTGATATTAAAAAAGAGTACTACTTCAGCATCGTTACAGACCGTGGCACACAAAAGAATGTGATCATGGCTTCTAGCGAAGGCGGCATGGATATTGAGGAAGTTGCTGAATCTCATCCAGAAAAAATTATTAAAGTATTTGTTGATCCTATGGTTGGCTTGACAGATGCAGATTGCGACATCGTTGCAAAAGGTATTGGCGTTCCTGAAGCGTCTATTCCAATGGCACGTGACGTGTTCAAAAACCTCTACAAGACATACTGGGATACCGATGCATCATTGGTTGAAATCAACCCATTAATCCTTGAGGGTAACGGCAAGATCAAGGCTTTGGACGCTAAGTTCAACTTTGATCCAAACGCATTATTCCGTCATCCAGAGATCGTTGCTTATCGCGATATCGATGAGGAAGATGCCGCTGAAATCGAAGCTTCCAAATTTGACCTTGCTTACATCTCGCTCGACGGCAATATCGGCTGTTTGGTGAATGGTGCGGGCTTGGCGATGGCCACCATGGACACTATTAAGTTGTTCGGTGGCGAGCCAGCAAACTTCTTGGACGTTGGCGGTGGTGCTACAGCAGAAAAAGTAACTGAAGCATTCAAAATCATGTTGAAGAACAAGAGTGTTGAGGCGATTTTGGTCAACATCTTTGGCGGCATTATGCGTTGCGACGTGATCGCTGACGGCGTTGTTACTGCATGTAAGGCAGTCAACCTGACGGTACCTTTGGTTGTGCGTATGAAGGGCACTAACGAAGAGTTGGGCAAGAAGATTCTTGCGGACTCTGGTTTGCCAATTATTAGCGCCGATTCAATGGCTGAAGCTGCTACTAAGGTAGTTGCTGCTGTTGCCAAAAACAAATAATCCAGGAATTTCAATATGTCTATTTTGATCAATAAAAACACCAAAGTCATTACACAAGGTATTACTGGTAAGACCGGTCAGTTCCATACTGAAAAATGCCAGGAATACGCAAACGGCAAAAACTGTTTTGTTGCCGGTGTAAATCCTAAGAAAGCTGGCGAGTCCATTTTTAATATTCCTATTTATGGAACTGTTAAAGAGGCTGCACAGCAAACTGGTGCAACCACTTCTGTTATCTATGTTCCGCCTCCTGGTGCTGCTGCAGCGATTTGGGAAGCGGTTGAAGCTGATCTCGACTTCGTTATCTGTATTACTGAAGGCATTCCAGTACGTGACATGCTTGAAGTGCGTAACAAGATGCACGCAAAAGAAGCTGCTGGTGGCAAAAAGACTTTGTTGCTCGGCCCTAACTGCCCAGGCATCATCACTCCAGATGAACTCAAGATTGGCATCATGCCTGGTCACATTCATAAGAAAGGCCGTATTGGTGTTGTTAGTCGTTCCGGTACATTGACTTATGAAGCGGTTGGTCAGTTGACAGCAATTGGCTTAGGCCAGTCCACAGCAGTAGGTATTGGTGGCGACCCAATCAATGGTCTCAAGCACATCGACATCATGAGAATGTTTAACGAAGATCCAGAGACTGATGCTGTGATCATGATCGGTGAAATCGGCGGCCCAGACGAAGCGGAAGCTGCTCGTTGGTGTAAAGACAATATGAAGAAGCCAGTAGTTGGCTTTATTGCCGGCGTAACAGCGCCTCCAGGCAAGCGTATGGGTCACGCCGGTGCATTGATTTCTGGCGGTGCAGATACTGCCGATGCGAAATTGGCTGTAATGGAAGAATGTGGCTTCAAAGTCACAAAGAATCCATCAGAAATGGCTGCTTTATTGAAAGCCATGTTGTAATTAGTGTTTTGGAAAAGGGTGCTGCTAAAACAGCATCCTTTTTTGTAGTGCCAAGTAGTTAAAAATAAAATAAAACATAAGAGAAACGTAGGAGACATCATGGATTTATCAGCATTTTCTGACGCTACCTTCTGGGCGGCGCTTTTATCAATCATCGTTGCAAATATCTTGCTATCTGGGGATAACGCAGTTGTGATCGCCTTGGCATCACGCAACTTGCCTCCAGCGCAACAAAAGAAAGCGATTTTTTGGGGTAGTGCAGCCGCAATTATTTTGCGTGTCGTACTCACCATTACGGCGGTTGCGTTGCTTACTTTGCCTTACTTAAAAATTGTTGGTGGTTTGTTATTGCTCTATATCGGTATTCAGCTTTTATCTGATAGTGGCGGTGAAGAGCATATGGAAGCTAAGACCAGTATCTGGGCCGCTATTCGTACGATCTTGATTGCCGACTTAGTGATGAGCTTAGATAACGTATTGGCTGTTGCGGCTGCCGCACAAAAGGGCCCTGAAGAGACTCGTCTCTTGCTATTGATTATTGGCTTGGGCATGTCTATTCCTTTAATCATTTTTGGTAGCGCCATGTTGTTGAAGGTGATGGAGCGTTTCCCAATCATTATCACTTTGGGTGCCGGCCTTTTAGGTCTGCTGGCTGGTGGTATGTTGGTTGACGACCCTGCTATCAAAGACAGCATTCAAGCAGCTTTAGGTGACGCCAAACTTGCTTTTGAGGTTATCGGTGTTGCTATTGTGATTTTGGTAGGCACATATTTTAAGAAAAGAAACGCTGCAAAAGCACATTAATTTTCTTACGAATGAATCAGATAAGCCGGCCTATAAAGCCGGCTTTTTCATTTCTAGCCATCCTTGAATACAAAAGGCGTAGACTGGATGATGAGGATTTCACCTCAGGAGCTAGAAAATATGCAGAGTATTAATACGGAAATGGAGAGTCTAAAAAGCTCTCAGGATCAAACCTCAGAATCTGGATTTACTTTGATTGAGGTGATGGTTGTCGTAGCCATCATTGGTATCTTAGTTGCTGTAGCAGTGCCGCAATATCAGGATTACATTGCACGGAGTCGCGTGGTAGAGGGAATGAATTTATCCTCTAGCGCTAAGCTTGCGGTAACGGAGGCATTCGCAAGTAGAGGCACCGTCCCAATGGATGAGGCTACTAATGGGTCCTTCACTTTTACACCGACTCGCAGCGTCAAGCTCATTGAAATTACACCATCAGGAGCGATTGCAATTGACTATCAAGTGAGTGTAGCGCCTGATGGCAAGAACACCCTTCATTTAGTACCCACTAATGAGCCTGATGCAAATGTGCCTAAGCCATTGGACTTATCTAAACCCGAGGGCTCTACTTGGGCAGGCGGTTGGTCATGTAGGTCCACGGAAACGAATTTGATTTCTCAGTTACTTCCTTCTGAATGTAGGATAGGGAAGTAGTCGCTAATTAAAAGCCGCTCATAATGCGGCTTTTATCTTGAGTCCTTCGCAAGCCTCAATTAGTCTTTTGCGCCCACCATGACTTTTTGACTTGAGTCTGATTCTCAGCTATTTCATACCGATTTAAGGCTGACAAGTTTTACCCTGAGGAAGTATTAAGTTTTAACCTTATCTTAAAAATAAGTCTTGTAGCTATAAAATAGTCACCATGAATCCCCAAATACTAATCATGCTTCAACAGGCATTACAAGCCTTTCAGAATGGTAATTATGAAAGAGCAGATTCCATATTGGTAAAAATTATTAAGGTTGATTCCAAAAATTTGCCAGCGTTTCATATTCTTGGTTTGATTAAAGCATCTCAAAACAAATATCAAGAGGCCGCCGAGCTTTTGGGTAGGGCAGTCAAGCTTGACCCAAATGAGCCTTCCATAAGGTATAACCTAGCAAGGGCTCTGGTAGATAGTGGTGCTTATTTAGAGTCATTACCTCATCATAAAAAAACAGTAGAGTTAGCTCCAAATAATCCGGAGGCTTGGTTAAATTATGGGAAAGTACTATCCCATCTAAGTCGATACGATGAAGCTCTGGGTTGTTATGAAGAGGCATTGCGCATTAAGCCGGATTATTTTGAGGCAGTATTGGATAAAGGGGATGCTCTATATTCACTGCGGTGTTTTGAGGAGGCAATTACGATCTATGATAAGGCGCTAACTTTAAAACCAGATTATTGCAAGCTTCATTCCAGAAGAGGCGCAGCATTGCATATGCTCAAGCGTTTTGAGGAGGCAATTGCATCTTACGATAAAGCAATTTCTTTCAACCTAGGCGACTGTTTGTATTTGTACAACAAAGGTATCAGCTTAAGTGCGCTGGGGCGTTTTGAAGAGGCAGTTTCATATTACGATCAGGCACTACTTTTAAAGCCAGATTATTGCGAAGCTTCGGTTTATAAAGGTTCAGCATTGGCTAGTATGAAGCAATTTGAGGAAGCGATAGTTCAATGTAATCATGCCCTGTCTTTGCAGCCGAACAATGCTGATTGTTGGGCAATAAAGGCGGCAGCTTTGAGCGAGCTCTCTCAGTTTGAGGAGGCAATAAATCACTATGAAAAAGCACTTAGTCTGAATCAGGCTATAGATTGGATATATGGAGATGTAATTCATAGAAAGATGAAAGTATGTAGCTGGACATCCATTGATGCCTCAATAAATGACTTGGCTGGAAGGTTGCTACTAAATGAGAAAGCTACAAATCCTTTTGCATTAATTTCCTTAAGCGACGATTCTAAGTTGCAAAAAAAATCCTCTGAGATTTATAATCGCGCAAAATACCCATTTAATGGGGCGCTAGGGAGACTTTCTAAGCATCTAGAAAATGAAAAAATCCGCATAGGATATTTTTCTGCAGATTTTCATAACCATGCCACTAGTTACTTAATGGCAGAACTATTTGAGTTGCACGATAAAGATAAATTTGAGTTATTCGGTTTTTCATTCGGCCCTTTAAAAAATGATGAGATGCGTCAACGTCTAGAAAAGTCATTCAACAAATTCATCGAAGTAGGAGATAAAACCGATATTGATATTGCCCGTCTCAGCAGAAGCCTTCATATTGATATTGCTGTTGATTTAAAAGGGTTTACGCAGGATGCGAGAACGACAATTTTTTCATATAGAGCTGCTCCAATTCAGGTTAACTATCTTGGCTATCCCGGAACCATGGGGGCTGAATATATTGACTACATCATTGCCGATAAAACTTTGATTCCCCTGGAGTCTCAATCTTCCTATTCTGAAAAGGTAGTCTATTTACCCAATAGCTATCAAGTTAATGACAGAAAAAGAGTGATTGCAGAAAAGATTTTTTCGAGGAAAGAGTTGGGTCTGCCAGATACAGGATTTGTTTTTTGTAGTTTTAATAATAGCTATAAGATACTTCCCAGTATGTTCAATAGTTGGATGCGAATATTAAAGGCCGTGGAAGGTAGTGTCTTGTGGCTTTTTGAAGATAATAATTTAGCCTCTGAGAATCTTAAAAATGAGGCGCAAAAAAGAGGGGTTGATTCCTCCAGACTTATATTTTCTAAAAGGATGCCCTTACCAGACCATTTGGCCCGTCACCAGCAAGCTGATTTATTTTTAGATACTTTTCCATACAATGCTCACACTACCGCTAGCGATGCATTATGGGCTGGCTTGCCTTTACTAACTCTGATGGGCGAGTCTTTTGCTAGTAGGGTTGCTGCTAGCCTACTTCATTCGATGGACTTGCCTGAATTGGTAACTTTCTCGCAGGATGAGTACGAGGCATTGGCTATTGAATTGGCGAATAACCCTGTAATTTTAGATGGCTTAAAGAAAAAATTGATAAATAATCGTCTGACAACTCCACTTTTTGATACTCCAAGTTTTACAAGAAGTCTTGAATCTGCTTACATTGAAATGTATCAAAGAGAGCAAAAGGGTTTGCAAATATCTCCTATTACTATTTCTTAGGTAGAGTTTAATGTGATGATGGCTAATGGTTTTTGGTCTGATGAGGCTAGCCAAGAACAGTTAGATAGATATCGCCCCATTTCTTTTTTGCGTAGTGTTGCCACCCTTTCCGCTCCTCGGCGGGATAGAATCGGGCCCTAGCTTATTTTGTGTTCTTAATTTTGATTTACAGGTTGGGGGTTCACTTCTCTGCAACCCAAGTGCCTGACTTACCACCACTCTTCTCTAGTAGCTTCACATCACCCATCACCATGCCTCTATCAACTGCTTTGCACATATCGTAGATTGTGAGTAGGGCGACTTGAACTGCTGTGAGGGCTTCCATTTCAACGCCGGTTGGACCGGTGGTTTCAGCCTTCACTTGACAGGTAACGCTACTTTCATGGGAATTGGTTTGAAACTCTAGGCTAACGTGAGTGAGTGCTATCGGGTGACATAGGGGGATAAGATCCGAGGTTCTTTTTGATGCTTGTATTCCTGCAATGCGAGCTATACCTAAAACATCCCCCTTTTTATGGGAGCCTGCCTCGACCATTTTAAAGGTTTCATGAAGCATAGAAATCTTGCCGGTAGCAATGGCTATGCGATGGGTGTTAGGCTTATCACCAACATTTACCATATGGGCTTGCCCGCTGGTATCAAAATGAGTTAGTTTGTTCATGGGATAAGTTTTACCATATAGAGATGCAAGACATAAAGTCAGTACCAAAAACCGCTTTTTTGCGCCGCACTTTGGCCGTTTGGCTGATGTCGGGGCTAGCTTGCTCCGGACTCCCTGTATACGCCATACCCCCTTCTGTTGACGTTTCCGTAGAGGGTAATTCTGCAGCCATTGAAAATATTGGTAGGGCCATGCAGTCTCCTGAAGCCCGTCCAACCAATGCGCCAACGCGAAACTCCTTGCGTAGTCAGCCAGCAATTATCTTGCCAGATATGGGCGATCCCGGGGGTGACTCCTTAAGTCGAGTGGATGAGCGGAAGTATGGTGAGATGATCATGCGCCAAATTCGACCAGATCCAGATTATTCAAATGATTTGCCGCTTTATGATTTTCTGAATCAAATGGAACGCCGCTTATTGCAAGCGGCTAGGAAATTGCAATTAGGCGGTGCAAATGAGCAGGGCAGTGGCGCATATACCTTCGAGGTATTTGCGGTTAAAGACAGCAGTATTAATGCGTTTGCTTTGCCAGGAGGCTTTATTGGTTTTCATACGGGCTTGATAGTAAGTGCAGAATCTGATTCTGAGGTGGCTTCAGTTATGGGGCATGAAACGGGCCATGTATTGCAGCGACATCTTGCCCGCCAGATTGATAGGCAATCAACCAATACGATGATTGCGATTGCAGGTATAGTGCTTGGAGCATTGGCAATGTCTCGTAATCCTCAGGCAGGTGCCGGTTTAATGCAGGGCGGTCAAGCGGTTGCTATTAATAATCAACTTTCTTATTCAAGAGATGCAGAGCGTGAGGCTGATCGCATTGGCTTTCAGATTTTGGACGCCAGTGGATACGATGTAAATGGTGCGCCGGGCTTTTTCCAGCGCCTGCAAAAAGCGACCGGCCTTATGGATAAGGGAGTTCCTGCTTATGTGCGGACCCACCCTCTGACAACTGACCGTATTGCCGATATGCAGGATCGGGCTCGTACTGTGCCTGCTCGTAATGTGCCTAGTTCAGTAGAGTTCTATTTTATTAAAGCTCGTGCACGCATGGAGCAGGCTGGAAGCTCAAGTGGAATGTACGACCTAAAAAATACCTTCGATAGCCTTAGTAAACAAGCGCAAATCGGCAAACAAATGGAAGGTTTTTATGGCTTGGCGCTCATCGCGCAGCGCCAAGGAAAATTAGATCTAGCTGAATCCAATCTTCAGCAAGCCCGAAACCTAGCCCAGAAAGCAAGCGCACCTGGATCGCCTATTCAGAGGCAGAGTTTATCGCTAGATATCACTGCATCTGAATTGGCATTAGCCAAAGGCAAAGGTGAAGAAGCGCTTCAAATTGCTCAGACAACATTGCGCGCATATCCTCAATCTTACGCAGCAGGCGCTGCAATGATTAATGCCGATCTAAAACTTGGCCGCACTAACGATGCAATTACTTGGTTAAAGGCGCGAACAAGATCTCAACCTAATGAAATTGTCTGGTGGAACTTGCTATCTAAGTCCTATGATCAAGCTGGTAATGTCCCAATGCGTCATTACGCGCTCGGTGAAAAATATGCCCTTGAGGGAGCCTGGCCTTCGGCAATTGAGCAACTCCGCATTGCTCGCTCAGCTGGCGGTGCTGATTTTTATCAAGGCTCCAGCATCGATGCTCGTTTGCGTGAAATGCAAAGGCAATACCAGGATGAACTCAAGGAGCAAGGCAAGCAACTCCCGGGTTAAGGTTGCGGCGAGGTTTGGTAATGAAAGCGTGCAGCTAATTCTTGCGAATGTATGGGGTCTAAGGGTAATTGCTTTTCGTACCAAGACCAAGAGCCTCCAAAGCTACAAGCTTCTTCACGCAGCTTAGCCAGTTCAGAAAAATGATCTAGATCGTGATCGTGTAAAAGAGCAATAGTCTGAGATTCTTTTTTTAAAAAGGGTTTAGCACCTCCCCCATTATTGCTGCTGTCGTAAATCGTTTGATCTACTTTCCCAACAATATAAATATTTCCGTTTTCATCACTTAAGGCTGAATCGGGTGCGATTGCACTATTGCATTGGGTAAGTAATGCAAAACCATGTTCATTTGGAATGATGCGCACAATCCAAGGGGTCGCAGTCAGGGTAATAAAAACACGTTGAGGACCATTCTGAAAAAAGTATCTGCCAAGCTCATCGCATGCATAGTTACGCGCAATAAAGTCATTTAGTGCAGCATGTTGAATAACTTGCCCTGGAAGCTGATTTTGCTGGGTAAATTCATCTCGCATCCGCCACTGACCACGACGATCTAGAGCAAGCCAACCAAAGCAATCAGGCACATTAGGCCACTTCATTAGTGACCGAAGTACTTGATCATCCATGGATTTAATGCAAACCGTGCGGGGTTGATGGTGCGTCGAAGGTATCTTCAGTAGAGTGGCTTGCGTGTAAGTGCGCAATACGCCAACCCTGACTATCTTGTAAAAGCACAAGTGTGATGTTGAGAAAAAACTCTGCTTCAACTTGGTCTGCACGCAAATGAACCGCTTCAGTGGTGTCATATACAGCAGCACCAAGTACGGAGTGACTAATACATGCAATCGGCTCTAAGAATAGCGGTTGTTTTGAAAGTAGTCGCTCCAGACCTTCACGAATTTCTGCATGGCCGCTTAGGCGATGTCCCTCGGGGAGAACGCAGGTAATGGAATCATCATCTAGCCAAATATCTAAAGCACTTTGAACATCGCGATGACTCAACGCATCTCGCCATGCTTCTACTACGTCATCAGCGTTATGAAAGAGTCTGGCAAGTTTGGGCATGGCTTACTTTTCCTGAGTTAAGTCTTCAATGTATTCAGTGTAGCGAATACTTGTTCCGGCAAAATGTCATTTAAGCACTTGAGATGACCTAGGGGGCACTCCCTCTTATGACATGGGCTGCAGGCTAGGTTTAGCCAAATGACTTTGGCTTTATCCGATAGGGGTGGCGTATGAGCTGGATCACTGGATCCAAAAATAGCGACCTGCGGAGTTTTGAGTGCTGCCGCAATATGCATTAATCCCGAATCATTGCTAATAACCGCTTTACTCATACCAATTAAGGCAATGGCTTCATCTAGGGAGGTGTTGCCACACCAGTTATGAATATGGGGATGTTGCTTTGCCAGGGCATGAATTTCTTGGGCAAGGGGATGATCGCCTTTGCTACCTAAAAGGACAATCTGATTGTTTGGATTGCTGGCAATTAAGCTTTCAGCCAATTGCGCAAAGTGACTAGTTGGCCAACGTTTAGTTGGGCCATATTCAGCGCCAGGGCACATTGCATAAATATGCGCCTCATCGATTTGCACACTTTGTAACTTAGCTTTTACGGAATGATTAGCCGCAGCAGATACATTTAACTTTGGCATCAGATTACTGGTAGTCAGCGAAGCTTGCCCGCCATTTAAAAGTTCACTTAACTGGAGGTAGTGATCGACCATTGGTGGGCGATTAATTTTGCTTGGATTATTTAGCGCTACGTTAATCAACACAAAGCGAAACTCACCACGATAGCCAACGCGGAAAGGAATATTAGCAAGCCAAGGAATTAGCGCTGATTTAAAACTATTCGGCAACACAAAACACGCCTGATATTTTTTTATTGCGAGCTTCTTTGCTAATTCTTTACGCAAACCCCATTGCAATTGTTTGTGTTCAAATTTTGCTTCGATTACTTCATGCACTTCAGAGCAGGCTCGATAGATTGGCGCAACCCAAGTGCTGGCAAGTACATCAATATTTGAGTCTGGGTATTGCGCTTTGAGGGATGCTAATAAAGGTTGCGTCATTACTGCATCCCCAATCCAGTTGGGGGCGATGATCAGAATACCGTGCATGTAATGTATCCCGACTCAGCGCCTCACCAGGAGGCGCTGATAAGGCTTAGTGACCGTGTGGCTCAGTGCCGGGAATGAGCTTGTACTCTGCGCCGCAATAAGGACACTTCGCTTCACCGGTTTTAGTGATGTCTAGGAAGACGCGTGGATGCGAGTTCCAGGCTGGTGTTTTATTAGTAGGGCAATGCAATGGCAAATCTTTGCCATCCACCATTACAACTTGAGCTTGAGTCATGTGCTATTCCTTAATTACTTAACGTAAGTAAGCCAAGATTTGTATTTATCGTTTCTGCCGTACACCGCATCGAAATACGTCTTCTGGATTTTTTCAGTGATCGGACCACGCTTTCCATCACCAATCGTACGGTCATCCAATTCACGAATCGGAGTCACTTCAGCAGCGGTGCCGGTAAAGAATGCTTCGTCAGCAGAATAGACTTCGTCACGAGTAATACGTTTTTCACGAACTTCATAACCAAGGTCTTTAGCGATCTGAATAATGGAATCACGTGTGATGCCATCCAAGCAAGACGCTAAGTCAGGGGTGTACACAATGCCATTGCGAACCATAAAGAGGTTTTCCCCGGAGCCTTCAGAAACGTAACCTTCGGTATCGAGCAATAAGGCCTCGTCGTATCCATTGGCGGTCACTTCTTGATTGGCCAGGATAGAGTTGATGTAGTAGCCAGAAGCTTTAGCGCGCACCAGGGAAGAATTCACAAAGTGGCGGGTAAAAGAGGAGGTTTTCACCCGAATACCCTTATTTAGGCCATCTTCACCTAGGTAGGCACCCCATTCCCAGGCGGCGATTGAGGTATGAATGCTATTCCCTTTTGGGGAGATTCCCAGCTTTTGGGAGCCAATAAAGATGATTGGGCGGATATAGCAGGCTTCTAGCTTGTTGCTATTTACCGTATCGATAATGCCCTTGGTGACCTCTTCGGGGCTATATGGCATGTTCATTTGGAAGATCTTAGTTCCGTTAAACAGGCGTTTTACGTGCTCTGGAAGGCGGAAAATGGCTGTTCCCTGGGGGGTTTTGTAGGCTCGGATGCCCTCAAATACGCCCATGCCGTAGTGTAGGCTGTGTGTTAACACGTGAACATTGGCCTCACGCCAAGGAATTAGCTTCCCATCAGTCCAAATAAAGCCATCGCGGTCGGACATCGACATTTTCTTTACCTTTTGTGTCTATTAAGTATCTATAAAAGCGGTTTTAGTAAGGCATCAGGCCGGTAGATATTGGTCTTTCAGCCCGGAATGCATTTAAGTCCTTATTGTAGAGCAGGCAGGGCAGTCTGTCGGCTTGGATCCTTAGGGTAAATGGGTCGGAGCCTTTAGAATGGAACATTCCCCATAAACCATCAAATTTACCCAAACTCATGCCGGAATCCTTATTTAAAGTTAAGCGTTTAAGCGAATTAGCCCAATCAGGTCAATTAAAGGGTAAGCGGGTTCTTATCCGTGCCGATCTGAATGTCCCCCAGGACGAAGCTGGAAATATTACCGAAGACACTCGTATTCGGGCATCAATGCCGGCGGTACAGATGTGCTTGGACGCTGGGGCAGCCGTAATGGTGACTTCACATTTAGGTCGCCCAACCGAAGGTGAATTTAAACCGGAAGATAGTTTGGCTCCGGTTGCTGACCGAATTGCGAGTCTACTGAATCGCAAAGTTCCTTTGATTAGCGATTGGGTGAATGGCGGCTTCGAGGTAAATCCAGGTGAGCTGGTATTGCTAGAGAACTGTCGTCTGAATGTTGGTGAAAAAAAGAATAACGACGAATTAGCAAAAAAGATTGCGGCATTGTGTGATGTTTATGTAAACGATGCATTTGGAACTGCTCATCGGGCGGAAGCAACCACTCACGGTGTGGCGAAGTTTGCTCCTATAGCTTGCGCTGGTCCTTTGATGGCTGCTGAGTTAGACGCCTTGAGTCGCGCATTAGCAAGTCCGAAACGCCCTTTAGTGGCGATCGTAGCGGGCTCCAAGGTTTCCTCTAAGCTCACTATCCTTAAGGCTTTATCAGAAAAAGTTGATGAGTTGATTGTTGGCGGCGGTATCGCCAATACCTTTATGTTGGCTAAGGGCTTACCTATCGGCAAGTCACTTGCTGAACCTGATTTGGTTGATGAGGCTAGAGAAATCATGGAGATCATGGAAAAGCGTGGCGCCCATGTTCCTATTCCGGAAGACGTTGTTGTCGCAAATGAACTGTCGCCATTGGCCCGTGCAAACCGCGTGCCTGCTGATCAAGTGGCAGAAGACGACATGATTTTGGATATTGGTCCAAAGACTGCAGCACGTTTATCAATCATGCTTGCTCATGCTGGCACGATTGTTTGGAATGGCCCATTAGGCGTTTTTGAAATCGATCAGTTTGGTGGCGGCACCAAAATGTTGGCAGCAGCTATTGCACATTCACCAGCTTTCTCTATTGCTGGCGGTGGCGATACTTTGGCAGCTATCGCGAAGTACGGTATTGAGAATCAAGTGGATTACATCTCTACTGGCGGCGGCGCCTTCTTGGAGTTCCTTGAAGGCAAAACCTTGCCAGCCTTTGCAGTACTTGCTGAAAGAGCGAAAGACTAAATATGTTGAGAGCAACAAAGATCATTGCAACCCTTGGGCCTGCTTCAGAAAAGCCTGAAGTGTTGCGTGACATGATTCGTGCCGGAGTGGATGTGGTGCGGATGAATTTCTCTCACGGTACTGTGGCAGACCATAAAGCGCGCCATGATTTAGTGCGAACCATCTCTGCGGAAGCCGGCAAAGAAGTCGGCATCATGGCTGACTTACAAGGCCCAAAAATCCGTGTTGGAAAGTTTGCAGAAAACAAAATTTTGCTCAAAGAGGGTGACAAATTTACCCTCGATGTAGCTTGTGAGCTTGGTGATCAAACTAAAGTTGGTCTTGATTACAAAGAATTACCAGGCGATGTAAAGCCAGGCGATCGCCTTTTGTTGAACGACGGCTTAGTTGTTCTTACCGTTGAGAGTGTTAAAGGCGGAGAGATTTTTACCGTTGTTGAGCAAGGTGGACCACTTTCTAATAACAAGGGTATTAATCGTGCCGGCGGCGGTTTAACTGCGCCTGCTTTAACTGAAAAAGACATTGCTGATTTAGATGCAGCGATTGCGATGGGCGTTGATTTCTTGGCAATTAGCTTTCCAAAAGATGGTGCCGATATGGCTTACGCGCGTAAGCTGGCGGATGCTGCTAGCGCCAAGTATGGCGTTGGTAAGGTGAGAACAATTGCTAAAGTAGAGCGTGCAGAAGCCATTGAGCCAGCTGCGCTGAAAAGCATTATTGCTGAGAGCGATGGAATCATGGTTGCCCGTGGTGATCTGGCGATTGAGGTAGGTAATGCTGCTGTGCCTGCGTTGCAAAAACGCATGATTGCATGGGCCCTTGAAGCAGATAAATTTACCATTACAGCTACGCAAATGATGGAGTCAATGATCAATGCTCCAGTTCCAACGCGCGCAGAAGTGAGCGACGTTGCTAACGCGGTATTAGACGGTACCGATGCTGTGATGCTCTCTGCCGAATCTGCTGCAGGTATGTATCCAGTGCAAACTATCAAAGCAATGGCAGAGATTTGTGTTGAGGCTGAAAAATCAGATCGAGTGAAGCTTGATACCGATTTCTTAGATCAAACTTTTACTCGTATTGATCAAACGATTGCCCTTGGAGCCCTTTTCACGGCACATCATTTAAATGCTAATGCTATTGCAGCCCTAACAGACTCAGGCTCAACAGCAATTTGGATGAGTCGACATAATATTCATGTTCCTATCTTTGCATTGACATCTAAGATCGCTACACAGCGGGCATTGAGTACTTATCGCAACGTCACTCCAATTGGCTTGGATTACACCAAGGATCGTGACACTGCGCTACAGGAAGTGGAAGCATGCTTGAAAAAGGTGGGCGCGGTCAAAAAAGGCGATACCGTTGTGCTGACTTCTGGCGAACCGATGGGTGAGCCTGGCGGCACTAATACCCTCAAGATTATTCATGTGAAGTAGTTTGCGTCTTTAACTAACTAATTTTTTACAAACCTTATTACTATTTATTAAGAGAACATCATGGCTTTAGTATCTTTAAGACAACTCTTGGATCATGCTGCTGAAAATGGTTACGGCCTACCAGCATTTAACGTCAATAACTTAGAGCAAGTGACGGCGATTATGGAGGCGGCAAATGAGGCTGATTCTCCAGTCATCATGCAAGCATCTGCAGGCGCGCGTAAATATGCCGGCGAAGCATTCTTGCGTCACCTGATTTCTGCTGCGGTTGAAGCTTACCCACATATTCCAGTGGTGATGCATCAAGACCACGGTCAAAGCCCTGCGGTTTGTATGGCAGCAATTAAGAGTGGCTTTACGAGCGTGATGATGGATGGTTCATTAGAAGCTGACGGCAAAACAGTTGCTAGCTATGAATACAACGTAGATGTCTCTAAAGAGGTGGTGAAGTTTTCTCATTCCATTGGAGTTACGGTTGAGGCGGAATTGGGCGTATTGGGCTCACTAGAAACTATGCAAGGTGACAAAGAAGATGGTCATGGCGCTGACGGCAAAATGACTCGTGAACAGTTGCTGACTGATGTTGAGCAAGCCGCTGATTTTGTTAAGGCTACTCAGTGCGATGCTTTGGCTATTGCGATTGGCACAAGCCATGGCGCCTATAAGTTCAGCAAGAAACCTACGGGTGATATTTTGGCAATCGATCGCATTAAAGAAATTCATGCACGCATTCCGAATACTCATTTAGTGATGCACGGCTCTTCTAGCGTTCCACAAGAGTTACTTGCTGAGATTCGTGAGTTCGGCGGAGATATGAAAGAGACTTATGGCGTTCCTGTTGAAGAAATTCAGGAGGGCATTAAGAATGGTGTTCGCAAGATCAACATTGATACAGACATACGTCTAGCAATGACTGGTGCAATTCGTCGTTACTTTATCGAGAACCCATCTAAGTTTGATCCACGTGATTATTTGAAGCCAGCTCGTGAAGCTGCTAAAAAAGTGTGTATCGCTCGTTTCCAAGCTTTTGGTTCTGCTGGTCAAGCATCCAAAATTAAACCGATTTCTTTAGAGAAGATGGCCGAGCTTTACAAGAGCGGCAAATTAACTCAAATTGTGAAGTGATTTAAACATGGCCGCCTTGTACGCAACCTCCATTAAGTCATTGCCCTTGCTTTCTAAAGGCAAGGTGCGAGATGTCTATGCGCTAGACAATGACAAGCTATTAATGATTACGACTGACCGCCTCTCTGCATTTGATGTGGTCATGGGCGAGCCCATCCCTGAAAAGGGTGTGGTTCTCAATCAAATGGCTAATTTTTGGTTTGATAAATTAGCTTCCGTTATCCCCAATCACTTGACTGGAATTGATCCGGCGACTGTTGTGGCAGCAAATGAGGTAGATCAGGTTAAGGGTCGCGCTGTTGTGGCTAAACGCTTGAAGCCCATTTTGGTTGAGGCGGTAGTGCGTGGTTATTTAGCTGGCAGCGGCTGGAAGGATTACAAAGAAACTGGCAAGGTATGTGGAATTGCATTGCCAGCTGGTTTGGAAAACGCTCAGAAATTACCCGAGCCTATTTTCACTCCAGCAGCTAAGGCTGAATTTGGTCAACACGATGAAAATATTTCATTTGAAAAAGTGGTTGAGCTGATTGGTGAAAAGTTAGCCAATCAAATTCGTGAAGTCAGTATTCGTCTATATAAAGAAGCTTCCGAATTTGCAGCCACTCGCGGCATCATCATTGCGGATACTAAGTTTGAGTTTGGCTTAGATGCCAATAATCAATTGGTATTGATGGATGAGATTCTGACGGCCGACTCTTCCCGTTTCTGGCCTGCTGAGACCTACTATGTGGGCTCCAATCCACCTTCTTATGACAAACAGTTTGTCCGTGATTGGCTTGAAACAGCGATGGTGGATGGCAAGTTATGGCCCAAAACAGCCCCTGCACCGCAGTTGCCGGCTGATGTGATTGAAAAGACGGCTCAAAAGTATCGTGAAGCCCTTACTAGGTTAACTCAGGGATAATAGGGTCCCTAGAGGAATATTGAAGGTATTTGGAGAGGTAAATGAGCAAGAAACCAATTGTCGGAATAGTGATGGGATCCAATTCAGATTGGGATACCATGCAACACGCCGCTCAAATGCTTGAGCAATTTGGTATCGCTCACGAAGCAAAAGTACTCTCTGCGCATCGTATGCCTGATGATATGTTTCAGTATGCTGAAAAAGCCCAAGCTAACGGCTTACAGGCCATCATTGCTGGTGCGGGCGGTGCTGCGCATTTGCCGGGCATGCTGGCATCCAAAACAATCGTTCCGGTTTATGGTGTGCCAGTAGCTAGCAAATATTTGCGTGGCGAAGATTCTTTATATTCAATTGTGCAAATGCCCAAAGGCATTCCGGTCGCCACCTTTGCGATTGGTGAGGCTGGTGCAGCCAATGCCGCCTTGCATGTGATTGCTGGCTTGGCATTGCATGATGCAGATTTGGCTAAGCGTTTAGAAGATTTCCGTGCGAAGCAGTCTGATACCGCGCGCGCTATGAATTTGCCAGGATATTAATTACATGGCAGATCGCATGGAACCCATTTTGCCGGGTTCATATTTAGGAATATTAGGTGGCGGTCAATTGGGTCGGATGTTCACACAAGCGGCTCAAGCGATGGGCTATAAGGTTTGTGTTTTAGATCCCGGTGCTGATAGCCCAGCAGGCTCTATTGCAGAAAAATTCATTCGAGCTGATTACACAGATTCTGCTGCCTTAAAAGAAATGGCTGCTCTTTGTCCCTCGGTTAGCACAGAGTTTGAGAATGTACCTGCCCAAGCTTTAGATGAGTTAGAGGCTTTGGGTGTATTTGTCGCACCACGAAGCAGCTGTGTCTCCTTGGCGCAGAACAGGGTGGCTGAGAAAAAGTTTCTAGCTACCTGGAAGTCAGAAACAAATATTGGCCCAGCACCTTATGCTGTTGTTGAACATGATGCTGATATTGCCCATATTCCAGCCGATTTATTTCCAGGAATATTAAAGACAGCTCGTATGGGTTATGACGGTAAAGGTCAAATTACTGTTTATACGGCAGCGGATTTGCCGGCTGCCTGGGCGGAATTAGGCAAGGTTCCTTGTGTATTAGAAAAGCGCATGGATTTGGATTTTGAAGTATCTGCCTTAGTTGTGCGTGGATACGATGATTCAGTGGTTGCTTATCCAGTTTCACAAAATATTCACCGTGATGGTATTTTGCACACCTCTACTGTGCCAGCGCCATCATTAAAGCCCGCACAAGAAAAAAAGATTGTGGAAGCAGCAAAAGCGCTTATTCGCAAAATTGATTATGTTGGTGTTCTCTGTGTTGAGTTTTTTGTTCTCAAGAATGGCGATATCGTCGCTAATGAAATCGCTCCTCGCCCACATAACTCCGGACACTACACGATGGACGCTTGTGTTAGCAGTCAATTTGAGCAACAAGTGAGAGCAATGGCCCGCCTACCTTTGGGTGATACACGTCAACTAGCGCCAGTCTCGATGTTGAACTTATTAGGCGATCTTTGGTACGAGGGTAGCGAGGATCAACCAAAGGAACCCGCTTGGAATAAAGTGCTCTCTCATCCTGATGCTAAGTTGCATTTGTATGGAAAGTCTGAGCCTCGCATGGGCAGAAAAATGGGTCACATCAATTGCCTGGGCGAAGCTCTAAATGAAGCCCGCCAAAATTGCTCAGCCGTTGCTACCGAATTAGGGATCGAGCCCTAGAAATGTCCAGCGACAGTACGCCACTGCAATCTTCCGCAGTCATGAGCGAAGCAGTGCAAACTTTGCGTGATGGTGGTCTAGTCGCCTTTCCGACTGAGACTGTTTATGGATTGGGTGCAGATGCTAAAAATACTGAAGCCATAAAGAAGATTTTTACTGCCAAGGGCCGCCCTTCGAATCATCCGCTGATTGTCCACTTAGCTGCACCAGATAAATTCGATCAGGCACAGATAGATTGGGTGCCGATATTGGCGCCTTGGGCAAGAGATGTATCAGAAGAAGCTTTAAAGCTGATCAATGCATTTTGGCCAGGACCTCTAACGCTGGTCTTCAAAAAAGATAAAAGTGTTTTAACGGCTTTAACTGGCGGTCAAGATACGGTAGCAATTCGTGCACCATCACACCCTATTGCCAAAGAGCTATTGCGTAAATTTAAGGGCGGCGTTGTAGCGCCATCAGCCAATCGCTTCGGTAAAGTGTCGCCAACCAGTGCTGCAGATGTTCGCCATGAATTTGAGGGCATGCTCGATTTGATGGTTTTAGATGGCGGTGATTGTGAGGTAGGTATTGAGTCAACCATTATTGATTTGTCTTCAGGCGATAAAGCAGTGTTGCTCAGGCCTGGTGCAATTACGCCAAGCGAGATCTTCGCCAAGACGGGTGTAAAAGTATATCTGCCTGGAGAACTACAAGATTCAGCGCAAGAGCTTCCTAAGGTATCCGGAAGTCTCAAAGCCCATTACGCACCAACGACACCTTTGCGTTTATATGCTCCCGGTCGAGTCTTGGATGCCTTAAGCGAATTTCCCGACATTAAATCTCGTGTTGCTGTAGCAGTATGGGATTCTGACTCTTCCTTGGGTGACGATGGGCATCCTTCTGCTCACTTTGAAGAGGTTGAAGTTCCGAGTGATAGCGCTTCTTTTGCTAGTCGTCTGTATCGCTCATTGCGTGATTTGGATCAACAGGGCTGGGACTTAATTTTATTCCCTGAGCCGCCAGCGGGTGAGGAGTGGGACGGTGTTAGAGACCGACTTCAGCGTGCTTGCTTTGGTTCTGGCCCATCTTCCAGTAACCAAGTTAGCAACTGATCGTGTGCTTCAAGACCTCTCCAGGCATTGGGGTGGTTAATAAAGGAAGTCACGGCGTACATCTTTCCGGATTTACTTAAAACATAGCCCGAGATTGCGCGCACATCTACTAGAGAGCCAGTCTTAATTCTCGCTTCAGGCTTTTTCTTTAGATGTAAAAACTTACGAAGTTGACCCATTAAACGATTGCGCATGGTGCCATCAGTTCCTGCAATCGGGAGGCTGTTATAAAACACTTCTGCTACAGGAAGATTACGAGCGGTTAAGAGCAGTTGGTTCATTTGCTCCGCGGAGATAGCCTCAGTGCGAGATAGACCGGACCCATTTTCGATAATCAAGTCCGTAAAATTTAAGCCGTTTTGCTTGAGCCAACTCTGAATGACTTGATCGCCATTAGCAGTTGTTGCGGGCTTACCCATTTTCTCGAGAGCAAGTGTGAGCAGAACTTGGCGTGCCATGACATTGTTGGAGTATTTATTGATGTCTACAACATCATCGGCCAGCTTAATGCCTTCGAACTGCAGTAATAGACGAGCTGCCAGTGGTACGCTGCCATCCTTGCCAATAGGAGGTTTAGTCCAAGTGCCACCCGCTAACTCCCAGGCGGCCGCAAAGCCTTGGGTTAAGAAAGTGTTGGCATCTAAAGCAACAATGTTGAAGTTCACGCCCTTGCAAGAGCTTGGAAAGGCTCCGGAGAACTGGGCCATTAAAGTTTGATCGGTACTGCTAGCTCCCTCAGGCTCTAAGTTAAAGCGAATATTGCTTTTCCAGCTATCGCAGGCACGATCTACTAACTGCATTTGATTCACAACCTTTAGTTGTGAGAGCGCGGGGGTATAGCTGATATCAATGAAGTCTGCGGTGCGTGACTTACTCAATTGAAACGAGAGAGTGCGGAAAGCGTATAGCAGTGGATCTGGCGGAACGTTATAGGCGCGTAAGGCTTCGCCATCAATCGTGTTGTGCTCCATGACACTCGGTGCATAGGCGCTACGGTCAAAAAATAAATTACCGTCTATTTTTTGAATACCAAGACCTTGTAGCTCCTTCATCATCTTAGCAAGCTCTTCAGGAATAAGCTTAGGATCGCCTGTACCTTGCAGATACAAATTACCTCTTAATGTGCCTTGGCGAATAATTCCATCGGTATAAATATTAGTGCGCCAACGATAATGAGGCCCCAAAATATCTAAGCCGCTCAAAGTGGTCAGCAGCTTCATCGTTGAGGCGGGGTTCATGACCGCTTCCGAACGCCAGCCTAGAATATTTTTAGAAATATGCTTTCCTGAGCGTCCAGTCTCAATCTCTATTACTGAGATGCTGATGGCATCTTTGGGGATCTGGTTACGCTCAAGACTGCTAGTTACTGCTTTAGGAATATCAATTGGAGCAGCATTATTTGCAGCAGCGCTGGAACTGGCAAGCCAGAATAGGGCTGCTATTAAAGCGGGGTAATAAAGAAAATAAGAGCGCATTCCTCATAGGATAAACCCACCTTATTTAGGATTCCGAGTATTTAGATTGATACCCCGCAATAATTTGATTTTGCTGCATCAGTAATTGAGTAAATTCTTCGATCCTGAGGTGTAAATTACCCTTTTGCTCAAGCCCGGCACAGGCCTGAATAAACGATTTAGCCTGCAGTAGGTGGGCACCGCCTTTTACCTTATGAACCAGGCCAGTGAAAGTCGCTTCATCACATTGATTGCCTCGTAATATTTCAAGAGCTTCATCATGAACCTTTTTAAACTCATTCAAAATGACCAATATATGATCTGGATTTTGTTTGAGTAGGTTTGCAAATACATTAAATGAATATTCCCCGTCAGGACTGTCTAGCACATCCTCCTCAAAAACTTCTTGTACTGAGAAGTGGCGTGTTAATTCATTTTCTAGCATCATTAAACTCAATGGCTTAATGAGGACGCTATTCATGCCGGCAGCAAAGAACTGATGGCGTGAATCCAGCGCGTAAATATCTGCGGTCACGCCGATGATCACCAGATCGCGATGTCCAAGATTGCGGATGCGCTTAGCCAGTTCTGAGCCCTGCATGCCAGGTATAGATTGATCTGTAAGTAAAAGGTCGAAATTGGATTGAGTAATTAAATCTAAGGCGGTATGTGCGTTATCGCAAACCACGGCCTCAATACCTAGGGCTTCTAGCTGCAAGGAAATAATTTGCCTACTGGCGGGATGATCCTCTACCACTAGGGCACGTAGGGAGAGGTTGGATTTATTCTGGGATCTAAAGACTAGTTTTTTGGAGGGAGGGGTGTGATTGCTTGTTAACTCCTGTCTGGATGAGGCTATGCTGGTGCGAGGTAATGCTATTGAGAAATGAATATTGCTACCAAATCCTGGTGCACTATCAAAAAACAGCTGACTGCCCATGGAGTGAACCAAGTGATTGGTGATAGTGAGCCCAAGACCGGTTCCATTATGTTGCTCAGTAGTACCTGGAATTTGCTCAAATGCCTGTAAAGCAAGCTCGATATCCTCAGATCCCATACCAACACCAGTATCAATTACCCGAAATTCAATTAATTGCCCTGCATGGTCATCTGCTAAAACGCTAATGGAGAAATAAATTTCTCCATGCTCGGTGAATTTAATGGCATTGCTAATGAGGTTTTGCAGGATTTGCCGAAGCCGAAGTGCGTCAATCATCAGCACTTGTGCAATTCGAGAATCTTTTGATGTGTGAAGCGTAAGATTTTGAATTTTGGCAACGGCTGAGAATGCTGAATCAATATCGTCAATTAAAGTGTTGAGACAACAGGGCTCTAAATTTAGAGTCAGCTTTCCTGCTTCTATTTTGGAAAGATCTAAAACCTGATTTAAGATACCTAAGAGTGACTCGGCTGATGAATGGGCACTTTTGAGTAATGCTTTTTCATTTTTAGGGAGTGGGCTATTGAGCAATAGCTCTTGTACTCCTAAGATAGCATTCATGGGTGTACGAATTTCATGGCTCATCGTAGCTAGAAATGACGATTTCGCCGCATTTGCTTTTTCTGCAAGCTCTTTAGAGTTCATGAGGCTTTTAGTTTCTTGTGTATGCAGTTGATTTTTTCTCTTCATATGCCAAAGCAACATCATCCCGCCAATTAAAGCTGTCAAGGCAGACACCCAGGC
Organism: Polynucleobacter sp. MWH-Jannik1A5; assembly: GCF_018881795.1. Lineage (GTDB taxonomy): Bacteria > Pseudomonadota > Gammaproteobacteria > Burkholderiales > Burkholderiaceae > Polynucleobacter. The sequence goes on along the minus strand of NZ_JACVPQ010000001.1, from coordinate 610,342 downwards.
AAGTTTTGAGTGGATGGAGTCTGTATTTTGATCAAAATCTTCACTTGAGTGAATTGCAAAGAGATTGCGCGACTCTATAGGATCCAAGTGATTAAGAAAATTCTCAAGAACTCCATGTAAGGCCTCGTTCTGATGGGTAATAAGCCAGCGATATGCAAATGGTTCGCGGCTATATAGACCATTTAATTGCAATTGCTGACCATATGCGCTTTGAATCAGTCGTTGTGCAAGTCGAATTGGTAAGACAAGCGCTTCAATATCATTTTTAAGTAGGGCCAATATTAGGTTATCCGCATAACTAGAAATCTTGGCTTGTGGGTGTGCGGGTAATGGTGGGTTTTCATAGCCACGATCGAAGTAAGCAATATTGATGGGTTCAATAGACATATCGCTTTTTGAACGCTTAGTCAGAATGGCATCATGACCCCAAAAGATTGCCTCTGATAGAGAGCCGAACCTCAGATATTCGTCATCCAGGGCTGGCGGATCAATAATGAAGTCGACTTCCCCGCTGGCGAGATGTTGCAAACCCTCCTGATCGCTCTTGCGCCATTTAGGTAGAAATTCTTGCTTAGTAAATTCACTGAGCTTACTCAAAAGACTATGAAAAATACCAACCTCACCTTTTTCATTAGGTCCTAAATAAGGAGCGTACTTTTCATGAATGCTAAAACGTACTACAGGATGTGCATCGACCCACCTTTGCTCAGCCGAATTCAGCAATTTGGCATTGGCGTTGCTCATTAACCCATTAAAGAGAATAAAAAAAGCAATACGGGCGATAGATCGACGCATGCTGGTTTAGCTTTCGATAATGTTGTTCATGCGGCAAAATAAAATGAGGTCGGCAATATTGTTTATGCCAAGTTTGTCAAAGACTCTAGTCTTGTAAGTGGCCACCGTCTTATTGCTGATATGCAACATATCGGATATCTGTTGATTGGTGTTGCCCTTACCTAGATATTTCATGACCTGTAATTCACGATCAGAAATTAGTGCGAGCTTATCGTTGTCACTTAATGAGCTATTTCCATTTTTGCCATGAGTAAAAAAGTTATAGCCTTGAGAAATGGCAACGCAGGCAGCCAAAATGACATCTGCCCCTGCAGTTTTATTAACAAAGCCGTGACCGCCTAATGAGCGCACTCTACCGCCATATACAGCCTCATCCATACTGGAAAGTACCAGCATACGAACGTCGGGATACATCAGCCCGATGCGACGAATAACATCAAATCCATCGGTCTTGGGCATATCCAAATCCAGAATCACCATGTTGGGATTTACTTCCTTCATAGATCTAAGGCACTCTTCGCCGTTCTGAGCTTGTCCCGCAATTTCAAATAACAACTGGTCCTGCAACATACTTTTAAGCGCCATCAACATTGCTGGATGGTCGTCTACCAACATCACGCGTTTTCTCATTACTTGTCTCCATTAGGGTTTAGGTGTTGATGAGGGTGCAGCGAAAAAATGGCTTTAGCGATACGGCTATCATTTATTTGAAGCATTTGGTGGCGGCTGACTGGCGCCATCATGATTCCGCCATATGCGTGGTCAGCAATGAGGGTTGAGGCTCTCTCCAAATCTTTGACTAAGCCAACATTCCTTGCGTAAATTTGTGTTAGCGAGTAAGGTGACTGCCTTAGCAGAGAGAGCGCATTACTTTCTAGATCGTGTTCACGTACTTTGCTCATATCAATATGAACCCCGTCCAATTGCATCTCAGCAATCCAATGCAACTCCTCAGAACTTCCGCAGAAATTTAAGAAATGCAGCAAGACTCCAAGTCTTCGTAAGCGAAGCAAACCTTCTTTAAAGGAATCAACATTTGCGGAGTCTGGAATGGATTGAAGACCAATCGCCAACAAGCCAACCGGTAAGCGGGAGTTCAAAATCAATTCACTCATTACATCTACATAGCCACTTGAAGCTATGGCATGGGTTGGTATTGGCAGAATTCCGGGGATAAAGCGACCACTGCGATACCAATAGGCAACGGTGTCTAGACCTTCCATAAAAAGGCGTAATAGCTGCATGTCTGAGGCATTCAGCAGCGGTCTAAATAAAGATCCTGTCAGTTTTGTTCCCTTGCAGTTAAAAATGGGTTCATGACTAATCGCTTGTCGTTTAGACCAGGATTGGTGTTCTTCGAGGGCTTGGCTGCTAAGGCCAAGCCAGGGGTCGCCATAGGCGTCTCGTACTTCGTGGAAGGGTTTGTTCTTCCATGCCTTTACAAGCGTGTACAGCCGGGATTTCAGGCTCATCAGCATTCTCCAATCGGTGACTGTCCAGTCTAGGCAGGACAGATTGGAGCGGTAAGGGCTTTAGGCTGATTTATCTGTAGGAAATGACCTACTAGCCTTTCCCAATTATAAAAAGGGGCTAAATCCTTAAAGAATTTATGGTGATCCACCCTTGAAATACTGAGAATGAGACCTATATAATCAGCACTCCCTACACGCGAGTGCTAAAAAGGTCATTTAATCTTAAATTACCCCAAAACTCCGTGTAATGAGATTTTAAAGCTTTGATTTATATAGTTTATTTAAATAGTTAACACTTACTAACATAGGAGAAGAGATGAATTTGCGTCCCTTACATGATCGCGTAATCATCAAGCGTTTAGATCAAGAATCAAAAACTGCTTCCGGAATCATCATTCCTGACGCTGCTGCAGAAAAACCTGATCAAGGTGAAGTTTTGGCAGTAGGTCCAGGCAAACGTGATGACAGCGGCAAATTAAACGCGCCTGACGTCAAGGTAGGCGATCGCGTTTTGTTTGGTAAATATGCAGGTCAAACAGTAAAAGTTGACAGCGAAGAACTCATCGTGATGCGTGAAGACGACATCATGGCTGTTGTACAGAAGTAATTTCGGCATCTAAGAGAGGAATTTAATCATGGCAGCAAAAGACGTTGTATTTGGAGATAGCGCCCGCACCAAGATGGTCGAAGGCGTAAACATTCTTGCTAATGCAGTGAAAACAACTTTGGGACCAAAAGGTCGCAACGTGGTAATTGAGCGTTCATTCGGTGGACCAACGATTACTAAAGACGGTGTATCCGTAGCAAAAGAAATCGAACTCAAAGACAAGCTCCAGAACATGGGTGCGCAGATGGTGAAGGAAGTTGCTTCTAAAACTGCTGACATCGCTGGTGACGGTACAACTACCGCTACTGTTTTGGCTCAATCCATCGTCCGCGAGGGTATGAAATATGTAGTTTCAGGTCATAACCCAATGGACTTGAAGCGCGGTATCGATAAGGCTGTTACAGCTGCAATCGAAGAGCTCGCCAAAATTAGCAAGCCTTGCACAACCACTAAAGAAATTGCTCAAGTAGGTTCAATCTCTGCAAATAGTGACCACAGTATTGGTCAGCGTATTGCTGAAGCAATGGAAAAAGTAGGTAAAGAAGGTGTTATTACTGTTGAAGATGGCAAGTCTTTGGAAGACGAGCTCGAAGTAGTTGAAGGTATGCAGTTTGACCGTGGCTACCTTTCTCCATACTTCATTAACCAACCAGAAAAACAAGTTGCCGTACTGGAAAGCCCATATGTTCTTTTGTTTGACAAGAAGATTGCCAACATCCGTGATTTGCTCCCAGTACTCGAGCAAGTAGCCAAATCTGGCCGTCCATTGTTGATCATTGCAGAAGATGTTGAAGGCGAAGCCTTGGCAACTTTGGTTGTGAATAACATCCGCGGCATTATCAAAACCTGTGCTGTTAAGGCTCCTGGTTTCGGTGATCGTCGCAAAGCAATGTTGGAAGACATCGCAATTTTGACTGGCGGCACAGTGATTGCTGAAGAAATTGGCCTCACACTCGAGAAAACAACTCTTGAGCACTTGGGCCAAGCTAAACGTATCGAAGTAGGCAAAGAAAACACCATCATCATTGACGGTGCTGGCGATGCTAAAGCGATTGAAGCTCGCGTGAAGAATATTCGTGTTCAGATCGAAGAAGCGACTAGCGACTACGATAAAGAAAAATTGCAAGAGCGTGTAGCCAAGTTGGCTGGCGGTGTTGCGGTGATTCGTGTTGGCGCTGCTACTGAAGTAGAGATGAAAGAGAAGAAAGCTCGTGTTGATGATGCATTGCATGCAACTCGTGCAGCTGTTGAAGAAGGTATTGTTCCTGGCGGTGGCGTAGCGTTGATTCGTGCAATGCAAGGAATCAAGGGCTTGAAAGGCGACAATGCTGATCAAGACGCTGGTATCAGCATCGTATTGCGTGCTATGCAAGAGCCATTGCGCACTATCGTTAGCAACGCTGGCGAAGACGCAGGTGTGGTTGTTAATGCTGTACAGGCAAGTAAAGGCAATAATGGCTACAACGCAGCTACCGGTGAATACGGCGACCTCGTAGCCCAAGGCGTTATTGACCCAACAAAGGTAACTAAAACTGCATTGGTAAATGCAGCTTCTGTTGCTGGCCTATTGTTGACTACTGATTGCGCAATCTCCGAAGCGCCGAAAGATGAATCTGGTGCTGGTGGTATGCCTGATATGGGTGGCATGGGCGGTATGGGTGGCATGGGCGGTATGATGTAATAGCTCTACCTCTCCAGCTAGCTTGCTGTAGAAACAAAAACGCCTGGTTCAAAAGACCGGGCGTTTTTTATTTGGTCGTAAATTCAAGATGAATAGCTGATATTGTAATTAAGCTCAGACGATAGATAATTTAATAGCTCATCTTCCCTATGTATGCTTTGTAGTTGATCTTTCGGGATGGTGATTTGAATGGTATTTTCATCAATGAGTTTACGAGTTTGACCGTGCATCCCTAAGAGGTTAGATAAATCAAGGTCATCATGGAATATCGGCCCCAAATACTCAACAGAGAATTGTTTAGCCAGGTGATTTGGGGCAAACCTAATTCCTAGTTTTTCTAATTGAAGCCTGTAAATTCCAGTGAGCTGTACATCTTCATTTTGAAGAATTTGCTCCTCCGAAAAATAATATAAAGCACCATGGCAGCTAGGGACCTTGAGAAATTTTTTACTGCGTAAGCTTAAGCCACCGTTTTGAATCACGATTGGAGTTGGGTTGGATGTTCCAACCCATTGATAAGCCGGAACTAGTTCGCTGCCAACAAATGCAGCATGGCATGGCCCGCCTATATAGTCATAGTCAAAATAGTCTTTTTTCCAACTTTTTCCATTAATCACCCAGCCATCATCCTGAACAATTAAACAAAATTCAGTCAGAATAAAATTATGCAATGAGAACATCACAAATAGACTGTATTGGCGATAGTCCAAAGGGAGTATTTCAGTCCAGTCGATTTGGGATGGGAGATTTATTGGTTTTTGGGGTGATAGAAGGAGGCCCTTGCTTCCTGGAAGTTCCTTCATTGATCTTAGGATTGCTGGTATTGCAGCTGCGCCATCATTATGACCAAAGATGGATGTAACCGTAAGTGATGAGTAGTCAGACATTGAAAGGGATGAGTTAAATCAAACTTTTTTTGATTAAATGCGGAAACTTTTCCATTTCTGCTTTAATTTCAGGCGGGTAATAGCCGATTGGGTGAAAGGCCCACTCATGGTCTGATCTTCCGAGGTGATCCACCCCAAGGTTGATGCAACTTTCTAGATGGAGTAAGTTATTTATTTCTGCAGTGTTAGTTTCTTGATGCGCAAAAGCGCTAATTTTTTCAGATACTTTTTGGGCTCCACCTAAGTAGGAGAAATGCCAGCCAACGCCAGCAATAATAGGGAGCTGCTCTCCCACCCTAATTTGGGAAATATTTGGATTTTTTTTGAGATAGGCAGCTTTAGCACAAAAAGCATGAATCCATTTTGAGTTACTTTGGCTAATACCAACACAATTTAAATAATAGTGATGAAATTGCATTTCCAGTCTGGCGGCTTCTAAATCGTATTGGCCTGATCTAATAAAGTCTGCAAAAGTAGGATTCCATATTTCATCTACGTCGCAAACAATGACTATGTCTGCAGAATCTAAGTTGTCGATAAAGTGGCTAAGATAATTTCTTTGTCCTGTTTCGATTTGCCAAGAGGCTGAAGATGGATCATAAGATTTTTCTTTTTTAGAGAAATCAAATTGAGTTAAATCGGGCTCATATTGGAGGTACGTAATTTTTTTAGCCCATGGCAGGAATTCGCCTTGATGGTCCAGAAAATTATAAGGTTTAGTTTGACCGCTGTGAGTAGTATTAGATTCGCATATAACAAACTGGTCTACTTTGTCATAAAGAAGATTCAGTCGAATCTTTAATGTATCAATTTCATTGAAAAATATAAATGCGTCTATTATTTTCATATGAGTTTAATGGGTTTCATAAATCACAAGATTTGAAAGTAAATGATAAGCTATCAATGATTATAGGTTGAGTTAGGGATACATTGTAATGATTAGCGTGGAAATGATAGGTCGCCTTGGAAATCATATGTGGCAATATGCTGTATGTCGTACTCTTGCTGAGAAGAATGGATATGACTTTCATATCCCCAGATCTTTTTTGGGGTCAGAAATATTTGACTGTTCTCTTGGCGTCGAGAATGATAAAACACAGATGCAATATACCGATAGCTATATGCATAATAGTTTTATGGCGCAGTTTTACAACCCGAATATTATTCACTTACAAGATTTCACAAAACTAGTTGGATTCTTTCAGTCGGAAAGATATATCCTTGAAAATAAATCAAATATTCAAAAATGGTTCTCCCTAAAAAATCCTAATCTTGAATTGATTGAAAAGTTGAACCTTGCTGATGAGGTATGCGTAATTAATTTTAGAGGCGGGGACTATAAAGATATTCCAGACGTCTACTTAGGTCCGGACTATTGGAAAAATTCAGTTGAGAAAATGAAAAAGTTGCATGGTAATTTGAAATTTATTGTTGTTACTGATGATGTAGATGCGGCGGCCAAATTATTCCCTGAATTTCTTGTACATCACTTTAGTGTTTCTGAAGACTTTTTATTAATTACCCATGCCAAATACTTAATCATTGCAAACTCTACATTTTCCTGGTGGGGCGCATGGTTAAATAAAAACTGCAAAACTGTAATTGCACCCAAGTATTGGATGAGGCATAACCAAAGTAATGGTTGGTGGGCGCCCGGTGAGAGCATTACAAAAGGATTTTTTTATATGAGTCAGGATGGAAAGCTTTATACCTCAAGTGAGTGTGTAGATGAGGTGAATGCGCTTGGTCTTAGCTACTCCAAATTCCCTTATTAAAAGATCAGCTTTTAGCACCAATCTTTTATTTTGGAAAAGCATATTTCTCCCTTAGTTGAATTAGGGATCCTAAAGGATCATGAGCCTCGGCTACAAGATTTAGTTTGACCATATTAGGATGAGAAATATGTTTCGTATAAATATCTTTCAATAAATTTTGCATGCCATGATCTCTAATACTATGGATTAAATCTCGCAATGCTGGAGGCGAGCCCATTCTAGCTAGGATGGGCCCTATTAACTCAATTAATTGAGATTCTTGGAAAAATATTGGAAATGTTGCTGGGTAATGAAACCCAAATACATTGGGTTTAAATTGCCCATGGCTTCCAGCATCGTATGCAAAATCACTAGCTAGCCCACAAAGCAAACTGAATATCGTGCTGTTCAAGTAGGGATCGATAATGAGTGCAAATATATTGGTCCTCTAGCTGATCGTAAGGATTTTGAAGATTGATCTTGATGCCTAATTCATTAATTTTATTAGCTAACCGCACTGAACGTAGACTAAATCCACCATTTCCAACCCATGAGCCCTTGGGCGCACCAATATAGTCGTATTTCAGAAACTCATCTGACCATGATGGCGGATTCAATGGAAAGCCATCCCATTGAAATACTAGAAAATGGCTGGTTTTAATTAATGCTGGAACTTGTGTAAATAGAATATGCCCATACTCGTTCGCAGTTGAAAATGGATCAATTTTGATGAAATTAATCTTTTCATTAGTGTCGGGCTGCTCATCTGAAAACACTTGAATCGTCTCTAGATTTTCTAGTCTTTGTACCATCTTAATCGCAATATTCGACATTTTTTTGTCGGGGTAAGTGTCAATAATCACTGCAGAAATTTTTACCATAATTCAAAGAAATAAAGAGTTTGAAGAGTGTGAGAATTTTACAGGCTTAATGCGATGAATAGGCAGCTGCTTTGTTGTGATGAAATTAACATAAATTAAGGCTGTTTGAATGATGCATAAGAAAGGTTAATTCTTTAGCGCTTTTATATGGGGGGGCTAATGCCTATTGCATTTGGGTGTGTAGGATTGCAGGAAATCCAAGATTTTTCAGATCATCTGAGGGTGGCACGCGTGGTATGGGTGGCGTGATGTAATGACCCCGCCTCTCCGGCTGGTTTGCAGTAGAAACAAAACGCCTGATTCAAAAGACCGAGCGTTTTTTATTTGGTACAGTAAGTCCATGAAAAAATCATTTGCATTTCTGGCAATCTCTCTTCTGCTGACAATAGGCGAGGCTTGCGCTCAAACTCCTACCCAAGGAACACCAACCTATGAAAAAACTATAGCGAACTTGCGTAATCAGCGGTACTGTGAGGTTTTGATAGGTAAGCGAGATTGGCTCAAGCTTGAAGTGAGAGTATTTAATACTCAGGGCCTTAATCTTTGTCCTGAGGCGCAGTGGAAGGCATTAACTAAAGAGTCAATTGCCAACTCTTATGATGCCTCATTTGTTCTGCTCAATGGTCCACGTTATTGGATGATGGATGAAATTCAAGCATCGGGAAATACGGTGAATGATGTCAAAAAAATGTTTGGCGGCATTGAGATGAATTTACGAGCAACAGTAAAATTAAGTTTGCTAAAACAGTTGATGGGTAGCAAGAACTACACGGCCAATGAAGTTGCCCGCACTACCAACTTTATTTATAGGGCCGGTAGCACTATTTATGAGCTCACTTCACCGGTAGACGAGGTTTATGTGATGCAGTCATATGCACAAATAGTGAATCCCAACTTGAATATGAAAGACTTACCCGTACTAAGTGAGCAGTTGAAGTTGCCTGCTGGCTGGACTTATCGAAGCCGCGTACTGGATCAAGATCTTTCTTTAGTAGCTAATGGTATTGCCTACGTATTGCAGGACAATTTATCTAATAGCTACCAAAGAAGATAGATTTCCATCAGGAGATTATTGCAGTAGCTTTTGTGCTCGTAATAAGTCTGCATTAAATGATTCATATGGAAAAAGTTGATTTGGAAACTCTAGGGCAAAAATCACATAAAGTGCAAATCCCATCAGCCCCAGGTAAAGAGCGGTTAAGAACCAATCCTCTTCATTTTGAATGGCCATAGCATAGCCACTTAAAAGTGCGCCAATTGATAGTAGGGTAAATAGAAAGCGCTCAAGAACCGGTGGAGGATGATGTCTAGCGTTCAACATGCCATCACGTAAAACCTCCATTAGATGGTCGGCTTGAGGCCTTAAGATCTTATCGGCCAACTCTCTAGTGCCAATTGGTGCGCGAGGAATGCTCAATACCATTAATTCATTAAATTCATTTAACTGATTACCTAGGCGAGCAATATTGACATTTAGGTCAGCGAATGTCTTGACCTCCATATAGAGCTCAAGACGATCTTCAAGAATTTCTTTCAGGGAGTTGCGTACCTCAATTTGGTCTTTTGGAGCGAGGTATTTACTAGATTGGTAGATTTGGGTAATGGCATCCGCTTGTGCGCGCATGAGACTAACACGTTGATCGAAATGATCATTTGCACCCGAAATGCAAAGCCGAAAACTAGGGCTGATAATCCAAAGATAGCGGCTGCCAAAGAATCTCGAACGATTACTTGATTTGAGGTATGCAGTCGATATTTCCCAAAAATCCAGCCTATCAATAAGAATATTAGGATAGAGGCAAAAAATATGAGGGGCGCATATTTAACAATGTTGAGATGATTCCCAATAAAATTCGGCATGGCAAATTCTCGTAAGGTAGTACAGCTAAATTGAGGAGTTTGTTAAGTGTAATAAAAAACCGCCAGAAGGCGGTTTTTTATTTAATAGAATAGTCTGAAGCTTGGTTTATTCAACAGCCTTAACCATCTCCTCAACAACCTTCTTCGCATCACCAAAGACCATCATGGTTTTATCCATGTAGAAAAGTTCGTTATCTAGGCCAGCATAACCGGCAGCCATAGAGCGCTTGTTAACGATGATGGTTTTGGCTTTAAAGGCCTCTAAGATTGGCATACCAAAGATTGGGCTGCCTGGAGTGCGAGCTGCTGGGTTAACTACGTCGTTAGCACCAAGCACCAAGACTACGTCGGCTTGACCAAAATCACTATTGATATCTTCCATCTCGAATACTTGATCGTAAGGAACCTCAGCTTCAGCCAATAAAACGTTCATATGACCAGGCATACGACCGGCAACTGGGTGAATAGCGTATTTCACGGTAACGCCATGGTGAGTTAACTTTTCAGTTAATTCTTTCAAAGCGTGTTGAGCACGCGCAACTGCTAAACCATATCCAGGAACAATGATGACTGTGTCGGCGTTCTCCATGAGGAATGCGGCATCTTCAGGCGAACCTGTTTTGTAATTCTTAGGGCCGCCATCATCGCCGCCACCTGTAGCAGCTTCTGCGCCAAAGCCCCCAAGCAATACAGCCAAAATAGAGCGGTTCATCGCCTTACACATAATGTAAGACAGAATTGCACCAGATGAGCCTACGCAGGCACCTGCAATAATCAATACGGGGTTGTTTAAAGTAAAGCCAATACCTGCAGCTGCCCAACCAGAATAACTATTGAGCATCGATACAACCACTGGCATATCGGCGCCGCCGATAGGGATAATCAAGGTCACCCCCAATACCAAAGCGATCGCACACATTGCCAAGAATGCTGCATGGCTATCACCCATATAGTAGGCAATACCAGCGCCAACCATTGAGACGGCTAAAAGTAGATTGAGCAAATGTTGGCCAGCAAAGCTCACGGGTTTGCCGCTGACCTTACCAGATAACTTACCGAATGCAATAACAGATGCAGTAAAGGTAATGGCACCGATAAACGCGCCAATAAAGAGTTCAATCTTTTGTGCGCCAGTATGGTCGTGTGCAGGATTAAATACCGCAGCAATCGCGATCAATACAGCTGACAAACCAACGAAGGAGTGCATTAAGGCCACCAGCTCAGGCATCTTGGTCATTTGCACACGCTTGGCAGCAATGATGCCAATAACAGCGCCGCCAACGATTGCAACAATGATTAATGAAAATACAGGCTTGAAGTCTGGAATCATGAATGTTGTGATCACTGCAAGCAGCATGCCAATCATGCCGAAGGTATTACCTTGGCGTGAAGTGGTTGGTGAAGACAGGCCACGCAAAGCGAGGATGAACAACACCGATGAGATGAGATAAGAAATAGCGGTTATGTTTGACATAGTTTTGGTCTCTATATAGGTCTTGTTCTAGGTTTATTTAGTTCCAGCCGCATCAGCCTTAGGGGCTTTTTTCTTGAACATTTCAAGCATGCGACGGGTGACCATAAATCCACCAAAAATATTGATAGATGCGAGAAATACAGCAACTGCACCAATGATGCTGGTGAGGGTAATTTCATCGCCACCGATGACTTCAGTTTGAAGCAATGCGCCAACGATGATGATGCCGGAGATGGCATTGGTTACCGCCATAAGAGGTGTATGAAGTGCAGGGGTAACGTTCCAAACTACGTGATAGCCAACAAAAATAGCCAACACAAACACAGTGATGTTCTGAACGGTGAGGATGCTTTGAAAGGCAGCGAGATCCATAATATTTCCTTAGTATTTTTTACTATTAATTCTTGCGAATGGCTTGGCCATCACGGCACATTAAGCAAGCAGTGACAATGTCGTCATCGGTTGGAATTACCAACTTCGCTTCTTTATCTACGATGAGCTTCATAAAGTCGAGCAAGTTACGTGAGTAGAGAGCGGATGCATCTGCTGCAACCATGCTAGCTAAATTGGTATAGCCCACAATCTTCACGCCATTCACATCAATCACTTTATCTGCCTGAGTTAAAGGGCAGTTACCAGAACCGTTCTCACCTTTGCCTGCAGCCAAGTCAATCACGATTGATCCTGGTTTCATGTTAGCCACAGTGTCACTGTGCAATAGAACCGGAGGTTTACGTCCAGGGATTAATGCAGTAGTGATGACGATGTCTGCTTGTTGTGCGCGTTCAGCAACTAATGCTGCTTGGCGCTTCATCCAAGCTTCAGGCATTGGACGGGCATAACCACCAACGCCTTGAGCAATTTCACGTTCTTCATCGGTTTCGTACGGAACGTCAACAAACTTAGCGCCTAAAGATTCAATTTGTTCTTTAGCTGCAGGACGAACATCTGATGCTTCAATCACAGCACCGAGGCGCTTTGCAGTGGCGATTGCTTGCAAACCAGCAACACCTGCACCCAAGATCAAAACGCGAGCTGCTTTAACAGTTCCCGCAGCGGTCATCAACATTGGCATAAAGCGTTGATATTCATTAGCAGCAACCATCACTGCTTTATATCCAGCAATATTGGCTTGAGAAGACAAGACGTCCATGCTTTGTGCACGTGTTGTACGTGGTGCAGCTTCTAATGAGAATGCGGTAACGCCTTGAGCCGCCATCGCAGCAATCATGTCGTTATCAAATGGATCGAGCATGCCCAAGAGGACTGCGCCAGACTTAATTTGTTTAAGCTCAGCCGCCTCAGGCGCGCGCACCTTAAGAACAATCTCAGCACCAAATGCGTCAGCTGCGCTACCAATAGTCGCACCAACAGCTTCATACGCAGAATCGGGTTGACTGGCTTTTACTCCGGCATCTTTTTGAATGACGACGCTATGACCTTGGCCAATGAGTTTTTTAACGGTTTCTGGTGTAGCGGCTACTCGAGTTTCCCCGGGCCTTGTTTCCAGTGGCACTCCTATGCGCATGGCATGTCTCCAAAAGCAAAATTTTTCAAAAAATCTATTTTATGTATATATACGCAATTGCGTATATATAGATACCCTTATACATAAAGCCCTTCAGACCCACTTAGAATTGCACTAATTTTCTTTAAGGCTTCTACAATGGGGTTTATCAGCTTATATTGAATTCTCGCATTTTTTGATGATCCCGCTCAATTCTTCCGCAATCCCATCGCCCCAGACCAAGAAAGTCGTTATTGGCATGTCTGGAGGGGTAGATTCGTCGGTTGCCGCCTGGATGCTCAAGGAACAAGGCTTTGAAGTTATTGGCCTTTTTATGAAGAATTGGGAGGACGATGACAACGACGAGTACTGTTCTGCTCGCCAGGACTGGCTAGACGTGGTTTCTGTGGCCGATATGATCGGCATAGACGTTGAGGCCGTCAATTTCGCTGCTGAGTACCGTGAACGTGTATTTGCTGATTTTTTGCGCGAATACGCTGCAGGGCGAACACCTAATCCCGATGTGTTGTGCAATGCTGAAATTAAGTTCAAAGCTTTTTTAGATCACGCCATGAGCTTGGGGGCTGACGCGATTGCCACAGGCCACTATGCGCGCGTGCATCACGAGGGCGGAAAAGTCCAGCTATTAAAAGCAGTCGATGCGAGCAAAGACCAAAGTTATTTCTTGCATCGTTTAACGCAGCAGCAATTAGCAAACGTCATGTTTCCGCTGGGAGAAATCCCTAAAACGGAAGTTAGAAAAATTGCCGAGAAAATTGGTTTGCATAACGCCAAGAAAAAAGATTCCACTGGAATTTGTTTTATTGGTGAACGTCCTTTTAGAGAATTTTTAAACCGCTATTTACCTCGTATACCTGGTCCCATTAAAACGCCAGAGGGCAAGACTGTTGGTGAGCATATGGGCTTAGCATTCTTCACCTTAGGTCAGCGCAAAGGCATTGGTTTGGGCGGCAGTCAGGATGGTAATGGTGATGCTTGGTATGTTGCCCGTAAAGATATCCCGAATAACACTCTATATGTAGCTCAAGGCCACGAGCACCCATGGCTATTGGCTCACAAGCTTTCTGCAATGGACGCTAGCTGGGTATCTGGTGCAGCACCAATACCTGGAAGCTATTCCGCTAAGACGCGTTATCGTCAAGCTGATTCAGATTGCACCTTAATTGCTGGTAATGATGCGCAAAGTTTTGAATTAAGCTTTCCGGATGCGCAGTGGGCAGTAACACCCGGACAATCAGCTGTTCTCTATGACGGTGAAATTTGTTTAGGCGGTGGAATTATCTCCGCATAAATTTGATCATCAGATACAAAAAAGCCAATCAGTTTTGATTGGCTTTTTATTTGAGTTGAAAGTTGATTAAGCAGCAGGCGGCACAGTTTCCATAAACGAAGGTCGCTGCAATAATTTCTGATACAAGCGATCTAAGTTTGGATGCTGCGTTTGCCATTTCACTTCAGGAAAGCGAAACAATAAATAACCAATGGCGCAACCGACGGCGATATCCGCTAAGGTCATTTGATTGCCATGACACCATGGGTTTTCACCGAGTTGCTCGGACATCTCGCTAAGGGCGGCATCGATCTTGCCCATTTGGCGGTCATACCAAGATTGGCTTTGCTGCTCTGCCGGGCGCAAGGTACGCTCTAAACGAGCCAAAATACCGGCATCCATAATTCCGTCAGCCAGGGCTTCCCAGGTTTTAACGGCGGCACGCTCCCGGTTGTCAGTAGGGATAAGCTTGCTGACTGGGCTTAGGCCATCTGCGTACTCGGCGATTACACGGGAGTCGTAGATAGCATCCCCATCGTCAGAAATAAGGCAAGGAACCTTCCCTAGGGGGTTTGTGGCACCTATTTTGGTGTCTGCGGCCCAAACATTCTCTAATTCGAGGTCAACATCGACCTTTTTCTCGTTAAAAACAATGCGTACTTTACGTACATAGGGGCTGGTGAGGGATCCGATAAGTTTCATGGGATCAAGTATAGCCATCCTATTTGAGGTTTGCTGGACTCCCAAACGCATTAAAATTAGCTTTTATTGACATCTTCAATGCAAAGGCAATATTCGTGAGTCAGCCGCTTTCTACCCTTAATGCCCTTTCCCCTCTAGACGGCCGTTATGCCGGAAAACTAGATGCTTTGCGTCCCTGGCTTTCAGAGGCGGCTTTTATGCGCCAGCGTGTGTTTGTGGAAATCCATTGGCTTTTGGCTTTGGCTGCAGCTGGTTTGCCTGATGTGCCAAAAATTAATGCTGCTGACGAAGCTTTCTTGCTATCTCTTCCTGAGAATTTTTCCGATGCGGATGCGCAGAGGATTAAAGATATTGAAGCGGTTACTAATCATGATGTCAAAGCGGTTGAGTATTTCTTAAAAGAAAAAGTTGCTGGTCGTCCTGATTTGCTTAAAGCTAGTGAGTTCATTCATTTTGCTTGCACCTCTGAAGATATCAATAACACCTCACATGGTTTGATGTTGCGTGGCGCACGCGATGAAGTACTTTTGCCGCAACTTCGCAAAGTACTTTCTGTTCTGACTGACTTAGCTCTTGAGCACGCTAAGGTTCCACTTCTTTCGCGTACCCATGGACAACCTGCTTCACCAAGTACTCTTGGAAAAGAAATTGCGAATATTGCTAAGCGTTTAGAGCGTGCGATCGATGCAATTGCAGCAGTGCCTTTGCTAGGTAAGATGAATGGTGCAGTTGGCAACTACAACGCCCACTTATCTGCTTACCCTGATTTTGATTGGGAAAATTTCTCCAAGAACGTAGTAGAGAAGCGTTTAGGTTTGACCTTCAATCCTTACACTATTCAAATTGAGCCACACGATGGTATGGCGCAACTCTTTGATGCGATTGCTCGCGCCAATACGATTCTCTTGGATATGGATCGTGACTTCTGGGCATATATCTCTGTTGGGTATTTCAAGCAGCGCACTAAAGCGGGTGAGATTGGCTCATCAACTATGCCGCACAAAGTAAACCCCATTGACTTTGAAAATTCTGAAGGTAACTTAGGTGTTGCCAATGCCTTACTGCGTCACCTTGCTGAAAAATTACCAATCTCTCGTTGGCAACGTGACCTTACTGATTCCACCGTATTGCGTAACTTGGGCCCAGCCTTTGGTCATAGCGTATTAGCTTATGACAGCGCCCTGCGTGGACTTGGTAAGCTGGAAGTCAATCTTGCAGCAATTGCCGCTGACTTAGATGCATGTTGGGAAGTATTGGCTGAGCCAGTACAAACCGTCATGCGCCGTTATGGCATTGAGAACCCCTACGAGCAGTTAAAAGAATTGACTCGTGGCAAAGGTATTAATCAAGCTGATTTGCAAACCTTTATTCGTGGCTTGAAGATTCCTGAGGATGCAAAAGCACGCTTGTTGGAGATGACCCCCTCTTCTTATCTAGGTAAGGCGGTCGAATTGACCGAACGTCTGAAAAAGTGAGTTTGACTACCAATTCAGAATACGGGGTACGTCCCCGGATCTGGTTTGCTGTTTATCAATTGTTATGGCATCTCTTATTGCCGTTAGCATTTGTTCGATTGGCTTGGCGCGCACGTCATGCCTTTTCTTATCTGCATCACATTCCGGAGCGACTGGGTTTTGGCTACAGCAAGCCCATTACTCAAAGGTCTATTTGGATTCATGCGGTATCAGTAGGCGAAACCCGAGCTGCACAGCCGCTGATTGATGCTTATTTGGCTAGAGGCGAATCAATTCTCCTTACCCACATGACATTGAATGGACGCCGCACTGGTAAGCAATTATTTGCGAAAGAGATCGCCTCTGGACAAATTCGACAAGTCTATTTGCCATATGACATATGTTGGGCTGTAGAACACTTCTTGAAGACCTTTAAGCCAAAGCTCGGCCTATTTATGGAAACCGAAGCATGGCCAACAGTCGTTTTTCGTTGTAAAGAAATTGGTTTACCTCTATTTTTGGTTAATGCCCGTTTATCAGAGCGTAGCGCGCGTCGTGTGAATCGTTTTGGCAAAGCGGGGCGCGCGTTGTTTCAAGCCTTTGCAGGTATCTTGGCTCAGACTGAATTTGATGCACAGCGTTATCGCAGCTTGGGTGTTCAAAATGTGCAGATTGTGGGCAATCTGAAGTTTGATGTCCCATTGGATTCTTTTCTTGTAGAGCAAGGTAAGGTTTGGCAACAGGGCATACACGCAGATAATCGCTTAATGGTATGCGCCGCAAGTACCCGTGATGGCGAGGAGGCCATCATTCTTAAAGCTTGGAATGATTTGCTGTTAAGCAACACCTTCCCTATAACTCCCTTGTTATGTCTAGTGCCACGCCATCCGGAACGCTTTACTGAAGTAGCTGATCAGATTAATAGCGCTGGCTTAAAGTTTCGTAAACGTAGCGAGTGGTCAGGTATTCCGAGTGAGTGTGATGTTTTAGATGTTGTTCTGGGCGACACCATGGGTGAGATGCCGATGTATTACAGTGCCTCGGACTTGGTATTGATGGGCGGAAGCCTACTTCCTTTTGGAGGTCAAAATCTTATTGAAGCCTGTGCCGCTGGGTGTCCTGTTTTATTGGGTGAGCACACTTATAACTTTCAGCAGGCCGCCTTAGATGCGATTGATAGTGGGGCAGCTAAGCGAGTCAAGGGCGAGTTACTATTAACCGAACCAATTGCCCTAATGGAATCTTTGAAAGAGTTGCTCTTAAATACGGCTGAGCTTAGAAGAATGAGCGAAGCGGCGAAGGCATACTCAGTGAAACATCAAGGTGCAACTAAGAAAATCTTAGCCGCACTTGATCAACAAACTCAATTACTGACTTAAACCCGCGCCCCGTAGTTAGGGTCGTCTTTACGAGCTTCGTCATCTGGCTTTTTATCGCCTTTCACCAAATCTTCACGAGTAACACCAAGCCACATTGCTAGTGCTGCGGCAACGAAGACTGAAGAGTAAATGCCGAACAAAATACCAATTGTCAGTGCCAAGGCAAAGTAAAAGAGCGTTGGACCGCCGAAAATGAGCATTGCCAAAACCATCATCTCAGTACTGCCGTGGGTAATAACAGTACGGCTGATCGTGCTAGTAATTGCATTATCAATAATCTCGCGGGTGTTCATCTTGCGGTATTTGCGGAAGTTTTCCCGGATACGGTCAAAGATCACCACAGATTCGTTTACTGAGTAGCCGAGAACCGCTAGGACTGCTGCCAATACCGACAGAGAAAACTCCCACTGGAAGAAGGCAAAGAAACCCAAGATGATGACAATGTCATGCAAGTTTGCAATGATGCCTGCAAGCGCAAACTTCCACTCAAAGCGGAAGGATAGGTACACAACAATGCCAATGATCACAAAGATCAAAGCCTTAATGCCATCAAATGCGAGCTCTTGACCCACTTGCGGACCAACAAATTCGACGCGTTGAAGTTTCACGCCAGTAGTGGCGGGATCTAATACCTGCATCACCGCATTACTTTGATCGGCTGATGAGATTACCTTACCTTCAGCATCTTTTTGCAATGGTAGGCGAATCATGACATCGCGCGAGCTACCAAAGTTCTGAATCTGCGTATCTGCGTAGCCAAGTTTCTCAACTTTAGAGCGAATCGAATCTAGCGGTGCAGTTTGTGGATAGCTGACTTCCATGACCGTACCACCAGTAAATTCGATGGAGAGGTGTAGGCCGTTATGCCAGAGGAAAAAGACTGCTGCTAAAAAGGTAATTAAAGAAATTGCATTGAGCGCCAATGCATGGCGCATAAAAGGAATATCTTTTTTAATGCGGAAAAATTCCATGGCTTATTTCTCCTGTGGGCGCCAAACTTGGCCGATAGCGAGTTTTTGAATCTTCTTATGTCTGCCGTACCAAAGGTTGACAAGGCCACGCGAGAAGAAGACAGCCGAGAACATTGAAGTCAGAATACCTAAGCAGTGAACTACTGCGAATCCTTTGATAGGGCCTGAGCCAAAAGCTAATAGGGCTAAACCAGCAATCAAGGTGGTTACGTTCGAGTCCAGAATGGTTGCCCAGGCTTTATCGAAGCCTACAGAGATGGCCGTTTGTGGAGAAGCACCATTGCGTAACTCTTCTCGAATACGTTCATTAATCAATACGTTAGAGTCAATCGCCATACCGAGGGCCAATGCCATCGCCGCGATACCTGGCAATGTGAGTGTGGCTTGTAGCATCGATAACACCGAGATAAGCAAAAGTAAATTCACTGCCAATGCCACAACGGAGAAGGTGCCAAACAAGAGATAGTAAGACATCATAAAAATAGCAATTGCACCAAAACCAATTAAGAGAGACTTAAAGCCCTTCTCAATGTTTTCTGCGCCCAAGCTTGGTCCGATGGTGCGTTCTTCAATAATTTCCATTGGGGCCGCCAATGAGCCGGCACGCAACAGGAGGGCTAAGTCGTTAGCGCTCTCGGTTGTAGGTTGACCAGTGATCTGGAACTTGGAACCAAATTCACTTTGAATGGTAGCAATCGTGAGTACTTCACCTTTGCCTTTTTCAAACAAGATCATGCCCATTGGTTTGCCAATGTTTTCACGAGTCACTTCTTGCATCACGCGACCACCAGCAGCATCTAAGGAGATGTTGACGGCAGGGCGTTGATTTTGATCAAAGCCTGCGCTTGCATCAGTAATGCGATCACCACTAAAGATCACTGATTTTTTGAATACACCCAAACGGTTTTCACCGAAGCGGAAAGTATCCATACCTGGAGGAGGAGTTTCGCCGAGAGCGATGGTGGATACGACTGGATCAGCTAAGCGTGATTCGAGTGTGGCTGTACGGCCAATAATGTCTTTAGCACGCGCTGTATCTTGTACGCCTGGTAGTTGCACCACAATACGCTCAGCACCTTGTTGCTGAATGACGGGCTCTTTAACCGCGAGTTCATTCACACGTTTATTCAATGTGATGATGTTTTGCTTAACGGCGTTATCTTGAATTTCTTTTAATGCGGTAGGCTTAAATTCACCAATAACTTTTGGTGATAGCCCGGTAGGCTTGACCTGCCAAATTAATTCCGGTTGCGCTGTCATTAATATAGAGCGAGCCGCCTCAGCATCAGCAGTGCTACCAAAGCTGATAGAAATGAAGTCAGCACCACGCTCGATGCCTTGATGACGAATATTTTTGTCGCGTAATTGACTGCGAATATCCGTTGCTAAAGAAGTAACCTTCTTCTGAACGGCGCCTTTCATGTCTACCTGTAGAAGGAAGTACACGCCACCACGTAAGTCAAGTCCTAAAGGCATTGGCAATGCATTGATTGCATTAAGCCATCCTGGTGTATTGGATAGTAAATTTAATGCAACGGTGTAGTTAGGATCATTTTGATCATTATTCAATTTTTGTTGCAAGAGATCGCGTGCACGCAATTGAATATCGGTGTTATTAAAGCGAACCTTGATTGAGCCTACATTGCCGGCGACTTCAAAGAAGATGCCGGTGTTGCCAATATTCGCTTCAGTCAGGATTTTTTCAACTCGAGCCTGTGTTGCCAAATCAACCTTGATGGTTGGTTTGGCAGACGAGACTTGAACCGCTGGAGCCTCACCATAGAAATTGGGTAATGAATATAGTCCGCCAATCAGTAATGCAATGGCGATAACTAGATATTTCCAGAGAGGGTAGCGATTCATATTGAGATACTTTTAAACAAACAAATTAAGCGGATGCATTAAGCAGACTTCAGCGTGCCTTTTGGCAATACTGTAGTGATGGCACCTTTTTGCATTTGCACTTCAGTACCAGCAGAAATTTCAACAGTCACTACTTGGTCCTTGAGCGCTGTTACTTTGCCCATAATGCCGCCAACAGTAACTACTTCATCGCCAACGCCTAATGACTCAAGCATTGCCTTAGTTTCTTTTTGACGCTTCATTTGTGGGCGAATCATGATGAAGTACAAAACTGCAAACATCAAAATCAAAGGGAGGAAGCTCATCAAGCCACCGGAATCTGCGCCCGCTGCAGGAGCTTGGGCAAAAGCGTTACTAATCCACATACAAAACCTCCATTAATTACCAATTAAAAACTGCTGAGTTTTTCGACCTTTAAATCTGAGGCCGTAACCCGCAATTCTAAACTGTGTGGGGCTTTGGAGGTGATTTGAAGGGGGTTGAGCCCCCTGTAGGGCTATTAGTCCTGTCCAGGCTCTACGCCGCGCTGGCGATTACTGTGAAATTCCTCACGATAGGCGCTAAAGCGGTCCTTGCTGAGTGCCTCGCGGACCTCAGTCATAAGTTGCAGGTAGTAGGACAGGTTGTGGATGGTATTGAGTTGGGACCCCAGGATCTCATTCGCCTTTTGGAGGTGATTTAAGTAGGATCTAGTGAAGTTTTGGCAGGTATAGCAGGCACAGGTTGGGTCTACAGGGCGATCATCGTCCTTGTACCCAGAATTACGTAGTTTTAGGTCTCCAAAACGGGTGAAAAGCCAGCCATTACGAGCGTTGCGGGTAGGCATCACGCAATCGAACATATCAATGCCCAAGCTGACACCCAAAATCAGGTCTTCTGGAGTGCCCACGCCCATTAAATAGTGAGGCATATGTTCTGGCAGTTTGGGAGCGGTGAAATTGAGAATGCGCTCAAACTCAGGTTTTGGCTCACCAACTGAGAGTCCACCAATTGCAATTCCATCAAACCCTTGCTGGCTAACGGCGTCCAGAGAAAATTCACGCAGATTCTCAAACATGCCGCCTTGGACAATGCCAAAGAGACCGTTGCCAGTCTCTAGTTCGCGAAAGCGTTTGAGCGAGCGGTCACCCCAACGAAGTGACATTTCTAGTGAGGCACGTGCAGTTTTTTCAGAAGTAGGTTGACCCTTAATCTCATAAGGAGTGCATTCATCAAACTGCATAGCGATATCGCTATTTAGCACCGCTTGAATTTCCATCGATACTTCTGGGGACATAAATAATTTGTCACCATTAATCGGTGAAGCAAAAGTCACGCCCTCTTCAGAAATCTTGCGTAATGCACCCAAGCTAAATACCTGAAAGCCGCCGGAGTCAGTCAGGATTGGTTTGTCCCATCCCATGAAGCGATGAAGGCCGTCATGTTTTTTGATGACATCTAACCCCGGTCTCAACCAAAGGTGAAAAGTATTTCCCAAAATGATTTGTGCTTTAGCTTCATTCAAATCGCGAGGCGTCATGGCCTTTACCGTGCCGTACGTACCAACAGGCATGAAGATCGGCGTTTGCACGCTACCATGCGGAAGATCAAGCTGACCAAGTCGCGCTGGGCTCTGGGAGTCGCGCGCCAAGATATTGAAGTGAACTGGTTTGGTCATATTTTTGTATTCTCGAGTCGGCAAAGAAACATCGCATCTCCATAGCTAAAGAAACGATACTTCTGTGAAATGGCATGTTGATAGGCGGCGCGAATGTTATCCACTCCCGCTAAAGCACTAACTAACATTAATAAAGTAGATTTTGGCAGATGAAAGTTAGTTAGCAAACAATCCACTGTTTTAAATTGATAGCCCGGGGTAATAAAGAGATTGGTTTCCCCACTGGTTTGCCCACTTGCTGATTGACTCTCAAGGGCTCTAAGGCTAGTGGTGCCTACAGCGATCACTCGGCCACCATTGCTCTTGGTTGTCTCAATTGCCTCTAAAGTTTCCTTTGGAATGGAGTACCACTCATAGTGCATCTTGTGTTTTGAGAGATCTTCTTCGCGCACCGGAGTAAAGGTTCCCGCACCAACATGCAATGTAACGGTTGCTTGATTGACTCCCAAATCTTTGATCTTTTGCAAAATCGCTTCATCAAAATGTAGGCCCGCTGTTGGGGCTGCAACTGCGCCTGGGTTTTTAGCTACTACCGTTTGATAGCGTTGCGCATCCTCACCATCTGGTTGATGTTCGATGTAAGGGGGCAGAGGGAGCTCACCAAAGCGCTCAAGTAAAGAGAAGACATTCTCAGGAAAGCGGACTTCATAGAAGCGCCCGTCATATCCAATCATCTCTACTGGAAATGTTTCGCCTGCTTTATTGTGAATATGAACAATGCTGCCAGTCTTTGGCACCTTAGAAGCTCTAATTTGTACCCAAGCTTGCATTTCACCGCTAATGCGTTCAATCAGGAGTTCAACATTGCCACCAGTCTCCTTTTTACCGTGTAATCGAGCCGGAATGACCTTGGTGTCATTGAAGACTAATAAGTCCCCAGGCTGAACAAGGCTAAGAATGTCCTTAAACTGTCGATCTACCAATTGAACGTGATTTGGCCCATCAGCCCTGACCTCTAAGAGGCGGCTATCGGTTCTATTCGCCAAGGGATGTTGGGCGATTAGCTCGGCAGGAAGTTCGTAATTGAAGTCGGAAAGTTGCATAGCATTACCATCAGGTATTAGATTTTAACGATGACTACTAAACAAGCGCCAAGCACACTCCAAAAAATGGGTTTAGACAGCCCTATGGCCCTTGCTTTGCACTTGCCATCCCGTTATGAGGATGAGACAGAGTTACTCACCATTGAAGAAGCCATTGCCCAGGGTAGGTTCGCCTCAGCCCAGACCCAGGGTGTCGTGATTCGCAACCAAGTCTTATTTCGACCAAGAAGGCAGATGATTGTCACTATTGAGGATGAGACCGAGACTCTGAATCTGCGCTTTCTCAATTTCTATCCCAGCCAGCAAAAACAGATGGCGGTCGGCGTTCATGTTCGAGTGCGTGGCGAGGCGCGAGATGGTTTCCAAGGCTCGGAGATGGTTCATCCGAATGTACGCGCGGTAGCTCCAGATGCGCCGTTACCAAATAGCCTTACTCCAGTCTATCCAGCAAGCGTTGGCGTTTCACAGACCGTTATTCGTAAAGCAGTTACACAAGCTTTGCGTGACCCCAGTTTGCAAGAGAGCTTGGCAGAGTTCTTGCCTAAAGAACTGATGGCAGAGCTATTGCCCAGTAATGATTGGCCCAGTTTGCAATCTGCAATTACCTATTTGCATCAGCCTCCCGCTGACGCCAATACCCAATCATTGTTAGAGCGTACGCATCCCGCCTGGCGCAGGGTGCAGTTTGAAGAGTTGCTGGCTCAGCAAATTTCTTTAAAGCGAGCGCATGCGATTCGTCGCGAACGAAATGCGCCAAGCTTTGCAAAAGTTCAGGATGCAGGTAAAGATAAAACTAGAGAGCAATCTTTTGAAGAGGGCTTGCTGAAAGTATTGCCTTTTAAATTAACGAATGCGCAAGATCGCGTTTGGTCGGAAATTAGCAAGGATCTCTCTAAGTCTTTTCCTATGAATCGCCTACTCCAAGGCGATGTCGGTAGTGGTAAGACGGTAGTCGCTGCCTTGGCTGCAGCGCGGGTCATGGATCACGGCTATCAAGCTGCCATCATGGCGCCTACAGAGATTTTGGCTGAGCAACATTATCTAAAGATGAAGGAATGGTTTGAGCCCTTAGGAGTAAAAATCGCTTGGTTATCAGGTAGTCTAAAAGCTAAAGAGAAACGATTGGCGCAAGAGGTGATTGAGAATGGGCAAGCTCAACTCATTATTGGTACGCATGCACTCATTCAAGAAAGTGTGAGCTTTGCCAAACTTGGCTTAGCAGTCATTGATGAGCAACATCGCTTTGGGGTAAGGCAACGTTTAGAGATTCAGCAACGTGTTGGATCAGAGCTGTTTTACTGTCATCAGTTAATGATGTCTGCCACTCCCATACCTAGAACATTAGCAATGACGTATTACGCCGACCTGGATGTTTCTGTTATTGATGAATTACCTCCTGGCCGCAAACCGATTGCCACCAAAGTCGTCAAAGCTAGTCGCCGTGATGAAGTGATCGGTGGTTTGCAAAGTTGGTTATCAAAAGGACTTCAGGCCTACTGGGTCTGCCCACTCATCGAAGAGTCTGAAGCGCTGCAATTACAAACAGCAACAGAAAGTTTTGAACAGCTGACTCAAGCTTTGCCTGACTTTAAGGTGGGCTTGGTGCATGGCAGATTAAAAGCAGAAGAAAAGGCGGCAGTGATGGCTGCCTTCAAAGCAAATGAAATTCAACTACTGGTCGCCACTACGGTGATTGAGGTGGGGGTTGATGTGCCTAACGCCGCATTAATGGTCATTGAGCATGCGGAGCGTTTTGGTTATGCCCAGATTCATCAATTACGCGGGCGCGTTGGTAGGGGGTCCGCAGATTCAGTCTGCATCTTGATGTATGCAGAGCCGCTTTCAATGGCTGCCAAAGAGCGCTTGCAAACTTTGCGCGAGACCTCAGATGGATTTGTGATTGCCGAACGTGATTTATCGCTACGTGGCCCCGGCGAGTTGCTCGGCGCCAAGCAGTCAGGCGATGCCATGTTGCGCTTTGTAGACCTCCAACGCGACGCCTGGTTAATTGAGCTTGCGCAGCAGGCGGCTGGCCGATTACTTGCCGAGCACGCAGATCTGGTAGAGCGCCACCTAGAGCGCTGGCTTGGATCTCGTGCGGAGTTTCTAAAAGCTTGATAATTACTTCATGAGCTTAAAAGAGCGTTTCATTTCTTATGGGTATTTAATTAGGTTAGACAAACCTATTGGCACGCTATTGCTGTTGTGGCCTACGCTCTGGGCTCTCTGGTTGGCCAGTAGCGGTACTCCTGATTTATCTATCTTGTTGATCTTTACTCTAGGCACGTTTCTCATGCGTAGCGCAGGTTGTGCCATTAACGACTACGCCGATCGTGACTTTGATCGTCATGTCAAAAGAACCCAAGGACGTCCTGTTACAAGTGGAAAAATTTCTGGGAAAGAGGCGGTGGCTGTAGCAGGTGTGCTAGCCTTCATTGCTTTTTTACTGATCCAGCCCCTAAATACATTTACAAAGCAGCTGTCAGTTCTTGCGCTACTGGTTGCCTTTATTTATCCCTTCACCAAGCGCTTCTTTGCGATGCCCCAGGCGGTCTTGGGAATAGCTTTTGGCTTTGGTATCCCAATGGCGTATGCAGCGATTCTGGATTTCATTCCGCTAGAGGCTTGGATCTTGTTTGTGGGGAATATTTTCTGGACTATTGCTTATGACACAGCCTATGCCATGGTCGATCGCGACGATGATTTGCGTCTGGGTTTAAGAACTTCAGCCATCACTTTTGGTCGCTACGATGTTATCGCCATTGCTATGAGCTATGGAGTGCTATTTATCAGCCAAGTGTGGGTAGCGCAATTAGCCAACCTTAGTAATTATTTTTTACTAGGCTGGTTCGCAGCCTTAGCTTGTGCAATCTATCACCTAAAACTAGTTTCTACTCGCAATAGAGAAGATTGTTTTAAGGCATTCCGCCATAACAACTGGCTTGGTGGATTTTTATTTCTCGGAATTGTGCTGGGTTTGGCTATTAACTAGCTCTGACCCAACTCGTCACCCATAGCTTTGCCACGTTGACTTGCTGCATCAATTGCTTTTTCCAAAATCTCGTGCCAGCCTTGTTGCTTCATCACATCTAAGGCTGCTGCAGTGGTGCCACCCTTAGAGGTAACTCTCTCGCGCAAAACACCGGCATGCTCATCAGAGTTATGAGCCAACTGTGTAGCGCCCTCAAGGGTTGCATAGGCTAGTTTGCGTGCAGTTGCTGTATCAAGGCCGAGCTTCTCGCCAGCAGATTGCATCGCTTCAAGAAATGCAAAAACATAGGCAGGGCCACTTCCAGATACGGCGGTGACTGCATCCATCAGTTTTTCTTCAGACACCCATACTGCTTGACCTACTGCATTGCAAATGGTTTCGGCTAAAGCACGATCAGCTTGATCAACTGCTGTATCTGCAAAGAGTCCAGTGATACCTTTGCCAATTAAAGCAGGGGTATTAGGCATGGCGCGAACACAGCGTGTGTGATCCAGCCAACGACTCATGTCTTTTAAGCGAATGCCCGCAGCGATACTAAGGATCAGTGGGCCAGGTGTGCTTGCATGTTTCAGTTTTACAGCCAACCCCTTTGCAACAACATTAAAGTCCTGGGGCTTGATTGCCATAACAACGACATTATTTTTAGAGAAGTCAAAAGCAATTTGCTCTAAAGCGCCAATACCCTGAACGCCATAGTCTTCATGCAACTTTAAAGCCGTTACGGCGTTCGCTTCAACAACGGAAATTTGATTTGGCTCAAATCCGTTCGCAAGGAGGCCGCTAATCAAGGCGCGCCCCATATTGCCACCACCAATAAATGTGATGTGGGCGTTGCTATTGTTTTGTGCAGTTTTATTTGTGCTCATTTGTTAATCTTATCGCGCTTCCCAAAAATGGCTGTGCCAACACGAACCATCGTACTTCCCTCTAGGACTGCCGCTTCTAAATCATCGGACATGCCCATAGAGAGGGTGTCAAAAAACTGGTATCCCAGTTCACCAGCGTGGGCTGCCTGAATCTGCGTAAAACAATCGCGCACAGCGGCAAACGCTTGACGTTGCTGCTCTATGTTTGGACTGGGCGCAGGAATGGCCATCAAGCCCCTGAGAACTAAATTAGGTAGCGAGGTGATGGCATTACAAAGTGCTTCAACTTCCGCCAGTGAGACACCACTTTTACTGTCTTCTTCGCTTACATTGATTTGTGCGCAAACTTGTAATGGGGCTAGATCAGGAAATTCGCCGCGTTGGGCAGAAAGGCGCTCTGCGATTTTGAGACGATCAACACTATGAACCCAGTCAAAATGCTCCGCAACCTCTCGGGTTTTATTGCTCTGTAGTGGCCCAATGAAATGCCATACCAACCAAGGGCGTAATTTGGCAAGCTTCTGGATTTTTTCAACAGCCTCTTGGACATAGTTTTCTCCAAAGGCAGATTGACCAGCATGCATGGCTTCTTCTACTGCTGAAGCCGAAAAGGTTTTGCTGACGGCTAAGAGTTCAATTTCTTCAGGCTCACGTTTTGCTGCTAGAGCGGCAAGTTCAATCCGCTCCCTAACTTGCATCAAATTAACAACAATCGAATTCATGAGGCCTTAGAAGATTTAGTAACCAACTGATCGACGATCTCGATCCAATGCAGTACCGGAGTATCGTCTTGCTGGAGATGGGTAATGCAGCCAATATTTCCGGAAACAATCACCTCTGCTCCAGACTCTTCGCATGCAGCATTGAGATGGGTGAGTTTGTTTTTACGTAGCTGTTCAGAAAGTTCTGGCTGGGTTACGGAGTAGGTGCCTGCAGATCCACAGCAAAGATGGCTATCCGCACATAAACGCACACCAATACCAATACTTGAAAGTAGTCCCTCAACCTTGCCACGGATTTGTTGGCCGTGTTGCAAGGTGCAGGGTGGGTGATACACCACGCCAGATTTGGGATCGGTGCCTACCAGTTGCACAAGCTCATTTTGTAACGCAGGAAGAATCTCAGAAATATCCTTAGTTAAATCAGAGATCTTTTTAGCTTTGGCAGCGTAAGTAGGATCATTTGCAAACAGATGTCCATAGTCTTTCACCATCACACCACAACCGGATGCTGTCATCACAATCGCTTCTACGCCACTCTCTACTAAAGGCCACCAAGCATCAATATTTTGCTTGGCATTATCGAGACCGCCAGTTTGATCATTGAGGTGATAGCGCAAAGCTCCACAGCAAGTCGCGCTGGGCGCGCTAATCAATTGGATCTTCAGTGCATTCAGTACACGTGCTGTTGCTGAATTGATATTTGGCAACATTCCTGGCTGAACGCAGCCTTCTAGCAAAACCATTTTGCGCTGATGTGTAGTTGCAGGTCTTGCGTATGGATCGGTTGAGTTCGCCAATGCCTTATTGAGGGTCAATGGGATCTTGCGTTTAATACCGCTAGGCATTAATGGGCGTACCAAGCGACCCAAGGTCATTGCAGTATTGAATAAAGCTGGATTGGTTAAACCTTCTTTTAGGGCCCAACGAGTTAAGCGTTGAGCAATGGGACGCTCAGGTGTATTTTCTTCTGCCCATTTACGGCCAATATCAATCAGGTTGCCGTATTGCACGCCACTTGGGCAGGTGCTTTCGCAATTGCGACAGGTTAAGCAGCGATCCAAATGCAGACGTGTCTTTTCTGTTGGTACTTGGCCCTCAGCGATTTGCTTGATGAGATAAATACGTCCGCGTGGACCATCTAATTCATCGCCAAGGATTTGATAGGTTGGACAAGTGGCGGTACAAAATCCGCAGTGAACGCATTTGCCCAGAATATGGGCTGCCTCGATACCTTCCGGTGTGTTGGCAAATTGAGGGGCGAGTTGAGTTTGCATAGAAATACTTATGGAAGACGTTTAGTGGCAAATACGCCAGCAGGATCAAAGGCGGATCTCAAGCGTTCTTGTACGGCTTCAAGAGCTTTGGAATGAGCTTGCTCTGTGAGTAAGGTAAAGCGCTGATAGGAAGGGTCTACGTTTGCGCCCTGTCTAAAGCGAGTTGCATGACCACCATGAGAATTGGCAATGGCTTTGATGGCTGCAAAGGTAGCTTCATCACCCGGTGCCTTTATCCAGCGTTGCTGTCCATGCCACTCAAGAATAATTTCATCATTAGCGCCAGAAATTGCAATTGGTCCACAAGCTGCAGGCAATGCTAGACGATACAAAGTTTGATCTGCGCCAAGATTGCCAAAAGCAGAAAGTTTTTGCTCGCGCAAATTATTCCAAAAGTCTTCGGCAACTTGTTCATTGAGTTCAGTCGCATTAACCAAAGAACTCATGAGTGGAATCGCCGCTTTAACAGCCGCTGCTGCGCCCGCAAGACGGAAGGTGAGCTCTCCATCCCCGCCTTTAGTCGACCCAATCCAACAGCTAGCAGAAAGTGGCAGTGGCTGGCCCGCCCATTCATTTAATGCTTTTAGTACTTTCTCTTGAGAGAGTTGGCAGCGTAAGGTTGCAGTTGCAGCATGCTTTGGTAATACTTTTACTGAGGCCTCTAATAGGAGGGATAGCGTGCCCAAGGAGCCTGGTAGTAAGCGGGAAACATCATAGCCAGCAACGTTCTTCATGACCTTCCCACCAAAGGAAAGATCCTGTCCCTTGCCATCCAGGATGCGAGCACCCAATACGAAGTCGCGGAAATTACCAACGGTGATACGGCCAGGGCCGGCTAGACCAGCGGCAATGGCACCACCAAAGGTTGCATTTTCACCAAAGTGTGGAGGCTCAAACGCAAGCACCTGATTTTTTTCTTTGAGGGCTGCTTCAATTTCTTTTAGTGGTGTACCTGCACAAGCAGTAATCACTAGCTCTTCTGGTTGGTATTCCAAAATGCCCGAGTAAGAGCGAGTATCAAGCTTGGCATAGTTATTGGGATTGCCGTACCAGGACTTTGTACCCCCGCCTTCAATGGAGAGAGAGGTTTTATTCTTTGCTGCATTCAGAATTTGTTCACGAAATGCGTCAACTTGTAGATTGGAGTGACTCATTAGAAGCGCTCCAATTCTGGATGGGGTAGCTGACCACCGCTAATGCGCATACGGCCATATTCAGCGCAGCGGTTGAGTGTTGGAATCGCTTTATCTGGGTTGAGTAGTTTCTCTGGATCGAAAGCGCTCTTCACGCCCCAGAAAGATTCACGCTCCCCTTCACCAAACTGTACGCACATTGAATTAATCTTTTCAATACCAACGCCGTGTTCACCAGTGATGGTGCCGCCAAGCTCAACGCAAGCTTCTAAAATTTCAGTACCGAATTCTTCTGCGCGATGCCACTCTTCCTGATCGGCGCCGTTAAACAAAATCAGAGGATGCATGTTGCCGTCACCAGCATGAAAAACGTTTAAGCAACCAAGCCCATATTTCTCTTCCATGCCTTGGATACGCTTGAGTAAGGTGGCGATATGACGGCGGGGGATGGTGCCGTCCATGCAGTAGTAATCAGGGGCTAAGCGGCCTGCCGCTGGGAATGCATTCTTACGACCGCTCCAAAATTTCAAGCGCTCACTTTCATCTTTAGAGATCTGAATGCCACTCGCGCCTGCTTGTTCGAGTACTTTAGTCATGCGCTCAATTTCTTCAGCAACTTCTTCTGGAGTGCCATCGGATTCGCATAACAAAATAGCTGCCGCTTCCAAGTCATAGCCTGCGTGGACAAATTCCTCAACAGCGCGAGTGGTGGCTTTATCCATCATTTCCAAGCCAGCAGGAATAATGCCGGCAGCAATGATGGCAGCTACTGCGTTACCACCTTTTTCGATGTCATCAAAACTTGCCATGATCACGCGAGCCAACTTTGGTTTGGCAACTAATTTAACTGTTACTTCAGTCACAACCGCGAGCATACCTTCGCTGCCCATCATGATTGCTAGCAAATCAAGGCCGGGTGCATCTGGGGCTAAGCCGCCAAATTCTACGATCTCACCATTCATTAGTATTCCGCGGACGCGCAGAACGTTATGCAAGGTGAGGCCATATTTGAGACAGTGCACACCGCCGGAGTTTTCATTCACGTTGCCGCCAATAGAGCAGGCAATTTGCGAAGAAGGGTCTGGTGCGTAATACAAACCAAGATGTGCAACCGCTTCAGAAATGGCAAGATTGCGAACACCAGGCTGAACAACTGCAGTGCGAGTAAATGGATCAATGCTGATAATTTTCTTAAGCTTGGCTAATGACAGCACCAATCCTTGTGAAAGGGGCATTGCTCCGCCCGAGAGACCAGTTCCAGATCCACGAGGCACAACAGGAATTTGCATTGCATAGCAAATCTTCAAAATCTGGGCTACTTGCTCCTCAGTTTCTGGCAAAGCTACTGCCAAAGGCATTCTTCTATAGGCGGCCAGACCATCACATTCATAAGGAATAGTGTCTTCTGGTTCCCATAGAAGGGCATGTTCCGGAAGGATTGGGCGCAAAGCCGAAACCAATTTGGACTGAAGGGCGCTAATAGCGGCTAATTCGGGGGGTGGGGTCACCATATTCATAAGAATCATTTTAGCCATTTACCTATAATTAAGCTTATGGGAAATCGACTATCAAAAATCGCCACCAGAACAGGTGACGCCGGGATGACTGGCTTGGGTGACGGCAGTCGCGTGGAGAAGGATCATCTGCGTATTTGCGCTATGGGCGATATCGATGAATTGAACTCAGAAATCGGGGTTTTGATGACTGAGCAGATTCCTGAAGGCATTTCTGCTGAATTGCATGAGCTTTTCCTGCAGGTGCAACATGATTTATTTGATTTGGGGGGTGAGCTTTGCATCCCCAACTACAAGTTACTCAATCCTGAGCATGTGGCTCAGTTAGATGTTTGGCTTGAAAAATACAATCAACAACTACCGCCTTTGACTGAATTCATTTTGCCAGGTGGTACTCGCGCTGCTGCACAGGCGCATGTGTGCCGTACGGTTTGCCGTAGAGCAGAGCGTTCGATTGTTCGCTTAGGCTGGGAAGAGCCTTTGTATGATTCCCCTAGACAATATGTGAATCGTTTATCAGACTTGCTCTTTGTACTTGCTCGCATCTTAAATCGTGCAGCCGGCGGATCTGACGTACTTTGGAAGCACGAAAAAAAAGAGACTAAGTAATTTAGTCTCTTTAGTTTTGTTTCTTACAAAATTACTTCTGTATTATTTTTTCTTGCTTCTACGTGTTTTAACAGCAGTAGCAAGACGCTCTAATACTTGCACCGAATCATCCCAGTTAATACACGCATCAGTAATACTGCGACCGTACTCTAATTTACTTGGGTCATCTTTGCCTGGTGTAAATTTCTGAGCGCCATCATTTAAGTGACTTTCTACCATCACACCAAAAATCTGATGTGAGCCAGATTCAATTTGCTGTGCAACATCATCAGCAACCACGATTTGACGCTCATGTTTCTTGCTTGAATTAGCATGAGACAAGTCAACCATCAAACTAGCTGGAAGCTTGGCTGCTTCTAGCTCAGAGCAGGCAGCCTGTACAAACTTCGCTTCGTAGTTCGGCTCTTTACCACCACGCAAAATGACGTGGCAATCTTTATTACCTTTAGTTTCCACCACAGAAACTTGACCATTTTTATGAACAGACAAGAAGTGATGTGGGCGACCTGCTGCTTGAATAGCATCGGTAGCAATCTTAATGTTGCCATCAGTGCCATTCTTGAAGCCGATCGGTGCAGAGAGTCCTGAGGCGAGTTCGCGATGAACTTGGCTTTCAGTTGTACGTGCACCGATTGCTCCCCATGAAATCAGATCAGCAATATATTGCGGAGAGATGACATCTAAGAATTCGCTACCTGCAGGCATGCCGAGGCGATTAATTTCCATGAGCACTTGGCGGGCAAGACGTAATCCCTCTTCGATGCGATAACTTTCATCAAGGTACGGGTCGTTGATCAAACCTTTCCAGCCAACAGTAGTGCGTGGCTTTTCAAAATACACACGCATCACAATTTCTAGTTCGCCAGCAAAACGTTCGCGTTCACTTAAAAGACGTTGACAGTATTCCAGTGCTGCACGTGGATCATGAATAGAACATGGTCCAATAATGACGAGTAAGCGGTCATCTTTACCGTGAATAATGTCGCGAATCTTTTTGCGAGTTTTACTGATCAGCGCTTCAGTTGGTGTTCCAGAAATTGGAAAGAAGCGAATGAGATGCTCTGGCGGTGGCAGAACAGAAATATTGTCGATGCGTTGATCGTCAGTATCCGAAGTCTTATCAACAGCGGAGTACCAATTAGCGGGATTTGTATTTTGTTGGCTCATGCGGCTATTTTAAGCCGTAATTAGCCAATATTAGGCAGTGCCGCCCACGGTCAGGCTATCAATCCTGAGGGTAGGTTGCCCAACTCCGACCGGAACGCTTTGCCCTTCCTTGCCGCAAACCCCTACCCCGCCATCGAGCTTGAGGTCATTTCCAATCATAGAAACCTGTTTTAGAGACTCTGGACCGCTGCCAATAATGGTGGCACCTTTGACGGGGTATTGGATTTTGCCGTTCTCAACCCAATAGGCTTCCGAGGCTGAAAAAACAAATTTTCCGCTGGTGATATCCACTTGACCACCACCAAAATTGACTGCATATAAGCCGCGCTTAATGCTGGCCACGATCTCTTGGGGATCATCTTTGCCGGCCAGCATGTAGGTGTTCGTCATACGTGGCATTGGCAATGAAGCAAAACTTTCACGGCGTCCATTGCCGGTGAGGGGCATATTCATCAGACGGGCATTTAAGCTGTCCTGAATGTAGCCCTTCAAAATGCCATCCTCAATTAATGTGGTGCATTGAGTAGGCGTACCTTCATCGTCGATATTCAAAGAGCCTCTCCGTCCAGACAAGGTGCCGTCATCAACTACGGTAACACCCTTGGCGGCAACGCGTTGGCCGATGCGACCAGCAAAGGCAGAGGACCCTTTGCGATTAAAGTCACCCTCAAGGCCATGGCCAACTGCTTCATGCAACAGAACACCGGGCCAGCCTGGTCCCATCACTACGGTCATTGGGCCTGCGGGCGCAGGGCGAGATTCTAGGTTCACTAAAGCGCCATCAACCGCTTCATCAACATAGCGGTTAATCAGCGCTTGATCAAAGTAAAGATAGTCATGACGTGCGCCACCACCAGAAGATCCAGATTCACGGCGACCATTTTGTTCGGCAATAACGTGAACGGAAACGCGAACTAAAGGTCGAACATCGGCAGCCAATAGGCCGTCGGCACGAACAACTAGAACCACATCAAACTCTCCAGCAAGACTGGCCATCACCTGAATGATGCGTGGGTCACGCGCTTTAGCTCGACGCTCAATACTTTCCAGTAACGCAATTTTTTCTTTAGGTTGCAGTGAATCAAGGGGGTTAATGTCTGAATACAACTTATTGGATACAGGATTAAATAATTTACTTGCAACTGCTTGTTTACCACCCGCTGGGCCAATTACCCGAGTTGCTTTTGCCGCCTTGCTTAAGGCGTCTAAATTAATTTCATCTGAATAGGCAAACGCAGTCCTATCGCCATAGATTGCACGGACACCAACGCCTTGATCAATATTGAAACTACCTGATTTAACAATGCCTTCTTCCAGACTCCAGCTTTCGCTACGAGTATGCTGAAAGTAGAGATCAGCGTCATCAAGGCGATGGGTAAATAAATGGCCAAAGGTGTGATGCAAATCTTGTTCCGATAAACCTGTTGGCTCAAGCAGAATGGATTTAGCTAATTTAATGAGGTCTGCTTGTTTTTTGGCTTTAGTCCAATTTGCAGGAAATAGTGCTTCTGGTGCATTCATGTGATTGGGCAGATCTTTCTTTAAAGCTTGCGATGTGCAAGTGCAGGTAACTTAGAGCGTACCTCGTTTAATTTATCTTTGCACAAGACCCCGGAAATAAAGCCCTCCCCTTCAGGGAGATTGGTCAAGATTTCACCCCAAGGATCAATCAACATGCTATTGCCCCAAGTGCGCCGTTGATTTTGATGCTTACCCCCTTGGGCGGAAGCCAATACATAACATTGGTTTTCAATCGCTCGAGCGCGCAATAGTATTTCCCAATGATCTTTCCCGGTGGTGTATGTGAATGCAGCGGGGATGATATGACAATCTACTTGGCCCAGAGTTCGGTAGAGCTCTGGAAAACGCAGGTCATAGCAAATACTTAAACCAAAAATCCACTCATTACCATTGCTTGAAATCTTGAGGAGTCCAGGTTCATTACCAGCTTCAATTGTTTCCGATTCTTGATAGCGCTCAGTTGCTGTTTGAAAACCAAACAAATGGATTTTGTCGTAACGAGCAATTTGTTTGCCGGTAGGACAAAACACTAAAGTTGTGTTGAGAACCTTGTTAGGTTCTTTTGCTTCTAGAGGAATAGTGCCAGCCACCAAGTGAAGGTTATTCTCTTTTGCAATCTGCGAGAGTTGCTCTTGAATGGGGCCGCTGCCAAAACGTTCACGAGCAGATACCTTATCAGTGTCTTTGAGCCCCATGAGACAAAAGTATTCTGGAAGAACGGCTAATTTTGCGCCATCTACTGCTGCGGCCGCTATTAGTCGACTTGCAGTAGAAAGGTTCTCTTGCAAGTTTGGGGTTGACACCATTTGAATAGATGCAACTTTGAGGTTTGCAGAGTTTGCTGATGTGCTCATAACAATCTAATTGGAAGTTTTATTGGGATTACCAGGATTACTTGGATTGCTTTGTGGCCCTGAGGGATTGTCCGGTTTAGTTTGTTCTTTAAGTAAATCTTTACTGCGAATAGTATTCAAGGTTTTGGAATCAATGGGTTGACCCTTCTGGTCAAGCGGAATTACCTCTGGGTTATCCCAGGAGCCTTGTACTAAATAGTCGGACTGTAGATTTCTGTTAATTTGGCTGGTAATCAGATACTGTCCAACCAGCGCACCAAGCCCTACGATAGGGTTGATAGCAAATGCAGCTAAAGAGCCGGCTGTGGCATCAATCGTTGGAAAGATTGTGACGCGCAGATCCTGTGTTTTCTTGGGGATATCGATTTGTCCAGTCATGGCAACTCTTGCTTGATCTAGACCCATCGTGAATTGCTTGGTTTGTGCCACTCCAGCATTGATATCAAAAGAGGCGTCAATAGTATTAAACGGAGTGCCTTTAGTAACAATGTTACCTAGACTGCCTTTAAGATCCAAGGTGGCAAACTTAAATAAACTCTGCAAACTAAGAACGTCAAGGAGTTTTGCTCCGCTAGTGTTAACCTCTATAAGGCGACCTTTTTCCAGATTTAAATTTGCCTTACCTGCCAGGGTCTCATATTGAGGGTTAAATGGAGATCCATCCCAATCTGCATTGATTGTCAACTTTCCTTGCCCGCCCTCTACTGACTTTTGATTGGTCCAGTGACCAATAATCTGGCCTGCATCCTTAATATCCAAATCAATATTTAAGTTGGTGTGTGCAGGGGTATTTTGCGAAGCGCCAACCCAACGACCAGTTGTAGTTGAGCTACCTTGTGGGTTGTTAAATTGAATGGAGTCAATATTGAGGGTGTTGCCCGTGGTTCTGGTTTTAATTCTTACCTGACCAAGCTGAGCTTTATCCCAATCAAAATCATCAATGGTTAAATCAATACTGGGAATAGATTCTGGCTCAATCTTATTTTTAGGCGCCGGAGTTTTTTGAGTTTGCTTTATTGGGGTTGAAGTGGGGGCAGCAATTACTGCTTCAGGAATCTTCAGACGCACAAGTTTTCCACTAATCAAGTCGCTGCCCTGAGCTTGATTGGCAGGCTGGTATTGAATATTGCCGGCAATTTGAGGGGATCCCCGCAAACGTAGTTGCCAGGAAGAATTTTTACTGGTTGCCGCCAAGTTTAAGTCCTGCCAGATACGATCAAATAAGGTCAGCTGCTTAATCTGGGCAGAAACTTGGATGCTGTTTGTAGCAGTGGAGTTAGGCGTGGATTTATTGTTGGTTTGACTTCCCAAGAATTCTTTCCAAGCATCTAAATTCAACTCATTACTGACGAGGTTTAGGGCAAAGCCTTGCTGAGGGGGTGTAGCAGGAGCTCCTATGCCTACAGTATGACGAAGGGTATCGTCATCAGTAATTTCACCTTGAATGAAATAGGCGTCTCCGATTTTCCCATCCCAAGTAAGGCGGCGTGAATTTGCTTTTGTTTTAGCAAATGTTTTGAGATTGATTTGGCCAAACATTAAAGCCCCAGCCTGTTTTTTCAAGGGGGCAGGGGCCGAGCTACCCCAGTCGCGCATATCAATCTTTAGGTTAGTTTCACTATTGCCCTTAGTAAATTTAATGATGCCGTCATATCTAGCTACGCCACTCATCGCCTGCAGGATTGGAAATGCCTGCATTGAACTATCTTTTGCAAAGTAATTTTTGATAAAGTTTGCCGAAATATTGCCGGAAATGTTGTAGCTTTGATTGACCTGATTTGAGGTCGCGCTTGAGATCTTGACATCACCACCAAGGAACTGAGCGGTAATATCTTCAAATTCTGGATTCACTTCGGTAATCCGAATTTTGCCCTTGAGATTCTCAAAAGGGGGCATGTCAGCCCATTGCACTCGGTTACCAGGAAAGCTTAATTGAACATCTGTGTTGGTCTCAAGACCTCCGGACAGTGGAATTTTCATGCCAAGATTGAGCTTGGTAGGGCCTGCTATTTTTAAGTTACGCTCAAGCTCAACCTGTTTTTTACCTACTGGCGAGGCAAAGAGGTAGTCCAATAGTTGTGATGCTTCGCCTTGCGCCTCGCCGTTTACTGTCAGCATTAGTTGCTTTGCGCTAACGCTTGGAATTTCGGCATGAAACTTACTCAGCGCAACTTGTTTATAACTCGCTTGATCAATGTCAACGGTAAAGTTGGCATTCTGCATATTAATAGCGCCATTGACTTTATTGAATGCAGGCCAAACACCCTGCGCTGTTGCGGTAGAGGGTACTGGGCTAAAGGTAGCGCCATTAATAGGCAGGTTGAGAGTGAACTCTCCTGAGCCTACTTTAGAGAAGGGCACTTCATTGGGATCACCCTTAATGTGCAAACTTCCTTTATTGATAGTTCCTGCATCAAAGGCCTTGCTTAAATAAGTTTTAGCCTCGACGCCCATGCCGACTGGTAAATAGCGATAAGCTGTTTTTAGATTGGCTTGTGCAAAGTCCATATCTAAGGTCATGAAGTCAGGTTTTTTAGCTTCGCCAATAATGTAATTCAAATTGAGTGTTGTCGAAATCTCGGGGTTGCTAAGCGCCAACTGCTTAGCATTAATCACCCAATTCCCTTTTTGTTTTGACCAGGAAATTTGGCCAGCAGCTTTATTTAGATTTATTTTGGGATCAACCAGTAGGTTGCTGATTTCCACTCCTAAATTGGCGGATTCTATCGAGAAAGTGCCCTTGCTTTGGTCTGCAGTAAGAAATCCCGATAAATTGGAAACGGAAGGCATCGATTTATTAAAGCCAACAAAACCAACGTTCACTAATTTTCCGCTGACAGAAAAGTCTAGCTTATTTGATTTAAACCATCCACCAGGAATATTGAGTGCCGATAACGCAGATTTACTCTCAGACCATTTGATATCTAGATCTTGTAGCTCACCATCTGCTTGTGATGCTTTGATCCATTGGTGAACTTTTTTTGACAGCGGTAAATTCATTGCAAAAAGCGCAACATCCTCTACCAAAATCTTGGGCGATGAAAATCCAAATTCCTTAATTTCTCCATCTGCAGCCGGCGGTCTCCACCGGAAAGTCATCGGACTGAGATGATCTAGTGGAGTAGTTTTTGGACTATCAATATCTCGCCACGCAAAAGTCTTAGTAGTCACTGCGATAAGCCCATCGACCGTCTCTTGGGTGAGGTTGGTTTCCAATCTTCCGAGGGCAATTGCATCCTCATTCTTGGAAAGTTGCACTGTTAAGTTGTCAGCAGCAAGATAAATGTCTCCACCATCTGGCTTGCCATTATCAATTTTTAATTTCCCATTAGAGCTGAGCACACCTTCTAAAGTGCTTAATGGTAGAGAAAAATCATTGCCAATTTGGCCAAGTTGAAGCGCGTTTAAATTCCAAGAGATGGTTCCAATCCAATCTCGCCAATTACCCGCTTGGCCGCCGATGTGATGAACTAAGTCAATATCAATTAAGAGCGGCCCTTTATTCCATGGAGTCGTCGTACTCAGTGAGCCTTTGTGACTACGGATGCCATTGCTAAGTGTGAGACTTTGAATGTCTACCGAAGTGCTCGCCTTCTTTTTAAATTGATCATCCCAAAAAAACTTGACGTCATTCACACGAATTTCATTTTGAGCAAAGAGCCAATTCTCAGCTGAATAGTCATTGGGTTTGCCATCAATTGAGATTCCAGCAATGGTGACAACGCCTTTAGTGTTGCGTTGCGCATGAATTTCAGCGCCTTCAAAATTTAACTCATGAAAGTAGGGCGCAAGATGATAAAAAGAGGACCAACTTAATTGACCATTAATCTTTTGTATGAATAAAAGTGGTTTTGTTTTTTCTGGACCATTAAAGCGCAGGCCATCGATTTCAAAATTAGGTCTAATGCCAGTCCAGGAAACACGTAGAGAATCCATCGAAACATCGGTGCCGATTCGAGCGCTAATCAGTCTTTCAACCGATTCTTTGGATTTCTCAATTTGCGGCCAAAGAACAAAACGAACGCCTACATGCCCAAGTACAAAAATGGCCAAAACAATGCCAGCCAAAATCAGGGCACGCTTACGCCAAGCCCGACTCGAACCTTCAGTACGTTTGGCTATTGCGCTCTTGAGGCGAGGCGGAATAATGTTTTGCAGCATGCCCTCTATTATCCGTCAGCCTTGGCTTGATCGCCAAGCTTCTGGACTGGGGTTTTCAAGGTCAGATTAAGATGAGGGGATGAATGATTTTTCCTATCAAATCGATTTTTTGGAGCAGCATTCGACTTATGCGCGACGCTGGCTAAGCGCGCGTCCTGAGTGGATGGAGTGGCTCCGCTTACAGGGGCAAAAAAAGGTTGATTTGCAAGGCATTAGGCAGCTGCTAGAAGAGTGCCATGTAAGACCTTCATCGGTTGAGCAGGACGAGGCTGAGTGGATGGCTAATTTGCGCTTAGCAAGGCAGCGTTTGATGCTGTGGGTGGCTTTTCGGGATTTAAATGGTTTTGCTGACTTGCATGAGGTTACCCATGCGCTGAGTCATTTTGCTGAGTTAGCAGTCTCTGCTTCAATTGCTTTTGTTCGGGAAGATCTCAAAAATCGTTTTGGAATACCTTGGAGCAATACGACCCAATCTGAAATGCCTCTCATGGTTGTTGGTATGGGCAAGCTAGGTGGTCTTGAGCTAAACCTCTCTTCGGATATCGATTTAATATTTTTATACGAGCATGAAGGTGACACTACTGGCGGACCTAAGAGTTTGTCTAATCACGAGTGGTTTACTCGTATGGGTAAGCGCTTAATCAAGTTGCTTGCTGAGCACGATGCCAATGGGTTTGTGTTCCGGGTTGATATGCGTCTTCGTCCCAATGGAGATTCGGGACCTTTGGTGTGCAGCTTGGACATGCTCGAGGAATATCTATTTGTCCAAGGTAGGGAGTGGGAGCGCTATGCCTGGATTAAAGGTAGATTGATTGCCCCGCTCCCAGGGTCTCCAGACTTTGCGCATTGCCAGAAAGAGCTTGATCAACTGATTCGCCCCTTTGTGTATCGCAGGCATTTGGACTACGGTGTGATTGCCTCTATTCGTGATCTTCATGCACAAATTCAGGCTGAGGCTGAAAAAAGATCCTCAGGTCATCAGGGGCGTTCACGCGATATTAAATTAGGGCGCGGCGGCATTCGGGAAATTGAATTTCTAGCGCAAATGTTCCAATTAATGAGAGGCGGCACAGACCCGCGCTTTAGAGTGCGCCCTAGTTTAGAGGTGCTCGAGCTGATCAAGAATTGCGGCATCCTGCCTGCTGATGAAGTGAAGTCATTGCAAGAAGCTTATATTTTCTTAAGACGTTTAGAACATCGCATTCAAGTTTGGGATGACCAGCAAACCCATTACCTTCCGGATGATGAGGATGCACGCTCACGCTTAGCAATATCGATGCAAGAGCAGAATGCGCAAGTCAATGCATTCATGACTGAATTAGATCGTC
Source organism: Polynucleobacter sp. MWH-Jannik1A5 (assembly GCF_018881795.1). Lineage (GTDB taxonomy): Bacteria > Pseudomonadota > Gammaproteobacteria > Burkholderiales > Burkholderiaceae > Polynucleobacter. The sequence goes on along the minus strand of NZ_JACVPQ010000001.1, from coordinate 568,923 downwards.
ACCAAAATCATGTTGCGCAGTTATTTGAAAAAGCTTTTTTACTGGATGATGGCGCCCGCCTCGAAATCGCGCCATTAGCTTTAGGTTGGGTCCCTGATCAAACATTTTTCCCTAACTCATGTGTTCGCTGGCAGGCTTGGGTGGATAGTCCAAAACAAAAATTGTTGCCAGAAAAAAGCCGCTTAATTTTTGATAATTTAATGTGTAAGGCTGCGGAGCGCCTTCAGGGGGATGGATCCATCTCAGCGCACGCCGATCAAACGCTGTTACGTTTTTTTGACTTACTTGAAGCGATCGCTAGGCGCAGTGCCTATCTTTCCATTCTGGCTGAGTACCCAAGGGCTCTGTCAAATGTATTGGATTTGCTGAAGTCATCCCAATGGGGTGCTCAATATTTGACACGCCATCCACATCTTCTGGATTACTTACTGAATTCTCAGGCTGAGAGGGCTTTAATCGAGGATCCGGCAAAGTATTGGAGTGAAGTTCGATCCAATCTCAATATGCAGCTTGATGATGTGATGGCCGAGGGCGATGGTTCTGAGCAAGCAATGGATATTTTGCGCGTGACTCATCACAACGAAACTTTTATTACGCTCTTAACCGATCTCGGGATTGGTGTTCAGCAAGCGCTGCCGGTGGAGCGGGTAAGTGATCATTTATCGGCGCTCGCAGATTTAATTCTGCAGACCACCTTTGAGCGTATCTGGCCTAGCGTAGTAAAGAAGTTCGATTTACCTGCCGATACCAACCCACCATTCGCCATTATTTCTTATGGAAAGCTAGGCGGTAAAGAGCTGGGGTATGCCTCGGACTTGGACATTATTTTTTTGTACCAGGCAGATGAGGCTGATTATGCGGCACAAGAAATCTATGCTCTTTTAGCAAAGCGAATGATTAATTGGCTTACTGCATTTACCTCTACTGGCAGCTTATTTGAGATTGATACTCGTCTTCGCCCTAATGGGTCTGCCGGCTTTTTAGTGACGAATGCAGAGGCCTTTAAAAAGTATCAACTTCGCGAAGGTGATAATGCTGCTTGGGTTTGGGAGCATCAGGCTCTGACTCGGGCACGCTTCTCAGCTGGCAATCCAATAGTGGGTTCATTCTTTGACGCTGTTCGCTCTGAAGTATTAAGTCAGTCAAGAAATATTGAGCAGCTCCGCTCCGAAATTTTAGAAATGCGCCGCAAAGTTCATGCAGGCCATCCTAATGCCAACCCTGTATTTGATTTAAAGCATGATGCTGGCGGGATGGTGGATATTGAATTTATTGTGCAGTTCTTGGTTCTTGCCTATGCCCATCAACATCCAAAATTGGTTGGTAATCTCGGCAATATTGCCTTATTGCAGATTGCTGGTGAGATGGGTTTAATTACTCCAGAAGCTGCGCAATCTGTTGGCAATGCTTATCGCTTATTGAGGGCACGCCAACATCGATTGCGTTTGGATGGCGCTGAAAAAACGCGCGTCGACCTTGAACAGGAATCTGAATTCATCGCAGCTAGAGATGCTGTGCAAGCCCTTTGGATGGAAATATTTAAAGCGCCCTCTAATGTGAGCTAGAAGACCTTGTGACTGGATGTAGTTACTTTAGTTTTGCTCTAACAACTCACGAGCATGACGGCGGGTGGTATCAGTAATAGTCGCGCCGCCAAGCATTCTGGCGACTTCTTCAACTCGCTCTGCTCTACCCAAGACTTGCACTTGGGAAACCGTCTTCTCACCACTTTGTGATTTGCTGATTTTGAAGTGATGATTGCCTTGGGCAGCCACCTGCGGTAAATGGGTCACACATAGGATTTGGTGGGATTGGCCCAGTTGATGTAATAACTTACCCACGGTTTCAGCAACCGCTCCACCAATGCCAGCATCAACCTCGTCAAATATGAGGGTCGGAGTGAATGAGGCTTTGCTGGTGATAACGCTGATGGCTAAACTAATACGAGCTAACTCACCGCCGGAAGCTACTTTTGCAAGTGAGCGAGGTGTGCTGCCGGCATGGCCTGCCACTAGGAATTCAATTTGTTCTAAGCCATGTGATCCACCTTCATTCAGTGGTATCAGGGCAATCTCCAAACGACCGCCTGCCATGGATAAATCTTGCATGGCGCTTGTTACTAAATCACCCAGCTCTTTTGCGGCCTTGCTACGCTTCTGAGTCAGTTGTTTTGCTAGTTTTAAGTAAGCCCCTTCTTCTTGCTTTACTTGATCGCGCAGCACCTCAATATTTTGAGAGGCTGTTAGGGCATCAAGCCTTTCTGCTGTATCCAGAAGAAGCTTTGGTAGCTCATCAGTTTCAGTGCGGTATTTACGAGCTGCACTATGTAATGCTTGCATGCGCTCTTCCACTTGTGCAAGTCGAGCCGGGTCTAGGTCTATTTTTTGTAAGTAGCGATTTAGTCCATGAATCGCCTCATCTAGCTGAATACTTGCTGACTCAAGCGATTGGCTAATGTCGCTAAGGCTGGAGTCGTGCTCTGCAAGTGCGCTGATATTTCCGCACACCTTAGATAGGGTAGTTTCTAGGGAATTATCAGCTTCACTCAACAGGTCAACTGCTTCTTGACAGCCGCCAATGAGTTTTGCTCCATTCGCTAAGCGAGCGTGCTCACTTTGAATAGTTGCCCATTCACCTTCTTGCGGGGAAAGCTCAGTGAGTTCTTCCAATTGCCACTGAAGACGCTCACGTTCGCGCTCAACATCTTGCCCTGCATTTTCTGCCTGCTCTAGTCGACGACGAGAATCTGCAAGCGTTTTGAATGCTTTTGCTACATCGGCAGCAATGGGAATTAATCCTGCATGACTATCGAGGAGCTCTCTTTGAGCACCACCCTTGAGTAAGAGTTGATGAGCATGCTGACCATGAATATCTACTAATTGATCGCCGGCTTCACGTAGTTGCGTCAAAGTAGCAACACTGCCATTAATAAAGGCGCGACTACGACCATTGGCTTCGACAGTTCTCTTGAGTACCAAGCTTTGACCATCATCCTCTTGTGGAAAGCCTTGCTCATCAAGCCATTTACCCAACTCTTTAGACTGGTCTAGCTCAATGCGAAAGAGGGCGGAGATTTCTGCTCGGTTACAGCCCTCTCGTATTTGGCTGCTATCGGCGCGCTCACCAAGTGCCAAGCTAAGGGCATCTAAGAGGATGGATTTACCAGCACCCGTTTCGCCTGTAAGTACAGTAAATCCGTTGGTGAGATCTAGCTCTAGCTGATCAACGATGACGAAGTCACGAAGTGAGATGGTTTGAAGCATGTATTAGCGTAGCAAAAAACTCGACATCAGAATGTCGATGGGTACTCATTCCAGTGCAGCTTCTCGCGCAAGGTTTTGTAGTCGCTATGACTGCGCGGGTGCAAAAGAGTAATCGTTTTTTCAGATTGGCGAACCTCAATCTTGTCACCTGTTTGTAAATCCGTTTGTGATTGCATATCAAAATTGACAATAACTTCTCGTCCGTCAACTACCTCAATTACGGTGACAGAGTCTTGTGGCAAAACAATTGGACGGTTGGAGAGTGAGTGAGGCGCAATCGGCGCTAGCAAAATGCCAGCAACACGGGGATGCAAAATGGGTCCGCCAGCTGAGAGGGCGTAAGCGGTCGAGCCGGTTGGGGTCGACACAATTAAACCATCGGATCGTTGGTTGTACATAAAAGAGCCATTGACGTGAACCGCTAATTCCACCATCCCGGAAATTCCGGAGCGATTTACGACCACATCATTTAGCGCTAATGCACGATTAATTTCTTTGCCTTTACGTAATACAACCGCATCAAGCAATGTGCGAGCATCCGCTTCGTATTCACCAGCAATAATTTTTGGCAGAGTATCTTGTACCGACTGAATAGGAATATCGGTCATATATCCCAGACGCCCCATATTGATGCCAACCAGCGGCACATTGCTTCCCGCCAGCTGACGACCAATTCCTAGCATCGTGCCATCACCCCCAAGAACTACGACCAAATCAATTGCTCCAGCAAAGGCTTCTGCAGTTTTAGTGGGGAATTCTTTGAGACCCAAGTGCTGGGCTGTAGCCGCCTCCAGAAATACCTGGCAACCCAGGCCTTTAACCAGTGCAGCGAGGTCCTTGAGGTGCTCATCAATGCCCTCAGCATGGAATTTGCCGACAAGTGCAACCCGGCTAAATGCCTTCTTGGTGGAATTTGGGGATGGGCTTAACATATAACGATTAAACCATAGGCATAAAATCCCTTCCACCATGGATGAACGTTCCCGCGCCCTTCTCAAAACCCTCATCGAGCGCTATATCGAGGAGGGTCAGCCTATAGGCTCCCGCACTCTGTCTAGGTATTCGGGCTTAGATCTCTCAGCAGCCACCATCCGTAATGTCATGGCGGATTTGGAGGATATGGGCCTAGTGACCAGCCCTCATACCTCTGCTGGCCGAATTCCTACGCCAAGAGGCTATCGTTTATTCGTGGATACCATGGTGACAGTGCGTCCTTTGGAGGAAGTAGCTGCCCGCGAGGTTGAAAAAGGCCTCTTGCCGGATTCCCCGCAGCGAGTCATGACCTCAGCGGCACAGATTTTGTCGAACTTGACCCATTTCGCTGGGGTAGTGATGACCCCGAAGCGTGCCCAGGTTTTTAAGCATATTGAGTTTTTGCGCTTAGGCGAAGGCAAGATCTTATTAATTATGGTGACGCCAGAAGGTGATGTGCAGAATCGCATATTGCCGACCACACAAGATTACACGCCAAGTCAACTCATTGAGGCAGGCAACTTTATCAACACCCATTTTGCCGGTAAAAGTTTTGATCAAGTGCGACTGCATTTGAAATCCGACTTGGATAATTTGCGCACAGATATTTCTGGATTAATGGCGTTAGCTCTTCAAAGTGGTGTTGCTGATTACGACATGGGTCGTGGTGATATGGTTTTGTCTGGAGAGCGCCGCTTGTTAAATGTCGGAGATTTAAGTTCTAACTTAGATAAGTTACGCAAGATGTTTGACATGTTGGAGCAAAAATCAGTGCTGATGCAATTGCTTGATGTATCCAGTCATGCCGACGGCATTCAGATCTTTATTGGGGGTGAGAGCGACTTATTGCCATACGAGGATCTAGCTGTGATCAGCGCCCCATATAGCGTTGATGGGCAGATAGTGGGTACGCTTGGTGTCATTGGGCCAACGCGTATGGCTTATGACAGAGTGATTCCCATTGTCGATATCACCTCAAAATTATTGTCCGGGGCGCTGAGTTCCTAATCCTCGATCTATACCTATTAATTAACTAGAGACAAACATCTTGAATCCAAACCCGCATCTACGCGCATCTAAAACTGCAGTCTTAGTATTGAACTTGGGAACGCCGTCAGCCCCAACAGCAAAAGCAGTACGCGCTTATTTAAAAGAATTTCTTTCTGATCCGCGTGTAGTGGAGATTCCGCGCATTATTTGGTGGTGCATTTTGAATGGCATTATTTTGCCAATTCGTAGTAGTGCCTCAGCAAAAAAATATGCTTCTATCTGGTTGCCAAAATTGGGTTCGCCTTTAATGCATTACTCCCGTCTTCAGGCAAAAGAACTGGGTGATAAATTTGCAAATGAGGGTCACGCGGTCTTAGTTGATTTGGCGATGCGTTATGGGCAACCCTCTACCCAGTCTGCCCTTGAGGGCCTTAAGGCGCAAGGCATGGAGCGTTTATTAGTGCTACCTTTGTATCCTCAATATTCAGCTACCACTACAGCATCTAGCTTCGATGAAGTCTTTCGTGTTTTGAGTACTTGGCGAGATCAACCTGAATTGCGCTTGGTAAAGCACTATCACGACAACCCTTCCTATATTGCTGCGTTGCGCGATCAAGTGTTGAGTAGCTGGGATAAAGATGGGCGCCCTGACTTTGCTAAAGGCGATCGCTTTGTGATGTCATTTCACGGATTACCAAAACGCAATTTGATGAAGGGTGACCCTTACCATTGTGAGTGTCTAAAAACTGGACGTCTGCTTGGGGAGTCTCTTGGTTTAGAGCCAGGTCAATACCTTGTTACTTTCCAATCTCGCTTTGGTAAAGCCGAGTGGTTGAAACCTTACACAGCTCCAACGATTGAAAAGCTGGCTAAAGAAGGTTGTCAACGCATGGATATTTTTTGCCCAGGATTTCCGGCGGATTGTTTGGAGACGCTTGAGGAGATTGCTATGGAAGCTCGGGAAATCTTCTTGGAGCATGGCGGTAAGGATTATCGCTACATTCCCTGCTTGAACAGCAACCCCAAGTGGATTAATGCCTTGAGCGATATTGCCCACCATCATTTGCAGGGTTGGTCTTTGGGAACGGAGTCAGAGGCTGAATTAGCTAAGCGCGCTGAAAGAGCCGAGTTGGCCGAAAGAGCAAAGTCTTGAAATTATATTAATCGACCCCATATTACAAAGTAATAGCCATCTTTAAAGAAAAGTAAAATAGCGTCCATGACACAAGAAAATCAAAACCCATCTCCAGAACAAGAGAATCTAGCAGCTGAGCCAGCTGCCGAAACTGCAGCAGAAACGCCAGCCGTAAAAACGCCTGAGCAAGAAATTGCAGATCTCAATCAAAAGATTGGCGAGCTTCAAGATAATTTTTTACGTGCAAAAGCAGAGGGTGAAAATATTCGTCGTCGCGCTGTAGAGGATATTGCCAAGGCCCATAAATTTGCCATCGAAAGTTTTGCTGAGCATTTAGTGCCAGTGACCGATAGTCTCTATGCAGCATTGAGTACTGATGCTGGTGACGCCAAGGCATTTAAAGAAGGTCTAGAGATCACTCTTAAGCAATTGCTCTCAGCCTTTGAAAAAGGTCGTATGACCGAAATTAACCCTGCGGTTGGGGATAAATTTGACCCCCATCACCACCAGGCTATCGCTTCGGTGCCATCTGAGCAAGAGCCAAATACCGTGGTTTCAGTTCTGCAGCGTGGCTATACCGTGGCAGATCGGGTCCTCAGACCTGCTTTGGTGACGGTTAGCGCCCCTAAATAAATAGAAAATCGGGGTAAAACCCCAAAAAAGGCATAAAAAAGGCAGATTTCTGCCTTTTTTGCTATTCAGGCCCTTGAAATCGCTTTTTTAGACCCCACTTACTGCTTATCGAAATATTCATTAGTACAACAAACAATTTAATTTTTTGGAGCAATTATGGGAAAGATTATCGGTATCGACTTAGGAACCACAAATTCATGTGTTTCAGTCGTTGAAAACAATGCACCTAAGGTTGTCGAAAACGCAGAAGGCGCTCGCACAACTCCATCCATCATCGCTTATGTTGAGGATGGCGAAGTATTGGTTGGTGCGCCTGCAAAACGTCAATCAGTGACGAATCCTAAAAACACCATCTACGCAGTGAAGCGTTTGATGGGTCGTAAATTTACAGATCCTGAAGTGCAAAAAGACATTAGCTTGATGCCTTATTCAATTATTGCCGCTGATAACGGTGATGCTTGGGTTGAAGCGCGCGACAAGAAAATGGCACCACAACAAGTGTCCGCCGAAATTTTGCGCAAGATGAAAAAAACTGCCGAAGACTATCTCGGCGAAGAAGTGACAGAGGCGGTTATTACTGTTCCTGCTTACTTTAACGATAGCCAGCGCCAGGCTACTAAAGATGCTGGCCGTATTGCTGGCTTGGACGTAAAGCGCATCATCAACGAGCCTACTGCTGCTGCATTGGCTTTTGGCTTGGATAAGCAAGACAAAGTAGATCGCAAGATCGCTGTGTATGACTTGGGTGGCGGTACATTCGACGTATCCATTATCGAGATTGCCAACGTTGACGGCGAGAAGCAATTTGAAGTGCTCTCAACCAACGGCGACACATTCTTGGGTGGCGAAGACTTTGACCAACGCATCATTGACTGGATCATTGCGGAGTTCAAGAAAGAACAAGGCGTTGATTTGAGTAAAGACGTATTGGCATTACAGCGCTTAAAAGATGCGGCTGAAAAGGCCAAGATCGAATTGTCATCTGCACAACAAACAGAAATCAATTTGCCATACGTGACAGCTGACGCTAGCGGTCCTAAGCATTTGAACTTGAAGTTGACCCGCGCCAAGCTGGAGTCTTTGGTAGAAGAGTTGATCAAGCGAACAGCTGGTCCTTGCTTGACTGCCATTAAAGACGCTGGTGTAAACGTAGCAGATATCGACGATGTTATTTTGGTCGGCGGTCAAACCCGTATGCCTGCAGTTCAGGACAAGGTAAAAGAAATCTTTGGTAAAGAGCCTCGTAAAGACGTTAACCCAGATGAAGCAGTTGCTGTTGGTGCGGCAATTCAAGGTTCCGTATTGTCTGGCGATCGTAAAGACGTATTGCTCTTGGACGTTACCCCATTGTCATTGGGTATCGAAACTCTTGGCGGCGTAATGACCAAGATGATTCCGAAGAACACAACCATTCCTACTAAGCATTCACAGGTTTACTCCACTGCAGAAGATAACCAGCCTGCTGTAACCATTAAGTGCTTCCAAGGTGAGCGTGAGATGGCTGCAGCTAACAAATTGCTTGGTGAATTTAATCTTGAAGGCATTGCTCCGGCACAACGCGGTATGCCACAAATTGAAGTGACCTTTGACATCGATGCCAACGGTATCTTGCACGTAACTGCAAAAGATAAAACGACTGGTAAAGAGAACAAGATCACCATCAAGGCAAACTCTGGCTTGACCGAGGAAGAGATTCAACGCATGGTGAAAGATGCTGAAGCCAATGCCGCTGAAGATAAGAAAGCATTAGAGCTGGTTACTGCCCGCAATACTGCCGATGCATTGGCTCACTCAACCAAGAAGGCCTTGGAAGAGCATGGCGCCAGCTTAGAAGCTGCTGAGAAAGAAGCGATTGAAGCAGCCCTCAAGGACTTGGATGAAGCTATTAAAGGTAGTGACAAAGAAGCGATTGAAGCAAAAACAGAAGCATTGGGTAAAGCAAGTCAGAAGTTGGGCGAAAAGGTTATGGCTGCTGAGCAAGCTAAAGCGGGTGGCGCTGCTGCTGGTGCAGCTCCAGGCGGCGCAGCTCCTGGCCAAGCTCCTGATGCAGATGTTGTTGATGCGGATTTCAAAGAGGTTGATGACAAGAAGTAATTCTGAAATCAGACATTCATTGACGTAGTTTTGATGTACTTAAATAACAAGTCGGCCTCGTGCCGACTTGTGCCATTCAGGTTGTTGAGAGGAATAGGCCGTGCCTAAAAGTAAACGCGATTTTTATGAAGTGCTTGGTGTAGCAAAAGGTGCCAGTGATGATGAGCTGAAAAAGGCTTATCGAAAGATGGCGATGAAGCATCATCCAGATCGCAATCCCGATAGCAAAACGGCTGAAGCCCAATTTAAAGAAGTTAAGGAAGCATATGAAACCTTAACCGATCCCAATAAGCGCGCTGCTTATGACCAATATGGTCATGCTGGTGTTGATCCTTCTATGGGCGGTGGTTTTGGCGGCGGCGGATTTGGTGGTGGCGGTTTTGCTGATGCGTTTGGAGATATCTTTGGAGATATCTTTGGGCAAGGCGGCGGTCGCCAGTCTGGTCCACAAGTCTATAAAGGCGCTGATCTGCGCTACAACATGGACATTACCCTTGAGCAAGCAGCTGAGGGGTATACAACCCAAATTCGCGTTCCAAGCTGGAGCAATTGCAAGCCATGTCATGGCACTGGCGCTGAGCCAGGAACGAAAGCAGAAACATGCACAACCTGCGGTGGGCATGGTCAGGTGCGCGTTCAACAAGGCTTCTTCTCTATGCAACAAACTTGCCCTAAGTGCCGCGGCACAGGCGAGTACATTCCGAAGCCCTGCAAAACTTGTCATGGCACTGGAAAACACAAAGAACAAAAAACACTCGAAATCAAAATACCAGCAGGTATCGATGATGGCATGCGTGTGCGTTCTGTTGGTAACGGCGAGCCAGGCATTAACGGCGGACCTTCTGGCGATCTATATGTAGAAGTGCGAGTCAAACCCCATAAGGTTTTTGAACGTGATGGTAGTGATTTGCACGTACAAATGCCTATCTCCTTTGCAACCGCAACCATCGGCGGAGAAATAGAAGTGCCTACGCTTGCAGGGCGCGTTGAGTTTCCAATTCCCGAAGGTACCCAAACTGGTAAGACATTCCGTTTGCGTAACAAAGGCATTAAAGGCTTGCGCTCAACCTTGGTAGGTGATCTTTTTGTTCATGTATTGGTGGAGACTCCAGTCAAGCTGACCGATGAGCAGAAGAAATTGCTGCAGAAGTTTGATGACAGCCTGAAATCCGGCGGTGACAAACATAGCCCTCAGCAAAAGGGTTGGTTTGACGGCGTAAAGAGTTTCTTTAGTTAATAACTAGTGTGTAGGCTGGCAGGCAATTAGCCTGCAAAGCCATGTTCAGGTCCGGGGAATTTCCCGGACTTCACTTCACGTACGTAAGCCTTAATAGCAGCTTCGACTGAGTGATGGCCATCCATGAAGTTTTTGACAAACTTCGGTGGTTTGCCTGGGCTGATACCCAACATATCCTGCAGTACCAACACTTGACCAGAGCAATCTGGGCCAGCGCCAATTCCAATCGTGGGGATATGTAATTCGGCAGTAATTCTTTCGCCTAGCGATGAAGGAATAGCTTCAAGTACTACCATTTGTGCTCCTGCTGCTTGGCAAGCAAGTGCTTGTTCGAGCATCACACTAGCCGCATCTTTTGATTTACCTTGTACCTTATAGCCACCCAATACATGAACGGATTGTGGCAATAGGCCTAAGTGTGCACACACAGGCACACTACGCTCTACTAAGTGACGGATGATATCTACCTGCCAGTCACCGCCACCCTCAAGTTTCACCATATCTGCACCGGCACGCATCAGCTCAGCAGAAGACTCCAAAGCTTGTACTGGATCACCGTAGCTCGCAAATGGGAGGTCGGCAATCAAAAACGCATGGGTATTTGCGCGAGCCACACACTCGGTGTGATAAGCCACCTGCCCTACGGTAACGGGTGTTGTACTGGAGTGCCCCTGAATCACATTGCCTAGAGAGTCGCCAACCAAAATGGTTTCCACTCCACAACGATTCAGGAGTGCGGACATGGTTGAATCATATGCAGTGAGCATAGAAATTTTTTCACCCTCAGCATGCATTGCGAGGAGCTTAGTAATTGTGATTGGCTTATCGCCTTGTAAGTAACCCATGGCGAGAGTTTAATGAATTAATGCGCCGATTGGCTATAAACGTCTTTTTCCCCGCAATTACAGTTCCTGCAGGGGAGTTTTTCGATTCTTTGGTGGGCAACATTGGGTAAATAGGCTTTGAGTTCTCCCCACTGCGGCAAAAAGATTTCGGGGGCTATTTCAAGGAGGGGTAGAAGTACAAACGAACGCTCAATGATCTTGGGGTGAGGAAGCATTAACTCCGTTTCATTCTGGGTCACCCCTTCAAACGAGAGAATGTCGAGATCAAGAGTGCGAGGGGCATTTGCGTAGGGCCGCTCGCGACCAAACTCTTGTTCAATCGTTTGGCATACATGCAATAGGCCATAAGGCGTTAATTCAGTTTCGACTTCAATGACGGCATTAATGTAATCACCGCCAGTCGCTTCTACCGGAGCACTTTGATAAAAACAGCTTTTTGCCAGAATTTGGAGTTCGGAGCGCAATGCCAGGCAAACAATGGCATCAGTAATAAGCTGACGCGTGTCACCAATATTCCCGCCAAATCCGATATATGCCCGTGCCATAGAATTCCAAACTAGAGATGAAACTACTTTACTGAAATTTCTCTAAGTCTGCTTAGCTTGCTGCACCCTCTGGTGGCAGCGCTGATTTTGGCTTTCTGCGGCGGCGTCTTTTGGCTGGGGTAGGGCTGTTCCCGGATTCATTTTTAGCGCTAGCCATGAGCTCGTCTTGCCCCGCCGGATCTGCCGCAATGAAGTCTGTCCACCATTGGCCGATAGCGGGATTTAGTTCGCCAGTGGCGCAGCGAAGCAACATAAAGTCATAACCCGCACGAAAGCGAGGGGATTCTATGAGGCGGTAAGGATAGCGACCTACGCGTCTTTCAAAGCGCGGCTGCATAGACCAAATCTCCCGCATATCACTCTCAAAGCGTCTTTGAATAGTCATACCACTGCTTTGGGTGGCAATCGTGTCATCCATAGCATCATGCAGGGCTGGGATATTCGCCATACCTTTACTAGAATTGGCTTTCCAATTCTTCAAAAGATCCGGCCAAAGTAAGGTGGCAAATAAAAAGCCAGCTGAAACACTTTTGCCGGATTGGATTCGTTCATCCGTGTTGGCTAATGCAAGCTTTACAAAATCATTAGCACCTTTGGAGTCTTCACCCTCATCCAGAATGTGATCCAGTAATGGCAGTAAGCCATGATGGAGTCCGGCCTCCTTTAAGCCTTGTATAGCGCGCCAAGAGTAGCCTGACATCAGGAGCTTGAGGATTTCATCAAAGAGTCGGGCAGAAGGAACATCATTTAGTAGCTTGCCAAGTTTGGCAATTGGTGCGCGCGTAGCGCTGTCTAATTCAAAGCCAGTTTTGGCAGCAAATCGAACTGCTCTGAGCATGCGCACAGGATCCTCGCGATAGCGTTTGGCTGGATCACCAATCATGCGCAACGTTTTCTTTTGCATGTCCGCCATACCGCCGTGATAGTCAAGTACGGTCTCAGAGGATGGGTCGTAATACATGGCATTGATCGTGAAATCACGTCTCGCCGCATCTTCACCCTGTGAGCCCCAGACGTTATCGCGCAGAATGCGACCGCTTTCTGCGACATGATCTCCAGCGTTATCCAGCAAGGCGCGGAAGGTCGATACCTCAATGATTTCAGGATGACCCTTACCAAAAAAGGTTACGTGAACAATCTGAAAGCGGCGCCCAATAAGACGGGCTTTACGAAATAGTCTTTGTACTTGATCTGGTGTTGCATTGGTTGCAACGTCAAAATCTTTAGGGCTAATGCCAAGCGCAAGATCGCGTACAGCGCCACCAACGATAAATGCTTCATAACCTGCTTGTTGCAAAGTGTGAGTCACCTTGACTGCATTTTTGGAAAGCAGGTGAGGGTCAATACGATGCGATTTTTTGGGAATACGTTTCGGCGCACCAGTATTGTTTGCCTGGGTGTGCTTGACCATCGGGTCACGCCGCAAAATACGTTTGATAAATTTAGTGATCATGCAAACAATTCAAGAATGGGCCAGTTGCGCTGCTTGGCTTCATTGCGAAGGCGATCATCTGGGTTAGTAGCAACTGGATGACTCACTTTTTCAAGTAAAGGTAGATCGTTCATCGAGTCGGAGTAAAAATAACTGTAGGGCAAGCGATCTAATGAAAGCTTTTGATTAGCCAACCAGTTATGTAGGTTCTGAATTTTGCCTTCGCGAAAATTAGGGGTACCCTTCACTTCGCCGGTATAGTTGGCCAAAGGCTGGTTATCGGCGGTAGCTGGCTCTGTAGCAATCAGATGTTCAATGCCAAAACTTTCTACGATTGGGCGAGTCACAAAACTATTAGTAGCCGTTATCACGCAGCAAAGATCACCAGCATCTTGGTGTCGCTTAACTAAATCAAGTGCTTCTTGCCGAAGTTGACCGTTAATCACCTCTTTCATAAAAGCGTCATGCCATTCTTTGAGTTGAGCGCGCGAGTGTTCGGATAGTGGCTTTAAGGCGAAGCGTAGAAATTCATGAATATCAAGTTTGCCCTCTTTATAGTCTTGATAAAAACGTTCGTTTTGCCGAGCGTAGTATTCGCTGTCAACAACACCAATACGAGCCAAAAATTGGCCCCATTCATAATCACTATCGCAGGGCAACAGGGTGTGGTCTAAATCGAAAAGGGCTAGCTGGGTCACGAATGAATATGTAATAAATTATTTAGGCTGCAAGAGCTCGCGGACAAGCGGCAAGGTTACAGCACGTTTTGTTTCTAAAGAGTAAGCATCTAAGGCATCAATTAAGGCCATTAAGCTGGGCATATCCCGATAGAAGCGGCTTAATAACCAAGGCAATACATCGGGCGATAAAACCAGTCCTCGCGCTTTGGCTGCCTCACCTAATGCCTGTATTTTCTCATCATCATCCAAAAGCTGTGTCTGAAACACCAAACCCCAGCCCAGACGGGTTCGCAGGTCTTCTCGAAGCTCTAGGGCGGCGGGGGCGGCTGAACCAGCCATAAAAATGTGCAGCGCTTTGCTCGCTTGCACCGTATTCAGAATCCGAAATAACGATCCCACGAGGCGCTCATCTAATTGATCAACGTCATCCACTGTAATGACTGAGGGCGTATTACTTTGTGCCAGTGAACTCATATTTTCTTCGAGTCGAACCCAGGATGTGGGTTCTGATGGCGTAAGAGCAACATGTTCAAGACCAGCATTTTTGGCAGCATTTTCGATGGCCTCTAGCAAGTGTGTGCGCCCAGAGCCCTCAGGCCCCCACCAATAAATCCAACGTTGATTTAATGGGTTGCTAGAAACTTCGCTACTCGATTTTCCCCAAGAGTGCGCGATATTTTTTAACGCAGAAATCAGTGCGAGATCTTTTCCGGGGAGATAGTTTTCCAGACTCGCTTTAGGTGAGTGACTAATATCCAGTGCAAATTGTTTTGGAAGCGAAGGTGTATTCATTACTACCAAACTTATTTTTGATACCAAGAGCTTTGCGTATAGATAGACCAAAGATACTTGACTAGGACTAAGCTGACAGCGCTGATAGGTAATGCCAGCAAGACACCAAAGAAGCCGAAGAGCTTGCCGAACAACAGCAAGGCAAACAAGACTGCAACAGGGTGCAAACCAATGCGCTCACCCACTAAGCGAGGCGTTAAGAAAAAGCCTTCTAAAAATTGCCCGATGCCAAACAAGATCAGTACCCCAACAATTTCAGTGCCTGGACCAAATTGGAGAAGCGCTGATAAAACTGCAAGCGTAAGGCCTACGGTGATGCCGATATACGGGATCACAATCATGAGTGCAGTAAATACACCAAGTGCTGCCGCACCTTTGACGCCAATGAAGCTCAAGCCCGCACTGTAATAAATCGCCATGATAGAAATAACAATCAACATACCGCGCAAGTATTGCGAAAGTAATCCATCGGTATGCATGGCTAAGTGATGAACTGTTTCTTGTGCACGCACAGGAACTAGTCCTTTAATGAGACTGAAAAAGTGGTTCCAGTCCATTAGTAAATAGAACATTACAAAAATGATCAGCACTGCATTTACAAAGCCTGCAATGACTGAGCTGCCGGACATCAGTACGGTGCTGACGACAGAAGTCATCAAGCTGTCGGCATTGTCATTAATGTGCTCGGTGATTTTTTGTGTAGCACTGGTTTTGAGGGTTCCCCAGTCGGGATTAATATGCAAATCACTGAGTTTTGGGCCCAGCCAGGCTTGAGTATTGGCAATCCAATCCGGTAGTTGGGCCTTAATGAGAGGAATTTCATACTTGAGAAGGCTGATTAAAAGGCTCAAGATGAAAAAAACGAGACAAAGCCCTATCAGCATGCTGGTCGCAGCGGCTAGCGCGCGAGGCAGGCGATGCTGCTCAAGCCACAGGCAAACAGGGCGTAGGGCGTACGCAAGAATGAATGCAGTGAGAAAAGGGGTAAAAATTTCGGCCATCTTGCTTCAATCCTCTAGAATTCAATGATTCTACTGACGAAGTAGCATTTTTGACTAATATTCCGGCTCCGATATGACTTCACCTACTAATTCCTCCTCAAATGGCCTTTCTTACCGTGACGCTGGCGTTGATATTGACGCTGGGGACGCTTTAGTTGATCGGATTAAGCCGTTGGCTAAAAAGACCATGCGCGAGGGTGTATTGGCTGGAATTGGCGGCTTTGGAGCGCTGTTTGAGGTGCCTAAGCGCTATAAAGAGCCGGTATTGGTGTCAGGAACAGATGGCGTAGGCACTAAGCTCAGGCTGGCTTTTGAGTGGAATCGTCATGAAACCATTGGTCAAGACTTGGTAGCCATGAGTGTGAATGACATTCTTGTCCAGGGTGCTGAACCCCTCTTTTTCTTAGATTATTTTGCTTGCGGCAAGTTGACTGTCGATACGGCGGCAACGGTTGTGGGTGGTATTGCTAAAGGTTGCGAATTATCGGGTTGTGCATTGATTGGTGGAGAGACTGCGGAAATGCCGGGAATGTACCCACCAGGTGAATATGATCTCGCTGGATTTGCAGTCGGCGCAGTTGAGAAATCCAAAATCATTACTGGTGCGACGATTGTTCCAGGTGACGTTGTATTAGCAATTGGATCTAGTGGTGCTCACTCCAATGGTTACTCATTGGTACGCAAAATTATTGAGCGCGCTGGCGCAAAGCCAAGCGATGATTTAGGTGGTCGCCCATTGGGTGATGTAGTGATGGCGCCTACTGAAATTTATGTGAAGCCCCTCCTGAAGTTAATTTCTGAAATTAATGTAAAAGGTATGGCCCACATTACTGGAGGTGGTTTGGTTGATAACGTACCGCGTGTGCTACCAGAAAATACTCAAGCTGTTTTGCATCGCGATAGTTGGCAAATGCCAGAGCTCTTCCGTTGGTTGCAAATGAAGGGTGGCGTAGCTGATGCAGAAATGGTACGCGTATTTAACTGCGGCATCGGCATGGTGGTTATTGTTGCTCCTGATCAAGCGGATGCTGCGATCAAGTCATTGACTGCGCAAGGTCTAAAAGCTTGGACGGTAGGTGAAGTAGTTGAGCGTCCAAAAGATGCTCCGCAAACGATTGTTATTTAAGAGCAATTACTGCCCACTTACTTCTTTAGGTTTTTCTTGCAGTAGTCTACGGCCGCCTTCATTTCCTCGGCGTTGAAGGGGTCAAATGTTTTTCTTCCCTCAATCGCGCGTAGCCAAGTAAGCTGACGCTTTCCTAGCTGCCTGGTTGCTGCCAATGCCTTATAACGCATTTGTTCAGCATCAATTTCGCCATTCAGAAATTCCCATGCTTGGCGATAGCCGACAGATCGTATTGCCGGAAGATCAGCATGTAATCCAGGATTGGCATGTAGAGCTTTGACTTCATCTATAAATCCAGCAGTGAGCATCTCATCAAAGCGTTTTTCTAAATTGAGATGCAATCGTTTGCGATCACTAGGCTCTAGTGAAACTAAATCAATCCATGATGGAATTGCGGAGCCTTCTCTACCATCTTCACTTGGTGAGTCAGCCAGCAGTTCTGACATGGGCTTGCCTGTAATTTCAAAAACTTCTAGCGCACGTTGAACACGTTGAGAGTCATTGGGTTTCAAGCGAGCTGCAGTGTTGGGATCGACTGTTGCTAGCTTGTCGTGCATCGCAGGCCAGCCGATAGTTTTTCCCTCTTCATCTAAGCGGGCGCGAATTTCTGGATTGGCTGGCGGCAGTGAGGAAAGACCATGTGCCCAAGCGCGCCAATACAGCATTGTTCCACCAACAACCACAGGAATATTTCCGCGCTCACGAATTTCGTCGCAGAGACGATTTGCATCCTTGGCAAAGCGCGCTGCTGAATACACTTCAGTTGGGTCGATGATGTCAATTAGATGGTGAATCACTGCTGCTTGTTCAGTCTTGGTAGGTTTAGCACTACCGATATCTAAACCTCGATAGACCAGCGCAGAATCCATGCTGATGAGTTCAATCGTTAAACCAATGGATTTGGCATACTCAGCCAAAGACATGGCGAGATGGGTTTTGCCTGCACCAGTTGGCCCAACAATGCAAAGAATGGGGGCTTCATTTAGAGCATGCATAGGCTGAATGTAAGGTTCAGTTGGCATACCTGATTATAAGAGCCTGTTAATATCCGCAACAACCCATAAATTAGAGAGCGAGTGAATGGATACCCTTTTGCAATTAGGCGATTTATTGCTGCATATTGATAAACATCTTGATGTGGTCATTCAGCAATATGGTCCTTGGGCTTACGGCCTATTGTTTGCGATTGTTTTTGCAGAGACGGGTTTGGTGATTGCACCATTTCTACCTGGCGATTCACTCTTATTTATTGCTGGTGCTTATTGCGCTACTGAGCATTTCAATATTTGGACTTTATGTATCGGCTTATTAATTGCAGCCATTGCGGGCAATACCGTGAACTATTTCATTGGTCGCTGGATTGGTAAAAGGGTCTTTAGTAGTCGATCTCGCTGGATTGACCAGGGCGCGTTATTAAAAACACACGCTTTTTATGAAAAGCATGGTGGTAAGACCATCATTGTTGCGCGTTTTTTACCCATCATCAGAACCTTTGCGCCGTTTGTTGCTGGCGTTTCAGAAATGAACTTCTCACGCTTTCAGCTATTTAATATTACTGGCGCTTTACTCTGGGTATTTAGCTTGGTGATTGCCGGTTATTTCTTTGGAAATATTCCAGTGATTCGCCAAAACCTGAATGTGATTGTATTGATTGGTATTGGTGCGGCAGCGATACCAGTGGTACTGGCTGCTCTCTATAAAATTTTTCAGCGCAAGAAAAACTAAATGCTTTCTTAATGCAGTTTGGTTTGGCTTTCGAGCGTAGCAATATGCTCGCGAATATCGTTTGCATCTTCAGCTTCAGGAGCTTCGCTGAGATAACGATGCATATCCTCCAAGGCTGGACGCAAATACTCCAGCTGAGCAAAGATTAAGCCGCGGTCACGAATCTCTTCGACAGAGTCTGGAAGCAGAATCACCAGCCGCTCTTGAATTCCCAGTAGACGTTCCCAGCGTTCATGCTCTGAGTAAATCATTTTCAGGTTTCTTAGGTAGCGCGACAGAATTTCCCTAGAACTAGACGCACGCAGGAAGATATTGAGCGGGAGACTGAGTTCGCCTCGATATCCTTTGGCATCCAAATAAGGATCTAACATTTCTTGTAGTTGAGTTTTTGAGAAGGATTCGCCGGTTAAGGGGTCCATAATCACTTCGCCTTGTTGCAGGGAAATACGCATCATGAAGTGATTCGGAAATGAAACCCCTCGAATCTTTAAACCAATTTGATTTCCTAACTCCATCATGAGAATGGCTAAGGAGATTGGAATCCCTCGACGATTTTCGAGTACGTAATGCAAGTACGAATTTTCGGGCGCATAAAAATCATTGGGGTTGGGTCCAAAACCCAGCTCGGTATAAAAGAAATGCTTCAGAATTTGTAGGCGCTGAATCGGTGATGTATCGGGTGTGACGCGCGACTTTAATTTATTACCCAATTGATCGAGCTTATCTAGCAGCCCTTGTACATCCAAATCGGGATAAGCATGCTGTGCAACAGCAATTGCGGCCTCAGTTAAAGGGAAGTGTTCGTCTTCGGCAACTAAGGAGGTGAAATAGTCGAGTTGTTGTGTTGGCATAAATCCTATTTTGCATGACGCAAGAATTTTTGCCAGCGAATTCCAACTAAGCCCAGGGATACAAAGTAAACAATTGCTGCAGCAGCTAACCATGCGGACAATAGACCAATGCGCAGCCACGGTTCAGCCTGCAGGGCGATCCAATTGTGTGCCCCTGCAGCGTAAAAAAGTACTGCCGCGAAGGGAATAAGGGCAAATAGCAGTTGTCCCAGGTATTTAGTCCAGGCTGAACTAGGAAGGGCTCCGCGGCGATGTAGGCCAATCCAAAGTAGGGCGGCGTTCAGGCAGGCGCCCATCCCAACTGAAAGTGCAAGGCCTGCATGGCCAAACCAGGGAACAAAAACCAGATTAGCTAATTGGGTTGCTACCAAAACAAGCAGTCCAATTTTGACGGGTGTTCGGATATCTTGGCGCGAATAAAAACCAGGCGCCAAAATCTTGACCAGGATTAAGCCAATGAGTCCGACGCCATAGGCCGCGAGTGCACGTTGCGTCATCAACACATCTAGCGCATTGAATTTGCCGTAGTGATACAAAACTGCAGCCAAAGGTTCGCCAAAAATAAATAGAGCAATTGCTGCAGGCGCTGCTAGCAGGAAGGTAAGCTGCAAGCCCCAAATCAAAAGTTCACCGGCGTGCACTAGATCGTTTTTGGCATTCGCTTTGCTGAGGCTGGGTAACAGAACTGTGCCAAGGGCTACACCCAATAGTGCAGTTGGAAATTCCATTAAACGGTCTGCATAGGAGAGCCATGACACGCTACCTGCTTGTAAGCGTGAAGCGATATTGGTATTAATGATGAGGGAGATTTGCGCAACGGATACAGCAAATACTGCGGGCCCCATTAGCTTGAGTACGCGTCTTGCATCCGGATTAGAGAAGGCTGCTTTGATCGCCCCAGGCAGCAAACCAATGCGAGGTAAAAGCCCAATACGAGAGAGTGCCGGAACCTGAATGGCCAATTGCAAAACGCCACCGCATAAGACACCAATGCTTAAGGCATAAATAGGTTGATCTAAATGTGGTGCCAAAAAGATGGCGCTACCGATTAAAGCGAGATTCAGCAAAACAGGGGTAAAAGCCGGAATTGCGAACCGGTGATAGGTGTTCAGAATGCCGGCTGAGAGTGAGACCATGGAAATCAGCCCGATATAAGGGAACATGATGCGGGTCATGACAACGCTAGCGTCATAAGCCTGACCCCCTTTAAAGCCTGTAGCAATGACCAAAATGAGCAATGGGGCGCCAATTACGCCCAGCAATACCGTGAGGAGCAAAGCCCAAAATAAGAGCGTGGCGACCGCATTAATGAGGATTTTGGCCTTGTTTTGGTCCTCATTTGTCGAAATTTCCCCCAAAATTGGCACAAAAGCCTGGGAAAAGGCCCCTTCAGCAAATAGCCGGCGCAGTAGATTGGGTAGTCGAAAAGCCACATTAAAGGCGTCTGTCCACTCGGAAGCCCCGAAACTACGGGCAATCAGGGTTTCCCGAAGCAGGCCCGTAATTCGGGACAGCATGGTCAGGGAGCTAACCTTGGCAGCGGCAGAAAGCAGATTCATGAGCCGATTTTCACCTATTTATTGGTCGACTGGGCTTTTTTGCCCCTTTAAGGTAAAATCTTGGGTTTTGGCGAGCTTGCTTATGAATCTGGCAAGTCCGCAAGATTTTTAACTAATCGCATTTTGCAATTTATAGAGGCAAGGTTTAAAGATGGCCAATACAGCACAAGCGCGCAAGCGTGCACGCCAAGCAGTAAAACAAAACGAACATAACTCCAGTTTGCGTTCAAAACTCCGCACTTCCATTAAGGCAGTTCGTAAAGCGATTGAAACTGGTGATAAAGCGGCTGCTGCAAAAGTATTCGCAGCAACTCAATCAACAATCGACAAGATTGCTGACAAAAAGATTGCTCACAAAAATACTGCTGCTCGTCAGAAGTCACGTTTGTCTGCAGCCATCAAGGCGATGGCAGCGTAATACAGTTTTAGTTTTAGGCTGGTCGAAGTAGTTTCGACCTAAGCCCGCTCCTCATCAGAGCGGGTTTTTGTTTTTAAGGCTGGGTCGGGGCTGCTGGGTTGAATTCACATGCCTCTTCGATCGGTAGGCTATTGTCTTTGGCAAAGTTCATGACAAAGTCTAGCGCTCTAGGATCTAGGTCCCCCAGTCTGGTATCAATAACAACGCATTTCACTTTAGCAATAAGCACTGGTCTGACGTAGGGCGAATAAGTGAAGCGAGGGTCCCCGGAGTCACCGGGAGGGCGAAAAGTAGCCATCACCCCGCACAGACGCTCCGCCCAATCGCTGGGCCGAAATGGTTTGCCAGAAGTGGTAATGCCTTGAATGAAAAGCTTTTTGTGGTTCAAGTTCGCGTAATGATGGTTGTAGAAAATAGTATTACTAAGCCCTCTAGCTTAACAGCCTGAGTTGGCCGTAATATGACTTTAGGAACTATTTTCGTGCAGCCGAATGTTTGAAGAAAAAAATGCAAGCCAAAACTTTAGTAGAAAGCTCAACTATGACATCCTTGGCAAAGCCGCAAGTGCCCGGTCAGGTAAAGCACTACCTGCAGTTTTCTGACCTCACTCGTGAGGAATACGACTATTTGCTCAAGCGTTCCGCATGGCTCAAAGCTAAATTCAAAAGTTATGAAACTTGGCACCCACTGCATGACCGTACCTTGGCGATGATTTTTGAGAAGCATTCCACCCGTACACGCCTGTCCTTTGAGGCGGGTATTCACCAGCTTGGTGGGCATGCCGTATACCTGAACACCCGCGATACTCAGTTAGGTCGTGGCGAGCCTGTAGAGGACGCTGCACAGGTCATTTCACGAATGACTGACATCATCATGATTCGTACCTTTGGTCAGGAGATTATTGAGCGCTTTGCCTCGAATTCGCGCGTTCCAGTCATTAACGGCCTCACAAATGAATTTCATCCATGCCAAGTTTTGGCTGACATCTTTACCTTTGTTGAAGCGCGTGGGCCAATTCAAGGAAAAACCGTGGCTTGGGTGGGCGATGCTAACAACATGGCCTACACCTGGTTGCAGGCTGCTGAGTGCTTGGATTTTCAATTGCGCTTCTCTGCACCTGATGGTTATCAGTTGGATCCAGCGCGCTTGACACCGAACGCAGCAAAGCATTTAACAATTTGCGCTGATCCTAAAGATGCCTGTAAAGATGCCGATCTCGTTTCTACCGATGTTTGGACCAGCATGGGTTACGAAGATGAAAACACATCCCGCATGAATGCTTTCCAAGACTGGATGGTGGATGAGGAGTTAATGTCTTTAGCTAAGCCAGATGCTTTATTTATGCACTGCTTGCCAGCCCATCGTGGCGAAGAGGTTTCGGCTGGAGTCATTGACGGCCCGCAAAGTATTGTGTGGGAAGAGGCGGAAAATCGTCTGCATGTCCAAAAGGCATTGATGGAGTATCTGCTCTGCGGTCGTTTGGATTAAGCAATAAAGCATAAGTAAGAAAACGTAAGCAATAAAATACGAAGTAATTTGTCTCGGTGTTGTCTCAGTAAGTTTTAGTTAATTTTTGATTGAATAAAAAATGTCCGATATTAAAAAAGCAGTCTTAGCGTATTCCGGTGGCCTAGATACCAGCGTGATTTTGAAATGGCTTCAAGATACCTACGGCTGTGAGATTGTTACCTTTACGGCTGACTTGGGTCAGGGCGAAGAACTGGAGCCGGCACGTGCCAAGGCTTTGCAATTCGGCATCAAGCCAGAAAATATTTTTATCGATGACTTGCGTGAAGAGTTTGTGCGCGACTTTGTTTTTCCAATGTTCCGTGCAAATACGATTTACGAAGGCGAATATTTATTAGGCACTTCAATTGCCCGCCCATTGATCGCAAAACGTCAAATTGAAATCGCTCGTTTAACAGGTGCTGATTCTGTATCTCACGGCGCTACTGGTAAAGGTAATGACCAAGTACGTTTTGAGTTGGGCTACTACGCCTTAGAGCCAGGAATTAAAGTGATTGCTCCTTGGCGCGAATGGGATCTTCTCTCGCGCGAGAAGTTAATGGCCTATGCTGAAAAGCATGGCATTCCAGTTGAGATGAAGCATAAGCAAGGCGGCTCACCATACTCTATGGATGCCAACTTATTACATATCAGCTATGAAGGCCGTCATCTAGAAAACCCGAATGCTGAAGCGGAAGAATCTATGTGGCGTTGGACGGTTTCTCCTGAGAAAGCGCCAGATGCCTCAGAAATTATTGAAATTGAATTTAAAGCAGGTGATCCTGTCGCAATTAATGGCAAAGCCTATAAGCCACACGAGTTGCTCGCTGAATTAAACCGTATTGGTGGTATGCATGGCATTGGCCGTCTGGATTTGGTGGAAAACCGTTTTGTTGGCATGAAGAGTCGTGGCTGCTACGAAACTCCTGGTGGCACCATTCTTCTCAAGGCCCATCGTGGTATTGAAAGTATCACCCTGGATCGTGAGGTAGCTCACTTGAAGGACGATTTGATGCCACGCTATGCAAGCTTGATTTATAACGGCTTGTGGTGGGCGCCAGAGCGCTTAGCTTTGCAAACGTTGATTGACCATACTCAACAAGCTGTCAATGGCGTTGTTCGCTTGAAACTTTACAAAGGTTCTGTATCTGTGATCTCGCGTGATTCAGCCAATACCTTGTTTGATCAAAATATTGCGACTTTTGATGATGATGGCGGCGCATATAACCAGGCGGATGCTGGCGGCTTTATCAAGCTAAATGCCTTGCGTATGCGTATTGCTGAAACAGCAAAGCGCAAGCGCGCTAAGAAATAACGAAAAGAAAATTCAAATAAACGATTAGAGCTAAACAGAATAGAAAGAATCAGCATGCAATTTGATCAAGTTTCAGTCGGCAAAAAAGCCAATGTATTTTTCGATGGTAAATGTGTTTCTCATACCGTGACATTGCCAAATGGTGTGCGTAAGTCAGTTGGCGTTGTATTGCCAAGCACTTTGCGTTTTGACTTAAGCACTAAAGAAGTGATGGAAGTGGTTGATGGCACCGCTTTTGTCAGCATCAATGGCGCTCCGGAGCAAGAATTCAAGGCGGGTCAAAGTTGGGAAGTGGAAAAAGGCGGTTATTTCATTATTCGTGCTGAGCAACCTGTGCACTATGTTTGTCACTTTGAATAAATAAGCATTGCCGAAAAACAAAACGCAGACCTCGGTCTGCGTTTTTTATTACCCACTATTACCTTTACCTCTTCGGCAAGCCAGTCACTATCGTTCCCGGCACAATCACTCTTTCTGAGAACCACTGTTTATTCATTTCTAATGCGAAACGCACTGCTACTTTAGGGCAGTGGTTATTGGTTGTCTCTGCTTGCATCTCTTCAATGTTCACAATCTTTCCATCATCCGCAATGAATGCAATAGATAGTGGGATCTTGGTGTTGTTCATCCAGAAACAATGACCTGCTTTTTGTTCAAACACAAACAGCATTCCAGAATTGGTTGGCATGCTAGTGCGGTTCATTAGCCCCACTTCTCTTGTCTTAGGAGTATCGGCTAACTCAGCCTGAATGCGGTATATGCCAGCCTTGAGTTCAATAGTGGGCAGGCCTGTGTTGACTTGAGCTAACGCAAAGCTAGAACAAAAGAAAATGAGCGCGGTAAATAGTTTGATGAAATTGTTTTTTGGAATAGGCATGTTGTGCATTTTAAGTGAGGCAAATTGCAGACGAAAAAAAACCCAGGAACGAATCCTGGGTTTTTAATAATGATCTAAGGACTATTAAGCCGCTTGGATATTGGTAGCTTGCTTGCCTTTAGGGCCTTGGGTAATGTCAAACGTTACCTTTTGGTTTTCCTTAAGGGTTTTGAACCCAGGCATAGTAATTGCGCTGAAATGCGCGAACAACTCTTCTTCACCATCATCAGGTTTGATAAAGCCAAAACCTTTTGCATCATTGAACCACTTAACAATTCCGGTCGCCATGCGAACTCCATTACATAAACTTAAAACAACCGTGATGAGGGTAAATACTTTTTAATCAGTCTCAATCCACAACACGCCTAAATAGAACCTCTCTTGAAGCCTACCCCCTGATTGTTTGCCCTTTTTGGAGGGGTGTCAAGGAGTTATATGCCCATACCCCCCAGTTAATACCCCTTTTTTTATCGAAAAATGCCCCAATATGGGTTTAAGAGGGGTTTTTGCGTGGTTTTCGCAACAAGACCCTAGGAAATTAAAGTTTCAATATCTGTGTTTAGAATGTTTCTCATGAGTCGCGCACCAAAAAATCCCACTACTGGTAACCCCAGTAATCCATATATTGAAGACACTATTCTTCTCGAAAAGCAGGTCGAGCAAGTTAAAGCGCCTTCAATGTATAAAGTTTTACTATTGAATGACGATTACACGCCAATGGAATTTGTGGTGATGGTGATTCAGGAGTATTTTAATAAAGATCATGAAACAGCTACACGCATCATGTTGCAAGTGCATTTAGTAGGCAAGGGCGTTTGCGGAGTATTTACCCGCGATGTCGCTGCCACGAAAGTGCATCAAGTAATTGAACTCTCCCGTGAAGCGGGTCACCCACTACAGTGCACTATGGAGGAAGCATGATTGCCCAAGAATTAGAAGTGAGTTTGCACATGGCGTTTGTTGACGCAAGGGCATCGCGACATGAGTTCATTACGGTCGAGCATTTGCTGGCGGCCTTATTAGATAACGCCACTGCTGTTGAGGTTTTAAAGGCTTGTGCGGTCAATATTGCAGAGCTACGCGCGCAACTCAAAAACTTTATCAATGACAACACGCCTGTCGTGCCCGGCAATGATGAGGTGGATACGCAACCTACATTAGGTTTTCAGCGTGTTATTCAGCGTGCCATCATGCATGTGCAGTCCACGTCCAATGGCAAGAAAGAAGTGACTGGTGCAAATGTATTAGTTGCCATCTTTGGTGAAAAAGATTCGCACGCGGTGTATTTCTTGCAACAGCAAGGTGTCACGCGATTAGACGTAGTGAACTTCATTAGTCATGGCGTGCGTAAGGATCAATCTGAGCATGTAAAACCGGTTGAGCCTTCTCAGGAGACTGAGGATGCCGGTTCCTCTGGTAAAGAAAGCCCCCTGGAACAGTACACGCAGAATCTCAACGTGATGGCTCGTCAAGGCAAGATTGACCCATTAATTGGGCGCGAGAGCGAGGTAGAGCGTGTCATTCAAGTTTTATGCCGTCGCCGTAAGAACAACCCATTGTTGGTTGGTGAGGCCGGTGTAGGCAAAACAGCGATTGCTGAGGGATTGGCTTGGAGAATTGTGAAGGGTGATGTCCCTGATATTTTGGCCGATGCAACGGTTTACTCCTTAGATATGGGCGCGCTTTTAGCGGGCACTAAATACCGTGGTGATTTTGAGCAGCGATTGAAGAGCGTTCTCAAGTCTCTTAAAGATCATGCCCACGGTATTTTGTTTATCGATGAGATTCATACGCTGATCGGCGCAGGCGCGGCATCTGGTGGAACTCTGGATGCAAGTAATTTATTAAAGCCTGCACTGTCTAATGGCCAGCTCAAATGTATCGGCGCAACCACCTTTACTGAGTACCGCGGTATTTTTGAAAAAGATGCTGCCCTTTCACGTCGCTTCCAAAAGGTGGATGTAGTAGAGCCAACCGTAGATCAAACTGTACAAATTCTGCGCGGGTTGAAGTCGCGATTTGAAGAGCATCACAGCGTGAAGTATGCTGCTGGCGCTTTGGTTGCTGCTGCAGAGCTTTCCGCTCGCTACATCAATGATCGGCATTTGCCGGACAAAGCGATTGATGTCATCGATGAAGCCGGAGCAGCGCAGCGTATCTTGCCAAAGTCCAAGCAGAAGAAAACGATTGGTCGTCCGGAGATTGAAGAGATCGTAGCGAAGATTGCGCGCATACCGCCACAGTCAGTTACTGTGGATGACCGCAGCAAGCTGCAGACATTGGATCGCGACATTAAGAGCGTAGTGTTTGGTCAAGACCCTGCAATCGAGGCCTTAGCTAGCGCCATTAAGATGACGCGCGCAGGTCTTGGAAAGATCGACCGCCCAATTGGATCATTTTTGTTCTCTGGCCCTACTGGGGTTGGTAAGACCGAGGTGGCTAAACAGCTCGCTTACATCCTTGGTATTGAGCTGCTGCGCTTTGATATGTCTGAGTATATGGAGCGCCATGCAGTAAGTCGCTTGATTGGTGCGCCCCCAGGTTATGTTGGCTTTGATCAAGGCGGCTTGCTAACTGAGGCTGTCAATAAGAAGCCTCATTGCGTTCTCTTGCTTGATGAAATTGAAAAAGCTCATCCTGATATCTTTAATATTCTCTTGCAGGTAATGGATCATGGAACCCTGACAGATAACAATGGTCGCAAGACTGACTTCCGTAATGTGATCATCATCATGACTACCAATGCTGGTGCTGAGGCGATGCAGAAATCTACCATCGGCTTTACCAATGCCCGTGAGTCTGGTGACGAGATGGCGGATATCAAGAAGTTCTTTACACCGGAGTTCCGCAATCGTTTGGATGCCATCGTTTCTTTCAAAGCGTTGGATGAGTCCATCATCATGCGCGTGGTCGATAAGTTCTTAATGCAGCTTGAAGAGCAGCTGCATGAGAAGAAGGTGGACGCGACTTTCAGCCCAGCGTTGCGTGCACATTTGGCTAAGCATGGCTTCGATCCGTTAATGGGTGCTCGCCCAATGCAGCGCATTATTCAGGATACTGTGCGTAAAGCGCTTGCCGATGAATTGCTCTTTGGCAAGTTGGCTCAAGGCGGGCATGTGGATGTAGATATTGATTCTGATGGCAAGGTTCTGCTGAACTTTGATGCACCAGTATTACCAGGAAAGCGCACTAAAGCTGATGTAGCACCGGCTGAAGAAATTTAATTAACCAATTTAATAAATACAAAACCAAAAAAGGAAAATATGTCTCATCACGATAAATTACTAGAAGCTTTTGAAACTTATAAAGCTGAAAATGAAAAGTTTCAAGGTAAAGGCATTAAAGCTTCTGCTGCACGTGCTCGCAAAGCACTGCAAGAAATTGCAGGCTCATGCAAAGAGCGCCGCAAAGAAATTACTGCTGAAAAAGAATCTCGTGAAGGCGCTGGTGCAGGCATGTCGCAAGATGCAGCTCGTAAAGCGCATATTCGCAAGTAAGCAATTGATGCTTAAAAGAAAAGCCACCTACGGGTGGCTTTCTTATTGATTAATTTACTTAAGACCGTTTTCGGTTAAGAAATAATGCATTACATTCTGGCTCAAGAATGCCGCCCAGTAATTGCGTCCGGCTAAAGCCGTTTCCTTGATTGATGTCTTTAGCACTAAAGGTAAAAATATCAATGCCTGATTTTTTAATTGTGGCAGCTGAGCTTCCGTAGGCAACGCCACCAATACCTGCCCAGATAAGGGCGCTCATGCACATAGGGCAAGGCTCTCCGGTTGTATATAAAACTATATCCGCCCAATTTTTATTACCGTTCTGAGCGATGTAATTATTGATGCAAGATATTTCACCGTGGAGCAGTGGATTGTCAAAAGTTTGATTAACGCCTTTAGCAAGTATCGCGCCAGTCTTCGCATCAGTAATGACGGCCCCAAATGGGTAGGCTTGATTTTGTGCTGCCATAGCGATCGCGGCACGCATTGCAACTTCATGACTCCTCATTGGAATTGAAGAAAGATCGGCCTTTGCTAGTGCGCCTCGTGTGAGGCCAGCTAAGCCAATGCCACATAAGCAAATTAATGCGCCACGGCGATTCATGTGATTAAGCTCTGCCGGTACTTCCAAAGCTGCCAGCACCACGACTGCTTTCAGTGAACTCTTCAACTATTTTGAGCTCTACCTGTTGTACCGGCATCACCACCAATTGAGCTAAGCGCTCCATCGGCTCCAATTTGAATGGGGTTGATCCGCGATTCCAGGTGCTCACCATCAGTTGACCCTGGTAGTCAGAATCGATTAGGCCCACTAGGTTGCCTAGTACGATGCCGTGTTTATGACCTAAGCCTGAGCGCGGGAGAATGAAGGCTGCATAGCCTGGATCTTCTACATATATTGCCAAGCCAGTTGGTACAAGAACTGTTTGACCTGGGGCAATTTCGATTGCCTCATCAATACAAGCGCGCAGATCGAGTCCAGCACTGCCAGGTGTGCCATAAGTTGGCAGCTGATCGCGCATACGTTCATCGAGAATTTTGACTTGGAGGGATTGCATGGAATTTCCTAAAACGGGGAATGTAAGTAAAAAAGTGGGGGTGCTACTTAAATTTTCTTGGCAACTAACTGAATGAGTTGGCGCGCTAATTGCAGTTTTTCTGCTTTGGCAATTTTCTTGCTGCCACTAGCGTCAATAACAATTAATTGATTGAGGTCGCTGCCAAAGGTGTCCGGGCCGATATTGCCAACAATCATTGGGATGCCTTTACGCTTACGCTTTTCATCAGCATGCTTCTCTAGGTCATTTGATTCGGCAGCAAAGCCAACGCAATAAGGGTAAGGCTTGCCACTCTTACTCTTCACCGATTTGGCAATATCTAGCAGAATGTCAGGGTTTGCTACAAACTCTAGGTTTGGCGCTTGATTGCCTTGACGTTTTATTTTCTCTTTGGCTGGTTTTGCGATTCCCCAGTCAGCAACAGCGGCGACTGCAAAGAAGACATCGCAGTCAGTTGCATTGATTGTGGCCGCATGCATTTCTTTTGCGCTAACTACGTTAGTGCGGATAATTTGACCCGTTGCCAATAGTGGCGTCTCGAGATCGCAGGGGCCAGCAATAAGGTGCACTTGAGCGCCAGCCTCAACAGCGGCCCTTGCAATTGCAAAACCCATCTTTCCTGAGCTGTGATTGGTAATGCCACGTACTGGATCAATCGCTTCAAAAGTAGGGCCAGCAGTAATCAATACTTTTTTGCCAGCTAAAGATTTTTTCTGGAAGAAGGCAATGACTTGTTCGGTAATTTCTGCAGGCTCGAGCATGCGACCCATACCGACTTCACCGCACGCCTGAAAGCCACTAGCTGGCCCCAACAAGGTAACGCCATCGGCCGCCAGTCTTTGCGCGCTTCTTTGGGTAGCTGCATGATCCCACATCTGCTTATTCATTGCGGGGGTTAGCAGAAGCGGGCAATCTCTCGCGAGGCATAGAGTAGTTAATAAGTCGTCAGCCAAACCCAAAGAAAGCTTGGCCATTAGATCAGCACTAGCTGGCGCAATCAAAATCGCATCTGCTGAACGTGATAACTCAATGTGAGCCATATTATTGGGAATGGTGCTATCCCATTGACTCAGATACACCGGATTGCCAGTGAGCGCTTGCATGGTCACTGGCGTTACAAATTGTTGTGCGGCTTCAGTCATCACAACTTGTACTGATGCGCCTTCTTGCATTAATTGGCGTGCAAGCTCTGGAGCCTTATAGGCTGCAATGCCGCCAGAGATTCCGAGGACGATCTTCTTATTTAAAAGTGATTGCATGGCGCCAGCTTAATGGGATTGAGGGGATTTGCCAAATGACTTGCGTAATTCGCCCCATATGATGAGGGCGGCACCAATACAGATAGCACTATCAGCGATATTGAATGCTGGCCAATGCCAATTAGCGTAATACAGGTCAATAAAGTCCACTACAGCGCCATACATGACCCGATCTAAGACGTTGCCTAAAGCTCCGCCCAAGATGAGGCTCAGGGCTATGCAAAGCAGTTTGTCGCTTTGGCTTTGATATAGCAGCCAAATAATGTAAATCGATGCCGCTAAACCAAGAATGGTAAAAAACCAGCGTTGCCAGCCTGAACCCTCTGCTAGAAATGAAAAC
This sequence comes from Polynucleobacter sp. MWH-Jannik1A5, assembly GCF_018881795.1. Lineage (GTDB taxonomy): Bacteria > Pseudomonadota > Gammaproteobacteria > Burkholderiales > Burkholderiaceae > Polynucleobacter. Next base: position 537,773 of record NZ_JACVPQ010000001.1, on the reverse strand, counting down.
GCTGCGCCTGGATTAAAGAGTAGTAGCCAGTTCATAAAAGGCAGAACTGGTTCAGGAACGCCCATTTGTAGATTACTTAGCGCCGACCACTTGCTCAATTGGTCCAGCAAGAGCACGATAACGGCGATTGCTAGATAGCGAAGAAGAGCAAGGCTTTTCATATGAATAGATCTTAAGCAAAGAGGCGGTGATCGCCATCGCCAAATAGGTTGCTAATACAGCGACCACATAATTCTGGATGATCAGAGCTGCTTCCTACGTCTTTGGTGTGATGCCAGCAACGACCACACTTTTTATATTGGCTGCCACGTACCAATACCTCTAAGCCTGCATTACTCAACTCAATATTGGCACTAGAGGTGATGGTGACAAAGCGTAAGTCATCTTCAAGCGAATGCAAAATCGCAAAGTCGACATCACCCACTTTGATTGTCAGTTCGGCCTGCAAAGATGAGCCCACATTGCCAGCCTCGCGCTCAACTTCAATTGCTTTGGTGACCTCGGAGCGAATTTCGCGAATGCGACTCCATTTTGCTAGCAATTCATCGGCGTGAGAAATTTGCGGGAACTGGCCAAATTCTTCCATAAAGATCGATTCAGAAGGTTTGCTACCAGAACCATGTGGGAAATCTTTCCATGCTTCTTCTGCAGTGAAGGATAGGAATGGAGATAGCCACTTCAAGAGATTGCGAGTGATATGAAATAAAGCGTTCTGTGCGGCGCGACGATCTGGAGAATCTGGCGCGCTGGTGTAGAGACGATCCTTCAGAATATCTAAGTAGAAGCCACCTAAATCTTCAGAGCAGAAAGTCAGCATGCGTGCAACTGCAGGCTGGAATTCATATGCCTTGTAATGGGCTTCCACATCATTCTGCAATGCATTGGCAAGCGCAACAGCATAGCGGTCAATCTCGAGCCATTGGCCTGCAGGCATGGTGTGCTTGCTAGGATCAAAATCTGACAGGTTAGCCAACAAGAAGCGTAAGGTGTTTCGAATGCGACGATAGCTCTCAGTCACGCGTTTGAGAATTTCATCTGAAATGGTCATCTCGCCTGAGTAGTCGGTAGAAGCCACCCAAAGACGAATAATTTCTGCACCAAGCTTATCCGCTACTTGTTGAGGTGCGATCACATTGCCCACAGACTTACTCATCTTGCGTCCTTGACCATCCACAGTGAAGCCGTGAGTCAAGAGCGCTTTGTATGGCGGTTTGCCATCAAGCATGGCGCCAGTAAGCAAAGAGGAGTGGAACCAGCCGCGATGTTGGTCAGAGCCCTCAAGGTATAAGTCAGCCAATCGACCATTTGGTGTTTCAGCGTCAGTAGTTAACAGCTCATCACGGTGTGAGCCACGAATGACATGCCAATGCGTTGTGCCGGAATCAAACCATACGTCTAAGGTGTCACGGTTTTTTTCGTATTGAGCCGCTTCTTCACCCAATAACTCGGCAACTTCTAGTTTCTGCCAAGCTTCTATACCTTCTTTTTCTACACGCTTAGCGATTTCTTCAAGTAGTTCAACGGTACGCGGATGTGGCTCACCACTTTCCTTGTGTACAAAGAAAGCCATTGGTACGCCCCATTGGCGCTGACGTGACAAAGTCCAGTCAGGACGATTAGCAATCATGCTGTTTAAGCGTTGCTTGCCCCAGGCAGGGAAGAACTCAGTGTTCTCAATACCTGCTAGTGCAGTCTCACGCAAGCTGGCTTTGCCATCAGAGGGTTTCTTATCCATGCTCGCAAACCACTGTGAGGTAGCGCGATAAATAATGGGAGACTTATGGCGCCAGCAATGCATGTATGAGTGCGTATACGTTTTATCGCGTAAGAGACTGCCTGCTTCACGCATGGCTTCAACAATCTTGGGATTCGCTTTCCAAATATATTCATTTGCAAATAGCGGCAACCAAGATGCATACACACCATTGCCCATGACAGGATTCAGGATATCTTTGTCAGCAAGCTTATTGGCTTTGCAGGATTTAAAGTCTTCCTCGCCGTATGCGGGTGCGGAGTGAACAATGCCGGTACCCGTATCGAGTGTGACATATTCAGCTGTATAGATTGGGGATAGGCGCTTGTAGCCTTCATGCAAAGGTGCTAATGGGTGCCAGAAAGAAATATTTGCTAACTGAGCGCCTTGACAAGTAGCTATCACGTTGCCTTCAAGGCCATAGTCTTGCAAACAAGTTTCAACGCGATCTTTTGCGAGGATTAATAATTTATCCCCAACATCGACCAGCGCATAAGTGAGCTCTGGGTGAACATTCATTGCTTGGTTGGCAGGAATTGTCCAAGGTGTTGTTGTCCAAATAACGATCTGACCTGGCTTATTAGGTAGCTCACTAAGTCCAAAGGCTTTTGCTAGTTGTGGACGTTGTGCATCATCAAATGCAAAGCCAACATCAACCGTTGGATCAGTTTTATCTTGATATTCCACTTCAGCCTCTGCGAGTGCAGAGCCGCAATCAAAACACCAGTTCACCGGCTTTAATCCACGGAAGACATAGCCCTTTTCCCAGATCTTCCCAAGAGCGCGGATTTCATCAGCTTCGTTACGGAAGTTCATGGTGAGGTAGGGGTTATTCCAATCCCCCAGAACGCCTAAGCGCTCAAAATCTTTTTTCTGTTTCTCAACCTGGACATGCGCGTAGGCGCGCGCCTTAGATTGAACCTCAGCAGTTGGTAAATTTTTACCAAATTCTTTTTCTATCTGAATTTCAATTGGCATGCCGTGGCAATCCCAGCCTGGTACATATACAGAATCAAATCCCATGAGCCAGCGAGATTTCACGATCATGTCTTTCAGAATCTTATTAACAGCATGACCAATATGAATATCGCCGTTTGCATATGGAGGGCCATCATGCAAGATGAACTTCTGTTGATTGGCGTGTGCCGCACGAATTTTTTCGTAGAGCTTATTTTTTTGCCAGCCAGCTACCCACTGTGGTTCGCGCTTAGCTAGATCTCCTCGCATTGGAAAGGAGGTATCTAATAGATTGACGGGATAAGAGTTTTCTTTTTCAGACATAAGCTTTTTTCTGGAAATAATTTCTGGCATGCGCTGCATCTGCTGCAATCGCTTGTGTAAGGGTTTCGAGGTCTGGGTACTTCGCCTCATCGCGGATTTTTTCTAAGAGTTCTACGGTAATGATTTTTCCGTATACATCCTCGTTGTAATCAAAAATATGGGTTTCTAGTAATACCCTGCCTTCATCTTCGACTGTAGGCCTAACGCCCAGGCTAGCCACTGCTGGCAGAGGCTTATCGCTCAAGCCTAAAACTTGTGCAGTGAAGATTCCTGTTGTTGCTGGTTTGCGATGATGCAAGTGATTGGCAACAGCTAAGTTTAAAGTTGGAAACCCTAATTGACGACCGAGCTGTTGTCCATGAATAACGTGACCAGAGATTCCGTAGGGGCGACCCAATAATTTTTCAGCAAGCTGCATGTCGCCACTTGCAAGGGCGGCACGTAGAGCAGAGCTAGAAATACGCTCACCATCTTCTTGAATCGTTTGAATGCTAGACACTTCAAAACCATATTTTTCACCAGCAGCTTTTAAGCTGGCAAAGTTGCCTGCGCGTTTAGCGCCATAGCAAAAATCATCGCCAATCAAAATCCATTTGGCATTCAGGCGTTTAACAATAATTTCAGAAACAAATTCTTCTGGGGTGAGCTTCGCAAAAGCGGCATTGAAATGCTCAACAACCACCCGATCAATTTCGAGATCAGCAAGCGCTGCCAATTTGTCACGTAAATTCAGAATGCGGGGTGGTGCTTGTTCTGGGGAGAAAAATTCTTTTGGATGCGGCTCAAAGGTCATGACGCAGCTGACCAAGCCTCGATTCTTGGCGCCATCGACAAGTTCCTTTAGCAGGGCGCGATGACCCCTGTGCACGCCATCGAAATTACCGATGGTTAGGGCACAAGCAGGTCCTGCAGAAAACTGGGTGGGGCCACGGAATACGTTCACAAAATCGCTTTCAGGGTAGCCATCAATTATATTGTGGGCATGCCTTCTATCGTTACCTTAATCTCGGGCCGCGGATCTAATTTCGAGGCCATCGTCAAAACCGCTCAAAAAGAGCAATGGCCAGTCACTTTTGCCGGGGTGATAGCGAATCACTCAGCGGCTAAGGGCCTTGATTTTGCTCGCTCGCAGGGCATCCCAGCATTTGCAATCGAGCACAAAGAACACGCTAGCCGTGAGTCTTTCGATGCAGCCCTCATTCAGAAGATCGATGCCTTGGGGGCAGATTTAGTGGTTCTTGCCGGATTTATGAGAATTTTGACCCCTGGATTTATCCGTCATTTTGAGGGTCGCTTAATCAATATCCACCCAGCCCTGCTGCCCGCCTTCCCAGGTTTACATACCCATGAGCGGGCCTTAGAGGCTGGAGTCAAGGAGCATGGCGCTACTGTCCACTTTGTGAATGAGGGCGTAGATGAGGGGCCGATTATTTGTCAGGCCTCAGTTCCAGTGCTTAAGGGGGACAATGCAGATACCTTGGCAGCTCGAGTTTTGACTGCTGAGCATCAAATTTACCCGCGAGCCGTAAAATGGTTCCTTGATGGACGATTGCGAATTGAAGGTAATCAAGTGAAGTTACAACCCCCGGAGTCGCAATTTTTTAAATTATGAGTGCAGAACGTCCACCCCGTAGATCTGGTAGCAGACTAGCCCCCCACAAAAGTTACGCAGCGAAATCGAAAGATCCATTGCGGCGCCCTGAGCGTCGCAATGCTAGTGGTAATTTAATTGCGCCCGAAGGTCAAAAGAATTTTTCCAATGCAAAAGCATTGCCACAACATGCAATTCATCTGGAGCGCTTGCTTCCAGAGTTGCTCAGTTTTGAGCAGCCGGCCGACCGAGTAGTCAGTCGTTATTTCAGAGAAGAGAAACAGCTTGGAAATCGTGACCGTGCTTTGATTGCGGAAAGTGCATTTGCGATTCTGCGTCGTAAAAATGAGTTCTCACAATTTGCCTCAAGCGGTGAAGGCTCGCAGGCTAGACGCTTAGCCCTATTAGGTTTGCTGTCCGCTTTGTCTGAAGGTGGTTTGGGTTCTGCCAACCGTGCTGAGAGCGCTATTGCCGATTTAGCCCATGTATTAAAAGCGGGTGAGTATGAATGGTTGCAACGTTTTGCAACGGTTGATCCCGCCGCTTTAAATCCACTCGTGCGCAATAATTTACCAGAGTGGTTATGGGATGCATTTGGTAAATATCCTGGTGAAGATACTCGTGAAGAACTTGCGAAATCTTTAATGCATTCAGCGCTGTTAGATTTGCGTGCGAATACTATGAAAACCAATCGCGAGGAATTGCTCGCGCAGATGAATGCATTGGGTGGGCGCTATCAAGCAATTCCAACACCGTATGCGCCCGATGGTGTGCGCATTATGGGTAAGCCTGCATTGCAGAATACAGCTGGGTTTAAAGCAGGCATGTTTGAAGTGCAAGATGAAGGCAGTCAACTCTTGGCTTATCTGCTTGCACCAAAGCGTGGTGAAATGGTTGTGGACTTTTGCGCTGGTGCTGGGGGTAAGACTTTGGCAATTGGAGCCATCATGCGCTCTACAGGGCGTTTGTACGCTTTAGATACATCCGAGCGCCGTTTGGCGAACTTGAAGCCAAGACAAGCCCGTAGCGGCCTTTCTAATGTGCATCCAGTGTGGATTGATAGTGAGAACGACGCCAAGATCAAGCGCCTTGCCGGAAAGATTGATAGGGTTCTAGTAGATGCCCCTTGCAGTGGTATGGGTACTCTACGAAGAAATCCGGATTTGAAATGGCGCCAAACCCCAGAGGGCGTTTTGGAATTAAATCAAAAGCAAATGAGCATCTTGCACTCGGCTGCCCGGCTATTAAAGCCAGGTGGACGACTAGTTTATGCAACCTGCAGCCTATTACCTCAAGAGAATCAGGCGATTGCTGAGGATTTTCTGGCAAAACACCCGCAATTTGAGGTCGTTCCTGCTGCAGAAGTTCTTAAGCCATTGTTTCCAAAGGAAAAATTGCCTTTAGGGTGCAGCCCAGACAACCCGTGGTGGCAGCTATGGCCACATATTCATGGAACAGACGGCTTTTTTGGTGCAGTTTTCCAAAAGAAAGCTGCCGTGCCAACCCCTGAATCCGAAAAAGACGAGCAAAAAGAGACTAAGGTCAAAACCAAGAAGGCCCCTAAAGAACTAAAATAAAGGTTTAGACCTCTTTAGGGAATCCCTTTTGAATACAGTTTCAGGTTTTGATTTACTCCTCCACTGGCTTGCCAGTGGATATTTGGATTGGTCTTGGTGGAAGATTGTTGTTTTCACCCTGATAGCCACTCACATCACGATTGCTGCTGTCACTATTTTCTTGCACCGTTGCCAAGCGCACCGTGCTTTAGATCTTCACCCCATTGTTTCTCATTTCTTCCGTTTATGGCTCTGGTTAACAACCGGTATGGTGACCAAAGAGTGGGCTGCGATTCATCGTAAGCATCATGCGAAATGTGAAACTGTAGATGATCCACATAGCCCTCAGGTTTTGGGAATCAACACAGTACTTTCTCGTGGCGCCGAGCTGTATAAAAAAGAAGCCGCCAATCAAGAGACTCTCGATAAGTTTGGGCATGGCACTCCAAATGACTGGATTGAGCGCAATATCTACTCTAAGTTTTCTTGGCAGGGCGTTGCGATCATGCTCATCGTCGATGTATTTTTATTTGGCGCGATTGGCCTAACAGTTTGGGCAGTCCAAATGTTGTGGATTCCAATCACTGCTGCTGGTGTGATTAATGGCATTGGTCACTACTGGGGCTATCGCAACTTCGATTGCGAAGATGCCTCCACAAATATTATTCCTTGGGGAATTCTGATTGGTGGTGAAGAACTGCACAACAATCATCACACTTTTGCAACCAGCGCAAAGCTATCGAATAAATGGTATGAGTTCGACATCGGTTGGATGTATATCCAGATCATGAGTGCTGTTGGTTTGGCGACCGTGAAAAAGACTCCCCCTAAACCGGTGCTGAGTGATTTGCGTCCTGCCGACCAACATACGCTCGAAGCCATCATTGCAAATCGCTATGAAATCATGGCTCGCTATAGCAAGACATTGCGTAGTTTCTTTAGCAATGAAGTTCAACACATGCAGGTCTTAGCGGCACACTTAAGTGATGCTCGCATCTGGCTGGCTAAAGATGAGTCTCGTTTAACTGAGCAAGAGAAATTAAAGCTGGAAGAGTTAATGGCAAGCAACGCCCAATTGCGTAAGATGATTGAAATGCGTCGTGAGTTGCAAGCTATCTGGAGTCGCTCTTCATCTACCAAAGAGCAATTACTTTCTCAGTTGCACGCTTGGTGTCAGCGTGCAGAAGAGAGTGGCTTAACTAGCTTACGTGAGTTCTCTTTGAGATTGCGTCGTTACGCTTAAGTGAATTTGTAGACAATAAAAAACCCGCTGATGTAGCGGGTTTTTTATTTGCTGAAGTAGTAATTACTTCAACTTTGTTTCTTTGTAAGCAACGTGCTTGCGAATGGTTGGATCGAACTTCATGATCTCCATTTTCTCAGGCTTTGTACGCTTGTTTTTTGAAGTAGTGTAGAAGTGACCAGTACCTGCTGATGACTCTAACTTAATTTTTTCTCTGCCGCCTTTAGCCATTTGTGCGCTCCTTAAATTTCGCCACGTGCACGGAGATCAGACAACACAGCATCGATGCCGTTCTTGTCGATAACGCGCAAACCAGCATTGGTTAAGCGCAAGCTAATCCAACGGTTTTCAGATTCAACCCAGAAACGACGGTTTTGCAAATTCGGCAAAAAGCGACGCTTCGTTTTATTGTTTGCATGGGATACATTGTTGCCAACCATCGGCTTCTTCCCAGTGACTTGGCAAACTTTTGCCATGACATAACTCCATTAATTGCGAAAAAAGAAGATTGTATCAGTCCCAGCCTATTTTGGGCTAGCTCTAATTGTCTTGAGTGCACGGGATTTACGTTTCCAAGACACTCAAATATCTAAAATAAGCCAATAAGTTAGTGTTTACTATCATTTATTAGCTTTTTCCATAAGGCCTGCATCAGAAAAAGAGAAAAAACCGCTACCACTCACAATGCAGTGATCCAAGAGTTGAATATCTACCAATTGGAGTGCATCTGCGAGCAACTTTGTCAGTTCTTGATCTGCTCCGCTAGGCAATGGATTGCCGCTAGGGTGGTTATGAGCCACGATCAGGGCGCTGGCGTTTTTTGCTAGGGCCTCTTTGAGGATCTCTCGGGGGTAAATAGCAGTTTGGGCAATGGAGCCCCTAAAAAGCTCCTGACATTCAATAAGGTGCAGGCGGGAATCTAAGTAAAGACAGAGAAAGACCTCGTGGGGGAGGCGGCCAATTTTGGCCTGCAAGAACTCTCTAACATGGTTGGGTGATGAAAAGATGGGGTCCTGGGTAAGACCATCCTCCAAGCTTCGCTTCACAAGCTCATAAGCCGCCTGAATTTGAGACCACTTAGATAGACCCATGCCGTGAATTTGGGTTAATTCTTGAGGGCTGCTGGCCAGTAGCCGTGGAAGGCTCCCAAAGTGATGTAGTAGGTCCTTAGCGAGGGCTACAGCACTTTTCCCCCTGACGCCCACTCGTAGAAAAATAGCCAGCAGTTCGGCATCAGAAAGTGCCGCAGCTCCATTTGCGCGAAGCTTTTCTCTGGGCTGCTCATTTTTGGGCCAGCCCGTGATGGGGGAGTGCACAGCTAGCGCCGGCCTAGATACAATCACCTTATGACTAAGCTTACTGTTTTGCCTAACTCCTACTTGACTCTCAACTATCGACTCACTTTGCCTAGTGGGGAGGATTACATCAATACTTTTGTCGATCGACCTGCGACGGTTTTGATGGGGTCTGGACAATTTGCTCCTTGTTTCGAAAAAGTTTTACTTGGTTTGAGTGTTGGCGAGAAAAAAAGTGCGCTACTTGCTCCTGAAGAAAGTTTTGGCGAGCGCAAAGAGGATTTAGTGCAATGGGTTTCTCTTAAGGCGCTAAAGGAAGGTCGCGATGACGACGTGGAATTTAATCCTGGGGATGTAATCGAGTTCAACGCCCCAGGGGGCGCTCAATATGCAGGTGTTTTGCAATCGATTGATGATGAGGGCGCATGGTTTGATTTCAATCATCCTCTCGCGGGTAGGCCAGTAACTTTTGAAGCTGAGATTGTGGCAATTCTGTAAAAGATGAGTGATTCCAATAACGCAGAAATTTTGATGGCGCAACCGCGTGGTTTTTGCGCGGGCGTCGATCGTGCAATCAATATTGTCAATGAGGCTCTTAATCGTTTTGGTGCGCCAATTTATGTGCGTCATGAAATTGTGCATAACGCATATGTAGTTAATGAGCTGCGCGATAAGGGCGCGGTATTCGTAGATGAATTGCATGAAGTTCCCAAGGGTGGCATTGTTGTATTTAGCGCTCACGGTGTTTCTCAAGAAGTGCGCAAAGATGCTGAAGCAAGAGGTTTGCAGGTCTACGACGCCACATGTCCTTTGGTCACCAAGGTCCATCTTGAGGTCGTCAAAATGTGTAAAGAGGGCTATACCGTTTTGATGATCGGTCATGCTGGGCACCCAGAGGTTGAGGGAACCATGGGTCAAGTAAAAGAAGGCGTATTTTTGGTTGAGAAGCTCGACGATGTGGGCGCGTTACCATTTTCAGCAAATGAGAAAATGGCTTTTGTTACCCAAACAACACTTTCCGTTGATGAGACCAAAGAAATTGTTGAGGCCTTAACGACAAAGTTTCCCAATATTGTCCAACCTCGCAAACAAGATATTTGTTATGCCACTCAGAATCGTCAAGATGCTGTGAAATTTATGGCACCTCAAGTTGAGGTTGTTATTGTGGTGGGTAGCACCTCAAGCTCGAACTCTAATCGCTTGCGAGAGCTGGCTGAAAAGCTTGGCGTTCCCTCCTACATGGTGGATTCCCCAGAGCAACTTAAACCAGAATGGTTTGCTGGCAAAAAGCGAGTTGGTTTGACGGCGGGCGCTTCTGCCCCAGAAAGTTTGGCGCAGTCTATTGTGAGTCGCATTCAGGAGTTTGGTCCGCGACATGTCCGCGCACTTGATGGCGTAGTCGAAGATGTCACCTTTTCTTTACCCAAAAATTTAGTTGATTGAAGTATCTATTCATAACAGAGGAGCTGTACATGAACAAACCTAAAATTGGCTTTACAAGAAGTGCTATTGCTTTAGCGGTTTCAGCGTTCCTATTGGCCGCTTGCGGCAAAGGTGGCGAGAAGTCTGCGGCAGCTCCCGCGGATGGTATCGAAGTGAAGATTGGGCATGTCGCTCCTTTGACTGGGCCTATTGCGCACTTGGGTAAAGATAATGAGAATGGCGCGCGCTTAGCTCTCGAAGAAATTAATAAGGCAGGCTTAACGATTGATGGAAAAAAAGTAGTGCTGACTTTAGTGCCTGAAGATGATGCTGAAGATCCAAAGACTGCTACTCAAGTCGCTCAAAAGCTGGTGGATGCCAAAGTAGTTGGCGTAGTAGGACACTTAAATTCTGGGACCAGTATTCCTGCCTCACGCATTTATAGCGATGCAGGTATTACCCAGGTATCACCATCAGCAACGAATCCTGATTACACCAAACAAGGATTTAAGACGACTTATCGCTTAGTAGCAACCGACGCACAACAAGGCCCAGCCTTGGCTAATTATGTTGCGAATACCTTGAAGGCAAAAACGGTAGCCATCATTGATGACTCTACTCAGTACGGCAAAGGCCTGGCTGATGAATTTGAGAAAACCATCAAAGCGGCGGGCATAAAAGTCGTTACTCGCGAAGCAAGTAATAACAAGGCAACTGATTTCAAGGCCATCTTGACGAAGATTAAGGGTAGCAAACCAGATGTCATCATGTATGGCGGTATGGATGCGACCGGTGGCCCACTAACAAAACAGGCTGCTGAGCTTGGTATTAAGGCAAAGGTTGTTGGTGGTGATGGCATGTGCACCGAGAAGCTTGCTGAGTTGGCTGGTGATGCAGTGGTGAATGTGACTTGTTCTGAAGCGGGTATGGCCTTGTCAAAGATGGCTCAAGGAGCTGACTTCCAGAAGCGTTACAAAGAGCGCTTTAATTCAGATGTACAGATTTATGCGCCATTTACTTATGATGCCGTCTATGTCTTGGTAGATTCTATGAAGCGCTCAAACTCAACTGATCCTGCAAAGATTTTGGCTGCTATGCCTGATACGAAAATGCAGGGCTTAGTAGGTAATATTGCTTTTGATAATAAGGGTGATATGAAAGAAGGCGTGATCACCTTATACGACTTCAAAGATAAGAAGAAAAATGTTCTTGATGTCATTAAGATGTAATGACACCCCAATAAAAAATGGCGCCGCTTCTGCGGTGCTATTTTTTTATCAAGCCCCAATAAATTTACATACCTAATGGATATCCTTCTTCAGCAGATCATCAATGGCTTGGTGCTTGGCAGCATCTATGCCTTGATCGCCTTGGGGTACACCATGGTCTATGGGGTGCTGGGGATTATCAATTTTGCCCATGGCGAAGTATTGATGATTGGCGCAATGGTTTCGCTTTCCTTATTGCGTTTGATCTTGAGCTTGACCAGTGACTTGCCCGGCTGGCTCACGCTTCTGATTGTTTTGCCTGTGACGATGGCGGTCTGCGCTGGATTGAGCTATTGGATTGAGCGAATTGCTTATCGACCTCTGCGTAATGCACCGCGCTTGGCACCACTGATATCTGCTATTGGTATGTCTATTTTGTTGCAAACGATTGCGATGATGATTTGGTCACGCAATCCTATGACCTATCCACAATTACTACCGTCAGCTCCCATTGATTTATGGGGCAGTGGCGCGACGATTACTGGAAAAGAAATCGTGATCATCATAGTTGCTTTGGCGGTGATGGCTGGCTTATTGTTCTTGGTAGAAAAAACAAAGCTTGGTAGGGCAATGCGCGCTACTGCCGAGCAAACCCAAATTGCTGCGCTCATGGGCGTCAATCCCAATCGCGTGATCTCCATTACCTTTATGTTGGGTGGCGCATTAGCAGGTTTAGCGGGAGTTATGATTGCCAGCAACTATGGCAATGTCCATTTTTACATGGGGTTCATTCCAGGGCTTAAAGCATTTACTGCTGCCGTTCTGGGTGGCATCGGAAATTTACAGGGTGCCATGTTGGGTGGTCTGCTCTTAGGCCTGATTGAATCATTAGGCGCCGGATATATTGGCGAGCTTACTGGTGGAGTATTTGGATCCAACTATCAGGATATTTTTGCTTTCTTGGTATTAATCTTGGTTTTGGTTTTGCGACCGACTGGTTTATTGGGCGAGAAGGTTTCGGATCGTGCTTAAAAACCTTTTTACCAATCGCTTGAGTCGTTCTGCCTATCTATGGCTCGGAGCCATTGCTTTACTGCTCCTGCCTTGGGTGGTAGGTGCAGGTGGTGGTAACTATTGGGTTCGGGTGCTCGACTTTGCCTTGCTTTATATCGTTCTTGCTTTAGGCTTAAACGTAGTTGTTGGTTTTGCAGGTCTTTTGGATTTAGGTTACATCGCCTTTTATGCATTAGGCGCCTATAGCTTTGCTTTATTGGCGTCTCCCCATCTGCCAACTCAGTTTGTAAGTATTGCGGCGAGCTTTCCGGAGGGTATGCACTTTTCACCTTGGATGGTTGCCGTGTTCTCGATTATTTTGGCAGCCCTATTTGGATTGATCCTAGGTCTACCTACTTTGCAATTGCGCGGAGATTACTTGGCGATTGTTACTTTGGGTTTTGGTGAAATTATTCGCATCTTTATGAATAACTTAGACCGCCCTTTAAATCTCACCAACGGTCCTAAGGGAATTTCTGGAATTGATCCGATTCAATTATTTGGCATTTCATTTACAAAGCCCTTGGATTTAGGTTTTATACAAATCCCCGGTTTGTATTTAGTGTTTTACTTATTTCTTGCGCTGGCAATTGCAGTAGCCATTGTTTGTTTACATCTACAGGATTCCCGTATTGGGCGCGCTTGGATTGCGATTCGTGAAGACGAGATTGCCGCTAAAGCGATGGGTATTAATACTCGTAATATGAAATTACTCGCTTTTGCTATCGGCGCTTCTTTTGCTGGTGTGGCAGGAGTGCTGTTTTCAGCTTTTCAGGGATTTGTTTCTCCGGAGTCATTCACTCTTTGGGAGTCCATCGTAGTCTTGGCTATGGTGGTTTTAGGGGGTATCGGACATATTCCAGGAGTGATTTTGGGCGCCATACTATTGGCGGTATTTCCGGAAGTATTACGCGGCATTGCTCAGCCGGTTCAGCAGTTTTTATTTGGTCACGTGATTGTTGATGTAGAAATCATTCGCCAACTCATTTATGGCTTGGCTTTAATTTTGATCATGCTCTATCGTCCAGGCGGCATTTGGCAAAAGAGTGGGGCAAGGTAATGACGAGTTCCGATCACTTGCTTCTTGATGTCACGGATGTTTCAAAGCGCTTTGGGGGTGTACAAGCGCTGGACTCTGTTGGCTTGCAGGTGGCGCATGATTCAATCGTCGGATTGATCGGTCCCAATGGTGCTGGTAAGACAACCTTTTTTAATGTCATCACTGGTTTGTATCCTGCAGACTCAGGAATCTTTTTATTCGATGGCCAATCCTATTTTCCAGAGTCTGTATCTGAAGTCACTAAATCTGGTCTGGCTCGAACATTCCAAAACATTCGCCTGTTCGGTGAAATGTCTGTTTTAGAAAATGTGATGGTAGGTTGCCATTGCCGCACTAAAGCTGGTTTGCTAGGCGCGATCTTTCGTTTTCCATCGACCAAGCGTGAAGAGCGCTCAATCAGAGAAAAGGCTCGAAAACTTCTAGATTATGTTGGCCTTGGTGAGTTTGCCAATATGCAGGCGCGCAACCTTTCATATGGGCATCAGCGTCGTTTGGAGATCGCTAGGGCTCTGGCCACTGAGCCTAAGCTCCTAGCTCTGGATGAGCCTGCTGCCGGCATGAATGCCACTGAAAAACTTGAGTTGCGTGAGTTATTGCTGCGCATTCGCGCTGATGGCAAAACCATTTTACTGATTGAGCATGACGTTAGTTTGGTAATGGGCATTTGCGATAGTCTGACCGTCCTCGATTACGGCAAAGTGATTGCCTCAGGAAAACCTGCCGACGTGCGCACACATCCTGAAGTCATTAAGGCTTATCTTGGGCAAGGAGCTGCATGATGAGTACTTTGTTGAATGTAAAAGATCTCAAGGTATCCTATGGCGGCATCAATGCTGTTAAAGGAATTGATCTGCATGTCAATCAAGGCGAACTTGTTGCCTTGATTGGAGCGAATGGTGCAGGAAAAAGTTCAACCCTAAAAGCAATTTCTGGTTTGCTAACTCCATCGGCTGGTGAGATTCATTTTGTAAACCAAGAAACTAAAAAGTTGCCTGCCTATGAATTGGTTCGCCTAGGTCTGGGTATGGTGCCGGAAGGGCGAGGTGTCTTTAAGCGCATGACGATTTTGGAGAATCTCCAGATGGGCGCCTATTTAAAGACAAACCCTAAAGATATCGATCTCAAACTAGAAGAGGTGTACTCGTATTTTCCAAGGCTCAAAGAGCGCTTATCTCAGTTGGCAGGCACGCTGTCTGGTGGTGAGCAGCAGATGGTAGCAATGGGCAGGGCAATGATGGCCGAGCCTCAGTTATTGCTGTTGGATGAGCCATCTATGGGCTTGTCACCCATCATGGTCGAGACAATTTTTGATGTTGTTCGCAGTCTATCCGCGAGCGGGATGACTATTTTGCTAGTAGAGCAAAATGCACGCTTAGCTCTACAGATGGCAGATCGTGCTTATGTGATGGAGAGTGGTTTGATTACTCTCGATGGGTCTGGCAAGGAATTGCTAGAAGACTCAAGAGTAAAAACTGCCTACCTTGGTGAATAAATAGGCAGCTATATTACGGCTGGTTTTAAGCTACCTCTTTCAGTAACTCACGCAGCATATTGCACATCTGACGAATCTCATCATCAGGCACATTCAAAGCCGGCATAAAGCGTAATAAGTTAGGTCTTGGGGAGTTGATCAACAGACCTTCAGGGTTACGATCACGCGCAAGTTCAACTAGCTTTGGACCAATGTCTTTTCCAAGCATTAAGGCCCTTAATAATCCTTCACCACGCTCACCTTCCAGATTGAACTCGGTTACCAGCTTGAGCAATTCAGATTTAAGCAATTCACCTTTGGCTTTAACGCTATCCAAAAATCCTGGGGCTAAAAGTTGCTCAATGACGCTAATCCCTACAGCGGTCATTAAGGGGTTGCCGTTATAGGTCCCGCCTTGATCGCCAGGTACAAAGCAAGCCACAGCATCGGTAGCCAATAAGGCTGCCAATGGAACTCCTCCACCAATACCTTTACCCAAAGTCATAATGTCTGGCTCGATGCCATAGTGCTGGTAGGCAAAGAGGGTGCCGGTACGGCCACAGCCCGCTTGCACTTCATCAGCAATTAAAAGAATGTTGTTTTCTTTGGTGAACTTACGCAGTTCACGCATAAATTCTTTCGTGGCGGGAATAACGCCACCTTCACCCTGTACTGGCTCGAGCATGACTGCAACTGTTTTATCGGTTACCAGTTTTTTCACAGACTCCAAATCATTTAAGTCTGCCTTTGGAAAGCCTGCGACCTGTGGCGCAAACATCGTATCCCAGTTTGGCTTACCGGAAGCGCTCATCGTCGCTAATGTGCGTCCGTGGAAACTATGATCAAAGGTGATGATTTCAAAGGCACCAGCTTTATGAAGCTGACCCCACTTGCGGGCTAATTTAATAGCGCCTTCATTAGCCTCAGCTCCGCTATTAGCAAAGAATACTTTGTTAAAGCAACTATTTTCTGTAAGTAGGTTTGATAAACCAATCATGGGCTCGTTATAGAACGCAGGACTTGGATTGATCAACTTCTTTGCTTGTGCATTCAGCGCTTCAATCATTCCTGGATTTCCATGGCCCAAGCAGTTCACCGCCCAGCCTTGCAGGAAGTCCAAGTAGCGTTTGCCATTGTTATCTGTTAGCCATGAGCCCTCACCTTCAACCATTACTACCTCTGGACGTGGGGTAATAAACATGACTGAGTGGGTATCAATAGTCTGAAGTGGCTTATTCATGCTGGTATGGGTGGATAAGTTAATAAGGGTAAATAAGGTATCTATTATCCCGCTGATTTGACTTTGTGGTTCCTAAGCCGTTGCTAAATCTGCTGCGCTAGTGAAGGAGTCTGCGAAGAACTCTTCCTCCGGCAGTTGACACTTGGCTGAGAAGTCATTTCTGGCGGCATTGACCATGACCGGGGCACCACAAGCATAGACTTGAAAGCCCTTCATATCGGGATGATCAGCCATCACAGCTTGATGTACAAAACCCGATCTACCTTGCCAGCCATCTTCTGCGAGTGCATCTGAAATTACCGGTATGTATTTAAAGTCGGCTATCTCTTTTTCCCAGGATTGGCATAAGTCGCTCAAATACAAATCACCAGGGCGACGTCCACCCCAGTAAAGATGAATTGGTCGATGAATCTTCTTGGCTCGCATTTGTTCGATGATGGATTTGATGGGCGCAAAGCCGGTGCCAGCAGCGACAAAGATGATGGGTTTCTTAGAGTCTTCTCTTAAAAAGAAACTTCCCAGGGGCCCTTCAAAGCGCAAGATATCTTTTTCTTTTAAAGCAGGCATAGCGGCGCCAAATACAAAGTCAGTAAATAAACCGCCAGGTAAATGGCGAATATGCAACTCAAGCGGACCCTCTTGTTCGGGTGCATTGGCAATAGAGTAAGCGCGACGCTGACCATCTTTTAGAAGAAACTCAAGATACTGACCGGCTAGAAACTGAAAGCGTTCGGCGGCAGGCAACTGCAGCTTCAGAATGGCGACATCGTCGCTTGGTTTGCTAATGGTATTAACGCGACAAGGTACTTTACGAATAGCAATATCACCAGCCCCTTGAACTTCACGGGCTTCAATGAGGAGATCGGATTGAGGGTGGGAGCAGCAAAACAAAATCCCACCAGCGGTTTCGTCAGCCTTGCTAAGAGCACTTTCGCTATGCTGTCCGTGGGTCACTTGACCCTCTACGACTTTGCCTTTGCAGGAGCCACAGGCACCATTTTTACAGCCATAGGGTAAATTGATTCCTTGACGTAGAGCGGCCTCCAGGACATTCTCATCTGGATTGACGGTAAATTGTTTGCCGCTCGTTTTGAGCGTGACTTGATAAGACACTCTCATTCCTTTCAATAAATCGTTACGATGTCACTTATGCAATCTTTTGGTAAACCTTCAATCCTGATTATTGGCTGCGGAGATATTGGTCTTCGGGTAGCCAAGCAGCTATCGCGAAGCCATCGTGTTTTTGCACTTACTTCTCAGCAGGGTCGCTTTCAGGAGTTGAGGGAGGTAGGCGCGACTCCTATTTTGGGTAACCTGGATAAACCAGAGTCTTTATGGCGCCTGGCCGGTTTAGCGCAAACCGTGATTCATTTGGCACCACCTCAAAATAGTGGAAATCGCGATTGCCGAACCCGCAACCTAATTCGAATTTTAGCCCAAGGCTCTAATGCCGTCAGGCGCCTGATCTATATCAGTACTACAGGTGTCTATGGGGATCATCGGGGTGCAAAGGTGAGTGAAATTACTCCGGTAAACCCCCAAAGCGAGCGTGCCAAAAGAAGGGTGGATGCTGAGCAAGCAATTCGCTTGTGGGGGCCTGCAAATGGTGTAGCGGTAACGATTTTGCGTGTCCCTGGTATTTATGCCGCTGATCGTTTGCCAATAGAGCGCTTGGAATCTCAAACTCCGGCGTTGCTACCTGAGGAAGATGCTTACTCCAATCATATTCACAGCGATGATTTAGCTAGATTGGTGTGTGCGGCGGTGTATCACGGAAAACCTCAGCGCATCATTAATGCCTGCGATGGTGGCGAAACGAAGATGGGCGATTACTTTGATGAAGTCGCAGATGCCTTTGGGCTAGAAAGACCGACTCGATTGCCTGGTAATGAATTGCAGAAAATCGTTAGCCCAATGCTGTGGTCATTTATGCGCGAGTCTCGTAGAGTAACTAACGCTCGCTTACCTGAGTTAAAAACACCACTACGCTATCCAAGCGTAGGACATTTTCTAAAAACTATTTCCAAGAATCCTTAAGGCCAACCGTACGGTTAAATACTGGCTTGCCAGGTTGGCAATCTTTTTGATCGGCAACAAAGTAACCGTGGCGCTCAAACTGAAAGCGATCTTCAGGCTTAGCATCTTTCATGCAGGGCTCTAAATAAGCAGCAATGGTTTGCTTGGAGTTTGAGTTGATTGCATCCAGGAAATTCTTATCACCGCTGTCTGGATGAGGGTCGCTAAAGAGGTGGTCATAAAGACGCACTTCTGCAGGTATAGCCTCGGCAGCGCTAATCCAATGAATATTACCTTTGACCTTGTAATTATTGGAGCCTGGCGTCCCGCTCTTGCTGTCTGGGAAGTGGGTAACGTTTACTTGCGTCACATTGCCTTGAGCATCAGTTTCAAAGCCTGTGCACTCGACTACAAAGCCATGGCGTAAGCGCACACGACTGCCAGACTGATCACCAATTGGTGGATACAGTCTAAAGAAGCCCTTGATTGGTTCTTGCATAAAGTCATCTGCTTCAATCCACAACTCGCGTGTGAAATTAAACTCACGATTACCCCATTCTGGATGATTGGGGTGACGTGGTGCAGAGCATGCCTCTTTTGCTGAGGCATCAAAGTTTTCCACTACAAGCTTGAGTGGTTTCAGTACTGCAGTAGCGCGTGGTGCTCTGACTTCAAGATCATCGCGAAGCGCTTGATCAAGAGTGCTCATATCAATCCAGCTGTCTGCCTTAGAAACGCCAATTCGCTCACAGAACAAACGAATACTTTCAGGGGTATAGCCGCGACGACGGATACCTACGATGGTTGGCATACGCGGATCATCCCAGCCCTCAACATGCTTTTCTTCAACTAGCTGCAATAACTTGCGTTTGCTGGTGATCGTATAAGTCAGATTGAGGCGAGCGAATTCGTATTGATGTGGCACTGGATCTTTAAATACGCCTAATTCTTTTAGAGAATTCACAATCCAGTCATAAAGCGGACGATTGTTCTCAAACTCCAGTGTGCATATGGAATGGGAGACGTTCTCTAGCGCATCAGAGATGCAATGGGTAAAGTCGTATAAGGGGTAGATGCACCACTTGCTGCCGGTACGGTGGTGATCGGTATGGCGGATGCGATAAACCACAGGGTCACGCATCACGATATTCGGATGCGCCATATCAATCTTTAGGCGAAGAACATGCTCACCATCTTTGAATTTTCCATCGCGCATCTCGCGGAATAGCTTGAGATTTTCTTCTGGGCTACGATCGCGAAAAGGACTATTTTTACCTACTTGCCCAAAGTTGCCGCGATTGGTGTGGATATCATCAGCACTCTGACTATCAACATACGCTTTGCCATTTTCAATCAAGATTTCGGCAAACTCATAGAGGCGATCAAAGTAATCGCTTGCATGATAGAGGTGAGTTCCCCAATCAAATCCTAGCCACTTCACTGCATCCAAAATGCTATCAGCGTACTCAACATCTTCTTTGACTGGGTTGGTATCGTCCAAACGCATATTGCAGCGCGCACCGCCAGATTGATTGTTGTAATCAGCAGCCAAGCCAAAGTTCAGGCAAATACTTTTGGCGTGGCCAATATGTAGGTAGCCATTTGGCTCAGGCGGGAAACGAGTGATGATTGAAGGGATAGCCTCACCAGCTAAATTAGTACGCTGTGAAAAAGCGCCGCTTGCTAAGTCATGATCAATGATCTGACGTAAGAAGTTAGACGGTTCGGCTACAGCGCCGGCATTGGCTTTAGAGGGTTTGCTATCTTGTGACATAGCCACATTGTAGAGAAAACCCTTGGCCCATAAAGAAAAAGCCCGCAAACTGCTGCGGGCCTGTTTCTGGAGAGGTGGCGGGAATTAATCTTCCACAAACGCCTCTTCGCGAGTCTTCTTCACTGCTGGCAGAGCCACGATCACTACCAGAAGGGCTGCTGCAATGAGTAGACCTAAGGAAAGTGGGCGGGTTACAAAAGTGGAGAAGTCACCACGGGATAACAGTAGGGCGCGACGGAAGTTCTCTTCCATCATTGGTCCAAGTACGAAGCCCAACAACAATGGAGGTGGTTCGCAACCCAATTTGAAGAACAGGTAACCAATCAAGCCAAAGCCTGCGGTTACATAAACATCAAACACAGTGTTATTTACGGTGTACACGCCGATACAGCAGAACACCAAAATTGCTGGGTAGAGGAAGCGATAAGGAATCTTCAAGAGCTTTACCCAAATACCAATCAAAGGCAAGTTCAAGAGAATCAACATCACGTTACCAATCCACATGGAGGCGATCAGGCCCCAGAACAAAGCTGGGTTGCTGGTCATTACCTGTGGACCTGGTTGAATGTTATGAATGGTCATTGCGCCAACCATCAAAGCCATCACCGCATTTGGTGGGATACCCAATGTGAGCAATGGAATGAATGAGGTTTGAGCAGCAGCATTGTTTGCTGCTTCAGGACCGGCAACACCCTCAATCGCACCTTTGCCGAATTCATTGCTGTACTTGGAGGTTTTCTTCTCAACAGAGTAGGCGCCAAATGCGGCTAATGCAGCGCCACCGCCTGGCAGAATTCCCAAAACAGAACCAATCGTTGTGCCGCGCAAAATCGATGGAACCATGCGCTTCAAATCGTTCTTGCTGGGTACCATGCTGGTGAGCTTATTGAGGAAACCCTCGTCGTCACCGGTCTTCTCAAGGTTACCCATGATTTCTGCAAAGCCAAATACGCCCATGGCAACTGCAACGAAGCCGATACCATCGCTGAGCTCAGGAATATCAAATGCGTAGCGTGACACACCAGAGTTCACGTCGGTACCAATCAAGCCCATTAAGAGACCCAAGATGATCATGCCAATCGCTTTGATCAAGGAGCCGGATGCCAATACCACTGCACCAATTAAGCCCAAGACCATTAACGAGAAGTACTCGGCGGGACCGAACTTAAATGCGAGTTGGGAAAGCGGCGCTGCAAAAGCTGCCAATACCAAAGTAGCTACGCAACCTGCAAAGAAGGAGGCGGTACCCGCGGTAAACAAGGCAACACCGGCTCGGCCATTGCGGGCCATTTGGTAGCCATCGATCGCAGTTACCACCGACGACGTCTCCCCCGGAATGTTGAGCAAAATCGCAGTGGTCGATCCACCATATTGTGAGCCATAGTAAATACCAGCCAACATAATTAAGGCGGCAATTGGAGGCAGCGCATAGGTGGCAGGCAACAGCATCGCAATCGTTGCAATTGGGCCAAGGCCTGGCAGTACGCCAATCAATGTTCCCAAGATACAGCCGATCAGGCAGTACAGAAGATTTTGTAGCGTGAACGCGGTATCAAAACCGAGAGCTAAGTTAGCAAATAAATCCATTTTTCAGAGTCCCGGTTCGTTATTGTTGTAGGAATACAGGCAGGAGTGGGAACTGAAGTTTCAGGCCCAACACAAAAACTGAATAAGTAAATGTCACTAAGAAGGCTGCATTAATAGCAGTACCTTTCCAGGTAAATTCTCTGCTGGCGCTAGCGGCAACAAAAACCAATACGACTATGGCAACCAAGAATCCCATGCGTGGAAGCAATAAGCCATAAAGCACTACTGCGCCAGTAATTTGCGCCATGATGCGCCAATTAAATTTAGGGATGGATTCAATCGCTGCTTTGGCACCAAAGGCCTTAACTGCCACTAAAAGGCCTAATAGGAACATTAAGATGCCTAAATAGAACGGGAAATAGCCTGGACCCATTTTGGCAGCAGTTCCCATTGGGTAGTTTGTGGCCATGATGGCGAAGAAGAGGCCAATGACCATATACATGATCCCGGCCCCAAAATCCCGTTGATTGCGAATTTTCAAGTTGCTCTCCTTGTTGTCGACTTAACTGCCGATTTTTATTGATGTTGTGGGATTGTAAGGCAGGTTTGGGGCTTCTTACCTAGCGTTTGCCCTAGGCTAGTGCCAATGCGATAATTATCGGCATGAAAGTCTCCCAAATTCGCCAGGCTTACCTGGATTTCTTCGCCCAAAAAGGCCACCAAATCGTCCCGTCCAGCCCGGTAGTTCCGGGGGATGATCCAACCCTGCTATTTACCAATGCAGGTATGAACCAGTTTAAGGACGTGTTTTTAGGTTTTGATAAGCGCCCCTATAACCGTGCCACGACTGCCCAAAAGTGCATCCGGGCAGGTGGAAAACACAATGACTTAGATAACGTGGGCTATACCGCCCGCCATCACACCTTTTTTGAAATGCTCGGAAATTTCTCTTTTGGGGACTATTTCAAGAAGGAAGCCATTCAATTTGCCTGGGACTTATTGACTCAGACTTTTAAATTGCCCAAAGAAAAACTCTTGGTTACCGTCTACGCAGAAGACGATGAAGCTTTTGAGATTTGGAATAAGCAGATTGGCATTCCAGTCGATCGCATCATTCGCATTGGTGACAACAAGGGTGGGCGTTACGCATCAGACAATTTTTGGATGATGGGTGATACAGGCCCATGTGGACCTTGTACTGAAATTTTTTACGATCATGGCGATCATATTGCTGGCGGCCCTCCTGGAAGCCCAGATGAAGATGGTGATCGTTATATCGAAATTTGGAATAACGTGTTCATGCAGTTCAACCGAGATGAAGCAGGCGTGATGCATCCGCTGCCTAAGCCAAGTGTTGATACGGGCATGGGTCTTGAGCGTATTGCGGCAGTCTTGCAGCATGTTCACTCCAATTATGAAATCGACCTCTTCGTCAATCTACTCAAGGCTTCTAAGGAAGCTGTAGACGCTGCTGGGGGTGAAAATTGTGATGCGAACAGTCCCTCACTTAAAGTAATCGCTGACCATATTCGCGCATGTAGCTTCATCGTAGTGGATGGCGTGATTCCGGGTAATGCTGGGCGTGGGTATGTTCTGCGTCGTATCGCGCGTCGTGCAATTCGTCACGGTTATAAACTCGGTGCTCGTAAACCATTTTTCTATCAGTTGGTTCCAGCGCTTGTTAAAGAGATGGGTGATGCCTATCCAGAGTTGCGTGCTGCGCAAGATAAAGTCAGTGAAGTTATCAAGCAAGAAGAGGAGCGCTTCTTCCAAACGATTGCTAACGGCATGGAAATTTTGGATGGTGCTCTAGCTGGCGGTGCAAAAGTAGTTGATGGTGAAACTGCATTCCGCTTGCATGACACTTTTGGCTTCCCGTTGGATTTAACGGCTGACGTTTGTCGTGAGCGTGGCGTGACAGTGGATGGCGAGGGCTTTGAAGTAGCGATGCAAAAGCAACGCGATCAAGCTAGGGCAGCTGGTAAGTTCAAAGTGGCCCAAGGCTTAGATTACAAGGGTACACCTACCCAGTTTCATGGCTACGACACCTTAAAACATGAGGGTGCTCAAGTGACTGCCCTTTATGTGGATGGTTCAGCAGTGTCATCCGTTAAAGCGGGTGATGCGGCCGTGATTGTTTTAGATAACACTCCTTTTTACGCAGAATCTGGTGGTCAGGTTGGCGACAAAGGCGAACTCCGTAATGAAAGTATCCGTTTTGCCGTAGAGGATACTTTCAAGATTCAAGCGGATGTATTTGGTCATCAGGGCGAAGTACTTGAGGGCGAGCTCAAAGTGGGTGATGTACTCAATGCAATCGTGGATACCCAACAAAGAACCGATACGATGCGCAATCACAGCGCGACGCATATCTTGCATAAAGCATTGCGTGAAGTATTGGGCGATCATGTTCAGCAAAAAGGTTCTTTAGTGGATGCCAATAAGACCCGTTTTGACTTTACGCACAACGCACCGATAACTGCGGAGCAAATCCGCCGCATTGAAGATATTGTTAACCAAGAGATTTTGGAAAATACAGCAACTTCAGGCAAGGTTATGTCTTTGGATGATGCGCAAAAGACAGGCGCCATGATGCTCTTTGGGGAGAAGTACGGTGATGAGGTGCGCGTGCTCGAGATCGGCTCTTCTAAAGAGCTCTGTGGTGGCACGCACGTATCACGTACCGGAGATATTGGTAGCTTAAAGATTGTTTCTGAAGGCGGTGTTGCTGCTGGCATTCGTCGCGTTGAGGCAGTGACTGGTAATAATGCATTGCAGTTCTTGCAAGGCTTGGAAGACAAAATTAATGAAGCTGCAGCGATTCTGAAAACCCATCCGGGTGATTTAGTGAATCGTGTGGCACAGCTCCAAGAAAGCCTGCGCCAAGCTGAGCGTGAGTTAGAAAAAGTGAACTCCAAACTAGCCGCAAGCCAGGGTGATGAGTTGGCTGGACAAGCAATTGACGTCAATGGCATCAAAGTGCTTGCTGCTCGTCTGGATGGCGCAGATGCGGGTGTGCTTCGTGAAACTATGGATGCTCTCAAAGCTAAGCTCAAGACTGCCGCCATTGTGTTGGCATCAGTTCAAGGGGGTAAAGTGAGCTTGATTGCTGGCGTAACCGCTGACTCGATTGGCAAAGTGAAGGCAGGTGATCTCGTGAACTTCGTTGCGCAGCAAGTGGGTGGTAAAGGTGGCGGCAAACCAGAAATGGCAATGGCCGGCGGCACTGATCCAAGTAAGTTAGGCGCTGCTTTGGCAGGCGTTAAAGATTGGGTAGCAAGTAAATGAATGAATCAGTGAACATTGCCTTTAATGCAGAAGTAGATGCCATTGGCATGAACTGTCCATTGCCTATCCTGCGCACCAAGAAAGCTTTGGCAACCATGCAGTCTGGTGAAGTCTTAAAGATCAAGGCAACCGATGCTGGTGCTGCTCACGACTTTCCGGCTTTTGCTAAACAAACTGGAAACGAGCTAATTGCCAGCACTACTGAGGGCGATGTATTGGTATTTTTCATGAAGCGCAGGTAGTAGCTTTCAATCACAATAAAAAAGGCAGAGAGATCTCTGCCTTTTTTATTCCGCCAATAAAAATTTAAGTCAATGAACGGCTCTTAAGGTAAGCAGCAAAGTCAGCAGAGACTTCGGGGTGGCGCAGGGCAAACTCGACAGATGCTTTGAGGTAGCCCAGCTTGCTGCCGCAGTCATAGCGTACGCCATCGTATTCATAAGCAAATACTGGCTCTTCTTTGAGTAAAGAGGCAATCGCATCGGTCAGCTGAATCTCTCCACCTGCACCAGGCTTGAGATTGCGAATATGAGTAAAGATATCGGATGAGAGAACATAACGTCCTACTACTGCCAAATTAGAAGGCGCGTCCTTTGGTTGTGGCTTTTCCACAATGCCGTTCAGGCGATAGATGCCTTTGGCGACTTCGGCGCCAGAAACGATTCCATAAGAGCTGCTCTTGGCAGGATCAATCTTTTCAACCGCTACTACAGATCCATTTTGCTCTTCAAAAACTTTTAGCATTTGCTTGAGAACCGGAGGTTGACCATCTAACAAGTCGTCCGCCAAGATGATGGCAAATGGCTCATCACGCACCAACTTCTCTGCACACAAAACCGCATGACCTAATCCAAGCGCTTCAGGTTGGCGAACATATACGCAATCTACGTGGCTAGGCTTAACACTACGAACGATATCGAGAAGAGCCTGCTTATTTTTAGCCTCTAATTCAGCTTCGAGCTCATATGCTTTGTCAAAGTGATCTTCAATGGCACGTTTGCTGCGACCAGTCACGAAAATCATTTCAGTAATGCCGGCAGCAATTGCCTCTTCCACGGCATATTGAATGAGGGGCTTATCCACCACATTCAACATTTCTTTCGGGCTAGCTTTCGTTGCTGGTAAAAATCGGGTACCCAAGCCCGCAACAGGAAAGACTGCTTTGGTGACGGCTTTGGTGCTTAACGGCATATGGCTTCCAATCGCTTTATTTGGCTGCTGATTATTTCAGACGCTCTAATTGTGCTACAAGTTTCTCGTGATTTTGTTCAAAACCAGCAAGACGTTGCTTTTCCTGAGCAACCACGTCAGCTGGTGCGCGAGCGACAAAGCTTTCATTGCTTAGTTTGCCCTTGGCTTTATTAATCTCATTGGCTAAGCGCTCAATCTCTTTGCCAAGGCGAGTGCGCTCAGCGGCAACATCTACTTCAATCTTTAGCAAGAGCTTAATATCACCAACTAGCGCAATAGGCGCTCCTGGAGCGTCTTTTTCTAAGGCGGATTCATCGCTGTAGATTTTGACTTCAGCTAACTTTGCTAGCGCTGTTAAATAAGGCGTGGCTTTTTCTAGGAATGCTTGTGGTCCATATATCCAAAGCGGCACTTTTTGACCTGGTGGAACTTGCATCTCGCCACGAAGATTTCGACACGCATCCACAATCGCTTTAACCTGCGCTACCCAAGCTTCGCTTTGCTCATCAATCTTTTCTGGTTGAGAAACGGGGTAAGGCTGGAGTGCAATGGTCTGCTTAGCTTGCTTGGCCAATTCTTTACCGGACTTCGGCCCAACGGTTTGCCAAAGTGTCTCGGTGATAAATGGGATCAATGGATGCGCCATGCGCAAGATCGTTTCCAGAACGCGCAATAGGGTGCGACGCGTAGCGCGCTGCTGAGCGGGCGTACCCGTTTGTAGCTGCACCTTGGCGAGTTCCAAGTACCAATCGCAGTACTCATCCCATACGAATTGGTAAATGCTGCTCGCAATATTGTCAAAGCGATAGTTTTCAAAGCCCTTGGCTACATCGGCCTCAGTTCTTTGGAGTTGGGAAACAATCCATTTATCGGCGGCTGAAAAATCTAGATACCCCTCTGGGCCGCATTGGTTGTCACAAGGCGCTAGACCGTTGTCCTCATCATTGCCGGAGCAGTTCATGAGAACAAAGCGCGTGGCATTCCAAAGTTTGTTGCAGAAATTGCGATAGCCTTCGCAACGCTTTTGATCGAAGTTGATATTTCGACCCAGCGAGGCTAAAGAAGCAAATGTAAAGCGTAAGGCGTCTGTACCAAATGCCGGAATACCATCCGGAAATTCTTTCTTAGTCTTCTTGCTGATGCTCTCAGCTTGCTTAGGATTCATGAGTCCGGTAGTTCTCTTGCCTACCAACTCTTCAATCTGAATACCGTCAATCAAATCAATTGGATCCAAAGTATTGCCTTTGGACTTACTCATTTTCTGACCTTCAGCATCACGAACCAAGCCATGAACATAGACGGTATGGAACGGTACCTTTCCGGTGAAGTGGCAGGTCATCATGACCATGCGCGCCACCCAGAAGAAGATGATGTCAAAGCCGGTAACCAGGACAGATGAAGGTAGGAAGTGATTTAAAGCAGGTGTTTCATCGGGCCAGCCTAAAGAGCTAAATGGCACAAGCGCAGAGCTAAACCAGGTATCCAGAACATCGGGATCGCGGCTGAGTTTGCCGGTGTAGCCCGCTGCTGCAGCCTTAGCCTTAGCCTCTTCCTCAGAACGTCCTACAAAAATCTGCCCGTCATCGCCATACCAAGCGGGGATTTGATGGCCCCACCAGAGTTGACGAGAGATACACCAGTCTTGAATATTAGCTAACCACTGGGTATAGGTATTAATCCAATTTTCTGGCACAAGTTTGATGTCGCCCTTAGTTACAGCATCTAAAGCAGCGCCAGCGATTGATGAGCCTGGTTGATATTTATTGTCTGGACTTGGTTTGGACATTGCCACAAACCATTGGTCAGTCAACATTGGCTCAATGATGGTTTGGGTGCGGTCACCACGTGGCACCATCAACTTATGCGGCTGCACTTTTTCTAATAAGCCAGCAGACTCCAAATCAGCAACTACTTGTTTGCGTGCTGCAAAACGTTCCATGCCTTGATAGGCAGCAGGAGCATTCTCATTAATCTTGGCATCCAATGTGAGGATGTTAATCATTGGTAGTTGATGACGTTGACCTACTGCATAGTCATTAAAGTCATGCGCAGGAGTCACCTTTACAACGCCAGTGCCAAAGTTCAAATCAACATAGTCATCTGCAATGATCGGAATTTCACGATCACACAATGGCAGGTTAACGGACTTGCCAATGAGGTGTTTATAACGCTCGTCTTCTGGGTTCACCATGACGGCAACGTCGCCCAGCAAGGTTTCAGGGCGAGTGGTAGCAACAGTGAGATGGCCTGAGCCGTCGGTCAATGGGTAGCGGATATGCCACATTGAGCCATCTTCTTCTTCGCTCACCACTTCCAGATCGGAAACTGCGGTGCCTAAAACTGGATCCCAGTTCACCAAACGTTTGCCGCGATAAATCAAGCCTTGTTCGTGTAGGCGGACAAATACTTCAACTACTGCCTTGGACATTTTGCTGTCCATCGTGAAATATTCTTTACCCCAATCAATCGACGCCCCGAGACGACGAATTTGTCTAGTAATCGTATTGCCAGAAGTTTCTTTCCACTCCCATACTTTTTCTAAAAATTTCTCACGGCCTAAATCATGACGAGATACTTTTTGGGCGTCGAGTTGGCGTTCAACAACAATTTGAGTAGCAATGCCAGCGTGGTCGGTGCCAGGCACCCAGAGGGTATTTTTGCCAGACATTCGAGCATGGCGCACCAGGCCATCCATGATGGTTTGGTTAAAGGCATGACCCATGTGCAGGGTACCTGTGACATTTGGTGGGGGGAGTTGAATGGAGAAATCACCCTTACCCTCATCCATCGTGGCATCGGCAATACCGCGACGCTCCCACTCTGGACCCCAGTAGGCCTCTATCGGGGCGGGTTCATAGGATTTAGCGAGCTCGTCCGCAGAGCTGGCCGCTGGTGAATTAGGGGTATTTGAGGCGTTTGGCATAAGAGGCAAATTATAATTGGGCTGATGTACTCAGACTTGCTCGCGAACCTCAATCCAGAACAGCGCGAGGCAGTGACCCTCCCGCCCGTAAATGAAAATGGCCAAGCCCAATCTGCCTTGATTTTGGCTGGGGCAGGGAGCGGTAAGACCCGCGTACTCACCACCCGTATAGCCTGGTTGATACAGACTGGCCAGGTATCCCCTATTGGCGTCTTAGCGGTGACCTTTACCAATAAGGCTGCTAAAGAGATGCTGCTGCGTCTTAGCGCCATGTTGCCTATTAATACTCGCGGGATGTGGATTGGCACCTTTCATGGCCTGTGTAACCGATTATTAAGGGCGCATCATAAAGAAGCAGGCTTACCATCCACTTTTCAGATTCTAGATACCCAAGATCAACTCTCGGCAATTAAGCGCCTTTTAAAGGGCCTAAAGGTTGATGATGAAAAATATCCTGCAAAGCAATTGCAATACTTTATTGCTCATGCCAAAGAGCGCGGTCAACGTGCAAAAGATTTATCGGTGGGGGATGACTTTCAAGCCAAGATGGCGCAACTCTATGCTGCTTATGATGAGCAATGTCAACGCGAAGGCGTCGTTGATTTTGCTGAACTCCTACTACGTAGTTATGAATTGCTTAAACATAGTGAAGCTATTCGTACGCATTACCAAGAGCGCTTCCGTCATATTCTGATTGATGAGTTCCAAGATACCAATGCCTTGCAATATGCATGGCTTAAATTATTGTCAGGTCATGATGCTAGCCGTATCAATGTCAGTGGTATGGGCAGCAGCTCCGTATTTGCTGTAGGTGATGATGATCAAAGTATTTATGCTTTCCGCGGCGCAGATGTGGAAAACATGCGTCTTTATGAAAAGCAATATCACCCACTAATGGTGAAACTTGAGCAGAACTATCGATCACACGGCCATATTCTGGACACTGCAAACCATCTAATTGCCAATAACTCAGAGCGTCTTGGCAAAAACCTACGCACCGATGCTGGTCATGGCGAGCCGGTCCGAATTTATGAGGCCCCTAGCGATCATGCCGAGGCTGCTTGGTTGGTAGATGAGATCAAGACTTTAGTAAATAGCGGCATTAAACGTACTGAAGTAGCTTTGCTCTATCGTAGTAACGCTCAGTCACGCATCATTGAGCACGCTTTATTTTCTGCAGGTATTCCGTATCGTGTGTACGGTGGTTTACGCTTCTTCGAGCGTGCTGAAATTAAACATGCGCTTGCCTATCTCCGTTTGCTTGAGAATCCAAATGACGATACCTCTTTCTCACGAGTGGTGAATTTCCCAACCCGTGGAATTGGTGCGCGCTCAATTGAGGCCTTACAAGATGCTGCCAGAGCACAGCAATGCTCCTTGTACTTAGCAGCCTCCTCTCTAGAAGGTAAGGCGGGTGCAGCGCTTGGTGGTTTTGTACGCTTAGTGGATCACATGCGTGAAGCAACGCGTCACAATACCCTGCCAGAAACTGTTGAATTTGTGATTCAGCATAGCGGCTTGATTCAGCACTACCTTTCAGAGCGCGAAGGCCAAGACCGTGTAGAAAACTTGCAGGAATTGATCAATGCAGCAACGGCATTTATTGCCGAAGAAGGCTATGGCCAAGATGCGGCTGCTGCAATGTTGCCAGGTGAGAATGCTCCTGGCGTTGTGGAGGTCTCTCCACTGGCTGCGTTCCTATCCCATGCCTCATTAGAGGCTGGGGATAACCAGGCTCAAGCAGGTCAGGATGCAGTCCAGCTGATGACTGTGCATTCAGCTAAAGGCTTAGAGTTCACCTCTGTCTTTATTACCGGCCTAGAAGAGGGTTTATTTCCCCACGAGAACAGCGTAAACGAACAAAATGGCTTAGAGGAAGAGCGTCGCTTGATGTATGTGGCAATTACCCGTGCCAAAGAGCGTCTGTACTTGTCACATACCCAATCACGTATGTTGCATGGGCAGGTTCGCTACAACATGCCTTCTCGCTTCCTTGAAGAGCTTCCTTCTGATTCATTGAAGTGGCTCACCCCTAAGGCAAGAGACGCTCGCTGGGGTGGAGGCAATTCCAGAACTGGATCTACTTGGCAAGATGGATATACCCGTCAGCGCGAATACGAATCCAATGACTTCTTTGATTCTGGGTCTGAACGTCAGAGACCTGCTAAGCGTGTTGGCTCTGCTTCAATGGAAGTGAAAAGATTAGCCTCACCTCCGCGTGGAAATTACCCATTCACTATCGGACAAAATGTGTTCCACACTAAGTTTGGTGAGGGGCGTGTTACGGGCTTAGAAGGTGTTGATGCTGATGCAAGAGCGCAAGTGAATTTCAAGCGTCACGGCATTAAATGGCTACAGTTGAGTATTGCGAAGCTTGCTGCGATTGACTAAAGAATTTAGTTAAACAGGCATCACGACTTCATTGTCAGTGAAGCAAGCTTTCCAGGTCGCATAAAAAGAGCAGTGCATCATGGTGAGTCCCGCCATAGAGATGGGCGCAATGATGTACGAGGCTACTTGCCCCAAATTAATGGCATCAAAGATCATGCCAATAGTTAATGGGATGGCAATCAGAATTGCGCTCCAAATCGACAGGTACAAAAAGAATGCGGCTTTATTGGACCAGCACGCTAGGGCGCTTGAGAATAGGGCTTGAGGCACTGACATATCCTCCCACGCAACTAGCACTGGTGAAAACCACATTAGCATTGCCACTGGTACATATAGCATCGCGCCAAAGAAGAGCACTAAGTAAACCTGACGGAGTGCTTCTGGAGTAATGGGTTTATCAGTAGTCATCAGTGGAAGTAGCAGCTCAAAGTCAACTAAGAGGCTTAAGATAAAGCTCAGTAAAACAATCATGGCTGCATACACTAAGCCTAGTTGCAAAATTCTTTTACGAATCATTTGCCCTGACTTTAAGGCGACTATGTAAACCGAAGGTTTAATGCGCTCTTTTTGAATGGCTTGGCGGCAAGCTGTCATGAATCCTACTGATAAGGTCGGCGTCAGCAGTAACACTGCAAACACACCAATGACTGGGATGATGACTGCCAGCTGAGCGGCGAATACATACATAAATACGAGCATTAAGAATCCCAAAGGGTTCTGTTTGAAAAGCCAAATACCCTGTCTAATCCAGGTATAGCCTTCTTTTGGAGCTACATAATTTAGTTTCATAGGGATCGACGACTTAAAAGAATGCGTTCAAAGTGCATGGGATCATGTGGTGTCAGCATTTGAGCGTCGCGAGGTAAATAGAAATCCCACAATCTAGAAACCCAGAAGCGTAATGCTGCTGCACGTAGCATGAGAGGCCAGCTCGTTTGCTCTTCTTTAGTCAGAGGGCGAACAGATTGGTAGGCCTTCATAAATGCATCTAAGCGTGCAGGATCCAAATCTTGTTTGTTGTCGGCAAGACACCAATCGTTGGCGGTGACGGCAATATCAAATAACCATTTATCAGTGCCAGCAAAGTAAAAATCAAAAAAGCCGCCCAATTGATCTTGAGATGCATTTGATCCCTTAGGATCAAAGAGAACATTGTCACGAAAGAGGTCGCAATGACTGGCGCCTTGTGGCAAACCATCATAGGCGCCTGAAGAAAAGAATTCTTCTTGAGTTTTGAGCTCATGAATAATCAATTCTTTTTGAGAAGTATTTAAATGGGGCAGTACTGAAGGGATGGTTTTTTGCCACCAAGCAAGACTACGAAGATTTTCTTGGCTCTTTGGAAAATCTTTTCCAGCAAGATGCATCTTTGCCAACATCTCACCTACTAGCGCGCAATGATTGGCTTCGGGTTGCAGTCTGGAAAGACCTGGAAGCTTGGTAACAATGGCTGCTGGCTTACCTTTTAAGGCAAAGAGGATGTTGCCCTGATTGTTTTCAATCGGCTTAGGAACCGGGACGTTTTTGTTTGCCAGGTGGCGCATGAGCTCCAAGTAAAAAGGAAGCTGCTCTGCTGACAATCTCTCAAAGATGGTTAAAACATATTCTTGCTTCTTACCATCTTTGGTGGTGTCTAGGAAAAAATTTGAGTTCTCAATACCGCCATGAATACCGCGTATTTCAGTGGCTTGGCCAATATCGAAATCTTGATCAATCCATTGAGAAATATCCTCAAGCGCGATTGGAGTAAATACGGCCATAAACTAGATTAATTAACTAAGCTAAATGATTTTTATTTAAGAGGGATGCTAATGCTTGGAACGCTAATCAGATCCGTTTCTTTTGGTGGGCCAGGCATTACTGAAGTAGGTGGGGCCATTTCATAGCTTGTAAAGCGAGTTTTGACATCAACTTGGGTCGGGGCATTGACATCTTTATATTCAGTAACGGTGGTGCCGTTTGTATCCCTGTACTCAAAGTTGGGCTTGCGTTGCTCAGGAGAATTGAGGGCGCCAGCTGGACTAACGGTTGGTGCAAGCGGTTGATTGTTGATGCGGTTTAATTCTGATGGGCTTAGTGCCTGGCTGTTATTCTGAGCTAGAGCTGAAGTGGTGCTAAAAATTCCAAAAACCACCAAAAAGCCTGCAGTTGCAATGGTTTGGCTCAAGGAGTGACTCACTAAGTTCGTTAAATAATGCATTTTTTCACCTTTTTAAGCCTACTCTCGGACGGTTCCTTAACCAGACCTGTAGGCATTTCACAACTAGATTGTACGATTGCGGTATGACTAAACATAGACTCTTGTTGGTAGACGGCTCTAGCTACCTCTATCGCGCCTTCCATGCTATGCCAGACCTCAGAAATGGGGCTGGAGAGCCTACTGGGGCTATATATGGCATGGTCAATATGATGCGCCGAGCCCGTTCTGAGCTCAAGGCTGACCATATAGCCTGTGTTTTTGATGCCAAGGGCAAAACTTTTCGCGATGAAATGTACTCCGA
Organism: Polynucleobacter sp. MWH-Jannik1A5; assembly: GCF_018881795.1. Lineage (GTDB taxonomy): Bacteria > Pseudomonadota > Gammaproteobacteria > Burkholderiales > Burkholderiaceae > Polynucleobacter. The sequence continues at coordinate 503,989 of NZ_JACVPQ010000001.1, read as the reverse complement.
GTACAAGGCCCATCGCTCACCTATGCCGGAAGACTTGGTCAAGCAGATAGAGCCTATTCATGCCATGGTCAAAGCATTAGGTTGGCCCGTACTCATGGTAAGCGGAGTCGAGGCGGATGACGTAATTGGTACATTAGCTTGTCAAGCGACGCAAGCCGGCTGGGAAACTATTATTTCCACTGGAGATAAAGATTTAGCGCAATTGGTAAATCCTTCTGTCACTCTGATCAATACGATGACGAATGAAAAGTTGGATATTGATGGCGTTAAAGAAAAGTTTGGCGTTCCTCCTGAATTGATCGTTGATTATTTATCTATCATTGGCGATACCGTTGATAACGTACCAGGTGTGCCTAAAGCTGGTCCTAAAACAGCAAACAAATGGTTGTCAGAATTTGGTAATCTCGATAACTTGATGGCCAACGCTGATCAGGTGAAAGGCGTTGTTGGCGAAAATCTGCGCGCTTCTTTAGATTGGTTGCCACAAGCGCGTCAACTGATTACCGTAAAAACCGATTGCGATTTATCTCCTCATTTACCTGGCTTAGATGATTTACATGCGAAGTCTGAAGACGCGCCTTTGCTGCGCGAATTATTTGAGCGTTACGCATTTAAGACTTGGTTGCGTGATGTAGAAAAGCAGCTTACAAGCCCAGATAATAAGGGCGATACAGTGACTTTTGATTTGGCAGGCAGCCCAATTTCCGCCGTAGAAAACGGAGCAGAGCAAGAAAAAAAGACACGTGTGATTGCGAGCGCACCAACCAAAGATTTGTCACAAGAAACTCGTGACTCGCAAGATGCAATCGAGCGCCATTATGAGTGCATTGTCGATGACGCGGGTTTAGAGAAGTGGTTAAAAAAGATTGAATCTTCTGCATTGACTGCGGTGGATACAGAAACTACTAGTCTTGATGCGCTTGCAGCAGAACTCGTAGGTATTTCTTTATCAGTCAAGCCAGGCGAGGCTTGCTACATTCCAGTTGCGCATCGTAACGGTGAAGTACAGCTTGATCGTGATGGGGTGCTGGCACGCATGAAGCCTTGGCTAGAAAGTGCGACGCATTTAAAGGTGGGGCAAAACCTAAAGTACGACGCACATATCTTTGCAAACTACGGCATCACGTTAAAAGGGGTTGCATACGATACCTTGCTAGAGTCATATGTGCTTGAGTCCCATCTCCCTCACAATATGGATAGTTTGGCTGAGCGTCATCTGGGTATGAAAACTATTCGCTATGAAGAGGTTTGCGGTAAGGGCGTGCATCAAATTGGCTTTGATCAGGTGGATTTGAAGATTGCAACAGATTACGCCGCTGAAGATGCCGACATTACCTTGCGCCTTCATTTAGAGTTGTGGCCCCAGATTCAGGAAAGCCCCGGTCTGCTCTACATTTATGAAAAGGTAGAAATGCCTGCCATGCGTGTACTGGGGATCATGGAGCGCAATGGCATTCGGATTGACTCTGAGCTGCTTGCCAAGCAGGGCCAGCAGGTGGGTAAACGTCTTTTGGAGCTTGAGGGAGAAATCCACAAGTTGGCAGGCCAACCTTTCAATATTCAGTCACCAAAACAAATCGCAGAAATATTGTTTGGACAGCTTGAGCTGCCGGTGATTAAAAAGACTCCATCAGGCGCGCCATCAACCGACGAAGAAGTTCTGCAGAAGCTCGCAGAGGATTACCCTCTGCCTGCACGCATCCTGGACTATCGTAGTTTGGCAAAGTTGATGTCGACTTATATTGAGAAGTTGCCTCGTATGGCTGATCCTAAGACGGGGCGCGTTCATACCAATTTTTCTCAGGCAACTGCCGTTACTGGCCGCTTAGCCTCAAGCGATCCAAACCTGCAAAACATTCCTGTTCGCACTGAAGAGGGTAGACGTATTCGGGAAGCATTTATTCCTGCGAAAGGCTGCAAATTATTGTCAGCTGACTATTCTCAGATTGAGTTACGCATCATGGCGCACATTGCTGAAGATGAAAATCTTTTAGCCGCTTTTAGAGATGGCAAGGATGTGCACCAAGCTACTGCAGCAGAAATCTTTGGCGTTGCTTTGGATGATGTGAATTCTGAGCAACGTCGCTATGCCAAGGTGATTAACTTTGGTCTGATTTATGGCATGAGTGCTTTTGGTTTGGCAGGTAATTTAGGTATTGAACGTTCAGCTGCGCAAAACTATATTGCTAAATATTTTGATCGCTATCCTGGAGTTGCTCAATACATGGAACGTACTCGTCTCGAGGCTAGAGAGAATGGATACGTTGAAACTGTCTTTGGGCGCCGTCTTTGGCTGCCTGAGATTAAGGGCTCCAATGGCCCCCGTCGCCAAGGTGCTGAACGCGCCGCTATTAACGCGCCAATGCAAGGCACTGCCGCTGACCTTATTAAGTTAGCCATGATTGCTGTTGAGGATTGGCTTGAAAAGGAGCAGTTAAAAACGAGAATGTTGCTGCAGGTACATGATGAATTGGTGTTTGATGTACCTTTGGATGAGATTGAGTTGCTACAGGCCAAGTTGCCGGATTTGATGTGCCATGTAGCTCAGCTAAAGGTGCCTTTAGTGGTTAGTATTGGGATTGGCGATAATTGGGAAGAGGCGCATTAAAAACCGCAGTAAAAATTCAAGCGAGGAGACAAGACAATGAGTAAAGAAATTCAAAATAGTCGACGCAATTTTATGAAGACATCAGCCATTGGAGCTACTGCAATCGGCGTAGGATTTGTGGCGGCATCTGAGCCAGTCATGGCAGCTGCCATTGAGACTGATTTCAAGGGGCTTAAAGTAGGCGAGCAGATGATTCCAGTGGGTAGCTTTCAAATGCCTGCCTATGTATCTCGTCCTGAAAAAGCAAAGGGTGCTCTACCTATCGTGATCGTGGTGAGCGAGATTTTTGGTGTGCATGAGTATATTGCTGACGTCACAAGACGTTTTGCCAAACTTGGCTATCTTGCAATTGCCCCAGAATTTTTTACTCGCGCTGGTGATCCTAATACCTATGGAACAGTAGCGGAAATTCAGCAAAATATTGTTGCTAAAACTCCGGACTCACAGATTTTGAATGACTTGCAGGCCGCATTAGTTTGGGCGGGTAAAAATGGTGGTGATCTTAAGCGTGTTGGCGTGACTGGCTTCTGTTGGGGCGGTCGTATTACTTGGCTCTCAGCTACTTTGCCGCAGGTGCGTGCGGGTGTGGCCTGGTATGGTCGAGTGATTGGTGAGAAGACGGAAAACAGCCCACGTCATCCAGTAGACATTGCTGCCGACTTAAAGGCGCCAGTGCTTGGTTTATACGGCGGTGCTGATACTGGCATTTCCTTGGAGAGTGTTGAGCAAATGCGCGCCGCATTGGCACAAGCAGCACCAAAAAATCCCGCTGCCAAAGCATCAATGATTGAAGTGTATCCAGATGCTCCGCACGCTTTTCATGCAGACTATCGCGCTACCTATCGTGAAGGTCCAGCAAAAGATGGTTGGGAAAAGTGCCTTGCTTGGTTTAAGAAAAACGGAGTAGCTTAATTAGCATGTCGGTTTTACAAAGTATTCTCTTGGTTACTGCCTTAGCAGGAACAGCTAGCGTCTTGGTAGCCGCTAGCTGTTCTTTATCAATGTTGTCCAAGATGGTCAACAATATGGTGAGCTTGTCGGTAGGTATTTTATTGGCTACCGCTTTACTGCATTCATTACCAGAAGCTTTTAGCATGGAGGGCGTGAGTCCTCAGCTACTTTTCGCTACTTTGCTAGCGGGCTTATTAGGATTTTTCCTGCTCGAGAAAATTGCGTTATTGCGTCATGATCATCACCATGAAGGGGATGGTCACCACCACCACCATGGCCATGATGCCGAAAACGCTGGTCGTAGTGGCTGGATGGTCTTAGTGGGCGATGGTATTCATAATTTTGTGGATGGCATCTTGATTGCCGCAGCTTTTATGGCGGATTATCAAGTCGGTATCTTTACTGCTATCGCCATCATTGCCCATGAGATTCCACAAGAGATTGGAGATTTCATCGTTTTGCTCAATGCCGGGTTCTCGCGAGCACGCGCTTTACTTTATAACTTTATTTGCGGCTTATCCGCAGTTGTTGGTGGTGTGCTGGCTTATTTCTTTTTGGAAAGAGCTCACGCGGCAATGCCATATTTATTGGTGATCGCTTCCAGTAGTTTTATTTATATTGCAGTCAGCGATCTCATTCCTCAAATGCATAGACGTCCGCATTGGGCGGAATCTTTACGTCAGACGATTTTGATTGCCTGCGGCGTAGGAATTGTTGTCCTGCTCTCGCTGCTGCATTAACGAAAAAAGTACACGCCTAGAGTTCAACTGGTCTTTTGGGGTCAGAGCACCACTCGCTCCAGCTACCCGCATATAGACGTGAACCTTTAAATCCTGCAAGTTCCATAGCTAGCAGATTATGGCAAGCAGTTACTCCAGATCCGCATTGGTGAATCACCTCAGAAGCTTTAATGGGGCCGATACATTCTGAAAATTCTTTAAACAATTGTTCCGGGGCTTTAAATGCAGTCGCATTGAGATTGTTTTTAAAAAAACGATTCATTGCGCCAGGGATATGCCCACCAACTGGATCTAGTGTTTCGTTTTGACCGCGGAAACGATCCTCACCTCTGGCATCAATGATTTTGTTTTTCTTTGATTCCAGGTTGGCGACAACCTCATCGACTAAAACCAGCCCCGCATAGGGCATGGGCGCGATCGCTTGGGTGCAAGGAGTGGGCGCTCTAGGAATCGATCCCATAGGGCCATTCCAGGCATCTAAGCCACCATCTAGTACGCGAACATTAGCGTGCCCTGTTGCTTTAAGCATCCACCATAAGCGGCTTGCATACACGGAGCCTTGTTTGTCATAGGCAACTACTAGTGTGTTTGGGCTGATGCCCAGACGAGTTTTGGTTTGAGCCCAGGCTTCTGGACTAGGAAGGGGGTGGCGTCCGTTACTACCAGTTTTATTGCCAGATAAATCTTTGTCTAAATCGATATAGATTGCGCCTGGAATGTGACTTTCTTCGTACGATTTTTTGCCGATCAAAGGATCAACTAAATCAAAACGGCAATCACAGAGCAAGACATTCTCGCCACTGTTAATGATTTCTTCTAACTGGTTAGCTGAGATCAGAGGAGTCATGATGCTTCCTATCTTTAGTGGCGAGAGTATTAGATAAAACTATAAAACCTGATTAGATTATGCGCCTTCAAAATTCATGACGCGGCGATACCATTCATGAAAGTGTTGCATGCCATCTTCCATTGGGCTTTGGTATGGACCCACCTCATTAATGCCGCGTGCATACAGTGCAGCGCGACCTTGATCCATGCGCTCACCAATTTCATCATCTTCGATGCAGGTTTCCATATAGGCGGCACGTTCAGCTTCAACAAATTCGCGCTCAAACAGTGCAATTTCTTCTGGATAGTAGAACTCCACAATGTTGCGAGTTTTACCTGGCCCCATGGGGTGCAGTGTGGATACACATAACACTCCTGGATACCACTCCACCATCACATTAGGGTAGTAGGTAAGCCAGATAGCGCCGTGGCGTGGGGCTTTGCCGTCAAATTGACGTAGTACTGCCTCGTGCCAATTGCGATAGGTTGGCGAGCCTGGCGTCTTAAGATCTTTGTGTATGCCAACAGTTTGTACGCTATGCCAATCGCCAAACTCCCAATGTAGATCTTCGCATGAAACAAATTTGCCTAAGCCTGGATGAAATGGCACAACGTGATAGTCCTCGAGATACACCTCGATGAAAGTTTTCCAGTTGTATTTGCAGTCATGCACTTCAATATGATCAAGCACATAGCCATCAAATTTGAGATCGTCAGCAACACCGAGTTTGGCAAGATCAGCTCGTACATCGCGTGGGCCCTCAAACAGTAAGCCTTGCCAATTTTGCAAAGGAGATTTGCCAAGATTTAAACAAGGCTTATCTTCAAAGTGTGGTGCGCCTAATAAGTTACCGTTTAAATCATAGGTCCAGCGATGTAAGGGGCAAACAATATTGTCTGCTTTGCCGCGACCATTAAGCATGAGTGCTTGACGATGACGGCAAACATTTGAAAGTAGTTCTACGCCAGCTTCATTGCGAACGAGGATGCGCCCCTCATTTTCTGCGCTTAAAGTTTGATAGGAGCCAACTTCAGGCACCATGAGTTCGTGGCCAACATAGCCAGGACCCTGCTTGAAAAGCAGTTCAATTTCCCGCTGATACAAGTCAGCGTCAAAATATGCCGAAACCGGCAGTTGTAGATTGGACGGCGCAAGCTTCTGCGCGGTAGCCAGATTAGTCATTCTCCCCACCCCCGAAAACGTCAGCCGAAGCTAAGCGGAATAACCAATCCAACCATCGACGGATCGATATTGGAAAGGAAGGGGTGGATTATACCCATCTGAGGGGCTTCTCGCTTTAATATGTAGGGCTATCCGTGTGGGAAATACGAAGGAAACGAGCTTATGGCAACCAAGAAGTCTGAGAGTCAAAAACCCGGTCTAGAGGTCCAAGTTGACCCAGATCTGCGCTACGAGCAGGCAGTAAAAGAGCTCGAAAAGCTCATTTCTGACATGGAATCTGGAAAATTTTCTCTAGAAGAAACCTTGCTTGCTTATCAACGCGGCGCGGCTTTACTAAAACATTGTCAAACTATGTTGGCTCAAGTTGAGCAACAGGTGCGAGTGTTCGAGGCTTAATGAATACTGCTTTTCAATTTCAGGAGTGGGTCAGTTCGCACTCTAAGCGAACTGAGTTGGCGTTAGATTGCTTACTTGATTCTGCTCATACTACTCCTCATCGTTTGCATGAGGCAATGCGCTATGCGGCGCAAGGTGGCGGCAAACGTATTCGACCATTATTGGTTTATGCGGCGGGTCAACTGGGAAATCAGACGGATGTCGCACACGCAGAGTCTTTGGATGCAGCTGCTGTTGCGATCGAATCTATTCATGCTTACTCATTAGTTCATGATGATTTACCTTGTATGGATGATGATGATTTGCGTCGTGGTCGTCCAACGGTTCATAAAGCTTTTGACGAAGCAACTGCATTATTGGTTGGGGATGCATTGCAAACCCGCGCTTTTGAAATCCTTGCTAATGCAAACTGCGATGCGCAGGTACGCCTAAAAATGATTGCCGCTTTAGCTGCTGCCTCGGGATCACGAGGTATGGCTGGTGGTCAGGCAATTGATTTGGAGAGCGTTGGTAAAAAGTTGGACCTCCCAGGTCTTAAGCAAATGCATGCCATGAAGACGGGCGCTTTGTTGTCATGCGCAGTGGAATTAGGGGGTATTTGTGCGTACCTCAGTCCTGAGCAAATGGCTCATCTAGCCAGTTATGCAAAAGCCCTGGGATTAGCGTTTCAGATTGTGGATGATGTATTGGATGCCACTGCGGATAGTCAAACATTGGGCAAGACCGCTGGCAAAGACGCTGCGGCCAATAAGCCCACCTATGTGACCTTGATGGGTTTAGACTATGCGCAGAAGCAGGCTAAAGAGCTACAAGAGGTAGCTATCGCCAGTTTAGATAGTTTTGGCGCATCAGCGCAGGCATTAAAAGATTTGGCTCTCTTGGTTGTCAATCGCGGCAAGTAAGAAAGAAACAATAGAAATACGAGAGAAATACATCGGTTTAGATTATTTAGATTCAATGACTTTACATTCCATTAACTCACCTGACGATCTCAAAAAACTCTCACGCGAAGAGCTTCCCGCCTTGGCGGATGAGTTGCGTGAGTTTGTGTTGGATTCAGTATCAAAAACGGGGGGACATCTGTCCTCTAATTTGGGAACAGTAGAGCTATCAATTGCCTTGCATTACGTCTTTGATACACCAGAAGATCGCATTGTGTGGGATGTGGGTCATCAAAGCTATCCCCATAAGATCTTGACGGGCCGTCGTGAGCGCATGAACACCTTACGTCAGTACAAAGGTTTGTCGGGTTTCCCACATCGCGCTGAAAGTGAATTTGATGCTTTTGGTACCGGCCATTCATCTACTAGTATTTCTGCTGCGATGGGTATGGCACGCGCGTTTCAAACTAAAGGCGAAAGACATGTAGCTGTAGCCGTCATTGGTGATAGTGCGATGACAGGGGGCATGGCTTTCGAGGCGATGAACAATGCAGGTGTGTATGACGACCTACCGCTCGTCGTGATTTTGAATGACAACGATATGTCGATCTCTCCAGCTGTAGGCGCGCTTAACCGTCATCTGGCTAGAGTGCTCAGCGGCAATATTTACTCTGCGACTAAAAAAGGGATTGATAGCGTTTTATCAATTGCGCCACCTTTACGCGAGTTCGCTAAACGTCTTGAGGATCATGCTAAAGGCATGGTGTCTCCATCTACCATCTTCCAAGAGTTTGGTTTCAATTACTTTGGTCCAATTGATGGCCATGATTTGGATGCATTGATTCCAATGCTGCAGAACGTACGTCGTCTGGCGCTTGAAGGGCGCGGCCCTCAGTTCTTGCATGTGGTGACCAAAAAAGGTCAGGGCTATGAGTTGGCTGAGGCAGATCCAGTGTTGTATCACGGGCCAAGTAAATTCAATCCGGAAGAGGGTGTTAAAAAGCCTGCTGTCAGTAAGAAAACCTTTACCCAAGTATTTGGTGAATGGTTATGCGATATGGCGCATGCTGACCCATTATTAGTTGGTATCACTCCAGCGATGCGCGAAGGCTCTGGCTTAGTTGAATTTGAAAAGAATTTTCCGAAGCGCTACTACGACGTCGGCATTGCTGAACAGCATGCAGTTACTTTTGCAGCTGGCATGGCTTGTGAAGGCATGAAGCCAGTGGTGGCAATCTATTCGACATTCTTGCAGCGCGCCTACGATCAGTTAATTCATGATGTCGCTTTACAGGATTTACCAGTGTTATTTGCACTGGATCGTGCGGGCTTAGTGGGTGCCGATGGCGCTACACATGCCGGTGCATACGACATCCCATTCTTGCGTTGCATCCCAAATATGTTGGTGATGACTCCAGCAGATGAGGCAGAGTGCCGTGATTTATTAACGACCGCTTTCCATCAGCCGCATCCAAGTGCAGTTCGTTACCCACGTGGATCAGGTATTGGCGCTATCCCATCTAAAGAGTTGCGCACCTTGCCGTTGGGTAAGGGTGAGATTCGTCGTAAATCTACTGCGCCATCCGGACAACGTTTAGCGATATTAGCTTTTGGCACATTGCTATACCCAGCCCTAGAGGTAGCGGAAGGTATTAATGCCACAGTTGCCAATATGCGTTTTGTAAAACCGCTAGATGTCGATTTGATTCAGTCCCTGGCGGCTGATCATGATTATTTCGTGACGATTGAAGATGGCGCGATTGCTGGCGGTGCTGGTAGTGCTTGTTTAGAAGCTTTATCAAATCTTGGTATTCATAAGCCCCTCTTGCAATTAGGTCTTCCTGATGAGTTTATTGAGCATGGTGACTACAGCCTGCTAATGACCAAGTGTGGCCTAGATGTAGAGGGCATTGCTAACTCCATCAAACAGCGTTTTCCAGCGATATTGACCCAAAATTCTGCGCTTGTAGGCAAATAAGCCTGTTTTGCCTGAAAATAGAGCTATGAATGACATGAATCCTGCTTTTTTAAAGCCTAGCGCAATGCCTGACGTGCAATCCACTTTGGATGAGCGCGCTTTGCCAATTGAGCAGGTTGGTATTCGTGGTGTGCGTCATCCACTCACTATTCGCAGTAAGACTGGTAACTTTCCATCAGTAGGCACCTTTGAAATGGATGTCGCTTTACCTGCGCATGTTAAGGGTACCCATATGTCCCGTTTTATGGCCCTGTTACAAAAGCAAGAAATTGCTGTTGATAGCACTTCAGTAGTCGCAATGGTTCGTGAAATGTTGCCTTTGCTTGATGCTAAAGAGGGGCATGTGCAATTTACTTACACTCACTTTGTAAAAAAAGCAGCGCCAGTATCCGGTGTTGAGAGTTTGATGGACTACGAAGTGACTTGGATGGCTACTGCCAAACAAAACTCCAAGGGCAGTACTGATGTGGAGTTGGGTTTGCGTGCTCAGGTCCCGGTGATGAGTTTGTGCCCTTGTTCAAAAGAGATTTCTGATTTTGGTGCACACAACCAACGTTCTCATGTAACGATGTCTGTAGTACTCGATGCCGAAACAAAAATGACGGTAGAGGATTTGGTCACTGCTGCTGAGAGTGAGGCATCCAGCGAGTTATGGGGTTTACTCAAGCGCCCTGACGAGAAGTGGGTTACTGAGCGTTCTTACAGTAATCCTAAATTTGTAGAAGACCTGGTTCGTGATGTAGCCGGCAACCTCAAGGCGGATCAGCGCATCCAGTCATTTGTAGTAGAGGCTGAGAACTTTGAGTCTATTCATAATCACAGTGCTTTTGCCCGTATCAGCCATCAGAAATAAGTAGCAACTCAGCAAGCTAAATACTTAAGTTAAATTATTGCTTTGCAAATCCCAACGGGGTTTGATATCAAAGGCTCCAGATGTTGTGGAGCCATTATTTTTAGCTAACATTCGCAGTGCTCCAGCAAATGCAATCATCACGCCATTATCAGTACATAACTCTAGTGGCGGGTAGTGCACTTCAAAACCATTTCGCGCAGCTTTTTCATTTAATGCACTACGCAGTTGTAAATTAGCGCCAACACCACCAGCAAGCACTAGATGTTTGCAACCAGTTTGCTTTAGTGCTTTTTCAGATTTACTGACTAGTACTGCAACAATCGCATCGACAAAAGATCTAGCGAGGTCCGCATGAAACTGCGTCACTTCAGATGTGTCGACAATCTTTTTATCTTCAAACTTTTTGACTTGGTTGAGAACGGCTGTTTTCAATCCAGAGAAAGAGAAATCCAGATCGCCCGAGTGCAGCATGGGTTTTGGTAAATCAAAAATACCGGAACGTCCTTGCTCAGCTAATTTAGAAATTGCAGCACCACCTGGGTAGTCGAGCCCGAGTAATTTGGCCGTCTTATCAAAAGCTTCGCCTGCTGCATCATCTAAGGTTTCGCCCAGAAGCTCATATTGCCCAATGCCAGAGACTTTCATGAGTTGGGTATGGCCGCCGGATACCAGAAGAGCAATAAAGGGAAATTGAGGGGCTGTTTGACCTAAAAGTGGTGAAAGCAGGTGTCCTTCGAGGTGATGAACCCCAATTGAAGGCAAATTGAGGCCTTGGGCCAGGGATTTGGCAAAAGCACTGCCCACGAGAAGGGCGCCTGCCAGCCCTGGACCTTGAGTAAAGGCAACGGCATCAATATCGGCCAGCTTGAGACCAGATTGGGCTAAAGACTGGTCTAAAAGGGGTAAAACACGGCGAATATGGTCACGGGAGGCTAATTCTGGGACAACACCCCCATAGTCCCGGTGCATGGCGATCTGGGAGTGCAAACCCTGGCCCAGTATGCCTTGGAAGGCTGGTTTACCCTCTTCCCAAGGGGCGGTGTTGTATAAAGCCACCCCGGTCTCGTCACAAGAAGTTTCTATTCCTAAAACAATCATTTTTTCGCTTGGTCGTGCTAGAATCGCAATTCAGTTAATTTTTCGATATTTTTCGAGCATATACGAGTTAAACAAGTATGACTACAGTCCGCCTCCGCGAAAACGAACCATTTGAAGTGGCATTGCGCCGTTTCAAGCGCACCATTGAAAAGAATGGCCTTTTGACAGACTTGCGTGCACGCGAGTTCTACGAGAAGCCAACGGCTGAGCGTAAGCGTAAGAAGGCTGCAGCTGCTAAGCGCCATTACAAGCGTATTCGCAGCCAAATGTTGCCTAAGAAGCTTTACTAATAGAATTTAAAAGCTCTCTTCACCGAGAAGCTTTGAAACCCGCTGACGGTGAAACGCAGCGGGTTTTTGCTTTTTGAATTGCCAAACGCTGTGCAGCAAAATATATTCAACACCCAGGAATAAAGCCATGACTCTAAAAGATCAAATTACCGAAGATATGAAAAATGCTATGCGCGCAAAAGAAGTTGAGCGCCTAGGAACCATTCGTCTTTTATTGGCAGCCATTAAGCAACGTGAAGTAGATGAGCGTATCGTGGTTGATGATGCTGGCGTCATTGCTACCGTTGAAAAAATGATTAAGCAACGTAAAGACTCCATCTCGCAGTTTGAAAAAGCTGGGCGCGATGATTTGGTTGCGATTGAAGCTGCCGAGATGGTGATCTTGCAGACGTACTTGCCAGCGCAGTTATCTGATGCTGAAGTAGAGGCTGCAGTAGCTGCTGCCGTTGCTTCTACTGGCGCTGCTGGCCCGCAGGATATGGGTAAGGTGATTGGCGTTCTTAAAGGTCAATTGGCTGGTAAAGCAGATATGGGTAAAGTTTCTGGTTTGGTAAAAGCCGCACTCGCCAAGTAAGTATCCAAATAAGCGAAACAGTTTCATACTCGCCTTATGGCACTCATCCCACAATCCTTTATTGCCGATCTGTTAAATCGGGTAGACATCGTTGATGTGGTTGGGCAGCACGTAAAGTTAAAAAAAGCGGGCGCGAACTTTCAGGGTTTGTGCCCTTTTCATTCGGAAAAGTCTCCTTCATTTTCAGTGTCACCAACCAAGCAGTTTTATCACTGCTTTGGCTGTGGCGCACACGGATCTGCCATTAGCTTCTTAATGGAGTATTCCGGTCTTGGATATGTAGATGCTATTGAAGATCTAGCGCGTTCTGCTGGATTAGATGTTCCTCGAGAAGAGCGCACGGCAAATGACGTTGCTCGTCAGCAGCAAGCCATGGCACTGAGTGAGGTAATGAGTTCTGCGGCAGATTGGTATCGCCAGCAACTTAAGGGCAGCACCCGAGCTGTTGAATACCTCAAAGGTCGTGGTCTTACTGGTGAGATCGCAAAACGCTATGCCTTAGGTTATGCGCCTGATGGCTGGCAGGGCCTAGAAGCGGTCTTTGGAACTTATTCCAATGATGAAGTTGCCAAGACATTGTTAGAGGGCGGTCTACTCATTCAGGGTGAGCAATCCGAAGGCGCAAATGTAAAGCGCTATGACCGTTTCCGCGATCGCATCATGTTCCCAATTCGCAATCCTAAAGGTCAAACTATTGGCTTTGGTGGGCGCATCTTGGATCAGGGCGAGCCTAAATATTTAAATTCTCCAGAGACGCCACTCTTTTCTAAGGGCAATACGCTCTACGGTTTGTTTGAAGCAAGGCAAGCGATTCGCGCGCAAGAGTATGTCTTGGTGTGTGAAGGTTATATGGATGTAGTGGCACTAGCGCAACTGGGGTTTCCAAATGCGGTTGCTACTTTAGGTACTGCCTGCACTGCTAACCACGTTCGTATGTTATTACGTCAAACCGATAAGGTGGTGTTCTCATTTGATGGTGACTCTGCTGGACAGCGTGCGGCTCAACGAGCACTCGAGGCTTGTTTGCCTTTAATGTCAGACGATAAAGAAATTCGTTTCTTATTTTTGCCGACAGAGCATGACCCAGATAGTTATGTGCGTGCTTATGGTGCGCCGGCATTTGAAAAAGTTATCAAAGAGGCTATGTCTATCTCTAGCTTCTTCTTCAAGGTTGTTAGTGAGGGGCATGAGCAAACTACCCCTGAAGGAAGAGCCCATACTCATCATGCTGCCAAGCCCCTTTTATTGTCGATGCCGCCAATCGCATTGCGCACCCAAATCTTGCGTGAGTTGGCTATTCGCACCAACACCACTCCAGCTGAGCTTGAAGCATTTTGTGGCTTGACAGTGGCGCCTGCACCCGTGCGCCAAACTACTTACCAGCCGATGCAAGCTAGAACTCCAGGCAGTCAAGGCAATCAAAATAATCAAAATACTTTTTCAGGCAATGGCAATCGTCAAGGTGCACCTTGGCAAGCATCTAAGGGATCTGCAAAACGTGTTGCCACTCAAAACATTGAGCCTCCAAAAGCACCAACGGATTTAGCGGAGCAAATGCTGCGTGTGATTATTCAGTTTCCACATTTGGGAAAAGCCTTAGATGCAAATAAGCGCGCGCTTGCATTAAAGGCTGCTGAGCAAAGATCTGAAAAAGCCCATGCTTTGATGAAAGATCTTTTAGCGCAGTGTGACTTGGTTGAGTTGATTCCAGGTGAGGGTGGTAAACCAGCTACTGCAGGTGCGGGAGCATTTGCGATGTTCCAAGATCAACTTTCTCGAAGTGAGTTGGCCCCGCTGTATGAGGTACTCAGAAATCGTGTGATGGGCTCCGATCTAGAGCTCGATGGCGCTGCTGCAGATTTGGATGGAGCGTTCAAAAAACTGGAATTAACCCACCTCAAGCAAGAAATGACGGAAATTGCGCAAAAGATCGCCGGAAGTACCGCTACCGAGCAAGATCGGGCCCGATATCGGGAATTGGGCGAAAAGCTGAAATTCTCCTAAGAATTTCTGAAAACACCCCTAGAAATCCTCTGAAATTACCCCATATTTTTAGGTAAGAAGAGGGTTAAAAAGTCGCAATCGACTATAATCCTCTGTTCCCAAGAAAAAACCGATTTAATTCAGCCACTTGCGCTTTATTTTGATGAAATTTGGGGTAAGTGGGTAAGTGAGTAACGCGGGGCTGTGTTTCATCAGTCGATATCAACAACAGTAATGTGAGTAAGTGCTAATAAATGCCGAATACCAAGACCAAAAAACCAGCTCCAAAAGCGAAAACACCTGCTAAGCCAGTAAAGGTTGCTGCTAAACCTGCAGCTAAAGCAAAAGCTCCTGCTAAGCCAGTAAAGGCTGCTCCTAAACCTGCAGCTAAAGCAAAAGCTCCAGCTAAGCCAGTAAAGGCAGCTGCAAAACCAGTTGCTAAAGCAAAGACTCCAGCTAAGCCAGTTGCTAAAGCAAAAGCTCCTGCTAAGCCAGTAAAGGCAGCTGCAAAGCCAGTTGCCAAAACAAAGACTCCAGCTAAGCCAGTTGCTAAAGCAAAAGCTCCAGCCAAGCCAGTAAAGGCAGCTGCAAAGCCAGCCGCTAAACCAGCAAAGGCCGCAGCAAAACCAGCTCCGGCTAAACCGGCTGTTAAAGCTCCTGCGAAATCCGCTAAAGCAGAAATCAAAGTTGAGCTGGCCAAAAAAGGTAAAGCAGTAGCAGCGCCTAAGGCTGAGCCAGTTAAAGAAACAAAAGCAGCAAAAGAAACTAAAGATGTAAAAGAAGTCAAAGGCAAAAAAGCTAAGACTGCAGAACTAGAAGCACCTGTAGTTGTTGAAGAAGAAAAGAAGCGTGGCCGCAAAGCGAAAGCAGACGCACCTGCGGATAATGCGGAGCCGGTATTAACGGATCGTCAAAAAGCGCGCGAGCGTAAGGCGAAAGAAAAGGCGCTCTTAAAAGAGTTTGCTGCTCAACAGTTAGGAACTGAAGAGCAACAAGAGTTACGTCGTGCTCGCTTGAAGACTTTGATCAAGATGGGTATGTCCAAGGGTTACTTAACCCATGGCGAGATGAATGACGTGATGTCTGACGAGTTGTCTGATGCGGACGCATTAGAAACTTTGATTAGCTTACTCAATGACATCGGTATTACCGTTTACGAACAGGCACCAGACGCAGAAACATTAATTCTTTCTGACAATACAGCTGCTGCAGCTTCTGAAGAAGAGGCTGAAGAAGAGGCTGAAGCCGCTTTATCTACTGTTGATTCCGAGTTCGGACGCACTACCGATCCAGTACGTATGTATATGCGTGAAATGGGTACGGTTGACTTGTTGACTCGCGAAGGCGAGATCGTGATTGCGAAGAAGATTGAAGCTGGTCTCAAAGACATGGTGATGGCTTTGGCTGCTTGCCCTGTAACCATTGCTGAGATTCTGAGTAACGTTGACAAGATCGCTAGCGGTGAGATGGAGATCGACCAGTTTGTGGATGGTTTGGTTGATCCAAATGCAGAAGATATTAAGCTCGGACCTGAAGAGCCAGAAGTTGATCCAGACGCTGAAGAAGGTGAAGAGGGCGAAGAGGATGATGCTGGCGGTGGTGGCGGCGGTGCTGCAACGGCAAACGCTAAGCAATTAGAGGAGTTAAAGCAGATTTCTTTAGAGAAGTTTGCAATCGTTCGTACACAAGCTGACAAGATGCGTCGCGCGTTTGATAAAGACGGTTACAACTGTCCTGCATACGTGAAGGCGCAAGATGCCATTCGTGCTGAATTACTGGGTTTCCGTTTAACAGCGAAAAGTGTTGAGAAGTTATGCGACACCATGCGCTCACAAGTAGACCAAGTATGGAAGCTTGAGCGTGGCATCGTGAGCTTGTTGGTAGACAAAGTTGGCGTTAATCGTGGTGAAGTACTAAAAGACTTCCCTAAGATGTCTATGAACTTGACCTGGACTGACAAGTTGCTCAAAGAGAACAAGCCATACAGCGCACTCTTGCAGCGTAACGTTCCAGCAATTCAAGAATTGCAACAGAAGTTGATTGATATTCAGAAGAATGTTGTTATTCCACTTCCAGAATTAAAAGAAGTGAATAAACAAATGATCGCCGGCGAGAAGCGTGCCCGCGAAGCGAAACGTGAAATGACTGTAGCCAACTTACGTTTGGTAATCTCGATTGCTAAGAAATACACCAACCGTGGCTTGCAGTTCTTGGATCTGATTCAAGAAGGCAATATTGGCTTGATGAAGGCGGTAGATAAGTTTGAATACCGTCGTGGTTATAAGTTCTCTACTTATGCAACATGGTGGATTCGTCAGGCGATTACTCGTTCGATTGCTGACCAAGCGCGTACGATCCGTATCCCAGTTCACATGATTGAGACGATCAACAAGATGAACCGTATCAGCCGTCAAATTTTGCAAGAGACTGGTCACGAGCCAGATGCTGCAACATTGGCACTGAAGATGGAGATTCCAGAAGACAAGATCCGTAAGATCATGAAGATTGCTAAAGAGCCTATCTCCATGGAGACACCAATTGGTGACGATGAAGATTCTCATTTGGGTGACTTCATCGAAGACGGTAATACATTGGCTCCGGCAGAAGCAGCATTGCATGACTCTATGCGCGATGTTGTGAAAGACGTTCTCGATTCATTGACACCACGCGAAGCAAAAGTATTGCGTATGCGCTTTGGTGTTGAGATGAGCACTGATCACACTCTCGAAGAAGTGGGCAAACAGTTTGACGTTACTCGTGAGCGTATTCGTCAGATTGAAGCTAAGGCTCTGCGCAAAATGCGTCATCCAAGCCGTAGCGACAAACTCAAGACCTTCCTCGAAGAAGATTGATCCAAGACTAACGGGCCCATAGCTCAGTTGGTTAGAGCAGAGGACTCATAATCCTTTGGTCCCAGGTTCAAGTCCTGGTGGGCCCACCAGAAGTAAAAAAACCACCTTCGGGTGGTTTTCTTTTATACGCAAAGAAAAGCGTTAAAAACTTGGGCTTGGATAGATTTGTTGAGATAAAAACTTACCA
This sequence comes from Polynucleobacter sp. MWH-Jannik1A5, assembly GCF_018881795.1. GTDB lineage: Bacteria > Pseudomonadota > Gammaproteobacteria > Burkholderiales > Burkholderiaceae > Polynucleobacter. The sequence goes on along the minus strand of NZ_JACVPQ010000001.1, from coordinate 486,587 downwards.
TTCTTATCTGCTTTAGCTAGAACCATGTCTCCAACATTCACTACTTTTCCAGTGTAGGCTTGGATATTCACATGATGTGTGACCAAGATGATGGGTATCTTGGGATTTTCATTTAGCTGAACCTGAATGAGTTTTTCCAGATTTCGGGTTTGCTCTTTTTCCATGCTCATATCGTCAAAGAAGGAGCCAAGCGCAGGGGCAATAGTGACTTGACCCTTATTTAGTAGTTTTGCAGTATCAATACAGCGACACCAGGGGCTACTCATCACTTTTGCAGAAGTAATCCCTTGATTACTCAACCACTGGCCTATCAGCATTGCCTGCTTCTTGCCTCGATCACCCAGATTTCTTTGGGTAGAGCATTTATCTAGTTGATAGCCTGCTGGATCTCCATAGCCAGGCGCATCAGCATGACGCATCAGCAAAACATGCTGTCCATCACTAAGGCTACTTGCAAGGTTTGCGCTTGCTGGCATGGCGACGATAGTAAGTAATGCGCTAATAAAGAAGGAGAAGGCAATTTTCATGATGTTTACTTTAAAGAGAATCGCTTAAGATGATAGGTATGAAATTGATTCGAAAAATTCGAGAGCTTTATGATGAGATTCTCAGTTTCATACGAGCCAATTTACGGTAGTCAGCTCTTATCCATCATGTTCCTGAGGGCGGCATTATCTAAGGAGAGTCGAACGCCTAGAGAACCCGATCCTGCGCTGACGGGCAGCTTTCTTAGACCAATTTCAAGAGACTCAATTTCGGGGTATTTAGAGCAGGCCTGAACGATCCTAGTCATCAGTCTTTCTTGGGTTTCGTAATGACCATCGCCTGCTAATCGATCAATCTCAGTGACTAAGGGGTCATAGTCGAATACATTTTCCATGACATCTTCTGCGATAAGGACCAATTTTGGGTCTATCCAAAGAGTTAAGTCGAGAAGATGCTGTTTTGGAACAATAGCGCCCGGGCCATAGGTTCCAATTTGCGTTTGCAGTTTAAGATCTTTTAATTCAATACGGGCATTTGTTGTCATAATGTTTTCAAGTAAATTTTTTATTAGCAGATATCGGAAAGAAGGTTTGAATCATGAAAGCCCCAGATAAGCGTTGCTGTGGATCCGGCGTTTGTATCATTAATGATGCTGGAGAGTGTTGGTGTGGCCAGGTTTGGGACGGTGAAAAAATGTCGGCACCGAGTTTGAATCTGCAAGTTAAAGATAAGAACGAAGAGCCCAATCCTGATAAGCCTAAATCTGAGTAGTAACCCAAGACTAAAATACTCTTTTGTAAAAAGTTAGCCATACACTCTACGCAGGGAGTGGGCAGCCACCCCATCCTTCAGGGCTTCACGCACAGGGTAGGCGATGAGGTCGATACTCTTCTGAACTGCAAGGCGCTCTAAATAAGTGGGTGTTGGTTTTTTGATAATTGGGTACACCCAGTCAGGAAGATTCAGAAATCCTGCGCGACTAATAAGCTTGATAAAAGGTTTAGCAGTCAGATTACTTGGAAAATGATCGAGTAAATCAATAATGCTCTTAGCCCGGTCGCCAAAATAGAGCTCTGGTATGTAGGCTTTAATGGCGCGCTCAGTCTCCGCATAAGTATTTGGAATACCAGTGGCACCCATTCTTTCGCCAAGAGATTTCATTTCTAAAAAATATTGATCTTTCTCTTTTGGGCTTATTTTTTCTTTACGGTAAACCTCAAAAGAACTCATGAAGCTGCGCGTTTCTGTGAGATGTACCCAAGCAAGTAAATGTGGATCGGTGGCTGAGTATGGTTTGCCAAATTCATCGAGACCAGTAATTTTGGTATGAATCTGATTAACCTTATGAATAATGTTGTCTGCCATATCGGTAGGACCGTATGTAGTAGCTGCAATAAAAAAGGCCGTTCTACCGAGTCGACCCTTCAAATCTTCCCTAAATGAAGAATGATCCCAAACTCCAGCTAAGGCTTGTGGATGTAGTGCCTGAAGAATTAATGAGCTAATGCCACCAATCATCATGGAAATAAAGTCTGCATGCACCTTCCAGGCTATTGATTCGGGGCCAAATAAACCACGGTCACCCTTTGGCACTAAGAACGCTACTGGTGGGCCACTTCCGCCCACCATTTCTCGAATCGTTTTCCGAATCAGCTCATCCAGCATGGGTTTAGTGCATCTTCAGATTTCTTAAATCATCATCCTCAATGATTTCGGTAATGAGATCGAGTCTAATCCGCGGATTGGTTTGGGCTAAGAGATGATTTTTCTGTGCAAGAGAAATTGGCAAGAGTTCTGCTAGACGATTGGAGACCCAGCCGCAATCATCGGTTTTAAAGGGCTTCTTGAAAGGGGCGTCGCCCAATAGATCCTCACTTTGAATGACAGAAATGATCTCGTCTAGTAACTTAGCTACACCTTGATGTTCTTGAGGAATAGGTATGAGTGGATCTTTATCCAGCAGCTCCACTTCACCAACCCATAGACCGTTGTTTTGTTGGGTGCTAGTTAGTAACTTAAAGCGCTGCGTTCCGCATGATTTAGTCATGTATAGGGCAGGCTGCACAGGATCAAAGTCTTCGATCAATGCTAGGGTCCCAATGCTGGCAAAAGTAGGAGGTTCGCTATCGTTATCGTTACTGGCATTTTTGATAATGCTAACCACGCCGAATTCAGTTTTCTCTCGCAAGCATTGCTTAATCATGTCAAGGTACCGGGCTTCAAAAATTTTGAGTGCGATCACACCGTCTGGGAAAAGTACTGTTCCAAGAGGGAATAAGGGGATTTTTCGTGGGGCGGAGTTAGATTCAGTCATGTAATCAATGTAATGGATTTGGATGCTTTTTGCTGATGACCACTCACAACTGAAATCACCCGTGTTTTTCTCTACGGCCTGCAGTAAATCTAATTTCCGTTTACATTAGATGTTCAATTCTTGGAGACCCAAAATGGTACAAAAACTACGCATCAAGCTAGCCCGCTGGATATTAGGAAAGCATTGCCCGTGCTATCAAATGGGTTACCACAGCATGGTCGACTTTCAGCAAAGAAGTGCTGATCAGTTGGCAAAATCCCAAGAACGAAAAAACAAGTAATTCATCTGCTGTAATGGGGCTTGGTATGAAGATTTGGCAAATGCGAAGAAACTGCGCGCTGACTCCAAAGCAGCTCCTGCAGTTTTATATCGCTTTGGTATGCCTCTCCTTTGTGGTGGCAATCGGCTTTCTTCTGGCGGGAGTTTGGGTTATTCCGATTTTTACGATTGTTGAAATTGGTGCGGTAACGATCGGGTTTTTGATTTATTGCCGACATGCGCTTGATAGCGAAACGATTGAGATCGATGGTAAACGCCTGATTGTTAAAAAGTTTATTGGCTACAAGGAAAAGGTTTATGAATTCAATACGCAGTGGGCAAAAATAGAAACCCCTCTTGAGGATGCAAAAACATTTTTTATTAGCCAATCAAACTTACGAGTGGAGATTGGCCAATTTATCAGGCAAGAGCAGCAGTTGCCGCTGATTGCCTCGGTGAGGCGCTACCTAGGATGAGCGGGGCTTACTAAGGCGCCACGCCAGTAGCCCGCAGCAAACTATCTGAGTTGCGACCAAGATGAAGGCCAATCCATTCAAAATCTCAAAGTAATTGGCAAATGGCGAGAGTGCTACAGGCATGCCATCTAGCAATGCAGTCTCTCGTAAGTAATCCATGCGCGGTATTAACAGGAAGCTGCTTGCTGATGTAGCTAGTATTAACATGAGAGCGGGGATGCGAATTGTCTTGAGGTCGTGTCGACCTCTTTTGATAAGCACATTAGCAAGGCTCAAGACAATAAAAGTGCAGCCTAATATGTAATAAGACAAATGTTGTATCACTATGTGCGCTACCATGCCTGCCGCCTGTGTATCGCCAATAAAGAGGTAAGCGCTTAAGCAGCTAAACAATTGTGCAATGACTCCACCCAACAGTAAGTAGGAGATGAATCGCAAAAATCGATATGCAAATTGGTATTGGTCTTGAGTACTTTCAACCATAGGGTAAATAGGGTTAAGAATTGCGCCGCAGCATAAAGTTGGAATCAGTTTGATACTAGAGCTAATCTAACATTTCCGCTAAGTTCAAAATGGACCTCACTAAAGCAGCAAAAGCCGCCCTGAATACCCTGGTAGATATTGCCAGTCATTCGGTTAATGGCCAGCCCGTGCCCGTTCCTGAGCTGGCTAAAAGGCAAAAATTATCTATCAGTCGGATTGAGCTTCTATTACGACCATTAAGGGAGTCGGGTTTTGTTAAGGGAACTAAAGGTCGCAGAGGAGGTTACGTGCTTTCTCAAGACCCTGGCTTAATTACGATAAAAGATATCGTGCTTGCCATGAATCTCATTAAAAAGCGTAAGGTAGAGTTATCCGATATTGCTAAAGAGCTATACCAATCTTTGGAAGCTTATATGCTCAGTTGTATGGCCAACGTCACCCTGGCATCTACTATCAAAGACTATGTGCCCAGCTTTAGTGATATTAAAAAAGCACCTGAGAGAACTGTTTATGCTCCTCTTGATCCTAAGAAAGATAGAAGACAAAAGGGTGAGGTTCAAAAAGTAGTGAAGGCGCAGTTTAAAAAAGTGGAAGAGGTCCCGCGTGGACCTAATTCTGTATTTGACTTTGCAAACTTTTTGGATCGCAGCCTTGGTTAAGGCTCGGATTAAAAGCGCTTCTCATTACCAGGGTAACTTTTCACCCGAATAAGTCAGAAAGCTTCCTGTATCTTCTTTTTGAAGATGCTCAATGACGCTAAACATTTCTGCTGCGGCTTGATTGGCAGGCCTGCCAATCTGCTCACCACGAAATGGCTTTGAGAGCCTGGAGTTCACGGTGCCGGGATGCATTGCGATTAATGCAGTATTGGGTTTTGTGCGTCCCCATTCGATCGATGTTGTCTTCACCAACATATTGAGTGCAGCCTTAGAGGCACGATAGCTATACCAGCCGCCAAGACGGTTATCTTCAATACTGCCCACTTTTGCTGACAGAGTCACCATGATGCTATTTTTGGGATCCAGTAATTTTGAAAAGTGACGAATCGTTAGTGCCGGACCAATCGCATTGACTGTCATGAGTTCCATGAGCTGTTCTGCATTGAGATCATCCAGTCTCTTTTCAGGCATCCATTTGCTGGTGTGCAAAACACCAACTGCATTAATAATGAGTTGAAAAGGTGCTGCTTGGGAGAGTGCGGTCGCACAAGATTCAATAGACTCGAGACTTTGATAATCAATCGGAAGTTCAGAATGGCGATGAAGGCCGATGACCTCTGAGCATGCTGGGTTAGTTTTTAGGAGATCCACGAAAGCAGAGCCTATGGTTCCAGAGGATCCAATAACTAGTGCACGAAAGGGGTTGGGAAGTAAGCTCATATTGCCCTGTTAAATCATTTAATGAATGGGGGTAGATTGAGGAGACTTTAGCGCAGATCACGTATGAGCGTACGCGGCAAAATTCTCTTTCAAGCAAGTCCCTCATTTGCTTGCTATGCTTACTCTTGTTTATAGACGAGAAATGCAATAAGTGAATATCCACTCCGATTACAGTAAGAGAGTTGTCATCAACCACCAAGACCTACCTTGGGTTCCTAGCCCAGAGCCGGGGGTCGAGAGGCGCATGCTTGATCGTATGGGTGGTGAGGTGGCAAAGGCAACCTCAATTGTTCGCTATCAACCGGGATCCAAATTTCAAACGCATACCCATGAATTTGGTGAAGAGATATTCGTTTTAGATGGCGTCTTTAGTGACGAGACAGGCGATTACCCTGCTGGTACTTATATGATGAATCCGCCTGGATCTTCTCATGCACCATTTAGCCAGTCTGGCTGTACTCTGTTTGTAAAGTTGCGACACCTTGGCCCAGATCAAGTCAAGCGAGAGATAGTGAATACGAAAACTGCCCCTTGGTTTCAGGGAATGGTTCCTGGCCTCAATGTGATGCCGCTGATGACGCAGGGTAGTGGATCGACTTTAGTGCGATGGGCACCTCAAACCTATTTCAATCCCCATAAACATTATGGTGGCGAAGAAATTTTTGTGGTGGATGGTGTATTTGAAGATGAGCATGGGCGCTACCCGGCTGGCTCCTGGATTAGAAGTCCTCATATGAGCCTACATCAGCCCTTTAGTAAAGAAGGCTGCACGATTTTTGTGAAGACCGGCCACTTATTAGACTGATTTCAGCAGCCTGAAGTAGTGCCAGCGCCTTAAGGCGATTGCGATGGATAATGGTGCTCACATCATTATTTGCACTATTTTGGAATCATTCCCATGGAAATTAAGGTCAATTTTCTCGACAAGCTGCGTCTTGAAGCTAAGTTCGATGACTTTACGGTAATTGCCGATCAACCCATTCGATACAAGGGTGATGGTTCTGCGCCAGGACCTTTTGATTATTTCTTGGCTTCATCGGCGTTGTGCGCCGCTTACTTTGTGAAGTTGTACTGCGAGACTCGTAATTTATCTACTGAGAATATTCGCCTCTCGCAAAATAATATTGTTGATCCAGAGAATCGCTATAAACAGATCTTTAAGATTCAAGTTGAATTGCCAGCAGATATTTCTGCTGCGGACCGTCAAGGTATTTTGCGCTCTATCGAGCGTTGTACAGTCAAGAAGGTAGTGCAGGAAGGACCTGAGTTTGTTATTGAAGAAGTCGCAAATCTAGACGCCGATGCACAGAGCCTGCTGACTCTAAAACCCAATGCTGGAACTAGCACCCATATTGTTGGTAAAGATCTTCCTTTGGAAGAAACGATTGCCAATATGTCTGCATTGCTCGCAAATCTCGGCATCAAGATTGAGATCGCCTCATGGCGCAACCTCATCCCCAATGTCTGGTCCCTACATATTCGCGATGCGCATTCACCAATGTGCTTTACAAACGGCAAAGGCTCTACCAAGGAGAGTGCGCTGGCATCTGCTTTGGGCGAATACATTGAGCGTCTTAGTAATAACCATTTTTATGCGGGCGCTTACTGGGGTGAGGATATTGCGAATGCAGCATTCGTGCATTACCCCAACGAACAATGGTTTAAGCCCGGGAAGAAGGATGCGTTGCCGACAGAAATTCTGGATGAGTACTGTCTAAAAATTTATAACCCAGACGGTGAGTTGCGCGCATCCCATTTAGTGGATACCAATTCTGGTAATGCGCAGCGCGGCATCTGTTCATTGCCTTATGTTCGTCAATCCGATGGCAAGATAGTCTACTTCCCCTCGAACTTGATTGAAAATCTCTTCGTTAGTAATGGTATGAGTGCAGGTAATACGCTTGCTGAAGCCCAAGTTCAATGCCTATCAGAAATCTTTGAGAGAGCAGTTAAGCGAGAAATACTCGAAAGTGAAATAGCACTCCCAGATGTGCCTCAGGAAGTGTTGGCGAGATATCCCGGTATTTTGGCTGGCATCCAAAGTCTAGAAGAGCAAGGCTTTCCGGTGCTAGTAAAGGATGCATCACTTGGCGGTATCTACCCAGTAATGTGCGTCACCTTGATGAATCCCCGCACCGGCGGCGTATTTGCCTCTTTTGGTGCGCACCCTAGCTTAGAAGTTGCTCTAGAGCGAAGTCTGACGGAGTTATTGCAAGGTCGTAGCTTGGAGGGTCTGAACGATTTACCACCACCTACATTTGCAAGTGAAGCAGTAACTGAGCCTAATAACTTTGTAGAACACTTTATTGACTCCAGCGGCATTGTATCTTGGCGTTTCTTTAGCGCAAAGTCAGATTATGAATTTGTAGATTGGGATTTCTCGAGCAAGGGCGAAGATTCCAATGCCAAAGAAGTCGAAACTTTATTTGGCATCCTCAAAGAGCTCGGTAAAGAAGTTTATGTAGCGGTATATGACGAGTTAGGGGCAACTGCCTGCCGAATTTTGGTGCCAGGATATTCTGAGGTCTACCCAATTGAAGATCTTGTATGGGATAACACCAATAAAGCATTGTTATTCCGTGAAGACATTCTAAATTTATCCTCTTTAGAGGATGCTCGCTTAACATCGCTACTCGAAAATTTAGAAAATAATGAACTAGATGAGTATGGCGATATTGCAACGCTCATCGGAATCGAGTTTGATGAGAATACCGTTTGGGGCCAGTTAACTGTACTCGAGTTAAAGTTATTGATTCAGCTTGCCTTAAAACAATATGAAGAAGCACATGATTTAGTAGGCGCTTTTCTTCAGTACAACGACAATACAGTTGAGCGGAAATTGTTTTATCAGGCTATGGATGCGGCGCTAGAAGTATTGCTGGATGATGAATTAGAAATGGCGGATTATGAAAAGAACTTCCGTCGGATGTATGGTGATGCACGCATGGATGCCGTTTTGGGTTCTATCGATGGCAGCGTCCGTTTCTTTGGGTTAACGCCAACCAGTATGGGGTTGGAGGGTCTTGATAGACATCATCGTCTGATTGACAGCTATAGAAAGCTGCATCAGGCGCGGGCTAAGAAGAGTCTTTAAGCAATCAATATATTCAACTTTCAAAGGTCGGTGATGAAAGCATTAACTCCAGCTGAGGCAATTACATCGCGCATGTCAGTGCGAGCATTCACAAAAGAGAATGTTTCAAAAGAGGTCATTCTCAAATTACTCAACATCTCTGCGCGCGCACCTTCTGGCACCAATACTCAACCCTGGAAAGTCTATGTCCTAGAAGGCAATGCTCTCAAAGACTTGTGCGAAAAAGTATGTGCGGCGTATGACAGTATTGCCGCCAATCCCGAGTTAGCAAAAGAATATCAACCTGCTTATGAGTATTACCCTGCTAAATGGTTTAGCCCCTACATCGATAGACGTCGTGAAAATGGCTGGGGCTTATATGGGCTTCTAGGAATTACTAAGGGCGATAAAGATAAGATGCATGCCCAACATCGCAAAAACTTTGAAGCATTTGGTGCTCCTGTATGCTTGTTTTTTACAATCGATAAGGAGCTCGGCAGAGGCTCAATGCTTGACTACGGAATGTTTCTGCAGAACATCATGGTCGCCGCAAGAGGTGAAGGTCTTGATACTTGTCCTCAAGCCGCATGGAATGATTATGCAAAGATCATCCTTCCCTCTATTGGTGCAAAAGAGAATGAGATGCTTGTGTGCGGTATGGCACTTGGGTATGCCGATAAAAATGACATCGTGAACGGCTTTCATACCCCTAGAGTGAGCGCCGAGGTCTTTACTACCTGGGTAAAGTAGTTTTTGTAGGTGGGTAATTTCAGTCATTTTTAGAGGGTTTTAGCCTAATTTCCAGCCATTTCCCCAGTTTGAAGGCTGAGTTAAGTCCTTGATAACCCTCATTTAAAGCCTAAAAATGCAGGTTTTGAAAATATATGTTGCTTTGCAGCAAAAATATCTTGCATTTCCAAAATACCGATTTTAAAATGGTGCATCGCAATAAAAAACCCATTTAATAAATAAAGGATTAATCATGTTCCAAGCTCAATTAAACGACCAATTCGCTGCTGCTCAAGCAAAAGCTATCGAAAACGCTAAACATTTGGCACAAGTTGCTGTTGAAAGCGCTCAAGAATTAGCTGAAATCAACCAAGCTGCTGCTAAAGACGCTTTGGTTGCTGCTCAAGATACAAGCTCACAATTGTTAGCAATCAAAGATCCACAACAATTAGCTAAATTGGCTCAGCCAGAAGCTGCTCAAGAAGCTGCTAAATATGCTGCTGCTTATCAAGCTAAAGTAAACAAAGTAGTACGTAACGGTAACAAAGAAGTTGCTCAAGTAGTTGACGCTTCTATTGATGACGCACGTGCTGATTTGGTTAAGTTTGTTAAAGAAGCTACTAAGACAGCTCCTGCTGGTTCTGAGGCATTTGTTTCTGCATTCAAAACTGCATTTGAGTCTTCACTCCAACAGTTCGACCAAGTTCGCGCATCTGCAACTGACGCATTTGCTAACTTTGAGAAGAGTGTTGATGCTGCTATGGCAAACATTCAAGGTCAATACGCTGTTGCTAAGCCAGCCGCTAAAAGCCGTAAAGCTGCTTAATTAACTACACAGTTAATTTTGTTGTTAAAAAAGCCACCTTCGGGTGGCTTTTGTTTTTCCGGGAATGAGACTTTTATTCAATCCAAGTAATAAAACTTTCCTTTGGCTTTCTGACCTTTTTCAGGTTCATCAACCAATCCTCATCAGCCTTTCTATAGCCTAGTGGAAGCATGACTACGCTGCGAAGGCCTTTTGCTTTGAGATTAAGGATCTCATCTAGGGCAACAGGATCAAACCCCTCCATGGGGGTGGAGTCTACTTGCTCGTAAGCAGCTGCAATGAGTGCAGTGCCAAGTCCGATATAAGCTTGTTTTGCAGCATGCGTGTAATTGGTTTCAGCATCTCGTGCTGTATAGCCGCTAAGTAGCTTCTGACGATAGATATCACCAGCTTCACTTTTAAAGTTGCGAATCTTCTCGGTCATATCAAACGATTGATTAATGCGATCTGCTGTGTAGGTATCCCAGGCAGCAAAAACTAGCAAATGAGACGAATCAACAATTTGGGTTTGATCCCATGCAATTGCCTTGATCTGTTCACGAATAGCCTTGTTGGTAATGACGAGCACTTCATATGGCTGCAATCCGCTAGAGCTTGCAGTGAGGCGAATCGCTTCCAGAATTTGCTCTACCTTTTCATGGGGTACAGATTTGGTAGAGTCCATTTTTTTGGTTGCATAACGCCACTGTAGTTTCTCAATTAAGCTCATTCTGATTCCTTTGGTATTGGTGAATATAAAAAGATAATTCAGTGTAATTTATATCTTCATTACCTGAATAGCTGGTTATTCACGTTCATGTAAAAAGGGGTCCGAGGACCCCTTTATTTTGCTATCGATTCTTTAGGTCAAATTAAGCAGCAAGCGCTTCTTCTGGTTCAGTAACTGATGAGCGAATAAGGTAATCAAACGCTCCAAGAGAGGCTTTGGCACCTTCGCCCATGGCGATGATGATTTGCTTGTAAGGAACAGTCGTGCAATCGCCCGCTGCAAATACGCCAGGCAAAGAAGTCTCACCTTTTGCATCCACAATGACTTCACCGTGTTTTGACAACTCAAGAGTACCTTTGAGCCAATCCGTATTTGGTAATAAGCCAATTTGCACAAAGATGCCTTCAAGCTCAAGTGTATGCTCAGAATTATTGGTGCGATCTTGATAGCGCAAGCCATTGACCTTGCCACCTGCACCCAATACTTCTTTGGTAAGGGCGCTCATGATAACGGTTACATTTGGCAGACTAGCCATTTTCTTCTGAAGCACTGCATCAGCGCGTAATTTGCTATCAAACTCAATTAAGGTGACGTGGCTCACAATGCCAGCTAAATCAATTGCAGCTTCAACGCCAGAGTTACCACCACCAATGACAGCAACACGCTTGCCTTTGAATAAAGGGCCGTCGCAGTGAGGGCAGTAGGCAACACCTTTGCCACGGTACTCTTGTTCGCCAGGAACATTCATTTCTCTCCAGCGGGCACCAGTACTCAAAATAACTGACTTGCTTTTCAGTACTGCACCATTAACCAGTTCAACTTCAAGTCCATTGGCAGTTTTACGCAATGCATTAGCGCGTTGCAAATTCATAATGTCGACTTCATAACTCTTGACATGTTGCTCGAGTGCTTGAACCAGCTTAGGCCCCTCAGTCTCTTTTACGGATATGAAGTTTTCAATACCCATGGTATCCATGACTTGGCCGCCAAAGCGCTCAGCCACAATTCCAGTGCGGATGCCTTTGCGGGCGGCATAGATCGCTGCAGCTGAACCAGCGGGTCCACCACCAATGACTAAAACGTCATATGGATCTTTGGCAGAGAGTTTTGCGGCTTCTTCTTTAGGGCTTGCAGTATCGAGCTTAGCCACAATCTCTTCAACACTCATACGGCCTTGACCAAATACTTCGCCATTTAAGATCACGGTTGGTACAGCCATGATTTGGAATTGGTCAACTAATTCTTGATAGAGGGCGCCGTCAACCATTTCATGGGTAACGTTTGGATTGAGGGCTGCCATGAGATTGAGTGCTTGAACAACATCAGGGCAGTTATGGCATGACAAAGAAATAAATGTCTGGAAGCTGAGTTTGCTATCTAGCTTAGTGATGCGATCAATAATCTCTTGCTCAACCTTTGCTGGGTAGCCACTTGCTTGCAAAATTGCCAAGATGAAAGAGGTCATTTCGTGACCCATTGGCAGGCCTGCAAAAGTAATGCGCGCTTCTTGATCAAGCTTACTGACAGTAAAGCTAGGTGTGTGCGCAGCTTTACCATCGGTTTTGACGGTGATCTTGTCAGATTGCTCAGCCACTTCATTTAAGAGTTCAAGCATCTGCTTTGAGCTGTCGCCGTCATCTAGGCTAGCCACGAGAACGATAGGGCTAACAATCTTTTCAAAATACACTTTTAACTGTGATTTGATATTGGTATCGAGCATGATGATTTCCTTGGGTAATTTTTTAGGTGAGTCTATTGGGCAGGATCTTGTCCTCTCCAATAGACTCTCCGAAGAGAGTCTATGGATTAGAGCTATTTCTTAGATCTTGCCTACGAGATCCAAAGAAGGAGTCAATGTTGCTGCGCCTTCTTTCCACTTTGCTGGGCAAACTTCGCCTGGGTGTGCAGCTGTGTACTGTGCAGCTTTCAGCTTGCGCAATGTTTCAGAAACGTCACGTGCGATTTCGTTAGAGTGAATTTCTGCAGTCTTAATCACGCCTTCTGGATTGATAATGAAAGTGCCACGCAATGCCAAGCCTGCTTCAGGAATGTGAACACCAAAAGCATTTGTCAATGTATGTGTTGGATCGCCAACAAGTGGGAACTTTGCTTTACCAACAGCAGGAGATGTCTCGTGCCAAACTTTGTGTGAGAAATGGGTATCAGTTGTTACGATATACACTTCAGCACCCATTTTTTGGAATTCAGGATAGTTCTCAGCCGCATCTTCAATTTCTGTTGGGCAGTTAAAGGTAAATGCTGCTGGCATAAAAATCAGAACAGACCAGTGACCCTTGAGGCTTTCGTCAGTAATGGTTACAAACTTGCCATTGTGGAAAGCTTCGGTTTTGAAGGGTTGAACTGCGGTATTGATAATGGACATACTGTGCTCCTTGTTTTGGTTAATCAATTCTTTGGTAACTAATACAACTATATGAATTTTGAACCTCAGTTCTTTATTTGTCTAATGAATAAATTTGATATTTATGATCGAATTTATAGATAATAGGATCCAAGGACCTTTTTCCCACTCGGAACGGCCTAAATCACACTTTTTGGTAGGTATTGGTCTTTTGGGGTTTTAAAAGGTTCGGCAATATCTTTAGGCTATAGTGCCCAATTCAAGAGAGAAATGTAATAACTGCCAAATTTAGGCAACACCACCTTTTATGAAATTGCTTTTAACGCTCCTCCTCAGTATTTTTGTTTCGGCAAGCTACGCTGAGGATATGTTGGTACCGCTTTCCAAATTTGATAATGATTCGCAGCGGCTTACCGACAATAAAGTTTTGGAATTCTGGGCTTATCACAATTACGACAACAGTGATAACTATCAAAATGTTTTGAAATTGCGTTACTACAACCCGCTTGCTGCAGGTGATTGGCGAGGGCGCATACGCCTGGACACTTCTTACTCCTCAAGTTACAACTCCATTTCTTCTGCGAATAATGCAGGGCAATACAGTGCAGGCAACACCATGGTGACGATCTGGGGGCAAGACCAAACTTTTTTAAAACCCTTGGGAGCACTAGTTGGTGGACGTGTCATCTTCCCATTTGGTAATAATGGGCAATGGGCAGTTGGTCCGCAATTGAACTGGTCTTTTATCCCTAGTGTCGACAGTCGAATCGGTGTGACTGATTTCTCACCACTAGTTCGTTATATGTATGGCTTTGATACTAAAAATAATAGCCTCATTGTTAATCCTAATCAGCCAGCGCTGATGCGAAGTTTGCAGTTATATCCAACGGTTGGTTTCCAATTGTCTCCAAATACGATGTTGCGTTTCTGGGATGAGAACGGGGTTGTCTACAACTCCGCTGGAGGGGGATGGTTTGTGCCGATTGATGCCATGGTGACGCATCGACTTGCAAAACATTGGGTGGTTGCCGTAGGTGCTAGTAAGCAGGTAGTGCAGACATACATACAATACGATTGGTCTGCCTATGCAAAGATTTCGTTCAATTTTTAAGCTTCAAACACCCTCAGTTATTGGCTCCAAAGCCTATAATCGCTATCAAAATTAGTAGTAAATACCCTTTATGTGCATACATCTCAAATAGAGCTTTTTATGAATAAGAAAATTTTGACGTCCATCATCCTTGCATCCGCCATCCTCTCTAGTGCAGGTATCGCAAGTGCCGAACAAGATTCCACTCCAATTCCTAAAGTGTCAGATGAATGGCGCTTTGAGATCACTCCATATTTATGGTCGTCCGGTATTTCTTCAACGCTCTTTTATAACGATCGCTATATCAATACTGCCAGGCTTTCATCATCCGATATTATCGGCAATCTCAAGTCCGGTGGCATGATCTCTGCTGAAGCGCATTATGGTAACTGGGGCATTATGGGCGATATCGTATCCGCCACTTTGCAGACGACATCAAGCCCTACGGTGACGGTGCCAACGCGATCTGGCGCTCTGCCTGTTAACGCAGCGAATAAGACTACTCTGCAACAAAATATTATTACCGGTGCGGTTAGCTATACCGTGCTGAATAATAAAAATGCTTATCTTGATGCTTTGGTTGGTGCACGCAGCATTGCGGCAACAGCAACTATTGCAGTAGATTTATCAGCATACGGTATGTCCAAAAACGCCGTTGACTCTAAATCAGTTTCTACGGTTGATCCTATCGTTGGTTTCAAAGGCCGCTACCGTATAGCTGATTCTTCTTGGTACATTCCGTTCTACGCTGATATTGGCGGAGGAGGCGGCACAACCAATGTGACCTGGCAGACTATTCTTGGAGTAGGCAAAACATTTGAAAACTGGATTGATGTTTCTCTTGCCTATCGCACGATGTACTACGACATGAGTGGCGATGGCTTATTGCAAAAAACGACATTTAAAGGCCCACAGTTGGCGGCAACTTTCAGGTTTTAATGGTGCAAATCCCGCTAGAGCTTAGTCCCGCAGTATCGCTGACTGCTTTCAAGCATTCAATCAAACACTAGGATAAGAATATGAAATTCGTGCCAAAGTTATTTTCTGTGCTTTTAATGATGCAGTGCGCGGCCACCTTTGCCAAAGGGAATGCCGACACGATTTTCTATGGCGGTCCAATTGTTACAGTAAATGCGAAGAATGAAGAAGTGCAGGCGCTCGCGGTACAAGGCGGCAAGATTGTTGCGGTCGGCACTAAAGATGCAGTAACTAAAGACTGGCAGACTTCAACTACCAAGGTGGTTGATCTAAAAGGTCAAACCTTAATGCCGGGTTTTGTCGAGCCCCATGTCCATATTTTGGTAACTGCAGTGTTTGAAGGCTTAGGCTTAAATCTAAGTAACTTTACCTTGCCGTATGACACTAAAGAAACCTTGGTAAAAAAAATGAAAGCCGCTCTTAAAGATGTTCCTGCTGGCGGATGGCTTTTTGGTTTTGGTGTTGACCCATCGCGCACCACCCCTTTTATGGCTGAACTTACTGCCGATGATTTGGATACGGTATCTAAAGATGTGCCTATCTTTATCGTGAATCAATCTGGCCATATAGGCTATGTAAACCACAAGGCTTTAGAGTTGGCTGGCGTTACCGATAAAACGCCCAATCCTCCTGGCGGTGGCATTTATGTGAAAGATGCCAAAGGTAAGCTCACTGGAAAATTAGTAGAGCCTCCTTCTTACTTGCCATTTATGGCAAAGATGCCGGCGCCCACTGAAACTCAATTATTTAGTGCTATTGAAGGCACTATGAAAAAGATTGCCTCAACTGGTGTTACTACCGCCTCTGAGATGAGTGTGGGCGGTAATTTTGGTGTTGATAAGGAGGTTGCTATCTATAAGGCGATTTTTGCCAAGAATGCTGCGCCTATTCGAGTGCGTGGTTATTTGTTTAGTGAAGCTTTACCAGCAGGGAAAACTTCTATTAAGCCTAATGAGGGTGATGACAAATTACGCTTTATTGGCATTAAATATATTTCTGATGGATCTACTCAAGGTTTAACCGCTGCATTAAATGCACCTTATGCCTATCCAAAAAACTCCAACTGGAGCGGGGCGCTTAACTATAAAGATTCTGAAATTTATGCTTCCATGAAGGGATTCTTTGATCAAGGTTGGCAAATTTCTACTCACTCCAATGGGGATAAAGCAATTGACCAAACTTTAGCCAGCTATACCAAGCTGTTATCTGGTAATCCTAAGTCGCAAGACCGTCGTTTGCGTATTGAGCATTTCACTGTGAATCATGAGTCTCAAGTAAAGCAAGCCGTGAAATTAGGCGTAGTTCCAAGCTTTACGATTGGGCACGTTAATTATTGGGGCGCTGCATTTAATGATCACATCATTGGATCTGAGCGCGCAAAGCGTATTGATCCAGCTGGTGACTTCAAGCGTGCAGGCGGCAAATTCACATTGCACAGTGATACGCCGGTCTCGAATGTTGGCCCTCTGAACTATGTTAGTGAGGAAGTAACGCGTTTATGGCAGTTGCCGCCACAAAAAGTATTGGGACCAGATCAAGCGGTATCGGTTGATGATGCAATCCGTGCTATCACTATTGATGCTGCATATCAAATCTTTGCGGACAATATTGTTGGTAGTCTAGAAGTAGGCAAGCAGGCCGACTTAGTTGTTTTAGAAAAAAATCCTCGCCAAACTGCACCAGCCGATATTCACAACATTAAAGTAAAAAGCACGTGGATTGATGGTAAGCCAGTTAGCTTGCAATAGATATCTTGAGCTTAAATAATGATGACTATTGCATTCCACTCTTTATCTAAATGTGTTGCTGTAACCGCATTGATGGTGGCATTAATGATGGGTTGCCAGTCTACCGGCCAAGATGGCAAACCTCTAACTCCAACAGAAATCGCTCAAAAACGTGAGGGCACTCTCAGGATGGCCAAAACTGGCTTGGATGCCCTCATCAAACAAAAGCCCGCGGTTCAAAAAGAAATCGATGAGGCGGCTGGCTATGCTGTTTTCACCACTACGAATGTGAATATTGTTCTATTAGTGGTGGCGCGCGGCGAAGGCGTATTGTTTGATAAGCGACGTAAAGACCCCATTTTTATGCAAGCACTAAAAACCGGCGAAGGTCTAGGGGCTGGATATCAAGATCAATACCAAGTGGCAATCTTTAAGACTCCAGGCGCTATTGATCAGTTTCTACTGACCTCGGTTGATGGTCAACGTGGTGGTGTCGATGTGGATGCGAATTTCTCAGCAGGCTCTGGTGGAACGATTCGATCCTTTAACCCGGAGATTACTTTTTACACGGTGGGACTTTCTGGATACGACTTACAGGCCAATTATGGTGGCACCCTATATTTGGTGGATCAGCAGCTGAATAATGCCGCAACCTTAAATAGTCTGCCCAAAAAGAAGTAATGGCAGGCAGTTTGCTTACATATACTGGTATTTCTCTATAGAAACCCGCCTGAAGGAGAGTAGATTGGTACATAACAATACCCATCTGAAAGGCTGATATGAGTAAGAAATCATTGAATATGAATACTATGCCAGGGCAACAAAGCGCCGTTGACGCTACAAGAGCAGCAGGGCGCGTGGCGGTCGAGAGTGCGCAGGCGATTGCAAAAATTAATCAACAGGCTACACAAGAGCTGGCCGCCATGATTCAGAAGCGGGTATCTGAGTTGATGACAACCCAAGATCCTAAATCCGCCTTTGAGTATGTGCATGCTGAAGTATTGCAGGATGCAGCCAAGGAGATTACTCAATATCACAACCAGTTATTGCAAGTACTTAAGAGCGGTAATCAAGAGCTAGCTTATATTGCAGAAACGATGATTCAAGAATCCAAGGCGGATCTCATTCACTTTGTGAATGAGGCTACTGATAATGCACCGATTGGCAGCGAAGCCTATGTTTCAGTATTTAAAACATCCTTTAACAATGCGTTGCAGAATTTTGAGTTGATACGTGCTGCAATGGCGGACTCATTTACTAATTTTGAAAAGAGTGTTGAGAACGTGAGTAATCTTGCTACCCCAAAAAGCTCTCCTAAGAAGAAGAGCTGAGTATTTCAGGTTAGGGGTTTAATACTGTTTTTGAAATTGTAGGGCGGTTTTGATAGTCTGAAAATGAATATCCACGGTAGATTCGATTTCCTTGCCGTAGCCGCCCGCCATTGAGAATGCAATAGGTAGTTGACGAGCTAGCGCAAACTCAAACACCATTTCATCCCGCTGGCGCATGCCGTCCTTAGTAATCTCCAGCCTTCCAAGTCGATCACCTTCATGTGGATCTGCGCCGGCTAGAAAGATGAGAAAGTCTGCTTTAAAGCGTGTATCTAATTGGTCAAGGGATTCACGCAGCGAGTGTAAATAAACATCATCGTTACAGCCATCAGCGAGACCAACATCAAGATCGCTCTGCTCCTTCTTAAATGGAAAGTTATTTTCTCCATGAAGGGATAGGGTAAAAATAGAATCATCATTTTGCAGAATCGCTGCAGTACCGTTTCCTTGATGAACATCTAAATCAATTACGGCAATTTTGAGTGATCCGCTAATTTCTTTTTGAAGGGTGCGTGCCGCAATAGCAGAGTCATTAAAAACACAAAATCCACTTCCGGTATCTCGATAGGCATGATGTGTACCCCCAGCTAGATTGGCAGAGATACCTTCTTGCAAGGCTGCTTTAGCTGCAGCAACAGTAGCACCTGCTGAGCGTCGTGAACGTTCGACCATTTGAGTGCTCCAGGGAAAACCAATCTCTCTTTGCTCTTGTGTTGAAAGCGCTCCGTCAATTACTTTAATGAGGTAGCCCGGATCATGCGCATACAAAATTTGGGTATCTGTTGCTGGTGGCGCTTCAACAAGTTCTATACCTGCTTGAGCGCTAACTAAATCTCGCAATCGAGAGTACTTCTCCATAGGGAAGCGATGCCCTGTAGGCAGAGGTAATACAAAATGGTCGGTATAAAAAGCCTTCAAACTTCTCTCGCATATTCCTTGAGAATATTCAATGGCACCGTTTCCAGAGCTTTGATGTGAGTACTTTCCAGCTTGATTAATGGAGCGCAATTTGCGTTTAAGGCCTCTACCCAGCGATTGATGCATAAACACCATTGGTCTCCCGCAAGCAGTCCAGGAAATCGATACTCTGGCCGAGGGGTGATGAGATCATTCCCCTTTTGAAGGCTAAATTGCAAAAAAGCATCTGTCACAATCGCGCAAACTAAATGACTGCCGACATCTTCTTCATTGGTCTTGCAGCACCCATCCCTAAAAAAACCAGTTAGGGGATCGAAAGAGCAGGGTATTAACGGCTCCCCATATACATTCAGTGCAATCTCGTTTTGCATAACAACCTTAAAAATATTAGTGTCAACCAGTTTATTGAATAAGCCGTAAACTTGCTGAACGATGACTCAACTAGAGAAACTCACCTTGTTTTACGATGGCGCCTGCCCTTTATGTCAGGCGGAGATTCTTTTTTTGTCCGGACGTAATCACGCTAACTTATTAGATTTTGTTGATATTAATTCTGATCGGTTTGACCCTCAAAAGGTAGGCGTCTCTTGTGAAGCTGCATTAGCGGCTATGTATGGTCAATTTGCTAGTGGCAGATTAATTCAGGGCGTTTCTGTTTTTCCTGAAGCCTATCGTCGAGCAGATCTGCCGCGCATGGCCTGGCTCTTCTCAAGAAAGCCTTTGCAACCATTCTTTAAATTGGGGTATCTATTTTTTGCTAAGAATAGACATGCAATCTCGAGCCTTTTTGGGCCGGCAGCACTCCGTCTAGTCAAGTCCAAATCAGGAACGGCATCACAATGAAAAGAATTCAATTTTTTATCGTGTTTACTTTATTGAGCACAGTGCTATCAACTGGCTTTGCTCGCGAGCCGATTGAATTGCCTGCAAATATCAGTTCTGCAAAACTTCAAGGTAGTGGACGACTCACTTGGTTTGGCCTGCATGTTTACGACGCCTCCTTTTATCGAGTGGGCTCTCTATCCTCTCCCGACTTTGCATTAAATCTGCGCTACCAAAAATCATTCTCTGGATCCTCTATTGCCAATCGAAGTGTCGAGGAGATGAAGCGTATTGGTGTGCCAGAGGCTCAGGCATCGCTTTGGGGTAAGGAGTTAACTGCCATCTTGCCGAATGTGGAATCAGGACAAACTTTGACAGCGATGTATTCCCCTAAGCAAGGAACCATTTTTTATCACGATGGTAAGCAGATTGCACAGATACCAGGCCCTGAATTTTCAAAGGCATTTTTTGGGATTTGGCTTGATCCAAAAACAAGTGCACCTAAGCTGCGGACGGAGTTGCTAGGACAATCTTGCCCGCCACCGATTTTTAATGAGGCCTGCTAATTCATGAAAACCATTTTTTATCGTTTCACGCTGTTGATATTTTGCGGACTATTTGTCGTTTCTTGTTCTGCGCCTCAAGTTTCGCAATATGCAGCTGAAAAGCCTGTACTGGATCTGAGTGAGTATTTTTCGGGAACGATTGATGCCTATGGCATTTTTACCGATCGCAGTGGCGAGGTAAAAAAACGTTTTACGGTGTTGATCAAATCCAATTGGACAACTGTTGATGGAAAAAAAGTAGGCACTCTTGATGAGAGCTTTGACTACTCGGATGGTACTAAGCAAAAGCGTATTTGGACTTTAACGGAGCAATCTCCTGGCTATTACATTGGTAGAGCGGATGACGTAGTGGGGGATGCCCAAGGCCAACTAGCAGGAAATGCTCTGAATTGGACCTATACCCTTGCCTTGCCAGTGGATGGCACCATTTATCACGTGCAATTCAATGATTGGATGTACTTGATGACCCCTAAAGTGATGCTCAATAAGGCCAAAATGAGTAAGTTTGGAATTGAGCTGGGTGAGGTTACTTTGAGCTTCCATAAGCGCTGAGCAAAAGCCCGGGATTTGTGTCACACTTTCTGCGAACAATACTTATTTATATAGAAATACAGGGCATTTCATGAGAATCGAAGATACCGATCCAGCGCGTCATGCAGGGATTGAATATCCAATGGAGGTGGGCGCCCCTGTATTTGCTCCTATCAAGGTTACAGAAGAAAAAGATAAAGCTGTCAACGTAGCGCGTCAGAATGCTAAGTTGGAATATGACCGCATTATGGAGCAAGCTGAGGTTTTGATGAAGCAGGCGAAAGCTTTGCAAGCAAGACTCGATGCTACTGAGATGGTGCACAGCGCTAAATTTAGCTTTAATCCAATTCATGGAAAAATTTATCACTTGTACTATGACGGCAGGAATGGCGTTAATGTCTTAATCCAGAATGGTCCAAAAGAATGGAGTTGCGGTATTCCTGAGAGTTGGACCTATTCAATGGCAGTGAAGAAGTTGGGTGATAGTACTTGGGCGGTAATTGAGGAAGATGCCCTTACTGTATGATTATTTTCTCTCTATAAAAATAATAAGGTGACACGTGACAAAAGCTCGAGTTGTTAGTCTGACTGAATTAGGCAGTGCAGACGTAATTAAGGTAATCGACAAAGAATTGCCTCCACCTGCAAAAGGTGAAGTGCAGATTCGTCAAACTGCGATTGGATTTAATTTCATTGACGTTTATCAGCGCTCTGGTGTGTACCCGCTCGAGATGCCTACTGGCCTCGGTCATGAGGCTGCTGGTGTTGTTGAGGTTGTAGGCGAAGGCGTTACTGACTTTAAAGTTGGCGATCACGTGGTTTACATGAACGCTGGAATTGGTGCATACGCTAGCGCTCG
Organism: Polynucleobacter sp. MWH-Jannik1A5; assembly: GCF_018881795.1. Taxonomy (GTDB): domain Bacteria; phylum Pseudomonadota; class Gammaproteobacteria; order Burkholderiales; family Burkholderiaceae; genus Polynucleobacter. The sequence goes on along the minus strand of NZ_JACVPQ010000001.1, from coordinate 464,670 downwards.
TAATGTTGCTGCTGATAAATTGGTTTTGATACCAGCTGGCATCTCTGATGAAGTAGCTGCAGCGGTTTTCTTTAAGGCAATGACTGCGCAATACCTAGTTCAGAAAACATACAAAGTAAAAGCTGGCGATGTTGTACTTGTCCATGCTGCTGCAGGTGGTGTTGGTCAAATTTTGGCTGGCTGGGCAAAAGCTTTGGGTGCTTTTGTTGTTGGCACTGTGGGTTCGCCAGCAAAGTTCGCGGCCGCTAAGGAAGCAGGTTGTGACGCCGTAGTTGATTACTCTCAACCAAATTGGGTTGAAGAGGTTATTAAGGCAGCTGGTGGCAAAAAAGCTAACGTGGTTTACGACTCTGTTGCAAAGACTACTTTCTTGGGATCCTTGGATTGTGCCGCTCCGTTTGGCACGGTGGCCTTGTTCGGCGCCGCCTCAGGACCAGCCCCAGAGATTCAGCCAGAAATCTTAAACAAGAAGGGTTGTCTATTTTTAACAAGACCTTCTGTATTTCCACATAATGCAACTGCAGCCTTGTTAAAAGAAAATGCTAAAGCAGTCTTTGATGCAATTGCCAAAGGGCAGGTCAAAGTACAAATTGGCGCGAAGTTTTCCTTGGAGCAAGCGGCAGACGCACACCGTGCTGCTGAAGGTAGAAAAGTTTCTGGCGCAATTGTCATGACACCATAGATTCTTAAGTGTTCTAGCGTACAAAAGCCCCGTCTTGCGGGGCTTTTTTTATAGAGCAATCAGGCGTAGGATAGAAGGATGAAAACACTTCTAAAAATAATTTTTTCCACGCATTTGATTTTGATGAGCGCTTTGTCTATGGCTCAAATTCCAGAAACACAGTATTCACAAGGCATTTCTTACATCACTGGCGGTGTTGGTGAGGGTGAGACGGTAGCCATTCTTGCCGAGGCAAAGCAATGGCCTTTATTGCTGGAAATGTCGCAGATTGAGAATGGTAGGGGTGTTTGGATATTTGGAGCAACTATCAAAATCATGAGCTCAAATAAAAAGCAGATGATCTTTGACGCCCAAGCAGATGGCCCTTATATGCTGATTAATCTTACGCCCGGAGATTATGTGGTTGAAGCGGTATATGAAGGGGTTGTTCAAAGGCGAATACTTTCTATTAAGCCTGAAACGCCGCAAAAAATTTCTTTATTCTGGAAATAAAATAATTAAGAGCAGATTGCATTCTTAAAAGGAGATTGATATGACAAAAAAAATTGCAGTGGTATTTCATAGTGGCTATGGGCACACGGTAAAACAGGCGGAAGCGGTTGCAAAAGGAGCTGGCGCTACATTGGTAGCAATTGATGCTGAGGGCAACTTGACGGATGCGCAGTGGGTAATTTTGAATGAAGCGGATGCAATCGTTTTTGGTTCGCCAACTTATATGGGAACCGTCAGCTGGCAATTTAAAAAGTTTGCTGATGCGAGTTCCAAGCAATGGTTCTCTCAGCAATGGAAAGATAAAGTGTTTGGCGGTTTTACTAATTCAGCCACGATGAATGGCGATAAGCATTCCACTTTGCATTATTTCTTTACCTTGGCCATGCAGCACAATGGTTTATGGGTGGGAACTGGGTTGATGCCTTCCAACTCAAAAGCCGCTAAACGTGATGACATTAACTATGTTGGTTCTTCTGCAGGAGCCATGATGCAGACTCCCTCGGATGCGAGTGTGGATGAGGTGAATGCCGGTGACTTAGAGACTGCAAGACTCTATGGGCAGCGTATTGCTGAAATTACAAAGCGTCTGAACTAAGCTAAGTAATTGATTTAATTGAAAAAACCACCTTTTGGTGGTTTTTTTGTTCTTGGTGGACTCGGTTTATAATTTCATAAGTAATTGAATTGAAAGGGATTATTCCCTTAATTCCACTTTTTCTGGTTTGTTAGTCCCAATGGGGTCTGGACAATGCCTGGGGTGGTTTAAATCAAGCCATTGCCCTACATGACAGTCGATAACTCTTCCACCTCCAGCAACTCTGCCTTGGCGCTTGAAGCGCGAGCTCTTGCTTGTGTACGCGGTGAAAGAAGATTGTTTGAAGATCTTCACTTAAAGGTTTCTGGTGGAGAGTGCCTTCATGTGCGCGGAGAAAATGGCGTTGGAAAAACTAGCTTACTCAGACTCCTGACGGGTTTATCAAAGCCAGAGGCTGGCGAGATTTTTTGGAATGGAATATCTATTGCTAAAGATGTTTCTGCTTATCATCGCGAACTCTTGTTTATGGGACATCGCGACGCCTTAAAGGAAGATCTCACTGCGCTAGAAAATTTACAGATCTATGCTGCATTAGATGATATTCAATTGCTAGGCGAGAAGGCTTTATCAGCCCTCTGGCGCTTTGGATTACGTGGGCGTGAACACTTGCCAGTCAATTGTTTGTCGGCTGGGCAAAAGCGTCGCGTCTTGATGGCACGCATGCTGACGCGGCAAGCAAAGCTATGGATTCTTGACGAACCATTTAATGCGCTGGATATTCATGCTGTGCAAGCCTTGCAAGATCTTATTGCAGAGCATGTGAAGCTTGGGGGCTTGGTGGTATTGACTAGCCATCAAGAGGTAAATCTTCCTCATGTGAGGACGCTTGATTTATGAAGGCTTTACTAACGATCATTCATCGCGATCTGTTGCTGGTTATGCGCCGCAAGAGCGAAGTGCTAACGGCCTTATTCTTTTTTGTCGTTGTAACCAGTTTATTTCCTCTGGGGATTGGTGCGGATGCTGCATTATTGCGAAAAATCGCACCAGGCGTTCTTTGGGTTGCGGCCTTGCTTTCTACATTATTAGGTTTGCATCGAATGTTTGCGGCCGATTATCAGGATGGTTCTTTAGAGCAGCTGGTTTTGTCGCCTCAACCTCTGGCGCTACTAGTGGCCGGAAAAATTATTGCCCACTGGATTGTGTGTGGCCTACCGCTGGTACTTTTAGCCCCTATTATTGGTATTCAGTTTGATTTAGATGCCAGCTCTTTATATGTGCTGATGGGCACTCTTTTATTGGGTACTCCAGTGCTATCCTTGCTAGGCTCAATAGGGGCTGCATTGACCTTGGGGGTGAGGGGTGGCAGCGTTTTATTAAGTTTATTGATACTGCCTTTATTTATTCCAGTCCTCATTTTTGGTGCTGGCGCTGTATACGCTAATAGTGTGGGCTTGGATGCATCGGGCCATTTTTCATTGCTGGGCGCATTATTGATTTTGGCTTTAGCATTTGTTCCTTGGGTAAGTACTGCTGCTGTAAAGATTGCGATTGAATGAGTCAAACAAATCACTTTTCTAATAACCGCCTGATTAACTGGTTTAAGTTATCTAGCCCCAGCACCTTTTATCCGGTGGCGGGAAAGCTCATCCCATTCTTTTGGGTTTTGACATTGCTATTTGGCGCTATTGGTTTATGGGTAAGTTTTTTTGTTGCTCCAGTGGACGCCGTTCAAGGGCAGGGCTATCGCATTATCTTTATCCATGTGCCAGCCTCATGGATGTCGATGTTTATCTATTTAGTGATGGCTGCTTGGGCGGGGCTCGGGCTTGTTTTTAATACCCGCTTGTCTGCCATGATGGCGCAGGCACTTGCGCCAATTGGCGCCTGGATGGCGTTTCTGTCTTTATGGACTGGTGCGTTTTGGGGCAAGCCAATGTGGGGTACATGGTGGGTATGGGATGCACGACTCACATCAGAGCTGATTCTATTGTTTCTTTATTTGGGCTTTATTGCCTTACGAGCCGCTATCGACGATCCGCGTCGCGCTGATAAAGCTAGTGCAATTTTGGCATTAGTTGGCGTAGTTAATGTACCCATTATTTACTTTTCAGTGAAATGGTGGAATACCTTGCATCAAGGGGCTTCCGTTTCTTTGACTAAATCACCAGCAATGGCTCAAACCATGCTCTGGGGAATGCTATTGATGGCCTTGTGTTTCTGGATGTACACCATTGCAGTCACCTTAATGCGAGTGAGGGCAATCATTTTGGAGCGTGAAGCCCATGCGGATTGGGTGAGACAATCAATTGAGGTGAAAAGCTAATGTGGAATAGTCCTTCCGAGTTTTTTGCTATGGGCGGTTACGCACTCTATGTGTGGAGCAGTTTTGGCATTTGTGCCTTGGTTTTGATATTGGAGCCTCTATTTGTGCGCGCTCGTTTTAGGGCGATTGTGCGCAGGTTGAAGCAACAGCAGCTAGCAGAACAGTTTGATAAAGAGATTGGTAAGTGAAACCTAGACATAAACGCGCATTGATTATTATTGGCGCACTCCTGGCGATTGGAGTTGCTGCCATGTTGATCTTGAATGCGCTTAATAGCAATATCGCTTTGTATGTCACTCCTAGTGAGGTTGCTGCAGGTAAAGCGCCTCAAGGTCAAACTTTTAGAATTGGTGGCATGGTGAAGGATGGCTCGGTAAAACGTGATGGCCTCACTGTGCACTTTGAGATCACTGATCTCGTGAAAGATATTCCAGTTGCCTATACCGGCATTCTTCCCGATTTATTTAAAGAGGGTAAAGGTGCGGTGATTCAAGGTCGCATGAATGCGAATGGTGAATTTATTGCCAGTGAGGTGCTCGCGAAACATGATGAGAATTACATGCCACCTGAAGCCAAACATGCTTTAGATCAGGCGCAGAAAAACGGAAGCGCTAAATGATTCCAGAGTTTGGGCATTACGCATTAGTTCTAGCGCTTTGTATTTCTCTTGTGCAAGGGGTTCTGCCTTTGGTGGGCGCCCACTTTGGCCGCCGAGACTGGCTAGTTCTCGCAAGACCTACCGCCCAAACCGTTTTCTTACTACTGGCGATTTCCTTTGGAATATTGGCTTGGAGTTTTTACAGCAATGATTTTTCTGTGCTCTATGTTGCTGAGCACTCTAATTCACAAATGCCGGTGATTTATCGATTGGGTGCGGTATGGGGTGGCCATGAAGGGTCGCTCTTATTGTGGATCTTCTTGCTGGCTACGTGGACTATCTTGGTGGCGCAACTCTCAAAAGCCTTGGATGATTTCATGGTGGCGCGCGTAATCGGCGTACTGGGATTGGTTACCAGCGGTTTGCTGTTATTTGTTTTAACTACCTCCAATCCATTTGAACGTTTATTGCCGGCTGCTCAAGATGGGCGATCGCTAAATCCACTGCTTCAGGATCCAGGTTTGGTATTTCATCCGCCAATGTTGTACATGGGCTATGTTGGTTTTTCAGTAGCCTTTGCTTTTGCGATAGCCTCTTTGTTGTCAGGCAGATTAGATGCAGCATGGGCACGTTGGTCACGTCCATGGACTACAGCTGCCTGGGTTTTCTTGACTCTGGGTATTGCCCTGGGTTCTTGGTGGGCTTATTACGAATTAGGTTGGGGCGGTTGGTGGTTCTGGGACCCAGTTGAGAACGCCTCATTTATTCCTTGGCTGGTAGGCACTGCCTTATTGCACTCATTGGCTGTTACTGAAAAGCGTGGCGGGTTCAAGAGTTGGACCGTGCTTTTGGCAATTACAGCATTCTCTTTATCATTGCTGGGCACCTTCTTAGTTCGCTCCGGTGTATTGACCTCGGTGCATGCGTTTGCAACTGATCCTCGGCGCGGTATTTTTATCCTGATCTTTTTATCACTAGTAGTTGGATCTTCTCTGGTGCTTTACGCGTGGCGCGCACCTAAAAGTACGATGGGCGGTAAATTTAATCTCAGCTCAAGAGAGACATTTATCTTGCTTGGGAATGTTTTTCTGGTCGTCTCGGCTGGATCTGTCTTACTGGGCACACTCTATCCTTTATTAATTGATGCTTTGCATCTGGGTAAGATTTCTGTAGGCCCTCCGTATTTCAATAGCGTCTTTGTTCCCATCATGGTTCCTTTATTGGTGTTGATGGGCATTGGCCCTTGGGCAAGCTGGAAACAGAGCAACTTGCTCAGCATCATCAAGCGTCTTTGGCTTGCAGGTGCCGTTGCTTTAGTGGCTGGCGTTGCGATTCCTTTAGTCATGGGGCAATTTACTTGGCTTGCAGGTATGGGCTTCATGTTGGCTTTTTGGGTCATCGCGTCAGGCTGCATGCAAATCGTTCGTCAAGCAAAGGCTGGTAAGCCTACTCGCTCCTTTATCGGCATGCAGGTAGCGCACCTAGGTATTGCGGTGTTTGTAATTGGCGTCACGATGGTGGGCGCTTATCAGGAAGAGAAAGATGTACGTATGTCAGCTGGTGACACGGTCACGGTTGGCGGCTATCAAATTCAGTTGCAAGGTGTTAATCCTGCTCGCGGCCCTAATTACCAGGCAATGCGCGGTACCTTCTTGCTGTCAAAAGATGGTGGTTCGCCCACCAGTCTTTATCCTGAAAAGAGAAGTTACTTCTCATCTACGATGCCGATGACTGAGGCGGCAATTGACGCAGGACTGACTCGCGATATTTATGTATCTTTGGGTGAAGAGTTGGGAGATCAATCCTGGGCGGTGCGTGTCTACTACAAGCCTTTTGTTGATTGGATCTGGGGTGGCTGTTTACTGATGGCTTTGGGCGGAGTATTGGCTATTTCGGATAGGCGTTATCGAATGAAGTTAAAGAGCAAGCTCTCATGAAAGCAAAATTCTTAATTCCGCTTGTATTGTTTACAGGCTTGGTAGTTTTCTTAGCTATTGGTCTCAATCGTGATCCTCATGAAGTACCTTCACCATTAATTAACAAGGCCGCCCCGGCGTTTGAAGTTGCTCAACTTTCTGAACCCAATAAAACATTCTCACCAGAAAGCATGAAGGGTCAAGTGTGGGTCCTGAATGTTTGGGCCTCATGGTGTGTAGCTTGTCGTGAAGAACATCCCGTATTAGTTGAGCTGGCTAAGTCTCAAATAGCGCCAGTCATTGGCTTAGATTACAAAGATAAGCGTGAAGATGCACTGGCTATGTTGGCAAAACAGGGCAACCCTTATGTACTCTCTGCCTTTGATGGCAATGGTCGCGTTGGCATTGATTACGGAGTGTATGGTGTGCCTGAGACCTACATTATTGATAAAGCAGGCGTGATTCGCTTTAAGCATATTGGTCCATTGACGATCAATTTATTGAATCAAAAAATCTACCCTATGCTCAGCGAGCTTAAAAAATCATGAAGCAGATTTTTCTAGCTATATTATTTGCATTAAGTCTTGGTAGTGGATATGCCAAGGATGCAGCGCCTCTTGCGGATGATCCTGTAACAGAGCAGCGCCTCATTAGCATTTCAGAGGAAATGCGTTGCTTAGTTTGTCAGAATGAATCATTGGCTGGCTCACGTTCTGATTTAGCGAATGATTTGCGCCGTGAAATTCGTATTCTGATTAGTGAAGGCAAGACTGATGATCAAATTCGCTCATTCATGGTTGAGCGTTATGGTGATTTTGTACTCTATCGTCCGCCAGTCAAGCCATTGACTTGGTTGCTTTGGATTGGACCGTTCATCATTCTCGGCATTGGTATTGCAGGTCTCTTAATGTATTTGCGACGCAGAAACAGTAGCGTTCCTACCGTCATACTGACGGATGCTGACAATCAAAAAATCGACGCATTGTTAAATGCGGCTGATAAGAAAGAAGGATGAATTTAGTGACTAGCTTTTTGATTCCTGCTTTTTTGCTCTTGGTTCTGGTATTGGTATTGGTTCTAAGACCTTTTATATTTCCTGCAAAGAGTGCGGCAACATCACGTCGCCAGATGAATGCTGCTATTTATCGAGAAGAGCTTGAAAAGTTGGAAGCAGAACATCTTGCAGGAACAATTAGTTCTGCTGACTATGAAATTGCCCATGCTGAAATGCGCCAGCGCCTTTTTCAAGATACGATCGTAGAAGATGATCACGAAGTAGCGGGTTCTGCGAAAAAAACAGCTATTGGGTTGTGCATATTTATTGTTTTGCTTTCATCCGCCCTCTATTTTTCTTTGGGGGATGTGGTTCGGATAGCGCAAAAAAATTCAGAGACACCGGTTACCCAAGAGGGCGTTGAAAAAATGGTGGCTGAATTTGCTGCCAAGATGGAGAAGGATCCAGGTAATCTGAAGGGCTGGGCGATGTTGGCTCGCTCTTACCGAATCTTGGGCCGTAATGAGGATGCGGCTAAAGCTTATGCCCGTGCTGGCGACTTCATCAATTCGGATCCGCAATTATTAGCTGATTACGCAGATGTATTGGCCACTAATGCAAACGGTAACTTTGCTGGAAAACCTTTGCAGTTAATCAATCAAGCCTTAAAACTGGATCCTGATAATTTGATGGCGCTATGGCTTTCAGGAACTGCAGCGTATAGCGCTGGTAATTACAAGGCTGCGGTTCAAACTTGGGAAAAATTAGCAAAGCAGATACCATCAGATACTGATGAGGCACGCGCTATTCAGGGATCAATTGCTGAGGCTCGTTCTAAAGGTGGCCTTTCTTCTTCCGCTCCCGCTTCGGTGGCCAGCAAAGCGATTAGTGGCAAGGTTGAACTGTCTGCTGATTTGAAGTCTAAGGTTAAATCGGGAGACATCGTAATGGTGATTGCTCGTAAGCCTGGTGAACGCATGCCAGTAGCGGTTCTAAAGGTGGCAGCTAGCGATTTTCCAATGAGCTTCACTTTGAATGACGCCTTGGCAATGAATCCAAGTGCGCCACTTTCTCAATTATCTGAGGCAAGTGTAGAGGTACGCATCTCGAAAACTGGAATGGCAAAGCCCGAAGCAGGAGATCTCATCTCATCGGCGCAGACAGTTAAAGTTGGTGCAAGCAATGTTCGCCTGCTGATCGATCAAGTACGTCAGTAAAGTTTTAGCCTCTACCTACAAATGGCATATTGGTTGCCATAATTGTCATCGACAGAATATTGCTCTCCAGCGGCAGTTGAGCCATATGAAGTACTGCTTCCCCAACGTGATCAACGTCCATGCGGGGTTCTACCTTAATAGATTGATCGGCCTGCAGAATTCCAGCAGCCATGCGCTCAGTCATCTCGGTTGCTGCATTCCCAATATCAATTTGACCGCAGGCAATATTAAAAGGGCGCCCATCCAATGCAATTGTTTTGGTTAAGCCGCTGATGGCATGTTTTGTGGCGGTATATGGTGCTGACATAGGCCGTGGTGCATGAGCAGAGATTGAGCCATTATTAATAATTCTGCCTCCTTGAGGTGATTGTGCTTTCATCATGCGAATCGCTTCTTGTGAGCAGAGGAATGCACCGCAAAGATTGGTATTCACAACGTTCATCCACTGTTCATAGCTCAAGTCTTCCATAGGGATTGCAGGAGCGCCCATGCCGGCATTGTTGAATAAAACATCGATGCGACCAAACTTATTACTAAGGGCTGTAAATAGCTTTTTGACCGCATCAGGTTTGCCAACATCACAAGCAACCGCCAAACAATTGCTTTGGTCGCCGCCTATATCGGTAATGGCTTTTTCTAATTTATCAATACTGCGCCCCGTCAACACTACGCAATAGCCCCCCTTAAGCAGGGCCTTGGCTGCAGCCTTACCAATTCCAGTTCCCGCTCCGGTGACTAGGGCTACCTTAGTTTTTGCTGAATTCTTCATGGTTTCTGGGGCGTCTAAAAAGCCTCATCTTATCTTGATTTGCATGAATGGTTTTGAAACCTTTTCCTAATGCCATGCACGGGGCATAATGCAAAAAACATAAGAGGCTTCAATGAATTTCATCAAAAGGCAAATATACAATCCACTGGCTTTGGCAGCATCCTTTATTGCGCTGCTGATCATTCTTTTTGGGGTGCTATGGATCTTAGTACCTCCACCACCAAAGTCTATCGAGCTAGCCACGGGATTTCCTACCGGTCTCTACTACCAATTTGGAGAGCGTTTAAAAGCAGAGTTATCTAAAGATGGTGTTGATCTTAAAGTGCGCTCTACTGGTGGAACTATCGATAACTTGGTCCTCTTAAATGATCCAAAAACTGGAGTAGATTTTGCGATGGTGCAAGGTGGGGTCGCTAACATTAGCGAATATCCCAATTTGGTTTCGATAGCAGGCATGTTTTACGAGCCAATTTGGGTTTGGTATCGCGAAGGTACTTTTAAAAGTGATGGCGGCCAACTAAAAATATTGAGTCAGCTAAAAGGAAAAAGAGTCTCTATTGGCAACGAAGGAAGTGGCACGCTGGCGCTCACCAAGGATTTATTACAGGTTAGCGGCATTACTGACAAGGATATAGATGCGCAAAAACTGAAGCCTGATGAAGCGCTTGCAAAGTTCAGTGCTGGTGAATTAGATGCTGTATTTATTGTGGCAGCAGCGGAAGCGCCAATTTTGAAAAAGTTTTACTCTATTCCCGGTATTCGCTTGATGAACTTTGATCAGGCTGATGCTTACACTCGCAATCTTCCCTATTTATCTAAGGTTACCGTGCCCAGAGGATTGTTGAGCATTCAATATGATCAGCCTCGTCAGGATATTCAGGTGATGGCCGCTACTGCGACCTTAGTGGCGCACGATAATGCGAGCCCTGCACTAATATCACTTTTGCTTGGCGCTTCATATGATATTTTGAAATCATATTCACGCCTGCAAAAGACTGGCGAGTTTCCATCGGGTACTGGATTGGATTTTCCTTTGGATGTGGATGCAGAGATCTATCTAAAAGATGGTCCTTCATTCCTGCATCGCCACCTTCCTTTTTGGACTGCAGTTTGGGCGGGACGTTTTGTCAAGATTGTTATTCCGCTTTTAGTGATTTTGATCCCCTTGTTTACTTACATCCCAACTACGAAAAATTTCTTATTACGATTGAAGTTGGCTCAGGTGTATGAGGAGCTCAAGGTGATTGAGAGGAATGCTCAAAATCCAGCGCTTAAAGAGAAGAATTTTAAAGATCTAGAGGCTATCGAAAAGCGGGTTGGTAATATCAAGGTATCAATGTTGGACGCCAAAGAACTATATGACCTTAAAGGGCATGTGGGTGAGGTGCGTGTACGTTTAAATCTAGTTCATTAAGGTAAGGGGATATAAAAAGTAAAACTGCTTTTGCTTACTGCCCTAAAATAAAACTATGACGATTGCCGGCCTTGCGCCTCCATTAACCCCTCTAAAGCAGATAGATCAAGCTTTACTCGATGACGGCTTTGCGGTGGTATCTGCTGAGACTGTGGCTCAATTTAGTCATGTCGATCTGGCCAAACTACAAGGCCTCGCCAAGTTTTGGGAAGACTTGCCCCGGGACCCCTATTTAAAGGATGGCGGTCGCTATCGTTTCCGTCGTCATGCTAGTTATCAAATCAAGGGCGATGAACTTACGTTAGTTCCGCATCGCGCACATTGGCAATCACTTGATTACAACGCGCTTCACGGCGGTATTGAGCGCTGGTTTGAGCCTATCCAAAATGACTTGTTGAGTAGTCCTGCTTGGCAATCGGTATTGCTTGGGCTTGCTCATATCTTAAATGGCTTAAAGCCTGTTAATACTTGGTTTGTAGAAGCGCATCAATTTCGGATTGATACAACCGATGGTATTGGTCGCCCGACTCCTGAGGGGGCACATCGCGATGGTGTAGATTTTGTAGCAGTCTTCTTATTAGATCGTTCAGGTATCAAGGGTGGTGAGACGAGAATATTTGATGCCTCAGGCTCGGCGGGTTTGCGCTTTACTTTGACAGAACCTTGGTCTTTATTGCTAATGAATGATCAGCGCATGATTCATGAATCAACGCCTATTCAGCCGCTAACAAAATACGGCTACCGAGATACCTTAGTCTTAACTTACCGCTCTAACGGTTTCCAAGATTCCCCGAATATTAGTCAGCAATAAAGCCCGGGAGTTGCTCTGGCACTATTCCATAATCATCAATGGAATTGCCTAGCCTGCTGTAAATATCTTGTTTTTGACGATCTAACAAGCCTATTGTGTTCTGGGCGAGTAGAATGAGTTTACGTTTCTTCTGATTATCTATGCGCATTCGTTCTGCTGGCTACACCCCTCTTATGCTGATGGCACAAACTTGTGCCTTATTGGGTTTTGCCTGCTATGCCGTAGTTCTCACTACCCTCCAAGAGGAATGGCACCTCACAAATTTACAGTCAGGATTGATTGCCAGTGCTTTTTTCTTTGGTTATATGCTGGCAGTTCCATTAGCAACTGCATTGACCGATCGAGTGGATGCTCGCAAGGTGTATTTAGTAGGTGGACTTTCTGCTGTCTGCGGCCTATTGGGTATGGGCTTATTAGCTTATAACTTTTGGACAGCACTAATATTCATGGCTTTAAATGGCGCCGGACTTGCTGGCACGTATATGCCGGGCCTCAAAATTTTGTCTGATCGTATTCAGTCAGGCGAGCTAACACGACACATTGCTTTTTATACCGCTTTCTTTGGCATTGGCACTGGCTTTTCTTATTTATGCTCTGGTTGGATTCTGAGTGCGCTGGGTTGGCAATATGTATTTGGGCTCATCGCCTTAGGACCGCTTGCTGCATTTCTACTTGTTTTGCTATTTATCCCAGCATTGCAGCATGAGAAGTGGAAGGGTCCAATCAATATACGTCTGCACGATATCTTTCCAGTTGATAAATGGAAGCTAGTTTTGCAAGATAAAAATGCAGCAGGATTTATTTTTGGCTATACCGCTCACACATTAGAACTCTTTGCCTCAAGGAGTTGGATTGTTGCCTTCTTTGCTTTTTGCGCTGTAGCATCAGGAGAATCTTTTTTTCTGGCTGCTACGACTCTAGCCGGAGTGATTAATTTCTTTGGTGTGCCTGCTTCAATACTGGGTAATGAAATTGCTTTAAGAGTGGGTCGTCAGAAGTGGGTTTGTATTGTGATGCTGACCAGTGCTGTATTAGGCATTGCATTTGCTTGCTCAACAGGCCAATCATGGTGGTTAATTGTTGCTCTAGCTATTGGACATGCTATTTTCATCATGGCAGATTCCTCAACACTTACTGCGGGCCTGGTGATTAGCGCACAAGAAAATATTAAAGGAGCTGCCATGGGCCTTCACTCATTGATGGGCTTTGGCGGCGGCCTATTGGGCCCTGCAATTTTTGGCTTTGTTCTGGATATCTCTGGTTCGCGTACCTCACAAGTAGCTTGGGTCTGGGCATATGTTGCTGTCGTGATATGGGGTGTTCTATTTGTCATCTACGAGCGACGAAGAGGTTGGGGTAGCGCAGTACGTGCTTGAGTAACCAAATGGATAAAACAAATTCTCTGGCTTGTTATCACTGCTCAAGCCATATTCTCCCAGATGATTTAATCGAGGCAGAATTAGGGGGAGAGCCTCGATCATTTTGCTGCCCAGGCTGCATGGCTATTGCACAAACGATTCATGGTGAGGGTCTTGAGGTTTTTTACGCCCGACGATCACAGGCTGGTGATAAGCCGGCAGCCTATCTTGCTAGCAATGAAATCCCAGAAAAGCTGAAGCCTTATGACGATCCTTCTTTGCGAGGCCGCTTTACTCGTTCATCTGAAGGCGAGGACAGTCTAGAGACCACTCTGCGATTAGAAAAAATTCGATGTGCAGCTTGCGTGTGGTTATGTGAACAACATTTGCGTCGTAATGCTGGTGTTCAAGATGTGCAAATTAATTACGTTACTCAAAAAGTGATGGTGCGTTTCTCACCAGAAAAAACAAGCTTAGCAAGACTCCTTTTTGAAATTGAACGGATTGGCTATGAAGCTTGGCCATTCGAACCATCTCAATCATTGGATAGGGCGAAAAAAGAGAGGCGACAGCTTCTGTCACGTCTTGGCGTAGCAATGTTGGGCATGATGCAAGTCATGATGTATGCATGGCCAACCTATGTGGACGCTGATATCACCCCTGAGTTTGAAGTGCTTTTAGGTTGGACTAGTTGGATGCTAACCGTACCGGTTATGGTGTATTCAGCAGGGCCAATATTTCAAGCAGCTTGGCGCAGTGTCCAGTCCTTTAGGCAAACGCATATGCTGGGTATGGATGTACCAATTGCATTGGCGCTTGCATTGGCTTTCATCGCCGGCACAATTAACTTAATCAATGGCTCTAGTCAAAGTTATTTTGATTCAATCACAATGTTTGTAGCATTTATCTTGGCTGCAAGATATGTTGAATTACTAGCTAGACAAGATGTGCAGGGTGGGGCGGAGGCTTTGGCAAAACAATTACCTGCTACCTGCGAGCGTGCAATCGATTACCCAGCTTCACAAGAGATAGAGGTTGTTCCAGTAGTAAATTGCGATCCTGGTCAGATATTACGAGTATCCCCTGGAGAGGTGGTGCCTGCTGATGGTGTTTTGGTTGAAAATGTGAGCGCTTTGGATGAGTCCTTATTGACCGGTGAATCTAAACCAGTTGATAAGAAAATTGGTGATCGCGTGTATGCAGGTACACATAACATTCTTAATCCATTCTTTATGAAAATTGATGCGGTAGGTCAATCCACTCGTATCGCAGGAATTGCATCTCTACTGGATCAAGCATTACTTGCAAAGCCAGTGATGGTTAGTCTTGCTGAAAAGTGGGCCGCCTATTTCGTTGCGTTCCTATTATTCAGTGCATTTGCTTCATCAGCGATTTGGCTTTACTTTGATCCTGCTCGCGCATGGACTGTTTTAGTTTCGGTACTAGTTGCGAGTTGTCCTTGTGCTTTATCACTTGCAGTCCCAACAGCCATGGCAGCAGCTCAAGGCGCTGTAACTAAATTAGGTTTACTGATCGTGCGTGGCCATGTGATGGAGGGTTTAGTGAAGGCTACGGATTTGGTTCTTGATAAAACCGGTACTCTAACAATGGGTCAGCCAGAGTTACAAGAAATCATCAATCTTCGTGCGGGTTATCGGCGTGAGGATGCGCTTGCTTTAGCGGCGGCCTTGGAGTCAGGGCAAAGGCATCCACTGGCGCTTTCTTTATTGCGTGCTACTGAAAAAGAAAATCTTTCGATACCTTTATTGAGTGAGCCTGTCATTAATCTTTTAGGTCGAGGCTTAAGTTCTGGATCTTATAGGCTCGGAAGTGCTCTATGGCTGGGTGTAGAGCAGAGCTCTCAGTTAGGTCAATATGGTCAAGTGCATTTGGCCGACGAGCAAGGATTGATCGCCAGCTTTGTTTTCTTGGACACGCCAAGAGTTGGTTTGGAGGAATTCTTAAAAGTGGTGAAGTCTAGAAATATTGCCGTACATTTAGTTTCAGGCGATGATCGTGATACGGTTGCTTGGTGGGCTCATCATGTTGGTATTGAATCCCACAGAGGCGGCTGCACTCCCGAAGATAAGTATGATTACATTGAACGCTTGCAAAAAGAAGGACGTTTTATTTGGGCCATTGGTGATGGCGTAAACGATGCTCCATTGCTGGCGCGAGCAGATATCTCAATTGCCGTTGGTGCGGGTGCACCATTAGCTGCTGCAGGCGCTGATGCCATTTTGACGGCCGTCTCTCTAGAGCCCTTAGCAAAAACGCTTTTATTAGCAGATAAAACCCAAGCCATTATTAAGGAAAACTTATTATGGGCTTTGATTTACAACTTGTTAGCTATTCCGGCGGCAATGATGGGTTGGGTTAATCCTTGGGTTGCGGGAATCGGCATGTCGCTTTCTTCGCTTGCGGTGACCTTAAATGCCTGGCGTTTGCGAAAAGCTTAGACTATAGGGATGGAAAGCCTTTTTCTACTCATCCCTATTTCGCTGGTTCTGATTGGCCTATTGGTCTGGATTTTGAACTGGTCCATTAAGAGCGGTCAGTTTGATGATTTGGATGGTCCAGGCGAAGCCATTCTGATGGATGATGATACTCCGAAGTCTAAATAAGTTAGTAGGCACTATCAATTAAAGTCATATATTTAATATGATTTAGAAAATAAAGCATTTTATTTCCCAGGGGCTCCAATTTGCCCCATCCTTTTTGACATAGATCAAACTCCCTTAATGACCTTACTTTGATAATCGATCCAATCTATTTGGATTATGTCGTTGTTTGGTCACAAAAAAGGAGAAACCATGGGACTTACCGTGGGGAGTAATCAAG
>NZ_JACVPQ010000001.1:283274-448576 GCF_018881795.1 Polynucleobacter sp. MWH-Jannik1A5 | reverse complement strand
TTTGCCTTTGGTGGCTCAGCGTTGTTCGCAACGTCCTATTACATCGTGCAGCGTACAAGTCAGGCGCGCTTGTTTTGTGACAAATTAGCAGCATTTACTTTTTGGGGTTGGCAGGCAGTGATTGTTTTAGCTGCCGTGACATTGCCATTGGGTATTTCAACTTCAAAAGAATACGCTGAGCTAGAGTGGCCAATCGATATCTTGATCACCTTAGTTTGGGTGGCCTATGCAGTTGTGTTCTTCGGCACGATCATGAAGCGTAAGACGAAACATATCTATGTTTCTAATTGGTTCTTTGGTGCATACATTCTGACGATTGCTATTCTGCATATTTTCAATAACTTGGAAATGCCTGCGACATTGTGGAAGTCTTATTCTGCATATGCTGGCGTACAAGATGCGATGGTGCAGTGGTGGTATGGTCACAACGCGGTAGGCTTCTTCTTGACTACTAGCTTCTTGGGCATGATGTACTACTTCATCCCTAAGCAAGCAGAGCGCCCAATTTATTCATACCGTTTGTCCATTGTTCACTTCTGGGCTTTGAACTTTACCTATATGTGGGCAGGTCCTCACCATTTGCAACATACCTCTTTGCCTGACTGGACGCAGTCTCTTGGTACTGTGTTCTCCTTAATCTTGTTGGCGCCATCTTGGGGTGGAATGATCAACGGCATCATGACTTTATCTGGCGCTTGGTACAAACTCCGTCGTGACCCTATTCTCAAATTCTTAGTTGTAGCTCTGTCCTTCTACGGTATGTCTACCTTCGAAGGCTCGATGATGTCAATCAAGACTGTGAATAGCTTGTCTCATTACACAGACTGGACTATTGGCCACGTTCACTCAGGTGCTTTGGGTTGGGTTGCCATGATTACGATCGGCTCTCTCTACTACTTGATCCCACGCTTGGTAGGGCAAAAAGAGATGTACAGCACTAAGTGGATTGAGTTGCATTTCTGGATTGCCACTATCGGTGTTGTTCTATACATCGCTGCTATGTGGATTGCTGGCGTAATGCAAGGTTTGATGTGGAGAGCATTTGAGCCAGATGGAACATTGACATATAGCTTCGTTGAGTCCGTTAAAGCAACTTATCCTTTCTACATGATTCGCTTGTTGGGCGGCTTGTGCTACCTCAGCGGCATGTTCTTGATGGCATTCAACGTCTTCAAGACTGTGCAGGGTAAAACTTTTGTAAACGCGCCTATTCCAACGGCCGTTGCTGAACACTAAAAGGAGAAGAAAATGTCTAGCGAAAATAAATTCTTTTCCCACGGAACGCTTGAGAAAAACGTTGGCTGGTTAATTATTGCCACGATCATTGTGGTATCGATTGCAGGCCTAGTCCAAATCGTACCTCTCTTTTTCCAGCACACTACAACTGAGCCAAGTCCTGGTGTAGAGCCATATACAGCTTTGCGCTTGGCTGGACGTGATATCTATCAGCGCGAAGGGTGCGTTGGTTGTCATTCACAACAGATTCGTACTTTACGTTCAGAAGTAGAACGTTATGGTCCTTACTCTTTGGCTGGCGAGTCTGTATATGACCATCCATTCTTATGGGGTAGCAAACGTACTGGTCCAGATTTAGCTCGCGTTGGTGCTCGTTACTCTGATGATTGGCATCGTATTCACTTGCGCAATCCTCGTGATGTAGTTCCCGAGTCAAATATGCCTGGATATCCTTGGTTGCAGAAGAATGCTGCTAACGCATCCACAATTCAAGCTCATATGATTGCGATGACCCGTTTAGGCGTTCCTTACACCGAGGAAATGATTGCTAATGCGCCTAAAGAGTTAGAAGGCAAAACCGAAGAGGATGCATTGATTGCCTATCTTCAGGGTCTTGGCGTAAATCGTAGATACATCGTTGTTGATGAAGTGGTGGCCAAGTAAAGGCTGGGATTTTAATTAGAACGACATAAATCAAATGGAACAGATCACACCCTACCTCTCGGCTTTTTCTACAGTAATTGGACTTATTTTCTTTGTAGGAATTGTTTGGTGGGCTTGGTCTCCTGGTAGAAAAGAAGCAAACCAGGAATCAGCAGAACTTCCATTTGATCTTCCGGATGAATTCAGTAAGGATAAATCATGAGTGACTTTTTTAGCAGCGGTTGGAGTAGCTACATCGCCCTAGTTTCATTGGTAGGCATTGTTTGGTGTGTATGGCTATTGTTTTCACAGCGTAAAGCTAAAGTAGTGCATACGGCTGATGGCGCAGTTGCTGATACAGGTCACGTCTGGGATGGTGACTTACGCGAACTAAACAATCCGCTTCCACGCTGGTGGATGTGGATGTTCTTGCTATCTTGTGTGTTTGGATTGGTTTATTTAGTTCTATTCCCCGGCCTCGGATCTTTCCCTGGTGTGTTGGGTTACAGCACTGACGGTTCTCTCATGAAGTCCATGACAACTGCCAATGAAGAGTTAAAGCCTGTTTATGCTAAATACGTCACTATGGATATTGAGCAAGTTGCTGCTGATCCAAAAGCTCGTGAAATGGGTCAGCGCTTGTTCTTAAATTCTTGTGCGCAGTGCCATGGTTCAGATGCTGGCGGTGCTAAAGGCTTCCCGAATTTGACTGATGGTGACTGGCTCTATGGTGGCTCACCAGAAAATATCAAGACGACTCTTATTAATGGCCGTGCAGGTGTAATGCCTCCATTCCCGCAATTGGATAGCAAACAAATTGTTGATGTTGCTAACTATGTTCGCAGCCTTTCTGGTTTGCCAGCCGATGATCTCAAAGCAGCTCGCGGTGCCGATGTCTATAAATCGAATTGCGCTGCATGCCATGGTCCCGAAGGTAAAGGCAATATTGCATTAGGCGCACCTAACTTAACTGACAAAGTATGGTTATATGGCGGCTCAGAGGCAACGATTGTTGAGACTGTAACTAAAGGCCGTATGGCAATGATGCCTGCTCAAGATAAAGTCTTAAGTCCTGAAAAAATTCATTTATTAACTGCATATGTTTGGGGTTTATCTAACAATAAACAGCCAGCAGCAGCTAAATAAGAAAAGTATTTAGTGGCAGATCTTCCGCCGGGTGGAAAACCTATCCCCATAGAGGTTATTGAGGAGTCTCTTTACGAGGTCCGGCGAAAGATTTACCCACGTTCAGTATCGGGCCTCTTTGCCCGTTGGCGTTTTATCCTCGTTTTTGCAACCCAGCTACTGTTTTATGGTTTGCCATGGGTTAGCTGGAATGGTCGTCAGGCCGTACTCTTTGATTTAATTCAGCGTAAGTTTTATATCTTCGGCATTGTTTTATGGCCGCAGGATGTGATCTATCTCACGCTCCTATTAATTCTTTCTGCTTTAGCGCTCTTCCTCTTCACTGCAATTGCTGGCCGACTATTTTGTGGATACGCCTGTCCGCAAACGGTATATACCGAGATCTTTATGTGGATCGAGCGCAAGGTGGAAGGGGATCGCTTTGCACGCATTCGTTTAGACGGCGAGGAGTGGCCTTGGGGCTTTAGAAAGTGGCGCCTTAAGATCACCAAGCATTTCCTTTGGTTATTGATCGCATTCTGGACTGGTTTTACTTTCATTGGTTATTTCACACCAATTACCACTTTAGGCTCCGCACTAATTCATCTGTCTTTGGGTCCTTGGCAGACTTTCTGGTTATGTTTTTATGCCTTTGCTACTTGGGGTAACGCGGGTTTTATGCGTGAACAAGTTTGTAAGTACATGTGTCCATATGCACGCTTCCAAAGTGTGATGGTCGATAAAGATACTTTCTTGGTGACTTATGACAAAGTACGCGGAGAGCCTAGAGGTAGTCGTAGCAAGTCGGCTGATCATGAGTCTCTAGGTTTGGGCGACTGCGTTGACTGCAGTATTTGCGTGCAAGTTTGTCCTACTGGTATTGATATTCGTGATGGCTTGCAATACATGTGCATTGGTTGTGGTGCCTGTATTGATGCATGCGATCAGGTAATGGAAAAAGTGGATTATCCAAAAGGATTGATTCGATACACAACTGAGCGAGCAATCGAGGATCGTGAGTCGAATCAAAGCGCCATTCGTCATATCTTGCGCCCACGTGTATTAATCTACACAGCTTTCATTACCGTTCTTACGGCTGCATTCCTAGTCTCTCTAGCTACACGTAATCCATTGAGGGTAGACGTGATGCGCGATCGCGGTGCATTGGCACGCGAGGTAGAGGGTGTGAGGATTGAAAATATTTATCGTATTCAGATCATGAATGCTTCTGAAAATAATATGAACGTGCAAGTGAAGGCTCTTGGTTTAGATGGTCTAAAGGTGCTGAATTCTCAAGGTCAGGTCGTCACTGAGATTGAGGTGGCGCCGGCAAGTAATTTGCTGATGCCGATCAAGGTAAGTGCTGATACGGGCGTAAATCAGCCAGGCAATTACCCAATTCATTTTGATGTGATTGCTCACGAAATGTCTGGAAATGAGATGATTACCAGAACGCGTGATGAAAAATCAACTTTTATTATTCCCCGTTAAGCTAAAAGCAATGGAGAGGATGTATATGACAGAACAGAAAACTAGTAAACCTTGGTTTAAGCAATTATGGCCGTGGTTATTAATTAGCGGCCCTGCAGTTGCAATGATCGGTTGCATCATCACCATTTATTTGGCGATTAATTATCAGGCTGATAAACCATTGCGTGATGGTGTAGTTAAACGTGGTTTAAAGGTTGAGCAGCAGATTAAAGATGTGCAGGTTCAAAAATGAAGTACCGCTTGCTGATCTGGATTTTGTGGCCTTCCTTTTTGGTGGCTGGCATGGCAGAAGGCTTGTTATTCACCATAGTGCATCCACAGGATTTGCTATTTTTTGGCCATCACCCAGATATCTCGGATGAGGGTATTTACACCATTGGATTTTTTGCAATTTGGGTGTTTTGCGCTGCATCGAGTGCGCTTACAGCTTATATCCTGCCTGGTATAGAGTCACCAGATAGCAAAGAAGTAGATCGCGGCTTAATTTAAGCCTGTTTGATTGGGATTTCTGGGGTTGAGCAGCCCTGGCGATCAGGGTTTGGAATGCCCGCCAGTTCATATAGGCCGTTCATATCGATCAGTTTGATATGACGTTGCTTAATTTGAATCAGGCCTGATTCGGCAAAGCGCGAGAGCATGCGGCTAACAGTTTCGATTTGAATGCCAAGATAGCTGCCGATGTCATTGCGGCTCATGCGTAAATCAAATTCGTTATTCAGATAACCGCGTGCTGCTAAGCGTTGGGAAAGACTCAATAAAAATGCAGCCAATCTTTCTTCTGCACGCATTGTGCCGAGTGATAGTAGGTGACGTTGGTCTTGAGTCAGTTCACGACTCATGATTTTGTGAAACTGATTTTGCAGCATTGGAATTTGGCGTGCTAAATCTTCAAAGGCTTCGTAGCGAATGATACAAACTTCACTCTCTTCTAATGCAATCGCATCCGACTGATAATGACCCTCGCCAATCCCATCCAATCCCAAGATTTCACCGGGAAGGTGAAAGCCAATGACTTGTTGGCGACCATCTTGCAGGCAGAATTCGGTTTTGAGGGTGCCAAAGCGGACGCTGTATACAGAGCTGAGTGCATCCCCATGGCGATATAAGCTTTCCCCTTTTTGCAGGTGGACGCGTTCTTTAACCAGGCTGTCAATTTTTGAGACTTCGCTACTGTTTAGACCAACCGGCAGGCAAAACTGACCCAGTACACATACTGAGCATTTGCTGGTTGGGGTATCGGTAGGTTTGTAATTCATGCTAGAGCTAATTATGCAGTCAGTTTATTCTATACGGACAATGAATCATGTTTTTTAACCTTTATTTCGATAGCGGATGCTAACTTCTAGCCTTCTCATTGCCGTTTTTTTGGGCGCCCTTGTAAGTGGTTGGCACTGCGCTCTGATGTGCGGAGGCATAGCGGCAGCCATCGAACGACCAATCGCCATAGAGACCCCTTTAAGGGCCAAATCAGAGCTTTTTTACCTGCAACTGATCATGCATTTGGGACGTGTAACCACTTATGTTCTTCTGGGTTCTCTTGCCGCTGCCGTGGGTGTGGTGGTTTGGCAGCAAAATCTCATTCCAATTCAGCGACCCTTATTTGCTCTAACTTCTCTCATTTTGATCTTGATGGGAATTCGTCTTTTAAAGGCGGGTTCATCAGAAGGCTTATTGGGGGGTAAGTGGATCAGCTCCAAGATTGCCGCTTACTGGGCTAAATACTTAGGACGTATGGCTAGTGGTCCATCGCGTTGGTTCAGTGGCATGCTCTGGGGTTTAGTGCCCTGCGGATTGGTTTATAGCGTCTTGCCGCTCGCATTTTTATCGGGAGATGTGATAACTGGTGCCGCACTCATGTTGGCATTTGGTTTAGGCACTTTGCCGAATTTATTGTTGATCTCTAAATTTTCTGCAGCACTCACCCAGTTTGGACAATATCGTTGGGTGCGGTATTTGGCTGCATCGCTGCTGCTGATTGCAGGCGGCTTTGGTTTATACCGCGCTTGGGTTTTGCCAGAAGCATTATTAAAAGGCGGCTTCTGTATTTCTTAAGCTGCCTTTAAGTTGTCGCTGCTTCAATCCCAGAAATTAGGTCAGGGTAGAAAGAGTCTGGCGGAAGCGTAGCAATGAAGTTGCTGCGTTCAGCCATCTCAAGTGGCTGATGTGCCAAGCCACAAATTAGCAGGCGGATATTACGAATCTTACAGAGATGTGCAAGCTCCATGATCGTATCCATGCCGGAAGTATCAATGTAGATTACATTCTTTAAATCAAGTAACAGGGTATGTGAAGGTAAATTTGCCTCTATCTTTTCTAACAGCTTCACTGCGCCAAAAAAGATTGCCCCATGAATGCGGTACGCATCAATACGGCCTTGCTGGTTGCTTAATCCAGGGAAGTCACTCGCTAAAGCAATCTCGCAGCGCGATAAGCTAGAGATCCGGTAAATAAAAGTGATAAAAGCAAGCAGTAAACCCACCTGAACTGCGATGGTGAGATCCAGGACAACAGTCAAAATAAAGACACTTAAAATAGTAATGCGATATGGAAGGCGAAATTGTTTGAGGTCTATAAACTTTCTCCACTCTCCCATATTCCAGGCAACATACATCAAAATGGCAGCAAGACTAGCCAGTGGAATATTTTTGGCAAGAGGCGCCCCAAATAAAACAATGATGAGCAAAGTGACTGCATGTACAAGGCCAGCAATCGGAGTAGATGCGCCACTTTCTACATTGGTAACGGTGCGCGCAATTGTGCCTGTAGCTGGCATGCCACCAAAGAATGGAATCGTGAAATTGGCAATACCTTGGGCCATTAGTTCTTGATTGGATTCATGACGATCATGAATGAGGCCATCAGCAATACGTGCACAGAGCAAGGATTCAATGGCACCTAGCAATGCGAGTGTTAAGGCTGGTGCAATCATATATTGGGCGCTATCCCAGTTAATAGGAAGCCATTCAAACGAAGGAAGTCCAGAAGGGATGCCGCCAAAGCGACTGCCGATAGTTTCGACCGGTAAGCTAAAAACGCTTGTAACCATGGTTGCCAGAACCATTGTTACTACTGTGCCTGGAAGATGCGATAGCCATCCTAGGCGACTCTGAAATAACTTCCAAAAAATTAATAAAGCGAGACTGCCAGAAGCCACCCCAAGTGCTATTGGATTAAAAGTATCAGCAGCTAAATACAGCGCATGAACGGCCTCAAAAAAATGGGCGGGCATTTTTTCAATCTGAAGCCCAAAGAAGTCTTTGATTTGAGACAGGCCAATCAAAAAGGCGATGCCATTCGTGAAGCCAATAATGACGGCGATAGGAATGAAGCGTACTAAGGTACCAAGACGAAACATGCCCATCAGAAATAGAAATACACCAGACATGGCAGTTGCTAGCAATAAATTGGGTACGCCATAACGCTCAACAATGCCGTACACGATGACAATGAAGGCGCCAGCTGGACCGCCAATTTGAACGCGGCTACCACCAAGAAGCGAAATAAGGCCACCAGCAATGATGGCGGTGAAAATGCCCGCTTCAGGTTTTAGTCCGCTGGCAATCGCAAAAGCCATAGCCAGTGGAAGTGCAACAACGCCAACCGTCAATCCAGCCAAAACATCCTTTGTGAAAAGGGTGCGGTTGTAGCCGTTAAATGAATCTAATAATCGTGGGCGAAAAAACATAGGTTAAATATTAATACGCTATGAGATGCGGTTACCAACCCAGTATGCGATTCCTGAACATACGGCTGTAACAAAGCTACCCCATGCGATGTCAATCAAAGCAAGTTGTGTTGGGAAACCTCTGATCACTGCAAGATTGGTAAGGTCGTATGTCATATAGCAGAATAGACCGAACAAGGCACCATATTGCAGCGCATATAGCCAAGACTGTTTTGAGAGCGCTGGAACAATAACAAAAATACAGACCCCAAGAGCATAGAGTAAGTAGAAGGCAAGTCCTGCTATGAGCTTTGGTTCGCTCGCCATCAAGTCGCCCATCTGATCACGGTAGAGGTTTTTTGCGATACCCAAAAGCCATACCAAATCAATTGCGATTAAAGCGACTAAAAACGAGAGGTAGATAGCAAAATTCTTGAGCAATTAAGTTACCTTTATTCTTTTATAGGCCAATAATTAGCATTATGATGGAAAGAGTAGTCGAGTAGTTCAATTTGAAGGGAGTAAACATGTTTAAGCATTTATTGGTACCCGTAGATGGTTCAGATGTCAGTAAAAAATCCTTGAAGAAGGTTGCTGCACTTGCTAAGGCTGATGGCCCGGCAGTAACGCTAGTGTATGTTTCTGATCCCTTGCCCCCAATGGTCTATTCGGATAGCACTATGGGTTATGGAATCACGCAAAAGGAGCACTCCAAGGTTTGTGAGGCTTATGCGAAAGACGTATTTAAGAAAGCAACGACTGCGCTTGGTACTGGCCTGAAAGTCAAAAGCCTGCATATCGCTAATAGCAATTTATCCGAAGGTATTTTGGATGGCGCCAAAAAAGCGAAGGCCGATGTGATTGTCATGGCCTCCCATAAGCGCACGGGAATTAAAAGCATCTTGTTAGGTAGTGAGACGCACGAAGTGATCGTGCATTCAAAACTGCCAGTATTAGTTTTGGGTTAATTTCTTAGTGCTCAGCAAAAAGGGTCCAAGCGGACCCTTTTTTATTTCTAAGTGAAGAAGAAATTCAAATAACTGACTAGCAATGGGCCTTAGTTATTTTTGATTGGGCTGCCAAGTAACAGTATTTCTTTAGTCAGCTGACCACTTTCGTTATCACGCATAGACCACAAATCGAGTTGAGTCTTGGGCGCATAAGGATCTATATAGATACCATTTTTTCTCAATTCATAATGAAGATGTGGCCCAGTGGATCTACCGGTTGATCCTACATAACCAATTTCTAATCCGCGTCGCACTTCATTGCCCAATCCAAGCTCTACGTTGTAGCCGCTTAAGTGTGCATAGTAGGTATGGTAATTGCCTGGATGCTCCAAAATAATGAGGTTTCCAAATGCACCGCTGTAGCTGATATGAGCCACCCTACCGTTGGCAACACTAAACACGGGCGTGCCAGTTGGCGCAGAGTAATCGATGCCCATATGAGCGCGATAACGCTGTTTGGTCTGAGGGGGTGGGGTTGCGGGCGCGGTTTTAGCTGTCGCTGCAGGCGCCTTGCCACGCTTGCCAGAAGAGGCTTTGACCATGCCAACGCCCCGTGAAATACGGCGATAGCTTAATGGGTTAGTCCAGAAAGAGCGCTCGAGGGATTCGCCGGATCCAGTAAAGAAACCGCCCGGAATGTCATTGCGCTCTAGCCAAAAAGCATTCGCATATACCTCTTTAGTGGTGGGATCAATAATTTCTGCTGCCCAAATTTGCGCCCATTTTTCACGATCACCAAAGTCCACTATTAAGCGTACGACGCTATTGGTATTTTCAAGAGAATTATTTTCTTCGGGATAAATTTGCTTAATCAGAGAGTTCAATTCCCAAACAAGCTCTACTGGTAATTGATCATTTACTTTGCGCGGATCATATAAAACATCTCTCAAAGGAATTCGAATTTCAGTGAGACGCTTAGATTCATCTCGCAGAAAGTCTTGTTGAATTAAAAATCCACCAACTGCTGAAGGTGTAAATGTCCAAACTTCAGTTTTACTATCTTGGATTGGGCCATTCATGATGCTCAGTGAATCAAATCGATTACGACTTCCGAAGGCAACTGCATAAGGAATGCAATCTCCACGCATATGATCAAAAAAAGTTTTCGTCTGATTTTTAAAGAACTCAGCAAACTGGGGGTTATCGATGCCAATACTTGCGGGTAGGCTATCTTCACTAAAGCTGCGTCGCAGACAGCCTTGATTGACTCGATAGTCTAGGTTCGAGTCGTTATCGAGCATGAGTTCATCTGGCGCTTTTCTCTGAAAGAGCGCCGGGTTTAGGCTCATGCTGCTCGTTTTGGTGTTAGCACCCGCAGACTTATCTTTCAAGCCAACTTGTTTGGTGGTTTGTACGGTGATCTTGTTGCGTGCTTGGTTGGCATTTTGGGCTTGATTACTTTGCGCATAAACCAAGCCTGGGGTTGTGCTCAGAAAGGCGCAGCCAGACAAAGTAATTACAGCCCTACTGAACAGGGATCTAAAAGATGCTTTTGTATTCACCCCTCAATTATCTAATAATGTGAAAGCCTGGACGAATAAATATGTTGTGCTGCAGCAAATATATCTATTCCTGGTCAGGCGCAATCTTGAGAACTTCAAAAGCTGCCTTTAGTCTTTGCTCGTAGTTCTGTTTCATCAGGGCTGCTTGATCAGCTGGCCAGACCTTAAAACCTGCGCCTTTGGCAATGCCAGTTTTGCCACTTTTCACTAAATTGGTTACACAACTTGGGGGCTGGGTGATGTTGGATAAAGAGGGGTATATCAATTCTGCGGCTAAGGTCATACCTTCCCAGCCGGAAATTTCCTTTTGAGTCATAGGTCCAACTGCGGCATAGCGAAACCCAAAGCTATAGCGAACTGCGGTATCAATATCGTCAGGCGTGGCTATGCCCTCCTCAACAAGGGAGAGTGCTTCACGCATTAATGCATGTTGAATGCGGTTTGCTAAAAATCCTGGAATATCTTTTTTAACGAGTACAGGTTTTTTTCCATGATCACGATAAAACTGGCAGAGTTTTTCTGCTAAGGCTAAATCAGAATGTTGCCCAGCAACAATTTCTACTAGCGGTACGATATGCGCTGGCATGAAGTAGTGAGCATTAAACATGCGATGCGCTGTTGGAAGATCTTTAGCAATATCGCTAATTGGGAAGCCCGAGCTATTGCTGCCAATCGGAATATGAGGTGGCACTCTCTGATCTAGTGAAGTAAAGATGTCTTGCTTTAGTTGCAACTGTTCGGATACTGTTTCAATTACAAAATCGACATCATTCCAGTCTTGCCAGGCTGTAATAGTGTCGCTTTGTAGTGATGGGCTTTGCTTAGGCCATTCAGAATTAATTGAATTTGCACATAACTGAATGGATTCGAGGCAGGCTGCAGCCTTTTCTGCGCTGCGACCAAGCATAACAATGTTGGTTCCGCTAGCCAAGAACCCAGCAGCAATACCAACTCCCATGGTCCCAGTTCCGATGACAACTACTTTGCTCATTTTTAACCTACGTGCGCTGAAAGGAATGGGTTGATTATTCCTTATTTGCGCTCCTGCCGGCAATTTAAATTCTGGATACAATCATTTTTTGATTAAGGAGTTTAGATGCCGATTATTGAATCCATCCAAGTTGCTTCTGTGGCAGTTCCCTTGGATAAAGTCACTTCATTTTCTACTCGCACCGTTTCTGAGCGTCACTATTGCCTAGTCAAAGTGCGCGGTAAAGATGGCAACGAAGGTATCGGCTTTTGCTATGTTGGTAGTGCCGGTGGGGATATCGCTAAGGTTGCTGTAGAGCAATTATTGGCCCCTAAACTCATTGGTCAAAATAGCCACCGCAGTGAAGGCCTATGGATGGATATGTATAACGAATCTATCTTGCAGGGCCGCACAGGTGCAGTCATGCGTGGGATCTCTATTTTGGATACCGCTTTATGGGATCTCAATGCGCGTTCCGTAGGTTTGCCTTTGCATCAATACCTCGGATCAGTTGTAGACGATCGAGTGCCGGCCTATGCTAGCGGCGGCTACTACCTTGAGGGTAAGACTCCTGCCAAGCTTGGCAAAGAGATGGAGTCATACGTTAAGCAGGGCTTTAAAGCTGTGAAGATGAAGGTGGGTCGCCTATCTCCATCCGAAGAGGAGGCCAGAGTTAAGGCTGCTCGCAAGGCGGTAGGTGAGGATGTTTTGCTCACATTGGATGCCAATAATGCCTGGCGCGATCTGCCAACTGCTCTTGAGTATGTTCGTCGCTTTGAGGCTTACAACCCATATTGGATTGAGGAGCCTTTCTCACCGGATGCGATTGATTTGCATGCCGCATTAGCACGTCAAACCAAGATTAATGTTGCCACTGGCGAAATGGAAGCGGGACGTTGGCGCTTTAGAGAGTTAATTGATGCTGGTGGCGCTGCTATTTTGCAATCTGATGCTGCTGTCTGCGGTGGCATTACCGAGTGGAGGCGCATTTCTGCATACGCTGATTTAAAAGGGGTGATAGTTTGTCCACACTGGATGCATGACCTGCATGCACCATTAGTAGCCGCTACTCCTAATGCGCGCTTTGTTGAATTTTTCTTGGATGACCAAGTGCTCAACTTCCGCAGATTGATTAATAAGCAACTCGCTTTTAAGAATGGCGATTTGATATTGCATAAAACCCCTGGCTTAGGCTTTGAATTTGATGAGGCGGCTGTGAAGAAGTACGCAGGTAAGACTGTATGGAGCAAGATCTCTTAAGTTCACTTTTGCATAGAAACAATACAGCCCGCAGTTGCGGGCTGTATTGTTTATGGGAACTACCTTTTTCCATTAGGATAAAAATACTGCCTAAGAGGATCTTGGATTGAGTTTGAAATGCGTAATAGTTTGAGTGACTAGAACCAAGCCAAATCCAACGAAGCCGATTAAGTCTGCTTCGGTAGATGGGTAGGCAAGGGCAACCCCAGAGATCACCATAATGACGCGTTCAAAGATTTTGGTTTTCTCGATGAACCAGCCCTGTAACCCTCCGGCCAAGCAAATGATTCCAACTACGGCTGTAAATGAGACCCAGGCAATTTGTGACCAGTCTGCCTGTTCAAGTGCGGTAGTGGATCCCATCAGCAACAAGCTCACACCAGATTTATCTAATACAAACATGAATGGAACCAGGATTGCTGGCGCAACATACTTCCAGGTTTGTAAGGTGGTCTTATAGGGATTGCCTTTACAAATTGCAGCCGCCGCAAAAGGGGAGAGTGCAGTCGGTGGCGATACTTCAGAAAGTACTGCGTAATAGAAAATAAACATATGAGCGGCAAAAGCAGGCACGCCTAAATTAATGAGTGCGGGTGCTGCGATCACCGCGCAAATAATGTATGAAGCTGTCACTGGAACGGCTAGGCCAACTACCCAAACTACTAAAGCAGTAAAGATGGTTGTTAACAAAAGTGATCCGCCTGCGTACTGAATCACAATCGAGCTAAATTTAAGACCAAGACCGGTCAAGGTAACGGTTCCTACGATCAGGCCAGCGCCTGCGCAGGTGGCGGCAATTGCCAACACGCCGGTTGATCCTGAGGCAAGCGCCTTTGTCAGATTCGAGTTGTAAAGCCCTTTGACGATGGGCTCTTTACCTTTAAACCATGCCCAAGGAATGATGGCAGTGTCTTCGCGCAACATGCTGGAGAGGGCGGATACAACGGTTGCCCAAAATACCGACATGACAGGAGAGAAGCCCATCAACATAAAGACAACGATGGAGATCAATGAGAAAAAGTGGAACCAATATTTTTTAGTGAGTTGCCACGCTGTTTCAGCTGATGAGAACTGAATGCTCTTCATGCCGTATTTACGAACATCAATTTCTACCATGACAAACAAGCCAAGATAAAAAAGAATCGTAGGAATGGTTGCCATCAGCAACACATCTAAATAGGAAATCTTTAAAAAGTCCGCAATCAAGAAAGCTGCTGCACCTAATACCGGCGGAGAAATAATGGCGCCTAGACCACCTGCCGCTAAAAGACCGCCAGCTGCATTCTTTTCGTAACCTACTTTATCTAGCATTGGGGCGGCGACTGAGCCAACAGTCACTGTAGTAGCAACGCCTGAACCTGATGGTCCGCCAAGCAGGAATGAGGACATCACAATAGTTCTGCCTACGCCAGAGGATTTTCCGCCCATAGCAGCGAATGAGAAATCAATAAAGAATTTACCTGCGCCTGTGAATTGCAAGAAGGCGCCAAAAATAGTGAAGAGAATAATGAGGGTTGCGGAGACATCTACAGCAGTGCCATAAATACCCTCAAGGGTCATGTACATATAACCCACTAAGCGATCTAGACCATAACCTTTATGGGTCCAGGGCGCCGGTAAGTAGTTACCAAATAAGGCGTATAGCAAAAATAGAACGGTAACGGTCACCAATACCATGCCATTCGTTCTGCGGACACTTTCAAGAATCAACAAAATCAAACCAATACCAATCATCACATCAGTAGAGTTGGGCGCGGTATTTCTGTCCATGAAATCATCGCCGCCACCAAGGATGTAATAAGCAATTGCTACAGAGCCTAAAGCGAATATCACATCCCAGATCATGAGACGATTTTTGAAACGTGCCGCTATCGGAAAACTTAAGAAAACCAGAAACAGTACGAGCGCAACGTGAATAACGCGGAGCTGTTGAGTTGGAACGATAGAGTAAGCAGCATAAAGATGAAATAAAGACATGCCCACTGCAACTAGAGTAATGAACTTGGCTAGTAGACCTTTGTAATCGTTAGAGTCGCCTTCTTCTTGTTTGATAAAGGCGTCTAATTTTTCCTGGGTCTCGTTATCGATAACGTTTTGATTCATGTCTCAACCTATTTATTTATATTTATGCGCTACTTTAAAGCAAAAAGGGGTGAGTTTGACTCACCCCTGACTACAAATGCTTACTCAATTTACTTTGATTCCTTTTTCCTTAAAGTACTTTAAGGCGCCTGGATGGTATGGAACTGGTGTTGCATTTGCTTTTTGAGCATCCAGTTTGACATTGCGGTATTCAGCATGTGAGCGAACTAACTCGAGTTGATTGTCAAAGACGGCCTTCACGATTTTGTAAGCCTCATCATCTGACATGGATGCATTCACAACCAATAAGTTTGCAACTGCAGCAACATTATTGTCTTTGGCCATACCGCTATAGGTCTGTTTAGTAATGAGGGATGGGAAATACAAGTTACCGTATTTCTTATTCATTGCTGGCACTTCAGCTGATGTATCCACCATGACAATCTTCATGCCAGGGCTATTCGCTAAATCAGTTACCGCAGCAGTAGGTAAGCCACCAACCCAGAAGAATGCATCAATCTTGCGATCTTTTACTGCATTTACAGATTCAGCAACGCTCAAGCGCTCGCGCTTGATGTCCTTGGTTGGATCTAGACCGGCTGCCTCAAGAAGACGGAATGCCATGACTTCTGTGGCGCTACCAGGAGATCCAGTGCTGACGCGTTTGCCTTTGAGGTCAGCCATGGTTTTAATACCAGTGGACTCTACTGTTGCAACGTGCATCAAGTTTGGATAAAGAATCAGCAATGTGCGTACTTCAATTGGCTTATCTTTGAATTTATCAACACCGCTAGTTGCATCCTTGGCAGCATCAGCCATAGAGAAGCCAACATAAGGCTTGCCTGTGCCAATCAATTTCAAGTTATCTACTGAGCCACCTGTAACCTCGGCTGTAGCAGACATTCCAGGAACTTTGCTAGAGAGTACTGAGGCAAGTCCACCACCCATAGGGTAGTAAACTCCGCCTGTACCACCGGTTGCAATAGAAATATTTTGAGCGTTCACGCTCGCGCAAAGAAAACTGAGCGATAAAGCAATGACTTTAAGTAGTTTCATTTTTGTCTCCTAATAAATTTTATATTTTTAAATTACAGGCCCGGCATACTAAAGTTAATCTGTTGAAGTTCACTGAGTAACTGAGCTTGTTGCTCAGCGGTTAATTGCATGAGTGGTGGACGCACTCTGAGCCACTCTGGATCTTTGCTGTAATGTGCAACTGCAGTCTTCATGCCAGCAATCATTTGGTATTTAGCAAAAATTCCGCGTACTTGATCTAGACCGGCTTGACGCTCATCAGCATTAGACTCTCTCCAGTGCGCCGCTAAATCAGCAATTGCTTTCGGGTTCACATTGGCGGTAGCTGAAATACAGCCAACACCACCAGCACGTAAGGCGCGCATCAAGAATACTTCGCTACCAGCATATACACGGAAGCCGTGCGGCGCTAATAATTTAATGACGGATTCTGTATAAGACCAATCACCAGAGCTATCTTTCATACCAACAATGGTCTTTGGATACTCTTTTGTTAAGCGCTCTAATAAAGAGAGGCTTAAATTAATTTTGGTAACAGGTGGGATGTTGTAGATGTAAATCTGCAGCGCTGCACTGCCGACCTTTTGAATCACTTCAGAGAAGTAAGCAAATAGGCCGTCATCAGAAACGTCTTTGTAATAGAAGGGTGGCAACATTAATACGCCGGCACATTTGTGGTTCACTGCGTGGCGTGTCATGTTGACAGTAGCATCAATCGATGTAGCACCAGTACCTGGCATGAGGTGGTCGGGACTTAAGCCGCCCTCAATAAGTGTTGTCAGGGTACTCATCTTCTGCGGAGCTGACATAGAGTTGGCTTCAGAGTTTGTACCAAAGATGGCTTGGCCAACGCCATTGGCCTCTAGCCATTTACATTGCTTTAATAACTTGGGAGCATCCGGGCTGCCATCTGCCTTAAATGGCGTCAGAACAGGGGATAGCACCGCGGGTAAGGTGGATGGGTGCAGGGAAATCGTCATGCTGGCTCCGTTTTTCTAGTTATTCACTTCCGATGGAAGTGGTTGTTGTTTAAAGAAGGCTTCTAAATTATCTACAGCTAAGTTGGTCATGGCTATCCGTGTTTCCGAGGTAGCACTACCAATATGTGGTGTTAACAATACATTATCAAGATTTAAAAAAGCTTTGTTTGGAGTGGGTTCATTTTCAAAAACATCCAAAGCAGCGCCGGCAATCTTTATATGCTGCAGCGCATATAAAAGAGCATCCTCATCAACCACGCTACCTCGGGCAATGTTAATTAAAAAGCCAGAAGGCCCCAAAGCCTCGAGTACCTCAGCGCTGACCATCTTGTTAGTCTCGGGAGTAGCCGGGCATGCTAAAAATAGGATGTCACAGGCTTTAGCTAAATCCTTGATTTCTCGATGGTAGGTATAAGGGAGCACCTTTTTATTGGGCCCTGAATACGCAATTTCCACCTTAAAAGGCTTCAAGCGTTCGGCTAAGTCCTGGCCAATTCGACCCATGCCTGCAATGCCTACGCGTTTTCCAGCCAAGGTGGTGGTGATTCTGAAAGGTGCTTTTGACCAAGCAGTGCTTTTTACGTATTCCTGTGCTTCTGGAATTTGCCGCAACAAGGCGAGCATCATGCCAATAGCAAGTTCGCAGACAGCATCATTTAAGACGCCTGGCGTATTGCTTGCCTTGATACCATTAGCCTTTAGATAGTCCAAGGGCAGATTGTCATAACCAACCCCACAGGTTGCAACCATACGAATACTGGGAATTTGCCGAACCAATGCTTCTGGAAGCTTGGTATTTGAGCGAATCAAAATAGCCTGAAAGTTTCCGGCAGGAGCTGGCGCCTGTGGATCGGGATGATAAGTGGGGGTAAAGCGCCGATCAACCTCTGCTTGCATAATTTCAGGGAAATGGCCGACCTGCAGCACCGAATTGACGGGGATCATGTCTCACTAGCTTTTTTATTGAAATAATGACCCCATTGTAAGAGGATTTTTCAGAAAAAGTCGGCAGCCTTTAGGAGAGCATTCATGTTATTTACGCCAGCCGAAACCAAGGTGGTGATTGTTGGTGGTGGCACGATGGGTGCAGACGTTGCGGCGGTATGTGCACGAGGCGGTTGTGCCGTACAGGTAGTTGAGCCAACAACCGAGAGACGAGCCCTTCTTCCCGATTACTTTGCAAACACCATGGCTGAACTTGGCTATGAGCATCGTACTCATTTACTCTCTATTGCCGGCACCCTTGAAGAGGTCGATTGGTCCGATATTGATTTGGTGATTGAGTGCGTGCCTGAGCGTTTAGATATCAAGCGAGAGTTATTTGCCAAGCTTGAGCAGTATGCGAAGCCCGAAGCAGTGTTAGCGAGTAATAGTACGAGCTTTCCTATAAGCGAAATCGCAAGCGGTCTTAGGACGTCTGCTCGAATGATAGGCCTACATTTTTTTATGCCCGCACATTTAGTGCCTTGTGTAGAAGTGGTCTATGGTCAAAAAACTTCTCCAATGGTTGGTGAAAGCCTCTCACGATTAATGACTGCTTGTGGCATGGTGCCAGTGACTGTCAAAAAGGATCTTCCTGGATTTTTGGCTAATCGTTTGCAGCATGCCTTATCGCGTGAGGCCTTCGCCATGGTTGACGAGGGAATATGTACGCCTGAAGATATCGATAAAGCAGTTCGCTTTGGTTTTGGATTTCGCTATATCGCGGCTGGTCCAGCCATGCAAAGAGATCATGCGGGTCTTGAGGTGCATGGCGCTGGTGGAGCAACCATTTACCCTACGCTCAATAACTCCCCAACGATCGCAAAGTGTCTAAGCGATCGCATTGCTAGCGGTAAGTTTGGGATGAAAACTGGCGAAGGCTTTTTCACATGGACCGCTGAATCTATTAAAGCAGAGCGTGAGCGTTATCAAAATGCCTTGCGCGCTGGACTAAAGATTATTCAGAAAGACTTGCCAGAAATTAAATAATGGCAAGTTAGCAATTTAGCAAATTACTTTAAGAGATATCTTTTAAATGTAGTTTACTAAGGTGCGGGGCAAGGCGATGCGTAATCAAAACGATTGCAATCGTCGCAACCCCGCCAAATACGATGGATGGCACTAAGCCCATCATGCTAGCTGCAATGCCAGACTCAAGAGCACCCAATTCATTGGATGAGCCAATAAATATCCCATTGATGGCACTAATTCTGCCGCGCATATGATCGGGTGTCGTGAGCTGCATGATGCTACCCCGGATCACGACTGAAACAGAATCAAAGCATCCAGAAATAAATAAGAAGAGGGCGCACAACCATAAATTGCTGGAGATGCCAAAGGCAATGATGGCTGCACCAAATCCAGCAACTGAGATTAGCAAGTGCTTTCCTGAATCTGTCAGGATTGGGCGTCGGGCTAAGTAGATGCCGGTAATCACAGCGCCAGCTGCAGGTGCGGCTCGCAATATTCCCAGTGTCTCCGGTCCTGCATTGAGCACTTCTTTAACAAAGGCGGGCAATATGGAAACAGCTCCACCAAATAAAACAGCAAACATGTCGAGTGCCATGATGCTCAAGATGAGTTCATGTTTTCTGACGTAATGAAAGCCTTCTAAAAAACTCTTTAAGAAGTGACCGGATAAATTGCTCGACTTCTCTTGTGCAGCAGTGATAAAAGTGATTCCGTATAAGCCAATTGCTCCACATAATGCAGCGAGCAAGTAGGTCCATTCGAGACCTACAAAGCCGATCATCAGGCCGCCCAGTCCCGGACCAGTCACTACACAAATCTGAAACGCAGAAGATGCATAGGCCGTGTAACGAGGAAGCTGATCTCTTGGAATGATCTGGCCAAACAGTGCTTGGTAGGACGGCCTTAACAGTGCTCGCCCAACACCGATAAAGGCAACAGCGGTATAGATCAAGGGCACTGGCGGAGACAGCCAGTTCAGTGCGATGGCGGTTAAAAATAAACCTACCGCAATATGAATGAGGCAGGCGATTGCTGCAATCCATTTGCGTGAGTAATGATCAACCGCATGGCCTGAATATAAGGCGAGCGCAAAGTAGGGAACAAGCTCCGCAAGACCAATGAGTCCCAGAGAAACTACGCTATTGGTAATTTCATAAAGATGCCAGCCTACCGCCACCATCGTAATTTGATAGCTCAGTGTTGCACCAATGCGGTACAGCAGTAAGGTTCTAAAGGCTTTGCCGGGATTCATGAATTCTCTGCATTTTAAGGGAGAAGCGAGTTATCCTTTAAATATGAAAAAAACTATTCGCGTATGGGATTTGCCAATCCGTTTATTTCACTGGTTGTTAGTGCTTTGCATTTTGGGGAGTTTTATTAGTGTCAATATAGGTGGCAATGCCATTCAATGGCATGCGTATTTTGGCTATAGTGTTTTAACTTTATTGATCTTCAGAATCGTTTGGGGTTTTGTAGGCTCTACTCATGCACGTTTTGCCTCTTTCTTTCCGAATAAAAAATCTATCCTAGATTATCTGCAAGGTAAATCACCTCGTGTCCTTGGCCATAACCCCGTGGGCGCATTGTCTGTGTTTGCATTGCTTTTTGTATTGTGCGTACAAGTGACAACGGGTTTGTTTGTGGATGATGAGATTTCCTTTCAGGGGCCGCTAGCAAAATATGTATCTAGCTCGGTAAGCTCATTTCTATCCCAGATTCATGAGGGCAATCAGGTGGTGATCTATACGCTGATTACTATTCATATTGCGGCGATCTGGTTCTACAAAAAATTTAAAGGTGAAAATCTTATTAAGCCAATGATTAGTGGCGATAAAGAAATTGACCCAAGCGAGGAGGCTAAATACTTGCCTACTGACTTGGGTCGAGCCTCCAAGGATGGAGGGCTACAGCGCGGTTTTGCTTTACTGCTCTTAAGCTTAATCGCAGTGGTAGTGGGTTACTTTATTACGAAGTAACCACCAATAAAGTTAGGTTATTTCTTTTTAAAATCGTCATGGCAACCTTTGCAAGTTGCACCTGCTGCGCCAAAGGCTTTCTTAATGCTCTCAAGATCGCCAGACTGAGCGGCAGCATTTAAGTTGGCGACGGCTAGCTGCATTTTCTCTCCTGCAGCTTTGAACTTGGCGTTATCAGACCAAACGCCTGGTTGTGCTTTACCACCCTCAGTACCTGGACCAAACGCTTGCCATGGCAAAGTCGACATCATTGCAACGATTGCAGCATTCTTGGCAACTTCATCTTTGTTGTATGGCGCTTCGCCTTTTACAACTGCACCAATTTTCCCGAAGGAATTAGCCATTACTGTAAATGCACTTTGGCGGTACTTAATAGCATCTTCTGGTTTCTGAAATTGCGCAAATGCCACTCCTGCGCCAATCGCTAAAACAGCCGCGGTACTTGCTAAGACGAATTTTTGTAGTTTCATGATTGTTCTCCTGGGGTGAGGTGCACTAAGTGGATTCAGGATATCGCAGAACAGTCTTTTCCGCTCGTTTTAAAAGATCATTCTTAAGGGGCTTGTGAGCAAAAGGATGAGCCATTCAAAAAAGCTCATCAGGGGAGTCATCCATAAAGTACTAATGACCCCAGTAAATACCAGTCCCAACACAATAAAAAAGCCCCAAGGCTCTAGCTTCCCTAGAGCAATTGATTGGCGGGCAGGTAGTAGGCTTGCCAGTACGCGACCTCCATCCAGAGGAGGAAGTGGGAATAGGTTAAATACGAGTAAACCCAAATTCCAGGTAATGCCCGCTTGAGACATAGAAATCAGAAATTTCTCATTGATCCCGAAACCTACCAAGCCAATTAATAGAATGAGCCAAATCAGTGCCTGAATGAAATTGGATCCTGGTCCTGCCAAGGCAACCCAGATCGAGTCAATTCTGGGGTTTCTGAGGCGCCCAAAATTCACAGGCACTGGCTTGGCATAGCCGACTAAAAAGGGTGATCCAGTCAGAAGCAAGACTAACGGGATCAAGATGGTTCCGACGGGGTCTATATGTTTGGCAGGGTTTAGGCTGACTCGTCCCAGCATATATGCCGTGTTATCCCCAAATCGACGGGCGGCGTAGCCATGGGCTGCCTCGTGAATAGTGATGGCAAAAATCAGGGGAATCGCATTAATGGCGATAGCTTGGATAGAATAGTCGGTAATCATGGCAATATGATATCCATAGGAGCTCAAAGTGACTGACGAAAAGAAACCCGATTCAAAGACCCCGGCTAAGACAGTAATTGCTAAGCCGCCAGCACGTCCACCCGTCCCAAAAGGCCCATCTGGACCTGCTGGAAGGCCTCAGGCAGGCTTTGGCGGTGGAAAAGGCATGATGCGTAAGGCTGGTCGCGGTCGATAGTGGATAATTACCCCACTCATTAATGTCTTTACAGAGGATTTAGCATGAACGAATGGCATAACGAATCAAAAGAAGAAATCAACAAAAAGATCATTACATTGATCGTGATGTTGGGCGCCGCTACTAGCTTGGCTATTTTGTTTGCTTTGGTTGCAGCTCACACAGGTTACGTATTCGGTTAATCTGCATTAATGACTAGCCATCGCCAACCTGCAGTATTTGCTGGCCATGGCAGTCCGATGTACGCCATAGAGCCCAACCGCTTTACTGCGGCATGGTCCGCTCTAGGAAAAACATTCAAACGCCCAGACGCTATATTGGTGATCTCGGCTCATTGGGTAACCCGAGGTGTTTGGGTTACTGCAATGCCTAAGCCTAAAACAATTCACGACTTTGGCGGATTCCCGCAAGCCCTTTTCGATATTCAGTATCCCGCACCAGGCAGCCCTGCATTAGCAGACCGCGTGCAAGAGTTATTGAATGTTCCTGTAGTACTTGAAGAAAACGAATGGGGGATTGACCATGGTGCATGGTCAGTTCTTAAATATCTCTACCCAGATGCGGATGTACCAGTGGTGCAGTTGAGTTTAGACGGATCAATGTCAGCGCGCGAGCATTACGAGTTGGCTAAGCAATTGCGTCCATTACGTGATGAAAACATTCTCATCCTATCCAGTGGTAACGTAGTGCATAACTTGCGTACCATTCACTGGCAAGAAGATGCTGAACCTTATCCTTGGGCAAAAGATTTCAACGACTTTTTTGTCTCAGAAATACGTGCTAATCACCATGAGCCTTTGATTGATTGGGAGCGCTACGGTGACGCAGCTCATATGTCGATACCAACCGCTGAACACTATTGGCCCGCTCTATATACCCTGGCTTTACAAGAGAAGGGTGAGCAAGTGACAATCTACTCTGATGGTATCGAGATGAGTTCAATCAGTATGTTGGGTTTCTCCATTCAATAAAGAACAGATTATGTGGCTATCTATTTTTGCAATTTTCTTTGGAGCCGGTTTAGGCGCTCTATTAAGGGCTGGCTTTAATTTTCTAACGATTGGCGTTGGATCTGCATTACCTCTAGGAACCTTTATCTCCAATATAGTCGGCGGTTATTTAATTGGTATTGCGGTAGCATTTTTTGGCAATAACCCGCACCTCTCGCCAGAATGGAAGCTTTT
This sequence comes from Polynucleobacter sp. MWH-Jannik1A5, assembly GCF_018881795.1. Taxonomy (GTDB): domain Bacteria; phylum Pseudomonadota; class Gammaproteobacteria; order Burkholderiales; family Burkholderiaceae; genus Polynucleobacter. The sequence goes on along the minus strand of NZ_JACVPQ010000001.1, from coordinate 425,068 downwards.
AGTGGTTACCGGCTTTTTGGGTGGCCTGACCACTTTCTCCAGTTTTTCTGCTGAGGTTGTTGGCTTTATGCAGCGCGGTGAATTTACTTGGGCCTTAGGTACCGCACTATTGAATTTAGTTGGTTCACTGGTTCTCACCTTTTTAGGTATTCTGACCTACCAAGCACTGAAATAAATAAAGGGGCCTAGATCCCCTTTATTGTCATTACATCCTTTTTACTCTGGCTTGATGTTTGCGCTTTTCACTACTGCGCTCCATTTACTTGCTTCGGATTTGACGAGAGCAGCAAATTCCGCAGGATTCCCACCGCCAATCTCATTCCCTTGAGAGAGCATCAGTTCACGCAACTGAGGATCCTTAAGAGCTTCATTCGCTGCGGCATTGAGCTTATCAATAATGGCTTTAGATGTTCCTTTGGGCGCGATGAGACCTTGCCAATTAAGTACCTCTACTTTGGGATAACCTAATTCAGCAAAGCTGGGTACGTTAGGAAGTAAGGGGGAGCGTTTCTTGCTAGTAATGGCAAGCGGACGAATCTTATCTGCCTTAATACTTGGCACTGCTGAATACATTTGATCAAACATCAGATCAACATTACCGGCCATTAGATCTGTTAATGCAGCAGACCCGCTTTTATATGGCACATGAATCATCTGAATACCAGCATTGAGTTCAAAAAGTTCTGCCGAGAGTTGATGGCTGCCTCCAATACCGCCGGAGGAAAACGTGAGAACGCCCGGCTTTGCTTTTGCTGCCGCGACAATATCTTGAACCGTTTTAAAAGGTGAGTTGGGATTGACCACCAATACTAATGGGCCTTTTTCTACAAGGATGATTGGGATTAAATCTGTCTCAGGGTCATAACGTAAATTGCCGAAGAGTGTTTTATTGACTGCCATGGGTGCAAAGTTACCCATGCCGATGGTGTATCCATCGGGAGCAGCACGAGCAATCATCTCTGTACCAATGTTTCCGCCTGCACCTGGTTTGTTATCCACCACAATCGGTTGCTTTAGGGTGAGACTCATCTTCTGAGCGAGTTGACGGCTTCTGGAGTCTGCACTTCCGCCCGCTCCATAAGGAACAATAAAGTTAATCGGCTTAGTGGGATAAGTGCTTTGAGCAAAAGCTACTGTTGATATAAATGCGAGCAGGCACAGTAAGTGGGCAAAGAGCTGTTGAATGATTCGCATATCTTTTTTGATCAATTAAATAATTCCTAGAACGCCCAAAACTCCACCCACAGCAATTAAATAGAGTGGGTGCCAGCGAGTAAACACAGTAAGTCCAATGGTGGCAATGGTCAAGATGTATGCGGCAGTCCCATGGTTAATTTGTAGGGCGATTTCCCAGGCAGAAGATAAAACTAGTCCAATCGCTAGTGCTGCTGCTGCGTATTGAATAGCTTTCTTTTTAATGGGATCTTTAATTCCCAAGATGAAACGCTGTAAGAAAAAAATCAAGATAGAAGATGGCCATACTATGGCAAAGGTGGCAACGAGCGCACCAATAATGCCGTAAATGTGCCAGCCCAATAGGGTCACCGTCATAAAATTCGGTCCCGGGGCTGCTTGGGCTATTGCAAAGTAATCTGAGAAAGTTTGTAGATCAATCCATCGCTCTTGATTGACGGCTAAATTTAATAGCTCTGGCAAAAGCGCATTGACACCACCAAATGCAATCATGGAGAAGACGGAGAGCTTTAAAAATAGGCTCAACAGCATACTCATATTCTGAGAGCCTTTTTACGTGCCAAGAAGATGGCTAATGGTGATGCAGTTAATACGACCCAGCCTAAGCCCAAATGAAAATAGGTGGCTGAAAGAACTGTGACCAAGACAACCAATAACATCGCGGGATAACGAAACTCATCGCGCAGCATCTTTAATCCGGTGGAGGCGATCAGACCCACACCCACTGCAGAAATGCCACGCAAGATTCCTTGGACGGTATCAAGATGACTGTAGTGCTTATAAAGCGTTGCCAATAACATCACAATTGCAATGGGTCCAAGCGTAAGGCCAAGTACAGCGGCAACCGCACCTCTTGCTCCGCCAAATCGGGATCCAACACAAACGGCTAGATTTACGACATTTGGACCAGGAACGATTTGGCATATACCAAGGATGGCGCTAAATTCTTCCGAAGTCAGAATTTTTTCACGCTCAACCAAGGTTCGTCTGGCCCAGGGAAGTACGCCTCCAAACCCAGAGAGACCAATCTTGCTAAAGCTAATAAATAATTGAAGAGAGGTTAGTCGAGTGGACGGCATTTATCAATAATGACTTATTGAGGCTTAAAGGGGTGTGGTACTGGCCTATTCTCTAACCATGCTTCTAGAGTCTCAGTAATGCCTTTTGAGAAGGTGGCAAAAATAGGTTCAGCAATAAACCCAAGATGTGGTGTCACAAGTAAATTTGGAGTGTTGCGCAACCCATCTTTTTCTGGAAGAGGTTCAATATCAAAAACATCTACCGCAGCTTGACCGGGCCGGCCGACAGATAATGCTTTTTGTAAATCTGACATATTGATTAGCGCAGATCGTGAGGTGTTCACCAAAATAGAATCTGGACGCATGAGTGCTAGTTGATCAGCGCTAATTAAACCTTTTGTGCCGGGGCCGGCTACCAAATGCATGGACACTACTTTAGAGGTCTTTAGAAGCTCATCAAGACTTACTGCCGTTGCGTTTTCGGCTGCAGCGCGTTCCGGGGTCATGCGTGGACTCCATGCTACAACCTCCATACCAAATGCAGCACCCACACGAGCCACGCGGCTGCCGATGGCACCCAGCCCCATAATGCCTAGGCGCTCACCCGAAAGCATGGGCAACACAGACATCGCGTCACGCCATCCACCAGATGCAATCAATTTATTTTCTTCAATCAAACGCTTAGATGCACCAAGAATTAATGCCCAAGTCAGCTCTGCCGTAGTTTCTTTAGAAGGGCCGCCAGGAGTGCAGGCCATTGGAATGTTTCTGGAAACTAAGGCAGATGCCTCTAGAGTGCCATTGCGTTCGCCGGTAAACATTAAAAACTTGAGCTTAGGTAAGCGTGCAATCATGGCTTCATTAAAAGGGGATCGATCTCTGACAATGGCGATCGCATCTGCGTCCTTAACGGCTTCGTATAAGGCTTCATCACGTAAAGGCTCATGATAGATAGTGAGCTTTGCTTGTTGATCTAATTTATCCCAATTGGAAAAGCGGCGTAGAGCACGCTCATAGTCACCGAGAACAACGATATTAGGTAATGAGGCCATGAATAAAGAATACTTTCAGTAAGTTAATCTGTTGAAGAGTCCATGCGGAGTTTTTTTCGAATAGAGCGCTCTACGGGAATAGAGTCCAGGTTGGGCTCAAGGGCCTCACGCTCATCAAAGACAAAGCAGCTACCTTGATAATGAGCAGAGCCTACTTCCTCAAAGTACTTGAGTATTCCCCCCTCCAATTGGTAGCTAAGTTGCATCCCAATCTCTCGCATGTAGAGGCCTGATTTCTCACAGCGAATTCCGCCGGTACAAAAGCTCACTAAAGTTTTATCTGCCAGCTCATCCTTATGAGCAGAAATTGCTGCAGGAAATTCTGTAAATTTTTCAATATTGAAATGCAAAGCATTCTCAAAAGTGCCGTAGTCGACTTCAAAGGCATTACGTGTATCAACCATCACAACTGGTCGACCTAGATCATCGGTGCCGCGATCCAACCACTCCTGTAATTTTTTAGGGCTAATGAAGTTGGCGCGACCTTCTTCTGGACGAATGGCCGGATGGTTCATGCGAATGATTTCATTTTTGAGTTTAATGAGCATCTTTTTGAAAGGCTGATCATCAGACCAGCTTTCTTTTGCTTGGAGTGGTTCAAAGCGAGGATCAAGACGTAGCCAATCTAAAAATCCACGAAGTGCATCGGCCTTGCCAGCCAGGAACATATTGATACCCTCACCCGTTAACAGGATGGTGCCTTTCAATTGACGTGTATTGCATTCATCGAGCATTTTGGCGCGAAGCTCTGGCAAGCCATCTAGGCTGACAAATAAATAGGCGGCAATATTTAGAATCGACTTCATTTTTCTCTCACTTGGCTACCCCAGCATTATCGAGCAAATAGGCTGCGGGGGTGTTAACCTTGAGGTCTTATTTATAGGAGACAAATCCCATGATGGATTTAGCAAAATTGGCCAAAAGAGTCTTTAAAAACACCTTATTAAGCATATTAATGGCCTTAGGGGTCAGTGGGTTTGCATTGGCCCAAACTGCTGCTGTGGGCGCTTGGCCTACCCAAAAGCCAATTCGTTTAATCGCAGTATTTCCTCCGGGCGGTTCGGTTGACCAGGTTGCCCGTGTGCTGGCCCCGGCATTACAGTCAGAACTAAAGCAAAACGTGATTGTTGAGAATATTGGTGGAGCCTCTGGTGTCATTGGAACTTCCGCGATGACGCGTTCCGATCCAGATGGTTATACCTTTGCAGTGGTATTTGACACTCACGGTGTGAATCCTAGTCTCAAAGACAAGCTTCCCTACGATACGATTAAAGATATTGCTCCTGTAGTGTTAATTGGAACATCGCCAATGGTATTGGTTGCCAGTAAAAAATCGGGCATCACAAGCTTTAAACAGTTAGTAGATCTTTCTAAGACCGGCAAGCAATTCAGTTACGGCTCTATCGGCATCGGCAGCTTAGGTCACTTGGCAATGGCTCGTCTCGCAAAACAGGCCGGCTTTGATTGGAATCACATTCCCTATCGTGGTGGTGGTCCCTTGATGCAAGATGCATTAGGTGGTCAAGTAGAGTTAGCGGTAGGCTCCGAATTTTTGGTGAAGCCACACGTTGATAGTGGTGGCGTTATTCCTCTGGTTATTACTACCGCTAAGAGATCACCATCTCTACCTAACGTGCCAACTATTTCAGAGAGTGGCTTTCCTGGATTTAGCGCGCCAGCATGGTGGGCTGTATTGGCTCCAGGTAAAACTCCACCAGCGGTTGTCGACGCTATGAATAAGGCATTAAACAAGGCCCTTAAGTCACCAGCAGTTGCTGAAAAATTTAAAGCTCAAGGCATTCAAATTGTTGGAGGAACTCCTGAAGCCGCCCAAGAGTTCATTGGTAAGCAAATTGGCATTTGGGGTAAGTTCGTCATTGAAAATAACATTAAAGAAACTGCTCAGTAAAAAGAATTGGTAAGAGGCAACTATGTCAGAACGTTTAATTCCGTACCAGCCTATGGACTTGGCTGAACCAGCTGAGTTGGTGGCCGCCATTCGCAAAAGACGTGGTGGTCAATTTATCAATTTAGACCGTATGCTCCTGCACAGCATCCCTATTGCTGAAGGCTGGAATCATTTTATTGGTGAGATTCGGAATAATTTATCTTTAGATCCCAAGTTGCGCGAGTTAGCGATGTGTGGCGTAGCAGTTCTCAACGGTGCTGAGTATGAATTCTTTCACCATGCGCCGCCCTTTAAGAAAGCAGGCGGCACTGAGGAGCAGGTTCAAGGCTTACGTCTGATCGGACAGCCGAATTTCCCGAAAGAGTTGTATTCGCCTGTAGAAAATGATGCCGTTGATTTAACCTTTCAGATGACGCGCAATATTACGGTTGATCCTGAACTCATGAAGCGTTTACAAAAAGCTTTGGGAAGTACTGATGCTGTAGAGTTGGTGACAGTAATTGCTGCATACAACATGGTGTCCCGCTTCTTAATTGCGCTTGATGTGAATCCTGAGGATCATCCTCCCGCTTAAAAGACATTAAGCCCTCAAATATGATCCGTAATATTCAAACAATGATTCCTGGTATTGCCACCTCTGATGGTGCGGGCGTGAAGTTGCGACGCAGTCTTGGTGGGCAAAATCAAGTGAGATTAGATCCCTTCTTAATGCTCGATGAGTTTTCATCCAATGATCCAAATGATTATGTTGCAGGTTTTCCTGCCCATCCGCATCGAGGATTTGAGACGGTGACCTATATGCTTGAAGGTCACATGTTGCATGAGGATCACCTGGGAAACCAAGGCCATCTCAAAACGGGCGGCGTTCAGTGGATGACTGCCGGCAGAGGCATTATTCATTCGGAGATGCCTCAGCAAGTGAGTGGTGCCATGCGCGGCTTTCAGCTGTGGATTAACTTGCCTGCCAAAGAAAAGATGAAGGCGGCGGGATATAAAGATATTCAGCTGGAGGATATTCCTAAGGTTGATTTGGAGAATGGCGGCACAGTGAAAGTGATTGCTGGCACTTACAGTCACGAGAGCAAAGAAGTTAAGGGCCCGATTCAGGGCATTACTACAGCCCCTTTATTTTTAGATGTGCACTTACCGCCTGATTCAGAATTTGAGCACCGCATCCCTAAAGAGCTCAATGCATTTATTTATGTATATGAAGGCGATTTAGAAATTGGCGGCCCTATGAGGTCAGTTCCAAAGCAGGCGGCGATCGTGCTTGGCGATGGCGATCGCCTAAAGGCTAAGACAGGATCCGTTGGCGCTCAATTCATTGTCCTTGCTGCTTTACCTCTGCATGAACCGATTGTTCAATATGGCCCCTTTGTCATGAATACACGTGCCGAGATTGAGCAAGCAATCGATGATTATCAAAACAATCGTTTTGTGGTTTCTTAGGTGGCTCAGTTATCAATTCTTCAATGGGAAGAAGGCGGACAAACGCATAGCGCTAGTTGGCATTCTGAGAATGGTATTGCCCCGCATAAAAAGATTCAAATCGTTGATGACACGATGACTGCTGATGTTGCTTATCGCTTGGCTTGTGAGGGCACGGCGATGTTTTATCGGGGTGATTTTCAGAATGCCCGACAACTTCTACAGGCCTTGGTAAGAAGGGTGGATAAACCCTCTAAAAAGTCTACTCGAGCTGACAGAGTGGCAAAAGAGAAAACTAAAATTCCCTTAGACACATTTAATTTGCATCGTCTTGCCCAATCTCAGCGCGCCCGTATTCTGGGAATGATTTTGATACAGGTAAATCCAGACCATAGCATCTCTCTAAGGCGCGCTCCCGATGTAGCTCAAGCCTGCTCCGAAGTTTATGGAAGTAAAAATGACTCGTATGTAATCTCTTTGCGTGAATTACTTGGAGTCATCAGCGCTCATGAGTGGCGCAAGAATGGTGTTCAAGTATTAATCAGGGATGATGAGGAGGTTCGTATTCATCCGCATTATGGCGTGTTCTCGCCTGTGCGTGGCGAGTACATTGAATTAATTTTAAAAACTCCGTTACCTGAAGTTATTCAAAAATCTTCAACCGCTTTTGATATTGGTGTTGGTACTGGCGTGCTCTCAGTAGTTTTGGCTTTGAGAGGAGTTCAGAAAATTGTTTCTACAGATTTGGATGATCGCGCCATTACATGCGCGCAAGAAAATATTGATCGCTTGGGTTTGCAATCTCAAATAGAGGTGCTCAAGACTCATTTATTTCCACCAGGTAAAGCCGCGCTTATTATTTGCAATCCACCATGGCTACCAGCTCGACCAAGTTCCTCGCTTGAGTATTCGGTATATGACCCTGAGAGTCAGATGCTGAAAGGATTTTTGCTTCATTTAAAGAATCATCTGCTTGATGGTGGCGAGGGGTGGCTCATTCTCTCTGACTTGGCAGAGCATCTGGGCTTGAGGACGAGAGATGAGCTTCTCCAGTGGATCGAGCAAGCTGGGTTGCGGGTTTTGGGTCGAATAGATACCAAGCCAACCCATAACAAGGCATTTGATAAGGCTGATGCATTGCATGTGGCCCGATCCAAGGAAATTACCTCCCTATGGCGTCTTGCTGCCCAAGCCAAGATTTAAGATTGAATCCTGATTAATTTATATTCTTGGTATGTTCCAAAACGTTTTTGAGGCTCTGCAAAATAATCAATTTCTTGAGGCTGAATCTTTGCTTGAGAAAATGGTTATTGCCAATCCAGGAAACCCAGATGTCTTGCATTTGATGGGCGTTGTTTGTGGAATGCAACATCGTCCAATTGATGCTTTGGTATTTTTTGAGCAAGCGTTACAGATCACCCCTGATAATCCAGCGCTCCTTTTTAACGCCGCAAAAGCTTTGTCTACTCTACAAAGAGATGCTGAAGCACTTGAGTACCACCGGAGAGCAATCAGTTTAGATCCCGAAAATCCTGATATCTGGCTGAATTACGGTAGAAGTTTAGATAATCTTCGGCAGCGAGAAGAGGCTTTGGTTTGTTACGAAAAAGCAGTTGCCTTACAGCCCAATATGACTGAGGGATGGTTCAACAAGGGAAAGATTTTTGGTGAACTCAAGCGCTATGAAGAGGCTTTGCATGCTTATATCGCCGCATATCACCTGCGACCTACCGAACCATTTTTACTCGGCATTATTTTGCATTACAAAATGCTCATTTGTGATTGGGCAGACCTGGAAGGCATGTATTTAAAGGTTCAGGAGGATTTACGTGCCCATCAGTTGGTGGCTGAGCCTTTTGGTTTTCAGGGAATTTCAGATTCTGAGAAGGATCTTTTGGAGACAGCAAAGATATTTGCTAAACAACGCTTTCCTGCAAAAGAAAATATCTCCGCAGCGTCTCCCTTTAAGAAAAAAAACGAAAAAATACGTATTGCCTATTTGTGTGGGGAGTTTAGGGATCAGGCAACATCCGTATTGATGACTGGTGTTTATGAATGCCATGACCCAGAATATTTTGAAATCTATGCTTTAGATAATGGCTGGGATGATGGCGGCGTTCTTAGGCCGCGCATGAAAAACGCATTTAAGGAAATCATCGACATCAGCCAGAAAACGGATCACCAAGTGATTCAATTAATTCAGGAATTGAATATCGATATTTTGGTAAACCTCAATGGCTATTTTGGGGAGGGGCGTCAAAATATCTTTGCATCTCATCCAGCACCTATTCAGGTTAATTATTTGGGTTTCCCAGGAACCTTGGGCGCTGACTATATGGATTATTTGATTGCGGATCCTATAGTGATTCCACCGGATAGCCGCCAGCATTATGTGGAGAAAATTGCGTATATGCCGCATAGCTATCAGGCCAATGATGCAAAGCGCATCATTTCTGAAAGACAATTTTCCAGAGCAGAGTTAGGTTTGCCAGAAAATGCTTTCGTCTACTGCTGCTTTAACAATAATTACAAGATTACCCCCGAAACTTTTGATCGTTGGATGCGTATTCTGAAGGCCGTCGATGGAAGTGTCTTGTGGTTGATTCAGGACAATGAGGCTGCTGAAAAAAACCTGCAGGCTGAAGCACTAAAAAGAGGTATTTCTTCCGACCGCATTATTTTTGCGAAAAGATTACCCCTTCCAGAACATTTGGCTCGCCACAAAATGGCAGATCTGTTTTTAGATACGCTTCCCTACAATGCCCACACTACTGCTAGTGATGCGTTATGGGCTGGAGTGCCGGTACTAACTCTCTCTGGTCAAACTTTTCCAGGCAGGGTCTCAGCAAGCCTTCTGGGTGCGTTGGGAATAGAGGGGCTAATTGCTAAAACACCTGAAGAGTATGAGCAACGTGCAATTGAATTGGCGCGCGACAAGTCGGCCCTACAGGTAATCAAGGAGCATCTTGCTGAGAATCGCTTGGTGAAGCCTTTATTTGATACGCCACGGTTTACTCAGAATTTAGAAGCCCTCTATAAAAAAATGTACGAACGTCATGAAGCTGGGTTGGCGCCTGATCATATTTCTGAGCTTTAAAAACAACAAAACCTTTCCTCAAAATGAAAGAAAGGTTTTGGTGCAGCCATTTAATGCTGGCTTTGATTGGTGGAGTCGGCGGGAATCGAACCCGCGTCCGCAAATCCTCCACAACAAGTTCTACATACTTAGTCATATCATTTGATTTAATCAGTTAAGCACGGACTGACACGTTCTTCGCTGACGATTCACTAGGTTTTCGAATCATTCCCCGTGACATGAAATGATCTTATCTCTTGTAAATGACCCTGATCTAGCTTGCGCTAGCTGACCCAAGAGAGAATCAGTTCAGGGGCAACCGCAATTAAGCGGCTAGTGCGAAACGTTCGTCGTTTGCAGTTAAAACATTCCCATTGATTTACGAGATAACGGGTCCTCGGTATGCCCTTGATGCTTTGTAATCCACGTCGAAACCATGTCGACCCCGGAGTTCATGCATAGGAAGCCCTATTTTAAGGCCGTCGACCCTAAATTGCTGAATATCTTTTGGCTTATTCCCTGTTGGGGAAGATGATTTGCAGTAAATCGAGCGGTGTATTGATGATGTAGTCTGCTCCCCAGGCTTCAGGAGGCTCTTTACAGCCACAGTAACCATAGGCGGCGGCTACGGTCTTCATCCCCGCTGCTTTACCTGCCAGAACGTCTCTAATGTCATCTCCAACATAGATTGATTTGGTGGGGTTAATGTTGGTAGTTCTGGCTGCATGCAAGATGGGTTCTGGATGCGGCTTTGAATAAGGAGTGGTGTCACCAGAAACGGTGGAAACGGCTCGCTGGCGCAGGCCCATGAGATCAGTTAAGGGATTGGTAAAGCGCTCACTTTTATTGGTAATGATTCCCCAAGGGAGTTTTGCAGCATCCATTTGATCAAGTAAATGATCAATTCCATCAAACAGCTTGCTCTCTACTAGCAAGGCTTTTTCGTAATTACTGAAAAATTCATCGCGCAATAGGTTGAAGTCTGCGTGGTCAGGATTGATTCCAAAGGCGCCCTCAAGCAAGCCACGAGCTCCTGCCGAGGCGTAAGGACGCAGAAATTCATAAGGCTTGGGTGCAAGATTGCGCGCCACGAGCAATTTATTGGTCGCTGCCACTAAATCTGGAGCGGTATCGGCTAGAGTGCCATCTAAATCAAAAAAGATGCCTGCATAAGGGCTGGAAAGATTGCTCACGTTTCAGATCACTTTCTGACGGCAATCATGTAGTTCACATCCACATCATCGCCAAGGCTATACACCTGCGTAAATGGGTTGTAACTCAGGCCCTTGATTCCGATCATCTCTAGACCGGCTTGACGCGTAAACGCAACTAGCTCAGAGGGTTTGATGAATTTGGCGTATTCATGGGTACCCTTAGGGAGTAATTTGAGAATGTACTCAGCACCGATAATCGCAAATAAGTAGGACTTAGGACTGCGATTGAGGGTGCTAAAAAATAAAGTGCCACCTGGTTTGCAGAGTTTGGCGCAAGCGCGTACTACTGATGCGGGATCGGGTACGTGCTCCAACATTTCCATGCAAGTCACTACGTCATATTGTTCTGGCTGTTCATCAGCAAGCGCTTCTGCTGAGATGGATCGATAAGTCAGGTTGGCACCTACTTCAAGTGCGTGTAACTCAGCAACTTTAAGTGCTTTTTCAGATAAATCGATACCAGTAGTGTCTGCACCTGATTGAGAAATCGATTCAGCCAAGATGCCACCACCACAACCAATATCCACTACTTTTTTGCCATCTAAATTTACAAAGGATTTAATCCAATTTAAGCGCAGAGGGTTGATGGCGTGCAGCGGCTTGAATTCGCTATTAGGATCCCACCAGCGATGGGCTAGGGCGCTAAATTTAGCGATTTCTGACTGGTCGACGTTCATGGTGATTGGCTGTTTGTAAGGCTATTGAAGAAGTTTATGAATATAGCGGAAATAAAAAAGCCCGCTAGAAGCGGGCTTTTTTACAAGTAAAGTGAATTACTTAGCTGCTGTACCAACAACTTCGATGTCAGTACGGCGGTTCTTAGCGCGGCCTTCAGCAGTTGCGTTAGATGCAACTGGATTGCTCTTGCCTTTAGATTCTGTGTAGATACGGCTACCGTCAACACCCTTGCTTACCAAGTATGTCTTAACAGATTGCGCACGACGCTGACCGAGGGCCATGTTGTATGCATCTGTACCAACGCTGTCAGTGTTACCAACAGCGATGATTACTTCTAACTTGATCTTGCTCAAATCTTTAGCGATCTTGTCCAAAGTAGCTTTACCTTCTGGTTTCAAGTCAGATTTGTTGAAGTCATAAAGTGTGTCAGCTTGCAAAGTGATCTTGCTTTGGCTTACACCAGAAGCTGCTGCTTTAGGAGCCAATGCACCGTCACAACCTTTAGCTGCAGTAGCAGGTGTCCAGTTGTTATCGCGCCAGCACAATGTGCCGTCGTTGTTTTTCCAATTCAAGCCAGAGCTGTTTTCCCAGTTATCAGATGCAATTGCTGCAGTAGCAGAAACAGTGATAACAGAAGCCAGCAACACTTTTAGGGTTTTGTTCATTTTTAGTCCTCAAAAATCTCTTTTTTAATTAAAGTCAAACTTAAATGTAATTCGCCCTACCTTGATGCAAAAACTGCAAAGCGACACATCTCAATTTCGTACAAACTGACAGAATCTTAGCATAGGGCCTACCTGTCATCAAAATGATATTATTTCCAGATGGAACAAGCCGCTAAAGAAACACTACCAATATCCCTCGAAGACGAAATGCGGCGGTCCTATTTGGACTACGCAATGAGCGTCATCGTCGGCAGAGCCCTGCCAGACGTGCGTGATGGCCTCAAACCGGTTCACCGCCGGGTCTTATTCGCGATGTATGAATTAAACAACGATTGGAACCGAGCTTACAAAAAATCTGCCCGTATAGTTGGCGATGTAATCGGTAAATACCACCCGCACGGTGATTCTGCGGTGTATGACACGATTGTTCGGATGGCCCAGGACTTCTCTCTGCGCTATATGCTGGTTGACGGGCAGGGTAACTTTGGCTCCGTAGACGGCGATAACGCTGCTGCGATGCGATATACCGAGATCCGCCTCCGTAAGATCGCCCATGAGCTTTTGGCCGATTTGGACAAGGAAACGGTCGATTTTGGGCCAAATTACGATGGTAGCGAGAAAGAACCCCTGATTCTGCCTGCCAAAGTGCCTAATTTGCTGATAAACGGCAGTTCTGGCATTGCTGTGGGTATGGCGACCAATATCCCTCCCCACAACCTGGATGAGGTGGTTTCAGCCTGTTTGCACGTCTTACACAACCCAGAATGCACGATTGATGAGCTCATTGAGATCATCCCAGCTCCGGATTTCCCTACCGCCGGCATCATTTATGGCGTTCAAGGGGTTCGCGAGGGCTATCGCACGGGTCGTGGACGCGTGGTTATGCGAGCAAAGACTCACTTCGAAGATTTGGATAAGGGCGCGCGTCAAGCCATCATCGTTGATGAGTTGCCGTACCAAGTTAACAAAAAGAATTTGCTTGAGCGCATCGCTGAGTTGGTCAACGAGAAAAAAGTAGAAGGCATTTCTGATTTGCGTGATGAATCAGATAAATCCGGTATGCGCGTTGTGATTGAACTCAAACGTGGTGAAGTACCTGAAGTAGTGCTAAATAATTTGTATAAGAGCACTCAACTGCAAGATAACTTCGGTATGAACATGGTGGCACTGGTAGATAACCAACCACGCTTGTTGAACCTCAAGCAAATGCTGGAGTACTTCCTACAACATCGTCGTGAAGTAGTAACACGTCGTACGATTTTTGAATTACGTAAAGCACGCGATCGTGGTCATGTCTTAGAAGGTTTAGCAGTTGCGTTGGCAAACATCGATGAGTTCATTGCAATTATTAAAGCTGCTGCGAACCCTGTGATTGCTAAGCAAGAGCTGATGGGCAAAGCATGGGATTCATCAATGGTGCGTGAGATGTTGGCGCGTGCTGAGACGGATACGCCAGGCGGCCGCAACGCTTATCGGCCAGAAGGTTTGTTGCCTGAGTACGGCATGCAAACGACAGGCTTATATCGTCTCTCTGATAGCCAAGCACAAGAAATTTTGCAGATGCGTTTGCAACGCTTGACTGGCCTTGAGCAAGACAAAATTGTTAACGAATACAAAGAAGTTATGGCAGAGATTTCTGACTTACTTGATTTGTTAGCGAAGCCAGAGCGTGTTACTCAAGTGATTGAGTCTGAGTTGAAAGAAGTGCAATCTGAATTTGGTATTGCTGGTGGTGACACAGGTCGTCGTTCATTTATCGAAATGAATGCAACCGAACTCTTCACGGAAGATTTGATTACGCCACAAGATTTAGTGGTGACACTCTCAAATACTGGTTATATGAAGAGTCAGCCGCTGAGTGAATACCGTGCGCAAAAGCGTGGTGGACGCGGTAAGCAGGCTGCTGCTACTAAGAATGAAGATTGGATTGAAACACTCTTCGTAGCGAATACGCATGACACAATTCTTTGCTTCTCGGATCGTGGTCGCATGTACTGGCTCAAGGTCTGGGAAGTTCCACAAGGAAGTCGCACTTCGCGCGGCAAGCCAATCGTCAATATGTTCCCGCTCATTGAAGGCGAGAAGATTACGGTGATTCTGCCGATTAAAGGCTACCAAGACGATCAGTATGTATTTATGGCCACTAGCTTGGGCACTGTGAAGAAGACACGTTTGTCTGACTTCTCTAACCCACGTAAGGCTGGCATTATTGCTGTTGATTTGAACGAAAACGACTTCTTAGTTGGCGCTGCGATTACTGATGGTCAGCACGATGTCATGTTGTTCTCTGATGCCGGTAAGGCAGTGCGCTTTGATGAGAATGACGTTCGTCCAATGGGCCGTACTGCACGCGGTGTGCGCGGCATGAATTTGGGTGAAGGTCATCAAGTGATTGCCATGTTGGTTGCTCCAGCAGAAGCTGCAGAAGGTGTTGAGGCAGCAGTGGTGGATGCGAACGGCGTATCAATTCCAAGTAGCGTATTAACTGCTACCGAGAACGGCTATGGCAAGCGTACGCCAATCGCTGAATACACCCGTCATGGTCGCGGCACTAAGGGCATGATCGCCATTCAGACTTCAGAGCGTAATGGCAAAGTTGTAGCTGCCGCACTGGTGTCCCCAGAAGATCAGATTATGTTGATTACTACTGGTGGCGTTCTAGTGCGCACACGTGTTTCTGAAATTCGTGAGATGGGTCGCGCCACTCAAGGCGTTACTTTGATCAATGTGGATGAAGGTACTCGTTTGTCTGGCTTGCAACGTATTGCTGAAAGCGACTCTGATGATGACGCTGATGATGCGGAAGAAAGTGATGTATCTGCTGATCCAGCAACCGACTCTAATGACGATACGGCAGGTGATGCTTAAGCGTCACCACTAGACTAGAGCAGATCATGACTTTTGACCGCCGCATTTTTAATTTCGCTGCGGGGCCTGCTACCTTGCCTGAAGAGGTGCTAAAGCAGGCTGCCGCTGAAATGCTCAACTGGCGTGGGCTCGGCACGAGCGTGATGGAAATCAGTCATCGCAGTAAAGAGTTCATGGAAGTGTATGAAGAGGTCATTCAAGACCTTCGTACGCTCATGAATATTCCGGATTCTTATGAGGTCTTGCTTTTGCAAGGCGGTGGTCTAGGTCAGAATGCTGCGATCCCCATGAACCTCATGCCTTTGGCTAAGAATGGCCCTAAGGCGGATTTCTTGGTAACCGGCGTTTGGTCAGAAAAATCATTTAAAGAAGCGCAAAAATACGGCACAGCAAATTTGGCAGCATCTTCTGCTACTGAAAAATTTAATACGATTCCTGCTAGATCCACTTGGCAGCTATCTAATGATGCAGCTTATGTGCATTATTGTGCGAATGAAACCATAGGCGGCGTTGAGTTTCCGGATGTGCCTGATGTTGGCGATATTCCGCTAGTAGCTGATATCTCTAGCAACATTCTCTCTAAAGAGATGGATGTGAACAAGTGCGCTGTTTGGTTTGGTGGAGCGCAAAAAAATATTGGCCCATCTGGCGTAACGATTGTGATTGTTCGCAAAGATTTGATCGGTCACAGTATGGGCATCACCCCAACGATTTGGGATTGGGCGGTGCAAGCCAATACTCAGTCCATGATTAATACGCCACCTACATTTTCGATTTATATGGCTGGCTTAGGTTTTAAATGGTTGCTCAAGCAGGGCGGTGTTAAAGCGATTGAGAAGCGGAATCAAGAAAAAGCTGATTTGCTCTATAACTTCTTGGATCAAAGCAGTTTGTATGAAAATCGCGTCACAAAAGAATATCGCTCACGCATGAACGTGACTTTCTTTTTAAAAGATGAGAACCTAAACGCAGAGTTTTTAGCCCAATCAAATGCAGCTGGTTTAGTTGCCTTGCGGGGTCATAAAGCTGCAGGTGGCATGCGTGCAAGTATCTATAACGCTATGCCAATAGAGGGCGTAAAAGCCTTGGTTGAATTCATGCGTGATTTTGAAAGGCGGGCTTAATGAGTACTGAAGAACAGCGCTTAGCTCCCCTGCGTGAAAAAATTGACGCATTGGATGCGCAAATTTTAGATTTACTGACTCAGCGTGCAAAAGCTGCGCAAGAAGTTGGTCATGTCAAAGGTGGATTCGCTTCACCAGTCTTCCGTCCTGAGCGTGAGCGTCAAGTGGTTGCTCGTTTACAAGAGATTAATAAGGGCCCTTTACTTCCAGATGGCATTGCCGCAATTTGGCGTGAAGTGATGTCGGCTTGCAGAGCCTTAGAGGCTCGCCAAACAATTGCTTACCTTGGTCCAGCTGGAACGTTTTCGGAGCAAGCAGCGCAAACCTATTTTGGTCACTCAATTGCAGGTTTGCCTTGCGCAAGTTTGGATGAAGTATTTAAAGCGGTAGAGAAGGGCGCGGCGCAATTTGGCGTGGTGCCTGTGGAAAACTCTAGCGAGGGTGCTATCTCACGTACTTTAGATTTGCTGCTTGATTCCTCAATGCGCATCAGCGGTGAAGTGGTGTTGCCTATTCGTCATCATCTTTTGACCAAGAGCGGCAATTTGGATGGTGTAACAACCGTGTGCGCACATGCTCAGGCATTAGCGCAGTGCCAGCAATGGTTGAGCGTCCATGCTCCGCAACTCAAGCGTCAAGCGGTGAGTAGTAATGCCGAGGCTGCTCGTATGGCAGCTGCAGATCCAACGTTAGCTGCTATTGCAGGTGATCCTGCGCAAGAAGCTTATGGCCTTCAGGCCGTGGCTGCGCAAATTCAGGATGACCCACATAATCGCACTCGTTTTGTGGTGGTGGGTAACTATGCCTGTCAATCAACTGGCAAAGATCAAACTTCTTTAGTTCTTTCTGTAGATAACCAACCTGGTGCTGTACATCGCTTGTTAGCACCTTTGGCCAAGCATGGCGTCTCTATGAATCGCTTTGAATCACGTCCTGCGCGCAAGGGTACTTGGGAGTATCACTTCTACATTGATATTGCTGGTCATGCCGATGACGATAAGGTAGTGAAGGCGCTTGAAGAGCTGAAAGGTGTTGCTGCTTTCTATAAGAATCTCGGTTCTTATCCGCACTCTGCATGATTGAGATTAAAAAAAGTTAACTTCACTAGCAAATAAAAACTACCAAATCACTTTAGTAAAAATCGAATGACATCCAAGATTGGCTTAAAACATATTCATGCGATTGCCCCTTATGTAGGTGGGCGACCAATCAGTGAAGTTGCACGTGAATACGGCTTGGATGAAAACAAGATTGTGAAATTGGCGTCCAATGAAAATCCATTGGGCATGCCTAAATCAGCACAAGATGCCATGCTTAAAGCAGCTAGTGATCTAGGTCGTTATCCGGATTCCAATGGGTTTGAACTCAAGAATGTACTTGCTGCACGTTTGGGCGTGCCAGCTGACTGGATTACGTTAGGTAATGGTAGTAACGATATTTTAGAATTAGCTGCTCGTGCTGTTGCACAGGCTGGTGATGAGGTGATTTTCTCTAAACATGCTTTTGCCGTTTACCCTCTCGCCACTCAAGCTGTTGGCGCAAAGGCCGTTGAAGTTGCGGCCACCGCTGTTTATGGACATGACTTGCCGGCGATGTTGGCGGCTATTAAGTTATCTGGTGAAAAAGCGAAACTTGTTTTTGTTGCTAATCCAAATAATCCCACAGGCAGTTATTTGCCAGCTAAAGAAATTGAAGAATTTTTAGCAGCCGTACCATCTCATGTTGTGGTCGTGCTTGATGAAGCTTATAACGAGTACCTCAGTCCAGAGCAGCGCTACGATGCGATTGCTTGGGTAAAGCGTTTCCCCAATATGATTTTGTCGCGGAGCTTCTCTAAGGCCTACGGCTTGGCTGGCTTGCGAATTGGTTATGGAGTTTCTCAACCGCATTTGACTGATTTGCTGAACCGCATTCGTCAACCATTTAACGTGAATAGCCTTGCCCAAGCAGCAGCAATTGCCGCATTTCAGGATCAAGAATTTTTGCAACAAGGATTTGACCTCAATCGTGCCGGCTATGCTCAATTAACTAAAGCCTTTGATGAGTTGGGTCTGAAGTATTTACCATCCGCTGGAAATTTTATTTTGGTGAAGGTGGGTGATGATGATCAGGCAGGCGCCCGTATTAACTTGGCATTACTCAAACGCGGCATCATTGTTCGTCCTGTAGGTAACTACGGATTACCGCAATGGTTGCGCATTTCCATTGGCTTGCCAGAAGAGAATGCTGCTTTTATTGTCGCTTTGAAAGAAATACTGTCCTAATGACCATCATTAATCCTGCGAGCAACTACGGTACCGTCACCATCGTTGGTGTTGGTTTGATTGGCGCCTCTTTGGGTTTAGCTCTTAAGCAAGCTGGCGTTGCTGCCAAGGTATTGGGCGTAGGTCGCAGCAAAGAAAATTTAGATCAAGCGCAAAAGATGGGTGCGATTGATGGTGTAGTGGATTTGGTTGAAGCAGCGAAGCAATCCGATGTGATTGTGCTTTGCGTGCCAGTGGCTCAAATGCGAGCAGCCTTTGAAGTGATTGAGCCACATCTTGAGTCTCGCACCATGATTACAGATGCGGGTAGCACCAAAGGTGATGTGATCGTGGCTGCCAAAGTAGTATTAGGCAAGAAGGCCTGTCAATTTGTACCGGCGCATCCCATTGCTGGGGGCGCTCAGCATGGAGCTGCTGCAGCTAAGGCTGATTTATTTCAGGGGAAGCAAACTATTATTTGCCCGCTTCAAGAAAACTCTCCAGAGGATATAGCTTTAATTACAGGCTTTTGGGAGTCAGTTGGTTCCGAAGTGAAAAAGATTGGTGTCGTGCAGCATGATGCGATCTATGCTGCTGTTTCTCATCTCCCACATCTTCTATCTTATGCATTAATGGCAAGCGTTGTGAACTCTGAGGATGCCGATCAGAAGCTAAGCCATGTTGGCGCAGGGTTTAAGGATTTCACGCGCATCGCCGCCTCCAGTCCAGAGATGTGGCGCGATATCTGCCTTGGCAATCGCACTGCAATCCTGAAAGAGCTAGATCAGTATTTGCTCATCGTGAATCACATGCGCAAACTCGTTGCCGAAAACGATGGCGCTGGTTTAGAAAAATTATTCAACAAGGCGAGCAAAGCACGTCAAGACTTGGACGCACTTTAATGAGCGGTTTGCCAGACATTACTATTGGGCCATTTAAGCGAGCGCAAGGTTCGATTGTGTTGCCGGGCTCAAAGAGCATCTCAAATCGGGCTCTCTTGTTGGCTGCCCTTTCATCCGGAACCACCACTCTTAAGAATTTATTAGATGCTGATGACACGCAGGTGATGCGTAATGCCTTGCGCCAACTCGGCCTCTCTGTGATCGATAAAGAGAATAAAGTTTGTGTAGTTGAGGGTTGTGGTGGTCAGTTCCCCGTGCGCGAAGCCGACCTCTTTATGGGAAATGCAGGTACTGCGATACGTCCACTGACTGCTGCTTTAGCAATGCAAGGCGGTAACTACCGTTTATCAGGTGTTGCACGTATGCATGAGAGACCGATTCGCGATTTAGTAGATGGCTTGCGCCAAGTGGGCGCGAAGATCGAATACGAATTGCAAGAAGGTTATCCACCGATTCAGATATCTGCGGCAGATATTCAGATTAAAGATGTCGTTAAAGTGCGTGGTGATGTATCGAGCCAATTCTTAACTGCCTTACTAATGGCTTTGCCATTAGTGGCGAATGAACCAGTACGCATTGAAGTGATTGGCGAACTCATTTCTCGTCCTTATATTGATATCACTTTGAAGTTGATGGCACGCTTTGGTGTGAACGTCGCCTGTCCTGACAAACAATCTTTTGTTATTCCGGCAAAAACATCAAACACTGTATACAAAAGCCCAGGCCAGCTATCCGTAGAGGGTGATGCTTCTTCAGCTTCATATTTCTTAGCGCTCGGGGCTATCGGTGGCGGCCCTGTGAAGGTATTTGGTGTTGGCAAGGACAGCATTCAGGGTGATGTGGCTTTTGCCGATGCGCTCGCTTTAATGGGTGCGAACATTAATGCTGGTGAAGATTGGATTGAAGTATCTGGCGTGAAAAATACCAACGGCAAACTCAATGGCATCACCATTGATTGCACAGAAATTCCAGATGCAGCCATGACGCTTGCAGTCGCTGCATTATTTGCTGAGGGTCCAACTCGATTAAACAGCATTGCTAGTTGGCGCGTTAAAGAGACGGATCGTATTGCGGCAATGGCAAAAGAATTGAAAAAAGTTGGCGCCATTGTTGAAGAAGGGGCTGACTACATTGTTGTGCAGGCTCCAGCATCACAAGCTGATTGGAAATCGCCGGCTGAAGGTATCGATACTTATGATGACCATCGTATGGCGATGTGTTTCTCGCTTGCCGCCTTTGGTCCAAATGCACTCAAGATCAACGACCCGAATTGTGTAGCGAAAACATTCCCAACTTACTTCGCTGAATTTGCGAAGGTAGTTGATTAATTTCATGAGCGCATTTCCGGTCATCGCGATTGATGGTCCAACTGCCTCAGGCAAGGGAACAGTTGCTTCGCTGGTTGCTGAAAAGTTGGGATTTCATTATTTGGATAGTGGGGCACTCTATCGCTTAGTAGCCTTAGCCAGCGAAAAACAGGGAATTGACGTTAAAAATGGCCCAGAACTAGGCCTTTTAGTTCCTAAGTTATTGATTTCATTCAAAAATAGTCAAATATTTCTCAATGGCGACGATGTCACTGACGCTATTCGGGCTGAAAACATTGGTTTAAGGGCCTCAGCTTTAGCGGTCCATCCAGAGGTAAGGTCTGCTTTAGTGGGTCTGCAGCGCAGTTTTCGCCAATCCCCTGGCCTGGTGGCTGATGGCCGGGATATGGCCAGCGTGATATTCCCAGATGCAGTTTTGAAGGTTTTCTTGACTGCAACGGCCGCCGCCAGAGCCGAGCGTCGCTATAAGCAATTGATAGCTAAGGGAATTTCTGCTAAACTTTCCGACTTACTGCAAGATTTGCAAGATCGCGATGCCAGAGATAGTAGTCGAGGTACCGCACCCTTGTTGGTTGCAGATGGTGCAAAAGTGCTTGAAACCTCAGATTTATCGATAGATCAAGCAGTTAAGACAGTTTTGGATTGGTATCAATCTGCGATTGCCTAGTTTGTAGTTGTTTTAGTAGTTAGCTGTAAGTAGAAGTTTTTGGTGTCTGAAGAAACTCCACAACGCGACCTTTTCATTAGCGTGTTTCTTTGAGACTTTTTTAACCTAACCCGTCAGGCCTTCTGGCGGCAAAAAGTGAATACACATGTCTGAATCATTTGCAGAATTATTTGAAGAATCATTAACCCGATCGAATATGAAGACCGGCCAAGTTATTTCGGCTGAAGTTCTTCGCATCGACCATAACTTCGTCGTTGTTAACGCTGGCTTAAAGTCTGAAGCGTTTATTCCTGTTGAAGAATTCCATAACGACGCTGGCGAGATTGAAGTAGCTCCTGGCGATTTCGTTTCTGTTGCTATTGACGCTCTTGAGAACGGCTATGGCGACACCATCCTTTCCCGTGACAAAGCTAAGCGCTTGGCTTCATGGATGAACTTAGAGAAAGCTCTCGAGCAAGCTGAGATCGTTACCGGTACTGTTACTGGTAAGGTTAAAGGCGGCTTGACTGTGATGGTTAACGGTATCCGCGCATTCTTGCCTGGATCACTCGTTGATACACGCCCAATCAAGGACACCAGCCCTTACGAAGGTAAGACGATGGAGTTCAAGGTTATCAAGCTCGACCGTAAGCGTAACAACGTAGTGTTGTCACGTCGTGCAGTTGTTGAGGCTAGCCAAGGTGAAGAGCGTGCTAAGTTGATGTCTAACCTTAAAGAAGGCGCAGTGGTTACTGGCCTCGTTAAGAACATTACTGATTACGGCGCGTTCGTTGACCTCGGCGGTATCGATGGCCTCTTGCACATCACTGACTTGGCATGGCGTCGTGTGCGTCACCCAAGCGAGATGTTGACTGTCGGTCAAGAAGTTACCGCTAAGATTTTGAAGTTCGATCAAGAGAAGAACCGTGTTTCACTCGGCGTGAAACAACTTGGTGATGATCCATGGGTTGGTATCGCTCGTCGTTACCCACCAAACACCCGTTTATTCGGTAAGGTAACTAACCTGACTGACTACGGCGCATTCGTGGAAATCGAATCTGGTATCGAAGGTTTGGTACACGTTTCTGAAATGGACTGGACTAACAAGAACGTTGCTCCAAGCAAAGCTACTGCATTAGGAACCGAAGTTGAAGTCATGGTTCTGGATATTGATGAAGACAAGCGTCGTATTAGCTTGGGCATCAAGCAGTGCAAAGCTAATCCATGGGAAGAGTTTTCACGTGCCCAACAAAAAGGCGATAAGCTCACTGGCGCAATCAAGTCAATCACTGACTTTGGTGTGTTCATTGGCTTGCCTGGTGGTATCGACGGTTTAGTTCACCTCTCAGACCTCTCATGGAATGAGCCAGGTGAAGAAGCTGTTAAGAAATACAAAAAAGGTGATGAAGTTGAAGCCACTGTATTGGCAATTGATGTTGAGAAAGAGCGTATCTCTCTCGGTATCAAGCAATTGTCTGGCGACCCATTCAATAACTACACATCTGTCAGCGACAAGGGTAGCCTCGTTACTGGTACTGTGAAAGCGGTTGATGCTAAGGGTGCAACAATTCACTTGGCTGATGAAGTTGAAGCTTACTTGCGTGCTTCTGAGATCTCAACAGATCGCGTTGAAGATGCACGTAATGTATTGAAAGAAGGCGATAGCGTAACCGCAATGATCATCAACATTGATCGCAAGTCACGTGTTATCAATCTTTCAATCAAAGCAAAAGACAGCTCTGATCAACAAGATGCAATGAGCAAGCTCCAAGGTGATGCGCAGTCTGGCACTACCAATTTGGGTGCTTTGTTAAAAGCAAAATTGGACAATCAAGGCTAAATCAATATCGCCGCTTTCCATTGGGGGAGCGGCGATTTTTTATTGATAGATCATGACAGATCAAGAGCAACAAGCAATTACCCGCTCCGAACTAGTGGAGAGTCTTGCGGAACAGTTTCCGCAGCTTCTGCCTAGGGATGTGGAGTTGGCGGTAAAAACTTTGCTGGACACAATGACTCATGCTTTGGCTGAGGGTAAGCGTATCGAGTTGCGTGGCGTGGGAAGTTTTGTGCTTCATCATCGTCCTGCACGTACTGGTCGCAATCCGAAGTCTGGTGAGAAAGTATTGATTCCAGAAAAACGCGTTCCGCACTTTAAGCCTGGCAAAGAGTTGCGTGAGCGAGTAGATTACAAGCCCTTGAAACAGGCGGGCCCCAAAGAGGGTTCTGGTGCCTAAGATTCAGGCTAAACCTCAGTGGTCCATTCGGGCCATTTTTTTATTTAAATTCTGCACGCCATGATTCAGATAGCGACATCTTGGCTATTGTTGCTGCCAGTCATGTTTGGTATTGGTTGGTTGGCTTCGCGTTGGGATCTACGACTTGAGAATCGTATGGATGAGCGCGAACGTATGCGTCAGCAGCGTTCAACATTCAAAGGTTTAAGTCTTTTGTTAAATGAGCAGCCCGATCAAGCGATTGAAACGCTGGTCAAAATTGCACAACTTGATCCTGAAACTATTGAACTGCATTTTTCATTGGGCAATTTATTTCGTCGCCGTGGTGAGACTGAGCGCGCTATCAAAGTGCATCAGCATTTAGCTAATCGTGATGACCTAAAGCCTCGTGATCGTGATCATGCTGCCTATGAGTTAGGCCGTGACTTTTTGCGCGCTGGTTTATTGGATCGGGCTGAGGCATCACTTAATCGTGTAGGTGCTGGAAAGTATGCCGAACCAGCAAAAGAAAGTTTGTTGGAGATGTATCAAATTGAGCATGATTGGAAAAAAGCCATCATTGCTGCAACTGAACTTGAGACTCTGCAAGGTAAGTCGCACCATACTGAAATCGCTCAGTTTCACTGTGAATTAGGCCAAGAGGCATTACGTCGCAAAGACTTAGTAGAAGCTGAGCAATCAATACAACGGGCTTTGCAAGCAGTTCCCAATCATGCACGAGCACTAATATTGCAGGGCGACTATTTAATGGCAATGGATCGTCCTACTCAAGCTATTGAAGCTTGGAGTCTAGTAGCTAGCTCTCATCCAGCATATATGCATTTATTGGCAGACCGCTGGATGTTAGCGCATGCTGCTATCGATAAAGAGAGCGAAGGTTTAGATCATCTTTGTGAATTACTTAAAACCCAAGCTACTGGCGAATTGCTAGATATCGTACATAAGCACCTCATGAAAATTCGAGGTCCTCAAGCTGCAAACATGATGTTGTCTGAGGTGATGCAACATTCGCCTACTTTGATTGCTCTATCGAAGTTGGCTGAAACCCGTCTTGCCTTGGAAGAGGGCAGCGCTAATCCTGAGAGATTATTGGAGCTGCAATCCATTCTGACTTTGTTGCGTCAGCGCACAACAAGCTTGGCTCGCTACACTTGTGGCAATTGCGGATTTAGAGCGAGAAGATTTTATTGGCAGTGTCCTGGTTGTAATCATTGGGAGGCATACTCCCCAAGACGTAGCGAGGGTGCCGCTCCAAGCGGTCCTTCAATGTAAAGAAATTTGGAGAGAAAGATTGAAAGTCACCATCATCGGTAGCGGTTACGTTGGTCTTGTTACGGGAGCCTGCCTTGCGGAACAAGGCAATAATATTTTTTGCGTAGACGTTGATCCCAAAAAGATTGAGATTCTCAATTCTGGTGGTGTTCCTATTTATGAACCTGGCCTCAAAGAGATGATTGAGCGTAATCGTGCTGCAGGTCGTTTGCAGTTCTCTACTGATATTGCTGCTTCAGTAGCTCATGGCGACATTCAATTCATCGCGGTAGGCACACCTCCAGATGAAGATGGTTCAGCAGATTTGCAATACGTCGTAGCTGCTGCCCGCAATATTGGTCGTCACATGACCACCCCTAAAGTCATTGTTGATAAATCGACGGTACCAGTAGGTACTGCTGATAAGGTGCAAACTGCTATTACTGAAGAATTGGAAAAAAGAGGTTTATCTCCAGAGCTATGCTCGGTAGTGTCTAACCCAGAATTTCTTAAAGAGGGCGCTGCCGTAGAAGACTTTATGCGCCCCGATCGTATTGTGATTGGCACTGAAAATACGCCAGCAGGAATGCGCGCTAAAGAGCAAATGCGTAAACTCTATGCGCCCTTTAATCGCCATCATGAGCGCACCTACTACATGGATGTGAGAAGTGCTGAGTTAACTAAATACGCAGCCAACGCTATGCTAGCTACCCGTATCTCCTTTATGAATGAATTGGCGAATTTAGCTGACTTGGTGGGCGCAGATATTGAAGCAGTTCGTCAGGGCATTGGATCAGATTCACGTATTGGCTTTGGCTTTTTATACCCAGGCACTGGTTATGGCGGCTCATGCTTTCCAAAGGACGTGTCTGCGTTATCGAAGACCGCCAAAGAGCATGGCAGAGATCTCAAGATCCTGGATGCTGTAGAAGCCGTGAACGAATTACAAAAGTACACCTTAGTTCAAAAGATCGAAAAGCGTTTTGGTAAAGATCTTAAGGGGATGAAGTTTGCACTGTGGGGTTTAGCTTTTAAACCCAATACTGACGATATGCGTGAAGCACCTAGCCGCGTGATCATTCAAGAATTGGTTAAGCGTGGTGCCCAGGTGGTGGCTCATGACCCTGTTGCTATGCCTGAAGCTAAACATGCTCTAGAGCTTGACTTTAAAGATAACCCAACCGGTCTTGCGCAAGTGTTGATGACCTCTGACCCTATGAGCGCCTTAGATGGCGCTGATGCCCTAGTCATCGTGACTGAGTGGAAAGCCTTTAGAAGCCCAGATTTTGATCAGGTGATGCAAAAGCTTAAGCGCCCAATCATTTTTGATGGCCGTAACCTATATGAGCCAGCTTCTATGCAAGAATTAGGTATTGAGTACCATGGCATCGGGCGACATAATTAAGTTGATTTGAAAATAAAGAAAAAATACATAAAGTATTCAAATGGAAAAAGCCAATCGCGACCAATTTTCTAAAGCCCGTTTACTCGTTGTAGGCGATGTCATGCTGGACCGCTATTGGTTTGGTGATACCAATCGCATTTCTCCAGAAGCACCTGTGCCTGTAGTTCAGGTTGGAAAGATCGATGAGCGTCTTGGCGGCGCCGCCAACGTAGCGCGCAACGTAGCTGCGCTCGATGCTAAGGCAACCATTCTAGGTGTGGTTGGTAATGATGAGCCAGGTAAGCGCGTGGTGGAATTATTAAAAGCAGGCGGTGTTAATAGTCAGCTCGAAATTGATGCTGACGTACCTACGATCGTAAAGTTACGCGTGATTGCGCGCCAGCAACAGTTGATTCGATTAGATTTTGAAGAAACTCCCAGTGCAAAAGCGCTCGCTCATAAGCTAGAGCGTTTTGAAAAGCTGGTTGGTGATGCAGATGTTGTGATTTTGTCTGATTACGGCAAAGGTGCATTAGGTCAAGTGGCGCATATGATTGAGCAAGCCAGAGCGCAAAATAAAATGATTTTGGTTGACCCTAAGGGTGAGGATTACGAAAAGTATCGTGGTGCTACCGTCTTAACGCCGAATCGCAGTGAGTTGCGTCAGGTAGTAGGCAAATGGACAAGCGAAGAAGACTTGACGAATAAAGCCCAAGAGCTCAGAAAGTCTCTCAACCTGCAGGCTTTACTTTTGACTCGTTCAGAAGAGGGTATGAGTTTATTTACCGATGCCGGCGTGAGTCACGTCAAGGCGCAAGCTCGTGAAGTGTTTGATGTGTCAGGCGCTGGCGATACCGTGATTGCTACCTTAGCAGTAGCATTGGCTGCGAAGTGGCCCCTAGAGAGAGCAATGGCTCTTGCAAATCGTGCTGGCGGCATTGTAGTTGGTAAGTTAGGGACAGCAACCGTTACTTCAGAGGAGCTACAGTGACTATTATCGTAACCGGTGCTGCTGGATTTATTGGTGCCAATATTGTTCAGGCACTCAATGCTCGTGGTGAGAAAAATATCATCGCAGTCGATGACCTTCGTCCTGCTGACAAATACCGTAACCTCGCTGATTTAGATATCGTTGACTACCTCGATAAAGATGAGTTTTTGGAAGCCTTTAGGAGCGGTCGCTTTGGCAAGGTTAAAGCAGTTTTTCATGAGGGAGCCTGCTCCGATACGATGGAGACTGACGGTATTTTCATGATGGCGAATAACTATCGCTATACGATGGATTTGTTGGATATCTGCACCGAGCAAAAAGTACAGTTGCTCTACGCTTCTTCAGCTGCAACTTACGGCGGTTCGGATGTTTTTGTTGAAAGTCGTGAGCATGAGAAGCCTCTCAATATTTACGGCTACTCCAAGTTCTTATTTGATCAAGTGATGCGCAAACGCTTTGCTGAAAAAGCCAATACAGCACAAGTAGTTGGTTTTCGCTACTTCAACGTATATGGCCCACGCGAGTCACACAAAGGCCGCATGGCTTCCGTAGCGTTTCATCAGTACCACCAATACAAGGCTAATGGCCATGTGAAGCTTTTTGGTGAATATGGTGGCTATGGCGCTGGTGAGCAAAGCCGTGACTTTGTATCTGTTGAAGATGTAGTAAAGGTTAACCTGTTCTTCCTGGATCATCCAGAAATCAGTGGCATCTTCAATTTGGGCAGTGGTCGTGCGCAACCCTTTAATGATGTTGCTCATGCAGTAGCAAACGCAATGCGCAAGCTCGATAAAGCAGCACCAGCATCTTTGCAAGAGCTTGTAAAAGAAAAGGCTATTGAGTACATTCCATTTCCGGATGCGCTCAAAGGTAAATATCAGTGCTTTACCCAAGCAGATCTCACTAAGCTCAGAGCCGCCGGTTACGCAGAGCCCTTCCTCACTGTTGAGCAGGGTGTAGGAAGATATATCGAGTGGTTGGAAGCCAATTCTGGTTTCTTGGCTAACCCTTTGTAAGGTAGTCAACTAGAATAAATTCTCTTCGTTGTAAATGATCCACGCGCACTTTGTGTCCGTGGATTTTTTATTTTCTAGAGGAGAAAAAATGACTCAATATTTGAACTTAGGTAGATTTAACAGATTATTCAAGGCGCTTGCTGTGTCCACAGTATTGGCTGCGAGTTCTCTATCAGCTTATGCCTCACCGATTAATGTCAACACCGCTACTCAATCAGAATTGGAGAGTATTAAGGGAATTGGCCCTTCTAAAGCCAAAACCATCATTGCTGAACGTTTAGATGGCGGACACTTTCAAGATGCTAATGATTTGCAAAAGCGTGTTCGTGGTATCGGCATGAAATCCGTGGAGAAAATGGTGGATAACGGTTTGACGATCGAAGCCCCAAGCTCTTTTCGGGAGCCGAATGGCCGAACCAAAAAGGAGGGTAGCACCTCTAGCAGACGTCATTCTCGTAATCAAGCTGGTCATCGCAATCAGCCGGAGCGTGCGGGAGCAGGTCGCAGAAATTAAGCCCTATCGCGTGTAAGGCGGCTTATGGCTAAAATGGCCTTATGAGCAAACCTTCCTACCTAACTATTTCACAGACAGTGGGCAATACGCCTTTGGTTCGTTTACAGCGTATTCCTGGTCTGGAAAACGAGAATCGTAACAATGTCATTCTAGGTAAGTTAGAGGGGAATAATCCAGCAGGGTCGGTTAAAGACCGACCTGCGCTGTCGATGATCTCTCGCGCACAAGAGCGTGGCGAAATTAAACCTGGCGATACATTAATCGAGGCCACTAGCGGCAACACCGGTATTGCATTGGCAATGACTGCTGCCATGCTTGGCTACAAAATGATTTTAGTGATGCCAGAAAATCAAAGCATTGAGCGCCGTCAAAGTATGGCGGCTTATGGTGCTGAACTCATTTTGACGGCAGCTTCTGGTGGCATGGAATTTGCTAGAGATTACGCTTTGCAATTGCAACGAGAAGGTCGAGGCAGATTGCTTGATCAGTTTGCTAATCCAGATAATCCAAGAGCACATATTGAAACTACTGGCCCAGAAATTTGGCGCGATACCGATGGTCAAGTTACTCATTTTGTTTCAGCGATGGGGACTACCGGCACCATTACTGGGGTGTCAACTTATCTGAAGTCTATGAATCCTGCGATTCAGATCATCGGAGCACAGCCTGAGGATGGATCGCAAATTCCGGGAATTCGTAAATGGGCTCCTGAGTATTTACCCAAGATCTATCAAGGTGATAAGGTTGATCTTATTGAATACGTATCTCAAGCTGATGCTGAAGAGATGGCGCGTCGTCTCGCTGTTGAGGAGGGAATCTTCTGTGGTATCTCTGCCGGCGGCGCCCTAGTAGTCGCCTTACGCATTGCGCGTCAAGTTGAAAATGCCACGATCGTATTTATTGTTTGCGACCGCGGCGACCGCTACCTATCTACTGGGGTGTTTCCTGCTTAAGTAGATTTAGCTTTTTTCTTTTGGCTTGATTTCTTAGTCTTGGATTTTTCGGTAGCAGCTTTAGCCCCTCCATTTTTGCTTAGGCTTTCTGCTGGCACAACACTTTGATTCTTGTACCCCAAGGCTTCAGCAAATTCAGCAACGCTTTGCGCATAGAAGTAACTGCGGTTGTACTGAACAATCGTCAGAAAATTATTTAAGCCAACAAAATATTGGACTTGATCAGTGCCATCTTTATCAGGGTAGGGCAAGTCAATAATGAAGGCTTTGCTTTGCGGTTCTACGCCACCACTTTGTAGGTCGCCTTGTTGTTTGGTTAGGATGCCCTTATCAATTAATTCCTGCACAGTGAATTTCAATTGCGGCTCGCCATCAGCCAACTGCTTAGCGGCTTCAATGCCATTGACTTGAACTGGAAACGAGATCGGCATACCTGGTTGCCAGCCATGTTTCTTCATAAAACTGGCTACGCTAGCAATGGCATCTTTTGGGCTATTTTTAAGATCGATGCGCCCGTCTCCATCGCCATCGACTGCAAAACTCCGAATGCTGCCAGGCATAAACTGCGGCAGGCCAATGGCACCAGCATAAGAACTATTTTGGTTTAAGCAGCTGCTAAAGCGCGCACTATTGACACCTTGACTGCTATTTTTAGAAGGTAGTTTGCCGCCTGCCTCGGTCCAGCAAAGCAAAATGAGTTCTTTGAGTTGGTCCTTAAAAAGCTGTTCACGTGATGGTTTGTTAGGGGTCTCGGGGTAGCTAAAGGCGAGAGTGGAAAGTACATCTTTCACCCTGAAGTTACCGGTTTGGCGCCCATAGATAGTTTCGATCCCAATAATGGCCACAATAATTTCAGCAGGCACCCCTGAGTCTTGCTCGACTTGACTCAAAAAGGCCTGATTTTGGTCCCAAAATGCCTTGCCAGCCTTGAGGCGGACTGGCTCAATAAAGCGCTTCCGGTAAGCCAGCCAATTTTTCTTGAAGGTTCCCGATGGGGGTAATACCAATTTGCGAATCGAGGGAATCGTTTTAGCATCAAGGAAGCCCATTTCTAGTGCTGAAAGCGGTATTTCTTGGGTTTGCGAGATCTGCCCCAGTAATTCGTTGAGGTTTTGACTAAAACGCGCTTCAGTGACTGCATCATCAGTCTGGTTTAGGATAGGCTGGTGTGGCTGTATAGGCTGTGTAGGCTGTGTGGGGGTGCTGGAACAGCCCGCCAGAGCAAGAATTAAGAGTAAGAGGGAGATGCGAAAGTTCATGCTAAAGGTATTGGATTTTCGAGTGTTGAGCACGTTTTATCAGATTATAAAAATTATAAATTTGTGATTAAGGATTTTGAGTAATGACAACAGGATACATAACTCATCCAGACTTTCTGAAACATGAGATGGGAAGCCATCATCCAGAGTGTCCAGAACGAATTCAAGCGATTAATGACCAGTTAATTCGTAGCGGTGTTGATCGCCTCCTGCATCACTTGGATGCACCATTAGCAACCGAAGATCAGCTTGAGTTAGTGCATAGCCCTGATCACGTTTCTTTTGTGAGAGATCGCGCTCCTGAGAGTGGGTATTTCATGCTCGATGGTGACACCATCATGAATCCCCATACTTATAGAGTGGCGCTCAGAGCTGCTGGCGCAGCGATTGCTGGTGTTGATGCTGTGATGAAGGGCGAAGTTGAGAATGTCTTTTGTGCGGTAAGACCGCCAGGGCATCATGCCGAGCCAACCCGTTCAATGGGATTTTGTTTATTTGATAACGTGGCGATTGCCGCAAGATATGCCATGGAAACCTATGGCGTTGAGCGCGTAGCGATTATTGATTTTGATGTGCATCACGGTAATGGTACTGAAGCTGCTTTTTTCAATGACCCTAATGTATTGATGTGCAGTTTTTTCCAGCACCCTTTTTATCCCTATAGTGGGCTTGATCATGCCAATAATATGGTTAATGTGCCTTTACCAGCCTCCACTCGTGGCGATGTAGTTCGTTCGATCGTGGAAGAGAGATGGTTGCCTGCTTTGCGTAACTTTGAGCCCGAGCTCGTTATTATTTCGGCAGGCTTTGACGCTCATCGCGAAGATGATCTTGGTCAGATGGGTTTAGTTGAGGATGACTATGCCTGGATCACCAAGCGCTTAAAAGAAATTGCGAATGATTATGCGCAGGGTCGCATCGTGAGCTGTCTAGAGGGGGGTTACAACCTCTCAGCATTAGGGCGAAGTGTTGTGGCTCACGTTAAGGCATTGGCAGACATTTAATGCAGTAACTGTAATTTAGTAAAACGAAATCGAAAGCTGAAGATGGCAAATATTTATGAACAAGGCTTGGATCGCAATCCTGCCAATTACACTCCAATTACTCCGCTCCTCTTTTTAGAGCGCTCAGCAGAGATTTACCCTAATAAAACCGCCATTATTCATGGCAAGTTGCGCCAGACTTGGCAGCAAACGTACGAGCGTTGCCGTCGCTTAGCAAGCGCTTTGCAAAAGCATGGCATTGGCTTGGGCGATACGGTAGCGGTGATGTTGCCTAATACCCCTCCAATGGTAGAGGCTCACTTTGGTATTCCGATGGCGGGCGCGGTATTAAATGCTCTCAATACCCGTTTAGATGCCGAATCAATTGCCTTTATGCTCAACCATGGCGAAGCAAAAGTAGTCATCGTTGACCCTGAGTTTTCAGCTGTAATGAAGAAGGCTTTGGAGATTGCAAAAAAAGAATCAGGGCGTGAATTATTGGTAATCGATGTAGAAGAAAAAGAGTTTGATGTTCCTGGTGAGAAGTTGGGAAAACTGACTTATGAAAAATTTCTCTCTGAGGGCGATCCTAGTTTTGCATGGCAAGTGCCTGCCGATGAATGGCAGGCAATTTGCTTGAACTACACCTCTGGTACTACTGGCAATCCTAAGGGGGTTGTCTATCACCATCGTGGTGCTGCAATCAATGCCGTTTCAAATGTGTTGGACTGGGATATCAATAAGCATCCGGTGTACTTGTGGACTCTCCCTATGTTCCACTGCAATGGCTGGTGTTTCCCATGGACCATTGCTGCTCGTGCTGGTGTAAACGTATGCTTACGTCGTGTCGATGCACAGCATATTTTTGCTGCTATTAAAGAGCATGGCGTGACCCACTATTGTGCTGCTCCTATTGTTCATAACCTCTTGGTCAATGCGCCTGATGAGCTGAAGGCCGGCGTGCCTGCGGGCGTCAAGGGCTTGATTGCAGGCGCTGCGCCACCTGCATCCATTATTGAGGGCATGGAAAAGTTAGGCTTTGACTTAACTCACGTATACGGCTTGACTGAGGTTTATGGTCCGGCCTCAGTATGCGTCAAGCAAGACGAGTGGAATGATTTGGATATCGGTGAGCGTGCTCGTTTGAATGCTCGTCAAGGCGTGCGTTATCACATGCAACAAGCAATTGCAGTGCTAGATCCAGAAACGATGAAACCAGTTCCTGCTGATGGTGAAACCATGGGCGAAATTATGTTCAAGGGCAACATTGCCATGAAGGGTTACTTGAAGAATGAGAAAGCCACTCAAGAAGCGTTTGAGGGTGGCTGGTTCCATTCAGGTGACTTGGCTGTAATGAATCCCGATGGCTACGTGAAGATGAAGGATCGTAGCAAAGACATCATTATTTCTGGTGGGGAGAATATTTCCTCTGTTGAAGTGGAAGATGTTCTCTATCGCCATCCTGCAGTGAATGCAGCTGCCGTGGTTGCTAAACCAGATCCAAAGTGGGGCGAAACCCCTTGCGCCTTCCTGGAGATTAAGCCAGGGTCAGAGGTGACTCCAGAAGAGATCATTGCCCATTGCAAGCAACATTTGGCAGGCTTCAAGGTTCCTAGGGCGATTGTGTTCTGCGAGCTACCCAAGACCTCTACTGGCAAGATTCAGAAGTTTGAGTTACGCAAGCAGGCTGGATCTGCCACTGCTATTGATGTCTAGGGTAGGGCGCTCTAGGACGGATAAAATAGACCATTAATCTTTATTGAGAATTCCAAATGAAAATCTTAGTAGCTGTAAAGCGCGTTGTTGATTACAACGTCAAAATTCGAGTGAAGTCAGATAACTCTGGCGTAGATTTGGCTAACGTCAAAATGAGCATGAACCCCTTTGATGAAATTGCTGTTGAAGAGGCGGTACGCTTAAAGGAAGCAGGCGTAGCAACTGAAGTGGTGGTGGTGACTGCAGGTGCCACTCAATGCCAAGAAACACTGCGTACTGCTTTAGCTATTGGCGCTGATCGCGCTATCTTGGTTGAAACAGCTCCTGATACCGACTTGCAGCCTTTGGCGGTTGCAAAGATTCTCAAGGCACTCTCTGATAAAGAACAGGCGCAAATCATCATTCTTGGCAAACAAGCGATTGATGACGATAGCAATCAAACTGGTCAGATGTTGGCAAGCCTGATGGATATTCCACAAGCAACATTCGCATCTAAGGTAGTTGTGGCTGACGGTAAAGCTACCGTGACACGCGAAGTGGATGGCGGTTTAGAGACAGTTGCTCTCACCTTGCCTGCAGTCATTACTACTGACTTACGTTTGAATGAACCACGTTATGTCACTTTGCCAAACATTATGAAGGCCAAGAAAAAGACAATCGATATTGTGAAACCTGAAGAGTTGGGTGTTGATATTGCCCCACGTCTGAAAACAATTAAAGTTGAAGAGCCGCCTAAGCGTAGCGCAGGTGTGATGGTTGCCGATGTGGCAGCCTTGGTAGAAAAACTTAAAAATGAAGCGAAGGTGATCTAAATGGCTGCTCTTGTTATTGCTGAACACGACAATCAATCTTTAAAGGCTGCCACGCTGAATGCTGTAGCAGCTGCTTTGCAGTGCTCTCCAGAGGTAGATGTGCTCGTTGCTGGTAGTGGTGCTGATGCCGCAGTAGCTGCGGCATCACAAATTGCTGGTGTACGAAAGGTCATTCAAATTGATGCGGCAAATTTAGCTGATCAATTGGCTGAACCATTGGCGGCACAAATTCTCTCAATTGCAAATGGCTATGACCATATCCTTGCTCCTGCAACTGCAAATGGTAAAAACGTATTGCCTCGCGTTGCAGCCAAGCTCGATGTGGCTCAGTTATCTGACATCACTAAAGTGGTTTCAGTAGATACTTTTGAGCGTCCAATTTATGCAGGGAATGCGATTGCCACTGTGCAATCTACCGATCCAGTTAAAGTGATTACTGTACGTACTACCGGTTTTGATCCAGTGGCTGCGACTGGTGGTTCAGCTGCCATTGAGAAAGCGGCAGCCGCTGATAGCAAAGCTCAATCCTCTTTTGTTGGTCGTGAGTTAACTAAATCGGATCGCCCAGAGTTGACTGCTGCCAAGATCATTGTCTCTGGTGGTCGTGGTTTAGGTTCTGGCGAGAAATATCAAGAGCTCATTACACCTTTGGCTGACAAGCTTGGTGCAGCCTTGGGCGCCTCTCGCGCAGCCGTTGATGCGGGATATGTTCCAAATGACTACCAAGTGGGCCAAACCGGCAAGATAGTTGCACCACAGCTCTATATTGCTGTGGGTATCTCTGGTGCTATCCAGCATTTAGCTGGCATGAAAGATTCCAAAGTGATTGTTGCTATCAACAAAGATCCAGAAGCGCCAATCTTTGGCGTTGCAGATTATGGTTTGGTTGCAGATTTAAATACCGCTGTTCCAGAGTTAACTAAAGCTTTGGGATAAGTGGTTGGCAGCAATGCTAGTCAAACATTAGAAGTATTCAATTTGAATTAAGAGGAGTTGTAATGCCATACGTAGCCCCAGTGAAAGATATGTTGTTTGTGATGAATGAACTAGCTGGGCTATCAGATGTTGTTGCCTACCCCTCTTATGCAGAAGCGGGTGCAGATGTGGATTTGGCGCCTGCCATTTTGGAAGAGTCTGCAAAATTTAATCAAGATGTAGTCGCCCCCCTGAACTGGGTTGGTGATCAAAATCCAAGTTCTTTAAAAGATGGTGTGGTCACCACCACTAAAGGATTCAAAGAGGCCTTTGAACAGTTTGGCGCAGCTGGTTGGCAAGGCGTTGTACATCCTGCAGAATTTGGCGGTCAAGGCCTGCCTAAGCTAATTGCTACTGCGTGCTTTGAGATGGTTCACTCAGCTAGCTTGTCATTTGCATTGTGCCCAATGCTTACCGATGGGGCGATTGAAGCGCTTTTGACAGCCGCTGACCAAGAACTTCAAGAGCGTTTTGTGCCGAATATGATTTCTGGTGAGTGGACTGGCTCAATGTGTTTAACAGAGCCACAAGCGGGCTCTGATTTATCGATGGTGCGTGCTCGTGCCGTTCCTGAGGGTGATGGTACTTATAAGATTTTTGGGACCAAAATTTATATCACCTATGGTGAGCACGATATGGCCAAGAATATTGTTCATCTAGTGCTGGCAAGAACACCTGATGCCCCAGAGGGCGTCAAAGGAATTTCTTTATTTGTAGTGCCTAAATTTTTGGTGAAGCCTGATGGTTCATTGGGTGAGCGCAATGATGTGCATTGCGTTTCGATTGAACATAAGCTTGGCATTAAAGCTAGCCCAACAGCAGTTCTGCAGTTTGGCGATCATGGTGGTGCTATTGGCTACTTAGTCGGCGAAGAAAATCGTGGCCTGGAATACATGTTTGTCATGATGAATGCAGCTCGCTTTGCGGTAGGCATGCAAGGCATTGCTGTAGCAGAGCGCGCTTATCAAAAGGCAGTTCAATATGCGAAAGACCGTGTGCAAAGTCGTGATCTAGCGGGCTCACCTGGTCCGGTTGCCATTATTCATCAGCCTGATGTAAAGCGCATGCTTATGACAATGCGTGCTTACACAGAGGCGTCACGCGCATTGGCTTACTATGCCGCCTCTGCATATGATGCACAACACGCAGCGCCTGGTGAGGCTGATCGTAAATCTAATCAAGCCATTTATGAGTTCTTGGTGCCAATTGTTAAGGGCTTCTCTACAGAAATGTCGATTGAGGTTGCCAGTCTGGGTGTTCAAGTGCATGGTGGTATGGGCTTCATTGAAGAGACCGGTGCCGCCCAACATTATCGTGATGCCCGTATCTTGACGATTTATGAAGGCACTACTGCAATACAGGCAAATGATTTAGTTGGCAGAAAAACAGTGCGTGATGGTGGAGCTGTTGCAAAAGAGCTTTCTCAGCGCATTGCTGCTACCGAAAAAGAATTAGCAGCAAGCGGGTCTGCTGATGCTAAAGCGGTGCTTAAACAATTGACTGCAGCCCGCGCAGCTTTTGAGCAGGCTGTTGCTTATATTGTTGCGAATGCAAAGACTGACATCAAGGCTGTTTATGCTGGCAGCTTTGCATATTTGCGTTTATCGGGTTTGGTATTGGGTGGTTGGCAAATGGCTAGAGCGCTTTTGGTGGCTGAGCGTTTGCGTGATGGCGATCCTAGCTTTTATGATGCCAAGATTGCAACTGCGCGCTTCTTTGCAGAAAATCTAATGCCCCAAGCCCAGGCACTCGCTACCTCAATTGTGGAAAGTGGCCACTCTACAAATACATTAGAAGTAGAGCAGTTCTAAAGAGAGTTAAAAGAGAATAAAAAACCGCTCCTAAGAGCGGCTCTTGCAAAAGAAAAGCTATCTGCAATTATTGGGATAGCTTTTTTGCTTCATAGATCTGTGAGATGAAAAATTGCTCAAAAGCAACGGCAAAAAAAGTCATCATGACACCAGCCCCAAATACAAGGGAGAAGATGACCGTCAAGATTACCAACCAGCCAGAGCGACTGCGCCGATGCTCTTCAATACCGGGATTAAATTGTGCATCCCACTTTTCATCTAGGCGAAGACCGAAAGCAATCGTCGTTAACCAACTTGCTTCAATCGCGATAAATCCAAAAGTCACAAGAACCCATCCTGGCGCAGAATGAAAATGAGCATTTTTTAAAATCACCCAGCCAGCAGCGCCGCCAATGAATGCAAATAGCTGTACCCATGCCCAAAAGGATTTCAAGCCCTGAAGGTAAAAGCAGTTGAGCCCGCTTCCAGGTAGGATTAATCCGAGTGCGCAAAATAAGAGTTTCGATTTTTTCATATGAATGTCAGTAGCGATGCTGAAAGTTATTTAATTGGTTTTTGAGTAAAGCTCAATACTTCGCGATCAGCGCCAATCATGAGTAGTTGGTCACCATTGCGCACAATGCTGCGATAGTCGTTTAGCTGATAAAGAAAATCATTTTCTAATTCCATGCGCTGCGGACTGCAAGCCATTTTGGTGCTGGCGATTTGTTTGAGGGTGAAACCACGGGCATCTTCGTCGAGTGTTGCAGTGAAGCGATTGCAGCCCGTCGACCCACTGAGGCGCTGACCATTGGCATCGAAAATGATTTGAATGGGGTTGCTGGCATCGCCCTGAGGAATTTGGCGCGCACGTACCTCGCCATTGTCTTTAGGAGGCAAGTTCCAGCGAGTAAGCTCCCATTTAGTATTTTTGAGCTCACTACTTGGCGGGCTAGTTTTAGCGCCACAAGGGGGGATGACATTGGCGCAGCCAGTTAAAAGACCTAAGCCCAAGCAAGAAAGCGCTAGAAACAGTCTATTTAGACGGCCTCTGAGAGGGGCTGAAAAGCTATATTTAAAGGGCATATTTATCTAAGTTATTGTTTTTAAAGTATTTTTTACATCTGGCTGAATTCTATTCTACTGGCTTGACTGCTTAAATAGGTGGAAGAAGTAGGGGTTTTCGTCTAGAATATGAGGTTTTCCGCTCTACCGTATCTGTATTTGGTGAGCTGGAGCCCAAGATTTTTTGTAGAAATTTCATTGGGTTGTAATCAACCTGTTTTCATTTTAGATTTTAAGGAATAAGTATGGTCGTCATTCGACTGGCACGCGGCGGTTCTAAGAAGCGCCCTTTTTACAGCATCGTTGCTACTGATAAGCGCAACCGTCGTGACTCGAACTTTATCGAGCGTATTGGTTACTTCAATCCACAAGCAGCGGCTACTGAGCAAGCAATGCGTATTGCTCAAGACCGTTTAACTTACTGGACTGGTGTTGGCGCGCAAATCTCTCCAACAGTAGTTCGTTTGATTAAAAACAATCCAGCTGTTTAATATTCGATTGCTAAAGACTTCATCTAGTTGGTGGAGTTTTTAGTGGCAGGATTTCTAGTAGTTTTATTTTGGGAAAACAAGGTGTCTTACAAATGAGCGCACCTTCCCTGAATGATTTGATTGAACTTGGTGCCATATCTGAGGCACAAGGCTTGCAGGGTCAAGTGAAGGTTAGGCCTCACTCTTCTGAGCCCGTAGCACTTCTCTCATCAAAATTGATTTGGCTTTCTCTGATCCCGCGTAGGGATGCAGGTGTTTCTGCGTCCACTGAACAAGCCTCTTTGACTCAATACAAAGTGAAGAGCGCCAAGATGCACAGCGGTAATGTCGTGATGGCGCTTGAGGGTATCAGTGATCGCGATCAAGCGCTTGCATTAAAGGGCGCCCGAATATTGGTTGCACGTGATGCTTTTCCAAAAGTGGAAAGTGATTCGTATTACTGGGTGGATCTGATTGGATGTAACGCCATCAATTTGCAAGATGAAATTCTTGGTGAAGTGATTGATGTCACTGAGAACGGTGCTCATGGTGTGATTGCAATTGGCGATGCACAAACAAAGACAATTAAATATTTAGTGCCTTTTGTAAAAGAGGTAGTGCAAAACGTCGACCTGCCAAATAAAACGATTACGCTTGACTGGCAATCTGACTGGCAGTAGAAATTCAAAAATAGTTACGAATATGCGCTTTGATGTTGTGACCTTGTTCCCAGAGATGTTCTCTGCTTTAACGCAGTGGGGCATTACCGGTCGTGCTTGTGAACAATCCCTGGCTAGCGTTCATCTGTGGAATCCCCGGGACTTTTGCTCGGATCCACGCAAGACCGTGGATGATCGCGCCTATGGCGGCGGTCCTGGAATGGTCATGATGGCCAAACCACTGGAAGATACTGTTGCTGGAATCAAGGCATCCCATGAGGCTGCTGGCATTAAAAGCGGCCCAATTTGCTTATTGGCACCCCA
The DNA here is from genome assembly GCF_018881795.1 of Polynucleobacter sp. MWH-Jannik1A5. Taxonomy (GTDB): domain Bacteria; phylum Pseudomonadota; class Gammaproteobacteria; order Burkholderiales; family Burkholderiaceae; genus Polynucleobacter. The sequence goes on along the minus strand of NZ_JACVPQ010000001.1, from coordinate 385,323 downwards.
GGGCGAGCGTTTTTCTCAGAAGATAGCGACAGATATCCTCAATTACGGCAATTTAAGCTTCATTTGTGGTCGATATGAAGCTGTAGACCAGCGTTTTGTTGACCGAAACGTCGATTTACAGCTTTCTATTGGGGATTTTGTGCTTTCTGGGGGCGAAATACCCGCTATGGCCATGATGGATGCGGTGATTAGGCTGATTCCTGGAGCTCTCGGAGACGGTGAATCTGCTACCCAAGATAGCTTTATGAATGGTCTTTTAGACTACCCGCACTACACCAGACCTGAAATATATGAAAATTTATCGGTTCCGGACGTGCTTTTAGGCGGACATCACGCTAAAATAGCGGATTGGCGTCGGCAGAAGTCTTTAGAGCTGACGTTCAGGTTAAGGCCGGACTTAATTGAATCGGCTAGAGCCAAAGGGTTACTAACCCGAGAAGATGAACAATTTCTTCGCTCTCTGTAAATACTTTTAGTGTGCAGTAGTGAATAGGTGGTTTGGTTTTTGGTTTAGTGAAATTGTTTTAACTGCATCCTCTATTAGGTCCGTTAACTTTGGTTTCGGGATTAAACGCTAATACGATGTTTAAGGATTAAAAATGAATTTAATTGAAAAAATTGAGCAAGAAGAAATTGCTCGCTTAAGTGCTAACAAAGTATTGCCAAGCTTTGCTCCTGGCGACACAGTAGTTGTTAGCGTAAACGTAGTTGAGGGTACACGTAAGCGTGCCCAGGCCTTTGAAGGCGTTGTGATTGCTAAGCGCAATCGCGGACTCAATTCCAGCTTTATCGTTCGCAAGATTTCATCTGGCGAAGGTGTAGAGCGTACATTCCAAACTTACTCACCATTGATCGCTGGTATTGAAGTGAAGCGACGCGGTGATGTACGTCGTGCGAAGTTGTACTACTTGCGCGATCGTTCAGGTAAGTCTGCACGTATTAAAGAGAAGTTGCCTGCACGTAAGACTGCAGCAGCAGCTCCGGCCGCAGAATAAATGTCGGCTTGAAGTAAAAAAGGCGGCCTCGGTCGCCTTTTTTGTTGCCTTAGAATATGAATATGCCCAAGACACCAAGCCCTGAAGACTACGCAATGAATGTTGCTGCGCCTCCAGGATTTGATGCGCAAGCAGTTCCGATTCATCAAGTGTGTGCTGATGAAAAGAGGGTGGCAAAAGAATTTCTTGAGCCGGCTGGTTTAAGGGCTCGTTTGCAGTCTCCACCAGAGTGGCGGCCAGAGATTACCGATGAAAACCGTCATGTCATTGCGGCAGACATTATTACCAAGCGACAGGCCGCCGGAAAAGTGACTCAAGCAGCAGTGCTAATTCCTCTCCTACTAAAAGAAGAGGGATTATCAGTGTTGCTTACTCAAAGAACCAATCATTTGCATGATCACGCGGGGCAGATTAGTTTTCCAGGGGGTCGGATGGATCCTGAAGATCGGAGTCCAAATGACACTGCCTTACGGGAGAGTCAGGAAGAAATTGGTTTGGACCCCAATCGAGTGGAGATTATTGGGCACTTGCCTCAGTATTTGACGGTATCTGGCTATAGCGTGACCCCAGTAGTAGGATTAGTCCAGGCTCAGGCAGAATATGTCTTGGATGAGTTTGAAGTAGCTGATGTCTTTGAAGTGCCCCTGAGTTTTTTGCTTGATCCTGCTAATCATCAGGTTAGACTGTGGCAAAGTGAGCAGGGCGGACGACGTTTTTATTCGATGCCTTATGAGAACCGCTTTATTTGGGGTGCTACTGCGGGAATGTTGCGTAACCTTTATCATTTATTAAAAGTATGACTTTCTTTTCTATTCTCTTCGCCCTCATTGCTGAGCAATATCGCCCAGTAACTTCAAGCCATTGGATTGCGCGTGTTTGTGCCCGCTGGTTAGATTGGGTTGCCGCTGAATTCGGTGGCAAGACTGAAGAAGGCGCAAGCCCTGTAGGCGCACGTATGGCCTGTTTGGTTGCCTTCATCTTGCCAACCTTCCTAGTGTTCATGGTGTATGTCGTTTGCATGGTGACTTACCCCATCCTCGGATTTATTTGGAACATCGTCATTGCGTATTTGTTTTTTGGCTTTCGTCAGTTCAGCCATTCCTTTACTGCTGTGCATGAAGCGATTGAAGCGCATGACTTGCCAGGAGCGCGTGCTGCCTTAGGTGAGTGGTACGGCCCCGAATTAGATACTTCTAACCTCACTGAGACTGAGGTGATTTCTTTGGCCTTAGAGCGCGCCATCATCGGCTCACATCACCATGTCTTTGGCGTATTGTTCTGGTTCATGATGCCAATGGGTCCTGCAGGTGTTGTTCTCTATCGCTTGGCAGATATTGCTGCACAGCGTTGGTCTGAGCGCGGCGACTTCAACTTGAGTGAAGCGGCACGCCATTTCTTCTATGTATTAGATTGGGTGCCTGCTCGTATTACTGCGATGGGCTTTGCGATTGTCGGTAACTTCGAAGGTGCGGTTTATGGTTGGCGTTACCTGACACAAAAATGGTCTGACTCTTTATCCGCAGTGATCTTGGCTGCCGGTAGCGGAGCGCTGGGTGTTCGTCTAGGTGAGCCAATGAGTGAGCCTGATAGCGATGAAGCATTGCGTATGGCGGAGGCAGGTGAGCCAGTAGTTTATGAGGTGGGTCTTGAGCCTACCGAACGCACAATGCGCTCTGCAGTGGGATTGGTATGGCGCCTAGTTATCGCTTGGATGGCTTTGTTGCTAATGCTGACCATCGCTCTTTGGCTTGGCTAATTCCCTGAATTTGAACATCCGCTGTTTTTGAGTCGGAGTGTAGTTGTCTAAATAGCGCCAGTCTTTCTGGCGCTATTTCATTTCTGTCTACTGCATCTCGCACCGCACATTCAGGCTCAGATAAATGCGCGCAATTAAGAAAGCGGCACTTTCCCAGTAAGTCTTTAAATTCTCTAAAAGCGTGCTGTAATTCGCTCACAGACATATGTGCTAAACCAAACTCCTGAAAGCCTGGCGAATCTATTAGGGCACCCAACTTACCCGTCTCATCTCTACCCCAGGCTTCTGGCAGCTCAAAGTAACGACAGGCGGTGGTGGTATGTTTGCCGGTATCCAAGCGCACTGAATATTCTTGGGTCAACGCCGCTGCATTAGGAATCCAGGCATTGAGTAGGCTGGATTTACCCATTCCGGATTGACCAACAAAAACAGAAACCTTGCCTTGTAAGGTTGTGCGCAATGCATCAATTGAGGTTGGATCAAATTTAGCAGATACCTCACTTACTTGATAGCCCATGCGAGCATAGGGAGCGATAATTTTTCGAGCATGCTCCAAGTTATCTTTGAGATCACATTTATTAAGTAGGATATGTAAGCCAATTTGATTGGCTTCTGCAGCGACAACTGCTCTACCCAACAAATCTGGTGAGAAAGCAGGTTGAGTTGCAAGCACTACCAAGATTTGATCCACGTTTGAAGCAATGAGTTTGCTCTTAAAAGCATCTGAGCGATAGAGAAGATTTTCTCGAGGCTTAATTTGAATAATGCGCGCTTGATCTGCCGAAGTCATTTCTAGCAACATGCGATCACCCACTGCGCCGATATGTTGCTTGGCTGGCGTACTAACCTGAATGAGTGGACCATCAGGCGACTCATTACCATGGGCGTCTGCAATCAAACGCTGCGCTAAATAATGCCTTCCGTAGGAGGCGATCAGTAGCGCGTGAAACTGTTCCATCGTTATGAGCTAAACCGTTGCAAGTTGGCAATGCGTAATGGCGCAGGCGGATGCGAGCTGTAGAAAGCGGTGTAGATCGGATCTGGCGTAAGGGTTGATGCGTTATCTTGATATAGCTTCACTAGTGCGGTCACTAAATCTTTTGCAGAAGATTTTTCAGCAGCAAAGCCATCAGCTTCGTACTCGTGTTTGCGCGATGCTAGGCTAGAGAGTGGTGTGAAGAAAAAGCTAAATACAGGTGAGACCAACATAAAGAGTGCTAATGCAAGTCCACCGTTATAGCCATTCAGGTTAGGCATAACACCTAAGTCTGTATAGAACCAGACTTTCGTGCTAATCCAGCCTAAGAGGGCAAACATAGCAAAGCTCAGCGCAAAGGAAACCAAGAGTCGCTTACGAATATGGTTGCATTTGTAATGACCAAGCTCGTGAGCGAGTACTGCCTCTACTTCGCCTGGGTTGAGTTTCTCAATGAGGGTGTCAAAAAATACAATGCGTTTGGCTTTACCCATACCAGCAAAAAATGCATTGCCATGAGCGCTACGCTTACTGCCATCCATAACAAATAGACCTTGGCTTGCGAAGTCGCAGCGCTTCAGGAGCGATTCAATCTGCGTCTTTAATGGACCTTCATCGAGGGCTTGGAATTTATTAAACATTGGTGCAATAAAAGTAGGGAAGACCCACTGCATGAGCAGGCTAAATACAGTTAATACTGCCCATGCCCACAACCACCATAAATCTCCTGCTTTTTCCATCAAGGATAAGATGACCCAAAGCAAGGGCACGCCAATGGCGCTGCCAACCGATATACCTTTAAACATATCCGAGAAGAATAGTTTTTTAGTCATCCGATTAAAGCCAAAGCGCTCTTCTAGGTGGAACTGTTTATACCAAGAGAATGGGATATCGAGGATTCCGGAGATGAGCACAATTGAAACAAGCAGGGCCATTTGTTGGGGGATGCCCTCACCCAAAAGTTGCAGTAATGCCATGTTCAGAATTTGCAAACCGCCCAGGAGGGTGAAGCCAATTAAAATGATGGCGCTGACCCCATTTTCTATAATGCCTAGACGTAATTTAGCAATGGTGTAGTCAGCGGCTTTTTGATGTTCGGCTAAAGTCACTTTTTCAGCGAATTCAGCGGGCACGGCATTTCGATGCTTTGCCACGTAGCGAATTTGACGTTGGGACAGCCAGTGGCGCAAGCCAAAACTAGCAATAAAGGCGATTAGAAAAATAATTGTGAATGTCATGAGATCATTATAGATATGAGCGAGCAAACTAACACAGCAGCAACACCTGGAGCCAAAGTGGCGCCAGCCAATGAGCACCTCATTTGGGTGGACATGGAGATGTCGGGTCTAAACCCTGAAACTGAGCGAATTTTAGAGATTGCCATCATTGTTACGGATGCCCATCTCAATACCATCGCCACGGCACCCGTCTGGGTCGTACATCAAGAGGATGCGGTTTTGGATGCGATGGACGCTTGGAATAAAGGTACCCATGGCCGCTCCGGTTTAATCGACAAGGTAAAAGCATCTACTTTGGATGAGGCTACTGTCGAAGCGCAATGCATTGCATTTCTGAAGAAATATATTAAAGCGGGTATTGCGCCAATGTGTGGCAATACGATTGGTCAAGACAGACGTTTTATGGCTAAGTACATGCCGAAGTTAGAGGCTTACTTTCATTATCGGAATATCGATGTTTCTACTTTAAAAGAGTTATGTAAGCGTTGGCATCCCGAGTTAGTCAAAGGTTTTACTAAGAAGCAAGCGCATACAGCCTTGGCTGATATCGAGGAGTCGATAGAAGAGCTCAAGTACTACCGTGAGAAATTTATCGTACCGCTGCCTCAATAAGAAGATCTAAGGCAGGAATAAAAAAGGTCCGCATTGCGGACCTTTTGTTTATTTGCTAACAGCCAGATATTTTTCTTCTTACTTTTTAATGGCACTCTTAGGTCTAAAGACCTTAATCACCGCTTCATCAGTTTCAATATAAGGTCCACCGATGAGGTCAATGCAGTAAGGCACGGCAGCAAAGATACCAGGAACAATCGACTTGCCGTTCTCATCTTTAAGGCCTTCTAGGGTTTCGGCAATCGCTTTAGGTTGGCCGGGCAGGTTAATTACCAAAGCTGCGTGACTATCAATTTCTCTGAGAACGGCAGTTTGTCTGGACAAAATTGCGGTGGGTACAAAGTTCAAGCTAATTTGACGCATCTGCTCACCAAAACCGGGCATTTCGCGGGTTCCAGCGTCGCGGGTAGCCTCAGGGGTGACATCTCTTCTTGAGGGGCCTGTGCCGCCTGTTGTTAGCACTAGATCGCAACCTAGCTCATCCACCAGCTCAACAATGGTTTCCGTAATGACTTCAGATTCATCGGCAATCAAGCGTTCATGAAAGACACATGGATTAGTGATGGCTTTCATCAGCCAGGCTTGTAGTGCTGGGATGCCTTCATCTTGATATACGCCTTTACTGGCGCGATCCGAGATGGAAATGAGGCCAATTTTGACCTCATTTGGGCTATTTCGTTTTAGGGCTTCGGTATGCTTCATGTTTCTATTCTAGCTATTATTAGGGTATGTTTACATACACATCCAATCAGTTTCAAGAAATCATCGATTTCATGCTTAAAGAGGCCAAAAGAAGGGGTGCCTCAGATGCCGTTGCTGAGGTGTCAGAAGGCCAGGGCCTCTCTGTAACCGTTCGCAAGGGCGAGGTTGAGACCATTGAGCAAAGTCTAGATAAGCAAGTGGGCGTGACATTATTTTTGGGCCACCATCGTGGCAATGCTAGTACGAGTGACTTTTCTAAAGAGTCCCTGAAAGCAACGGTGGATGCCGCATTCCATATTGCTCAACACACGGCAAAAGATGTCTGCGCTGGTCCTGCAGAAGCTGAGCTCCTAGAAAAAAACCCATTAGATTTAGATTTGTTTCATCCATGGAAAATTGATGCAGCTGCGGCTGTTGAGATCGCGCGTTCTGCAGAAGGTGCGGCATTCGCTGTCAGTAAGCAAATACAAAATAGTGATGGCGCATCTGTATCTGCCCATCATGCGCATTTTATGATGGGTACGTCTCACGGTTTTATGGGTGGTTACCCATTCTCACGCCACTACATTTCTTGTGCGCCCATAGCAAGTGAGGGCGGCAAGAAAGCGCATATGCAGCGGGATGATTGGTATTCCAGTTCACGCATTCCTGAGGAGTTAGCTGATCCTGCTGCGATTGGTAAATATGCAGCGCAGCGAGCCCTATCACGCCTCAAGGCAAGATCATTGACTACTCGACGTTGTCCGGTAATCTTCGAAGCCCCATTAGCTGCAGGATTATTGGGGGGCTTGGTGCAAGCAGTTTCGGGTGGCGCTTTATATCGTCGCTCCAGCTTTTTGCTTGATAGCCTTGGTAAACAAGTCCTTCCAAAACATGTCAGCTTATTTGAAGACCCGCACTTAATGTCCATGACGGGTAGCGCTCCATTTGATGAAGAGGGTGTCAAAACATCCGCTCGTACTGTAGTAGACAAAGGGATGCTGGAAGGTTATTTCTTGTCAACCTATTCGGCCCGCAAATTAGGCATGAAGACTACCGGCAATGCCGGCGGCTCTCATCATCTGACTTTGCAGAGTAAAAAAACACCAAAGGGTGGTTTGCCTGCTTTGTTAAAAGAGATGGGTACTGGCTTGTTAGTCACTGAGCTAATGGGTCAGGGCGTCAATTATGTGACGGGTGATTATTCGCGCGGCGCATTTGGTTATTGGGTAGAAAATGGCGAGATTCAATACCCTGTTGAGGAAGTGACGATTGCCGGTAATTTGCGCGATATGCTGATGGATATTCAACTTATCGGTAGCGATACACTGATTCGTGGCACCAAGGAAACGGGGTCGATATTGCTAGGATCTATGACGGTTGGTGGAAAGTAAACTGAGTAAGCGTACGCAGTAGCTGGATAAATTAATACAGACTGATGATTTTTAAGAGGGAGACGAAGATGCAAAGACGTTCATTTTTAAAGAAAGCCACAATTGGTGCTGGTGCCGCAGCACTTGCAGCGCCATCGATCGCGCAAAGCTTGCCAACCTTGAATTGGCGCCTAGTATCGAGTTTTCCTAAATCATTAGATACTTTGTTTGGTACTCCTGAAGTGTTTGCGAATGCTTTGCGTAAAGCAACAGATGGCAAATTTAATGTCAAAGTATTTGCAGCTGGCGAAGTAGTACCTGCACTTCAAGTGTTAGATGCGGTACAAAACGGCACAGTTGAATGCGGACATACAGCGAGTTATTACTATCTTGGTAAGAATAGTGCGTTTATCTTTGATACAGCGGCTCCTTTTGGCATGACAGCTAGACAGCAGACGGCTTGGATGCTGCATGGCAATGGGATGAAGTTAATGCGTGAACTCTATGCTAGCTACAACATTGTCAATTTCCTCGGTGGTCAAACCGGTACACAAATGGGCGGTTGGTTTCGTAAAGAAATTAAATCTACAGAAGACTTAAAGGGTCTGAAATTCCGCATCGCAGGCTTTGCCGGGCAAGTACTCGCAAAACTGGGGGTTGTTCCACAGCAGTTGCCTGCTGGTGAGATTTATTCTGCTCTAGAAAAAGGAACCATTGATGCTGCAGAGTTTGTTGGTCCATACGACGATGAGAAGTTGGGCCTAGCCAAAGTGGCTAAAAATTATTATTACCCTGCTTTTTGGGAAGGTGCTGCCGGATTATCTTTCCTGGTGAATAAGAAGCAGTGGGATTCATTGCCACCGTCTTATCAAGCGGCATGGGAAGCAGCCTGTTTTGAGGCGCACACTGATATGTGCGCAAAGTATGATGCGCTCAATCCACCAGCATTACAACGTCTACTACAGAATGGGGCAGTACTCCGTAAGTTCAATACTTCGATCTTGGACGCCTGCTTTAAAGCGAGTCAAGAAACCTATGCGGAAGAGTCCGCAAAGAATCCACAATTCAAAAAGATTTTTGAAGACTATCGCGCCTTCAGAAACATGGAAGCTCAATGGTTTAATGTGGCTGAACAAGCATTTTCACAATACAGTTTTAATAAGAAACTTTGAAAAGAGTATCTTGCCGCGATGGGGCTCCTAGTGAGCCCTGTTTCTTTTTAAGGCGCCTACCTTTGTTGGTATCAAGCCATGTTTGATGTGATCCTACCTTCGATAATTCAATCGTTTCATGCACATTCATTCACATTTTTTGTGTTTGCAGTCATGAGCGTGATTATTGTTGGGATATCAAAGAGTGGCTTTGGAGCTGGGCTTGGTATTCTGTCGCTACCCTTGATGGCAAGTCAATCCAGTATTAATGAAGCACTGGCTATTTTGCTACCACTGCTGATTGCAATCGATTTAGTTGGTATGCGCAGATTTATTCGCAATGCTAATTGGCGGATTTTGAAAATTATTTCTCCACCAGCGATTGTGGGACTTTTATTGGGAATGGTTTTCTTTACTGCTATTACTCCGCAGGTTCTGACGCTCTCAATCGGTATTTTTACCTTACTCTTTTTAATTCAGAACCTAGCTATGTCGCGCATGGATATGCAAGAGACCAAGCCTTATCCCTGGCTTGGGCGCGCAATGGGGTTGATCTCTGGCTTTACTTCTTTTGTTGCGCATATCGGTGGGCCACCAATTACGGTCTACATGTTGAGAGAGAAGCTATTGCCAATGGCGTACACATCAACCTTGGGAATCTTTTTCACCATTATTAATTTTGGGAAGTTGGGGCCATATGCATATTTGGATCTGCTGAACTACCCGCAGCTAGCAACTTCCATCATCTTATTGCCTTGCGTGCCTATTGGCGTCTACTTTGGCTTCTATTTAGCAAAAAAAATCTCTATGAAATGGTATTACCGAACCGTAAGATTCTTTTTGCTGATTGCTAGTATTAAGTTGATTGCTGATGGGCTTATGTAGTTTTTAGAACTTGCTGTAAAAAGCGCGAGATATCCATGAGTTCTTCATGATTGACGGAGTGCTCCATTGGATATTCGTTCCAGTCAACTTGATATCCCATTGTTTCAAGCAGAGCATGAGATGCTTGTGCCCGATCCAGGGTCACTACTGGGTCATAAGTCCCGTGCGCCATAAAAATAGGGGTATTGGAATTGGCTGAATGCTTTTCTATATTGGCACTCATTGCAAGAGGCAAGTAACCTGACAAAGCGATGATGCCTGCCAACTTATGTGGAAAACGTAAACCAATATGTAAAGCCATCGCACAGCCTTGTGAAAAGCCCGCAATCACAATTTTGTCGTATGCAATGCCTCGGCTCGCTTCTTTATCAATGAGCTCGACAATGGATGCTGCTGATTTTTGAATACCTGCTGCATCTTCTTGATCCATGAGATTTCTGCCGATGATGTCGTACCAAGCTGGCATCACATAGCCACCATTGACGGTGACGGGCATACTGGGTGCACTAGGAAATACAAAGCGAATCCCTGGGCATCCGGTGAGTTTTAATTCAGGAATGATAGGAACGAAATCATTGCCATCGGCACCAAGGCCATGGAGCCAGATTACCGCTGCTGTTGGGTTTGGGCTGGTTTCTATTTCAATGCATGGGAGCATATTGATCTTCTCTCGATAAATTTAAATCGACAACTATCGACTCATATAAGCTTCTTCATTGTAGGTGGAAACCCAGTGTGGCCTGAAAATAAGCATGATTGCTAAAAGCATGCCAGACAAAGAACCTTCCATAAACGCAATAATAATTAGACCAAGTAACCAACCTTCAATATCTAGTTGACCCGCTTCTCCCATTAACATTTTGGCGACCAGCAAGAAAGTGCCAGACAGAATGACGCTCATAAACGCAGCCACATAGCCGTTTCCTAGAATGAGAACAAATAAATGCTTTGGTATGAAGCGTTGAATAATCTGTATGGATAGATAGGCAAAGAAAGTCGGCAATACGCAGACCATTAAGTAGTGCTGAGATGCTGCCTCATAATTTCCTTGAACTACATAGACCCCTAGAAATGCTACTGGAAATAATATGGAAAGAGCAATGGCTGGCCCAAACATTGCTGTTAATAATGAGGCTCCGTAAAAGTGAAAGATCAAGCCATAAAATTTTCCAGCAGGTTGGCCTGGAAGACTTGGTGAGATGTTCCAGGCGATTGCTAAAAACAGAATGACTGTAGGTGCCAGCCAGGTTAGGGGCGAGTTTTTGAATATATGGGGTGGGCTGGCAATGAATGCGCCCAGAAAAATAGCTACTGCAAGGCCTAACCAAATCATATTGTATTAAGTTGCTAAGATAGATAAAGACCTAGTCTAACCAAAGTAGAGATTAAGCCTATCGGCACTTTCACTAGGTGACGAGGGAGGGCTTAGCATCAGGCCTTTAATTGTGTACACAAACCACAGAATGCAGGTGTAAGATCATTCCATAGCTTGATCTTGATAGAAGGGTTTGTTATGCGACCGTTTTATATCGATTACCCACAAGAAAAAATTGAAGAGCACCAGCATGCTTATCGATGCCTTCATTGCAAAATCCCTACAACTACTATTTTTGGCTTACTCGAGAATCATGCTAAAGATTGCGCCTATCGAATAAACCAAGGTAGATGGGCTCAGCTAGAGGCAAGCCTCAAGCCAACCCAAAAACATTTTGATGAACCGCATATTGATGAGGTGGATTAATGAAGACATATCCTATTGCCCTTGAATTAACCGTATGGATGGAGCTTGGTCTAAATCAATATGAAGTGACGATTGATGAGGTTTCTAAGATTTCCATCAAGAGAACAGACGATGTGCTGCGAACAAGAGAGTTAACGGGAAATGAGGTCAGCACTTTAATTGCCGCCATTGAGTCTTTGAGGGTACCAGTTAGCGAAGAGCATAAGGAGAGTAGCAATAAACCCTCAACCAGTTATGAGTTAATTGTGGAGTCTGCTCATTTCTCCCTCGAATTTAATTGGGAGGATTTAGATTTAAGTGGAGCCAGTGCAAAAGCTTTCACTTCGGTTGCTGCTTTGACGTCAGTGGTAGAAAGTTTGGATTTGACCCATTGATTTCTTGGATTAGGCCTCCATCACAATAAATTCCCCTAGCGATACCTTCTCCCTAAATTGGGAGAAAGAGAAAAGGGCTTTAATTTTTCTGGTGTTAATTACTTCAATCTTTCCCTCTGGCGTGAGGTTAGCAAGATAGTCCCCTTCCGGAAACAGGGCTTCAGGAATGCTTTCAGTCTCGAGTATTTGGGCTGGCAATACCAGACTCTTTGTAATTTTGATACGCATGCTTTATCTTAAGTTTTAAAAATAGGAACGATATTTGAGTTTGCACAGTTTCAAAATCACATGCACCAAAAGAGGATTGCTCTTGATACCCTTGTGTAACAACTTGCACTGAAGCGGTGCAATATCTATTTGCCTGACTTTAGGCGGGCACTTTTACGTGTCTTTTCATAAAAGTCATTGGGCTTGCTTGCCACCCATTGAATAAATTTCTTCATCTCCGGATGCTCTCTTAGGATCTGGGCGTGATGGTACTGCTGGGCTAATTCAGATTCGGTAAATAAAGCGTGTATTTGCTTGTGGCAAATGCGGTGTAGATATTCAGTTATTTTGCCGCCCTTTGATTTGGGAACGAGATGATGTGCATCCCTCTGGGAGGCTGGGATTGGGCGGTCACAGATGGGGCAAATAATTTCCGGGGACTTTTGTACAACAGGCCGATCCAAGGCAATCAATTTTTGACGAATTTTTCCAATCATATGAGGGTTTTGGATGCGTTGTAGTGCAAAGTCATGGGCTCAAGCTAGTTTAGTAAATAAGTCTTAAACTTGCTGAGTGTCAAAATCCGCAACCCTTTCCGAACCTGATTTATCTCGCCTGATTGAAATGGCCTGGGAGGATCGCACCCCATTTGACGCTATTGAGAAAAGCTTTGGCCTTGGTGAGCCCCAAGTGATTGCCATTATGCGAAGAGAGCTCAAACGCAGCTCATTTGAGCTCTGGCGCAAAAGAGTGACTGGGCGAGCAACCAAACATAGTGCTTTGCGTAATGAAGATGTCACACGGGCTTATTGCCCAACGCAATATAAAAGTAAATGAAGCATCCTAAGCGCCTCATTTTGATCTTGGGTGATCAGCTCGATTTGCAGAGCTCTGCTCTGAGGGATCTCGATTCACAAGCAGATCAAATCATCATGATCGAGTCGGCTAACGAGGCGCAGTATGTTTGGTCGCATAAAGCCAAAATTGCCTTATTTCTATCTGCAATGCGTCACTTTGCAGTTGAGCTAGAAAAGCAGGGCTATCCACTCACTTATATTAAAAGTTCCCCACTGCCAATTGTTGAGGTTCTGAGAGAGCAAATCCTAAAAAATAAAGTGAAGCGCTTGGTTTGTATTGAGCCCGGCGAATGGCGTCTCAAGCAGGAGCTTGAGGCATTAGCTAAAGAACTTGGCATTGAATTAGAAATGCGGGAGGATGAGCATTTTTATTGTTCCCGCCAAGAGTTTGTAGAGTGGGCAGCAAATAAAAAAGAGTTCAGGCTGGAGTATTTCTATCGCCTGATGCGTAAGCGGCACAATATATTGGTGGACCGAGAGGGTAATCCTGATGGCGGGCAGTGGAACTTTGATCAAGATAACCGCAAGCCCTATCCTAAAAAAGGCCCCGGCATTATTGATGCTCCAGCATCATTTGCAGTAGATGCCATTACGCAAGAAGTGCTGAACTGGGTTCAAAAGACTTACCCAGATCATCCAGGGTCCCTGGAGTCATTTAATTGGGCTGTGACGAGGGAGCAAGCAGTCCAGGCTCTGGAATATTTTGTGGAATACCGCTTAAGAAACTTTGGCGTTTATCAAGATGCAATGTGGACGGATACGCCATTTGGATGGCACTCTATTTTATCGAGTGCATTAAATCTTAAGTTACTTAATCCTCGTGAAGTAGTAGACGCAGTTCTGCTTGCTTGGAAAGAGTATTCTCTTGACCTCTCGACGATCGAAGGCTTTATACGCCAGATACTTGGCTGGCGTGAATTCGTACGCGGTATGTATTACCTAGATATGCCAAAGATGGCGCAAGATAACTTCTATCGGCATGAGCGTTCACTACCAAAGTGGTACTGGACCGGGCAGACGCAAATGGCTTGCATGAAAGATGCGATTGGCCAAACCCTGCAATACGGGTATGCGCATCATATTCAGCGTTTAATGGTGACGGGTAACTTTGCACTCTTGGCAGAAATTCTGCCGCAGGAAGTATGTGAGTGGTATTTAGCAATTTATGTCGATGCGATCGAATGGGTTGAGCTTCCTAATACAGCAGGTATGGCTTTGTTTGCTAATGGGGGTCGATTTACAAGTAAGCCGTATATAGCCAGTGGTGCCTATATCAAGCGCATGAGTAACTATTGCGGCTCCTGCAAATATAAGCCTGAGGTACGCTATGGAGAAGAGGCGTGCCCAATCACCACTTTATATTGGAATTTTTTGATCAAGCATCGAGATCAGTTTGAGGCTAGCCCAAGAACGCGGCTAATGACGGCTAATCTGAAACGAATTGGTGATGAAGATCAAAAAGAAATTACGCTCCATGCTCAGAAAATATTAAACCAGCTTAATGACCTTTAAAAGCGATGACTAAGACATCATTCAAAGGAAATAAAAGTTTTCTCCCAAGCAAAGTTTGTGTTGTATGCAAAAAAGAAATGACCTGGAGAAAGTCTTGGGCAAAAAACTGGGAATCAGTAAAGTATTGTTCAGATGCCTGTAGAAACAAAAAAATTTCATAGGAACATCATTTAATGATTTTGTATTCCTATCGCAGATGCCCTTATGCAATGCGTGCTCGCATGGCCTTAAAGTACGCGAACATTGAGTTTGAACATCGTGAAATTGAGTTGCGCAATAAGCCTCAATCCATGTTGCTGGTGTCTCCCAAGGGTACGGTGCCAGTTCTTTGTATGGGTGACGAGGTTCTGGATCAAAGTGTCGATATTATGCGATGGGCTATCGATCAATCTGACCCTGCTGGATGGGGAAATGTTGATGATGCTATTGCACAAGCTTGGATTGAAAAAAATGATGGACCGTTTAAAGCCCTGCTTGATCAATATAAGTATCCTAATCGCTTTCCAGAGCTAAACCAAGAAGCGGTTTTAGAACAGGCGCTGCAAATTATGCTACTGCCCATGGAGCAATCCTTGCAAGCGACTCAATACTTGCTGGGCGATCAGATGACCTGGGTAGATATCGCGATCTTTCCCTTTGTGAGACAGTTTTCCATGGTGGATGTAAATCGATTTGAGCAATTGCCGATACCATCCACTAAAAGATGGTTGGCTCAACATCTTGAATCTGAATTATTTAATTCGGTTATGCACAAGCACCCAGTCTGGCGGGATTAGCTTGACTTAAGAGGGGTCTAAGGATTGCAGCGCTTGCATTTTGAGGGGTCTGCAAACCTCAGAACTTTCATTCCCTCAGTTTCTTGATAGCCACATTTAAGGCAGCTCCAGATTTTGGCTATTTCTTCATCTGTTGCTAGTCCACAGGCGTTGCATGGAAGCCCCCGTTTCACATCCGTAATCCAAAATCCGGGTGTACTGCATTCGGGACAGACTGAATTCATTTTATTTGCTAAATCAATCGCAGCTTTGCGTATGTTTTCCATGCGGGTTGGATTGGCAAACGCACGTAAATCATTTTCTACATACACAATACCCTTTGAAGACAGACCTTTCGCCCATTCAAAGGCGTCTTTCAGCTCCACTAAATCTTGAATCCCTTTTCTGGATTGGGGGTGATATTCATCGGTTGGCTTTACTACTAAATAATGCGAAGGAAAGAGTGCAGAATCGGCAAACTTTGCGAGCTCTTCCCAGTGGCTTATATAGCCATTCTCATTTTGTGCTGGACCACTAGAAAAACCAGTAATTTCTAACTGGTGCTGTTGATCTACTAGAACTATCAATTCATTATTCCAAGGCATGATGCCAGCGTAGGGATCATTAATAAACGCGCCTTCATTTGCCAAACCTAAGTCAAGCTTCAGTAACTCCATTCCGATAGCTGCCTTTTTTCTAGCGGCATCAAGCTGTGAGCCGTATCGAGGAGTTTCTTGTGTAAAGGTACCCAATAAATCAGTGTCATAGGCGTCTGTTTGTATTACAAAACAAGAGGCTTGAGTGCCGAGTACCTCAGCAATTACTTTTTCTTTACCATGCTTCGTTAAAAGACTAACTGACCGTTTAGAAAAGATGCCCATAGCTTATCTCGGTTACCTATAGAGAGCTTTTATAACAATTGGGTGGCAATCAGGGTGTAAAGCGGAATGCCTAAAATAATGTTGAACGGGAAAGTAATCCCCAAGGACATTCCCATATAGAGGGCAGGGTTCACTTCAGGTAAGGCATGACGTAAAACCGCTGGTACCGCAATATATGATGCGCTAGATGCCAGCACCATCAGCAATATAGTGTTGCCTAACGGGAGTCCAATTAATTTGCAGAGCGCAAGCGCTAATAGAGCATGTGATAGTGGTGAGCCAATTGCGTAGAGCAAAGTAATTGGTGGCTTACCTCTTAAGCCCTTGAAGTTTCTTGCAGCCATGAGTCCCATGTCTAGCAAGAAGAAAGCCAACATCCCCTTAAAGAGATCAATTGAAAAAGGGGCCATTAACTTTTGCCCTGAGTCTCCACTCACTAATGCCACCGCCATGGATCCCAGCAATAGTAGTTGCGCGCCATCGGTAAAGGACTCATGCAATATTTTAGAAATTCCAGCAGGCTCATGTTTAGCTGTTGAACCTGTTGCCATAGATGCTCTGGCTTTATTGGCAAGGACTATGGCCAAAATAATGGCAGGGGACTCCATGAGCGCCATCGCTGCTGCCATATGGCCGCCATAGGCAATATTGAACTGATCTAAATATTGTGTGGCGGTAATAAAGGTAACAGCGCTGACCGAACCATAGGTGGCGGCAATTGCAGCAGCATCAAATGCGCTGAGCTTTCTTCTTAAAATCCAGTAGCCAATAATAGGGATGATGACGGCAAGAAATACTGCCAAGCCTAATGAGAAAGCAATCTCAGCGGTAAACCCGGACTTATGAAGTGCAAAGCCGCCTTTCAGTCCCAGAGCCATTAATAAATAAAGCGATAGAAACCGAGAAATCTGCGGAGGAATTTCGAGGTTGGACTTTACGGATCCTGCAAATACACCAAAAATAAAAAATAGAATCGCAGGGTCTAGAAAATTAGTCATAGTTAATGAATCTATTGGTTTTGTTGCTTAATGATGGCCTGAACAAGAGGGTGCTGAATTTTCTTTTCTGAGCGAATGGCATAAAAGTATTCATATATGTCATCGCAACTACCCAGAAGTTCAATGCCATAGGTGTCCTTAAGATCTTTCTCGATTAACTTGCCCGCAGGAAAGACGCCCAGCCCACTAGCTGCAAAGGTCTTAAGTAAGGCGCTATCCTCAAACTCTCCCACAATATTAGGAAGGATGTCATGCTTTTTTAGCCACTGATCAATGAGTGGACGTACCGTGGAGTGTGCTGTAGGTAACAGAACGGGCAGATCTTTTAAGCAATCAGGAAAATTCGCTTTTGCCTTCTTGGCAAGTTGCTTAGGGGCATACCAAGCAATAACACTTTTTGTTAACTCTTCGCTGTAGACGTTCAGGTTTTTATTGCTTGGGGCAGGGCGATCGGCTAAGACGATATCTAATCGATGTAGCGCAAGGTCCGCTAATAAATCATCAAACTCACCTTCATGAGCAATCAATTGAACATCTTTGTGTTTCAGGATAGGCTCCAACATTTGTCTGGTAACAAATTTGGGAAGACCATCAGAAACACCAACAGTAATTTTGGTTCTAGGAGATTTGGCTGCATCGCGAACTGCTTCGGGTAGCTTCTCTCCGATAGAGAAAATTTGATCGGCAATTTCTAGGGCTGCAAACCCGGACTCTGTGAGGGCAATCCCTCGCCCAGCAGGTTTAAATAGCATGTAGCCCAGTGATTTCTCTAATTCATGTACTTGGGCGCTAATGGTTTGAATAGCCATATCCAGGCGCTCTGCCGCTTTAGACATGCTGCCCTCTTTGGCGACTACCCAGAAGTAGTAGAGGTGACGGTAATTATAGGTATTGGCCATATTCAGTTTTTTCCGAAATTACTATCAATATATATCTGCTTTTAGCTAAATACAAATAAGCCTACATTAACCCCATAGTTAGTCATGGCATTTCATGTGCTGCTTATTTAATTTAAACAGATAGAGGTATTCAATTGGAACTATTTAGCCCTGAGTTTTTTTCGGCACTACTAGCAATTGTGGTGATTGATTTGGTATTGGCTGGCGATAACGCTATCGTCATTGCGATGGCCGCCAGAAATTTGCCAGCCCATTTGCAAAAGAAAGCGATTGTCTGGGGAGCGGTTGGTGCAATTGCAGTGAGAAGCGCAATGACGCTGGTAGTGGTGTATCTACTTAAGATACCGGGCTTGATGTTGATTGGTGGCCTGCTCCTAGTGTGGATTGCTTACAAGCTTCTAACCCCTGCAAAAGATGAAGATGGTGGTCATAACAATGCCTCTACTAGTTTTTGGGGTGCAATGAAGACCATTGTGATTGCTGATGCAGTTATGGGTCTAGATAACGTCTTGGCTGTGGCTGGCGCCTCTCATGGTAGCTATGTATTGGTTGTATTAGGTTTGCTCATTAGTATTCCAATCGTAATTTGGGGTTCAACACAAATTCTGAAGTTGGTTGAACGCTATCCATCGATCACTTATATAGGTGCTGGCGTATTGGCATGGACTGCGGCCAAAATGATGATGTCAGAGCCGATAGTTAAGGAAATGCAGTTATTCCAAAACCCTGCATTTGGGTATGCCGTCCAAGCCCTTGTGATATTTGGTGTTTTGTTTGGTGGTTTCATGAAGAGTAGGTTGGCGTTGGAGGAGACAATTGCGCCAGCTGTAGTTGATACAGAAGTATCCGATAAGCAGTCTAATAACGTAGGAGGTGAAGTAATGAATAAAGTTCTCATCCCGGTTGATGATTCGAATAATGCTTTGATGGCCATAAAACATGCGGTGAACATGTATGGCAACGATCGTCAAACACAGTTTCATATCTGTAATGTGCAGCCTACCCTGTATACGCACATACGTAAGTTTTTGAGTAAGCAAACAATCAACGAGTGGCAAGCAGAGCGCGCTAAAACTGCGGCGAAGTCAGCATCCGAATTTCTAGAAAAAGCAGGCGTGAATTTCTCCTTTACATATGTGACTGGCGATAAGGGAGAGGCTTTACGAGATGAAGCGCAGCGCTTAGATTGCAATCGAATTGTGATTGGAACCTCTAAGAAAAATACGCTCAGCCGCTTATTTGAAAACTCGACGACAGCAAAATTACTGGAAATCAGTGATATTCCTGTTGAGGTAGTGACTGGCAAGTCTTTATCTACGCTCGAGCGTTGGGGCATCCCTGCCTTAGGGGCGGGTGCAGCAACTGCCTTAATGGCAGCTGTGATTGACTAGTTTTACAACCTGCGGTTCTCTTTATGCCCTCTACCCGAGGGCATTTTTTTAGGCTAATACTCAGTAAAAAACAGAATTAAAATCAATTAATATCTGCTTTATTAAGACTAAAGATCACCTTATATTAAACCTATGTTGTTCAACTAAGGAGACGAGACATGAATGTCATATTGGAAGCAAAAGAACAAATCGAGCCAGAATTCAAAACCTTCACTGAGAATCGCGTGAAATTTTCTCTCAAGCGACTCTTTTGGTTGGTGCGAAAAATTAAAGTGAAGTATTCCTCTGTGGCCCAGGCAAAAACAGGCTGTAATCAAAACTGCATTATTGAATTGCAAACTTTTGATAATCGTCAGATAGAGGTGAGCTTTACCGCCAGAGACCGAAGAACTGCGCTAGAGATGGGCTTAAAGAAGGTTTATAAGCACATGCAAAAAGCGCTTCATAAGGCTCAAAAATATGGTCGCCTCTCTAACCATGTGTATGCGTGAGTGCGAACAGAGTGTTATTGCTAACTGTGATCTAATAAGATGAATAAACGGGGAGTAGCCTGCCCAGCAATGGGTCTCACATATCGTCATTACGGCCTTCAAGCCCGGTATGTGAGTAATTTTTAAGGCAAGACCATTTACTATTTTCTAAATGGCTAAATATTGACTTTCCATCTCAAAATCTTTCGTTCTGGCATTGTTTTGCACTCTTGCGCCCCAAATTGGGGCCATTTCCTTGCTCTTCCACATGGGTGGTTGGATAATTTGCGTTTAGACTCTTTGCAAGTTGGGCGTATGACGCGGTACCGATGGATAGCGATTGCTTTTGTTAGCACCCTGATGGTGGCAAATGTCAGCGCACAATCTAAAAAGTCATTCACTATTAACGACTTGATTTCCATCTCTTTAGAGTCCAGCCCTCAAGTCTTGGCTGCCCGAGATCAGTCCAAGGCGATTAAAGGACAGTTATCTACTGCAAGAGCCATCCCAAACCCAGAGTTTGAGATCAGTACTGGTCAGCAAAGATCCGCTACGGGCCCTTTGACAGTAGGCAGCGTGTCTTCATGGGCGGTTACTCAGCCATTGGATATGCCTTACACCCGCTTCCCTCGAGTGAATGCAGCGGAAGCAAATTTACGCGCAGCCGAGGCAACACGTGTTGCATTTGAGGTCGAGACGATTTCCAGAGTTCAACAGCGCTTTTATGAATTAATGCGCCGTGAAGCAGAGCAAAAAGCCGCAGAAGAAGATATGAGTCTCACGAAGCAGATTCGGGATCGTATGCAAATTCGGTATGACGTTGGTGAGACAGCGCGCTTTGAATTGATTCGGGTGCAAACTGAATTTCTTAACGCACAAATTACAGCGGAGTCTAGTAAGTTGCGGGTAGAGCAGGCTCGTAGTCAATTGCGCCAAGCGGTGGGTCATCAGTTGCCTGCAGATTACACGGTGATAGCAGAGCAACCAAAGCCTGAGGTGTTGCCTTCACTAACTCAGCTATTGAATGAGGTTCAAAGCCAGAGCCCAGAACTGCAAAAGGCAAAAGCAGAAGTAGAGGCTTCCGAGTCTAAGTTGAGCTTTGAAAAAAATTCTCGCTTACCTCGTTTAGCTTTCAAAGCCTCTCAATACAATGACCCAAACTTTACTGATCGTCTCTATGGTTTGCAAGTAAGCATTCCGATTTGGGACTTCAAGGGTGGACAGATTGCTGAGGCAGAAGCAAATGCTTCCAAAGCTAAAAATCAATTGAATGCGCAAAGCCAAACCTTGGATCAGCAGATGGAAACGGCTTACAAGCTATATCAAATGACTAGCTACCAAGTAAAAGTTTTAAGTCAGGAAGTAGTGCAGTTGGCGGGCAGTGCGCAAAGGATTGCTGAGGTGTCTTATCGCTATGGTGAGCGCGGCATGTTGGAGTATTTGGATGCCCAAAGAACCTTTCGGGCGGCACGAAATGATTTGATTAAGGCACGTTTTGATTTAGCTTCTGTAGTCACTGAGATCCAAAGATTAAGAGCAAGTCCTGAGTGGCTTGCGAAGATAGAAAGTGGAATGCAATGAACCAAGAGTTAGCGGCGATTCTGAAAAAGATCAAGGTCTGGAAAACCTTTTTGGTCCGAAAGATTAAATTCCACTCAAAGGAATTATTCGGCCAAGTTATTCAGACCCAAAACCAGCTATATGCTCAGGCCCATCAATGGCTTGGCGAGCATGTGCCTGCTATTACTGGTCGCTATGACAAATCCCCATCATGGTTTAAAAGTGGGTTGTTTTATCTGCCTTGGTTCTGCGCATTCATCATTGTTCTAAATTACTTCAACGTATTTGATAGAAGTCCCGCCATTAAATCTGTGCAAGATCCCAATGTGGTTATCGTCAATGAAGATTTGCATAAGATGATTACGGACGGCAAAGCTCAAGTGTCTCCATTTGTTGAGGAGTTGCGCGCCTCAGGTCGAATTGATTTTAATGAGCTCTATCTTTCTCGAATTGGCGCTAACGTTACTGGCCGAGTTTCAGAGATTCTGGCCGTACCTGGTCAGATCGTGAAGCAGGGCGATATCTTGGCAAAAATTACCTCTACTGAATTGACTCAGTCGCAACTTTCGTATTTGAAAGCGAAGAGCGCCAGTCAGCTGGCTGATCAAGCTGCCAATCGTGCAAAAATTCTTTATAAAGAGGACGTGATTGCTCTGGCTGAGTTGCAAAGGCGTGAAGCTGAGGCGAGTAGCGCCAAAGCAGAGTTCCGTGCCGCCAATGATCAATTGCGAGTGCAGGGCATGGATCAAGCAAGCATCGACCGACTTGCTAAATCGGGTGTGATTGAATCTATTAATAATGTGATTGCCACAATTCCTGGAGAAATTGTAGAGCGCAAGATTAATAAAGGTCAGGTAGTGCAACCTGCTGACGCCTTATTTACCGTTGCTGATCTCAGCTCGCTCTGGGCAATCTCTGAGGTGCCAGAAAGTAATTCATATTTAATCCGTAAGGGTCAAAAAGCTTCTGTCATTATTCCAGCGCTGCGCAATCAAGATATTGAAGGTGTGGTCGCTCATGTAGATTCGATTGTTAATCCACAAACCCGTACTGTGGTGGTACGGATGGAGCTGGCAAATAAAGAAGGGCAAATTAAACCTGGCATGTTGGCAACCATGTTGATTGAGAGTCAGCCGGTGGATAAATTAGTAGTGCCTTTGGGCGCTATTGTTCGCGAAGATAATCATGATCACGTTTTCGTGAGGCTAGATGATGATACTTATCGCATGGTCCCCGTTAAGCTTGGTCCAGAAGGCAAAGGCTATCGCCCTGTGATTTCAGGACTCAAAGAAGGCCAAGAGATTGCTATTGAAGGTGCTTATCACTTAAACACAGAGCGTAAGCGTCAGCTTAGTGGCGGATAAGTAAATGATTGAAAGAATTGTTCGTCTCTCGTTACAGCAGCGCTTATTGGTGGTCATTATTGCCATCGTATTGCTTGTTGCTGGACTATTAGCTACTAAACGATTGTCCGTTGATGCATTTCCGGATGTCACCAACGTACAGGTTCAGGTGGCTGCTGAGGCTCCAGGAAAATCGCCAGAAGAGGTAGAGCGCTTTGTCACAATTCCAGTTGAATTAGCGATGACTGGTTTACCAGGTTTAACAGAAATGCGTTCTTTAAACCGCAATGGCCTCTCTGTTATTACTTTAGTATTTACAGAAAAAACTGATATTTACTTTGCCCGTCAATTAGTAACAGAGCGACTGATTGAAGTGGCCTCCAAAATGCCAGTTGGCATCACGCCTGTTTTAGCCCCTCCATCCACAGGTCTAGGTGAGGTATATCAGTACACTTTAGATCACCCATCAGATCGTCATCGTGAGTTATCGGTGGATGAGCTTTCTGATCGCCGTGCTGTACAAGATTGGATTGTGCGTCCGATGCTCCGCTCTATTCCTGGGGTGGCTGAAATTAATACGCAAGGTGGTTATGCCAGAGAATATCAAGTATTGGTGAATCCTGAGCGCTTACGCCATTATCAAATTAGTTTGCAAGAGGTTTATCAAGCGCTTGCAAGAAATAACGCCAACTCTGGTGGTGGTCAGTTACCAACATATGCAGAGCGTTACCTCATTCGTGGTTTAGGTCTGATTACTAAGCCAGAAGATATTGGCAAGATTATTCTGAAAGAAGTGAAAGGTATTCCGGTATACGTGAGGAACGTGGCTGAAGTTACGATTGGCAGCGAGATTCGTCAGGGTGCTGCCATTAAGAATGGTTATACCGAAAGTGTTGCCGGCATTATCCAGATGATTCGTGGTGGTAATGCAAGAGATGTAGTGAATCGCATCAAGCTCAAGGTTGAAGAAATTAACGAAGGTAAGCTGTTGCCAGATGGCTTGCAGATTGTGCCTTTCTATGACCGCACAGATTTAGTTAATGCCGCCATGTTTAATGTGGCAAAAGTTTTGGTTGAAGGCGTCATTCTGGTCATTATTTTGCTTTTCCTCTTCCTGGGGGATGTGCGCTCATCACTAATTGTGGTTGCCACCTTGCTGCTGACGCCACTATTAACCTTTTTGGTGATGAATCGCTATGGTATTTCAGCAAACTTGATGTCTTTGGGTGGTCTTGCCATCGCGATTGGCATTATGGTGGACGGCTCTGTCGTGGTTGTAGAAAACACGTTTGCCGAATTAGGCGAGCGTCTCAAAAGCGGCGAATCCAAAAACAGGATCATCTTGGAAGCGGCATCTGAAGTTGGTAAACCGGTGCTCTTTGGTGTTGGCATCATTATTTTGGTCTTTATGCCGCTACTTTCGCTTGAGGGTATGGAAGGCAAGATGTTTGCACCGATGGCGATTACGATTGCTATCGCCTTAACCATCTCTTTGATTCTGTCATTCACACTGTCGCCAGTCCTGTGCTCCTATATTTTGAAGGGTGGTGGCGAGGACGATACGAAGATCGTCAAAAAAATGCGCGCACCATATGAGCGCTGGTTGCATTGGTGTTTGGCAAATCCTAAATTAGTAGTCAAACGCGCCATCATTGCACTAGGTATTAGCATGGTTGGATTTGTATTGCTTGGTAAAGCATTTATTCCGGTGATGCAAGAAGGCTCCATTACGCCAGTGATTGTCCGTGCGCCCAATATTTCTTTAGACGAGTCTATTAAATTAGAGTTTGAGGCAATTAAACGCATCATGACTATTCCTGGTGTAGAGATGGCGGTATCTCGACTGGGTAAAGGCGAGTCACCAGCAGATCCGGGTCAGCCAAATGAATCAGACCCAATCGTGACACTCAAACCTTTAGGTGATCGAGATCTGAGCCAGGAAGAAATTGCACAACAAATTCGTGAAAAACTCAAAACTTTACCCGGAATTGAGTTAGCAATTTCTCAGCCGATTGCAGCTAGGGTGGATGAGATGGTATCTGGTGTGCGCTCGCAAGTAGCGGTCAAAATCTTTGGTGATGAGCTGCCTGTCTTGCAAAAGCTGGGCTCGCAAATTGGTCAAATCTTGACCAAGATGAAAGGTAGTAACGATTTACGTATTGAGCAAGCCTCTGGTCAAAACTATCTCAACATCAAAATTGATCGTGATGCGATTGCACGCTATGGCATTAATGTTTCAGATGTGAATGAAGTGATTGAAACGGCAATTGGCGGTAAGCAGGCCAGCACTATTTACGAGGGAGAGCGTCGCTTCCCCTTGGTACTGCGCTACCCGAGTTCCTATAGAAATAATATAGATGCAATCGAAAATATTATTTTGCATTCACCTGACGGGGCACAGGTATTGATGCGAGACTTGGCTGAAGTGACCTTGGTAGAAGGCCCGGCCCAAATCTCTCGCGAGTCCGGTAGACGTCGCCTTGTAGTGGGTGTGAACGTTGAGGGTCGTGATTTGGGCGGCTTTGTAAAAGAAGCTCAAGAGTTGATTGCGAAGAATGTGGAATTGCCCCAGGGTTATACCTTGCAATGGGGTGGTCAGTTTGAAAACATGCAAAGAGCGATGGCACGCCTCATGATCATCATTCCTTTAACGGTCTTGGCAATATTCTTCTTGTTATTTATGTTGTTTAAGTCGATACGTTTGGCGGGCCTCATTATTTTGGTTCTGCCATTTGCATCGATTGGCGGTGTATTTGGTTTGTTTATTACTGGCGAGTATTTATCGGTTCCAGCGGCGGTAGGATTTATTAATTTATGGGGTATCGCTGTGCTTAATGGCGTAGTCTTGATCTCCTTTATTAAGCAGCTGCGTGAAGACGGATACAGCATGGAAGATGCTTTGCTTCATGGTTGCGGTCATCGCTTTAGACCAGTCATGATGACGGCTTCAGTAGCAATGCTTGCGCTGGTTCCTATGCTGTTTTCTGGAGGCCCTGGTTCAGAGGTGACTCGACCCTTGGCGGCCGTGGTAATTGCAGGTTTAATTACCTCAACAGCCTTGACCTTATTGGTATTGCCTGTCCTGTATAGATGGTTTGAAGATAAAGAGGTGGAAGCATGATGGAAGTCAAGGCGGTGATTCGCCCAAATAAATTACCTGCTCTCAGAACAGCTCTCATGGAGACTCCTGGGTTTCCGGGGATGACAGTTACTAAGGTAGAGGGCTGTAGCGCGCCTTCAAAAACCAGTAAGGCGAATATCAAAGATGAGTTAACTGACTACTCAGCAAAAGTGAGAGTAGAGATTATTTGCAATGATGAAGCTGCTGAAGTACTTATGGATCGTATCGTCACAGTATGTCAGACGGGCCAAGTGGGTGATGGTGTCGTGTGGTGCACTCCAGTACCAAAAGCATTCTTTATTGCTAAGTCAACTGGCTAAATCGACCGACTCAATCAAACCTAAGCTTACGATTTAATAATCTCTAATGCTTTTTTAAATGATTGATGAGAGGCACTTCCTAGCCATTCAAAAGCCAGCATCTCAACCGTGAGAAGAGATGCTCCGGCCGAACCAAGTCGATGCAAAGCAATATCTCGATCAAGAGAGCGACGTGAGCCAATTGCATCAACCAAAATCGAAACCTTAAAGTTCTGTCGCAAGAGTTCTAGAGCAGTTTGCATGACGCATACGTGAGTCTCACATCCCGCCAAAATCAGCTGCTCTCTATTTTTGGATAGCGCATTGATTAGTCCGTCTTGGCAAGCATCAAAATGCTCTTTCGCTACTGTCGTTTCGCAATATTGGGTAATTGCATCAACGTTGTGACCCAGGCTTTGGGGGCTTTGTTCAGTGCCAATGATGGGGATGTCTAATAGCTTGGCGATCTGAGCGATCCTGATGCATTGTTTGAGAACATCTTCCCCTAGATGAATAGCGGGCATTAATCGACTTTGTAAGTCAATGAAAACAAGCGTTGAACGGATTGGGGAGATTTTCACCATCTGCTATGCGCGTAAGAGTTTCTTGAGGGGCTAGCGCTGTAGATGAATGGTGCGGTCAGTGCAGTTGGTCGCCACTGGCGACCAACTAAGCTAGACATTCAACAAGCAGAAATTACTTTACTAATAAAACAGGTTGCTTTGCTGAGCTAGAAACACGCTGAGCAACTGAACCAATTAGAACATCCAAAATACCGCTGCGACCTTTAACACCCATCACAATCATGTCTACTTTATCTTTATTGGCTAGGGCAATGATCTCTGCTGAGATCTGACCACGTTTAATAGCCATATTGTGTTTAACCCCAGCCGCATCCAATACTTTTTGCGCTGGCTTTAACTCTTTTTCGCTTACTTCGCGTAGGTAGTCATCAACTACGCTTTTAGCTACGAATTGTTTAACGTGGCCAAGACCAATATCGTCATGGACGCTAACCAAAGTGACTGTAACCGGGCTGCGAGAGTTCTTTGCCATTTTGGCAACATACTTAGCGGCGTTCAATGAGGATTTAGAGCCATCCACAGGAAGTAGTACTTTCATTTTTACCCTTTCTTTATTTAAATTACTTTTGCTCAGTTTAAGTCAAATAGAGCATGCCAACAATGATTGTGGGCTGTTTTATGGCCTGTATGGCCGAACAATCGATTCAAGTCCATGGGTATCCTGCTTTTCCTCCAGCGTTTGGATCTGCTTGCGGAGTTTGGTGACCTCCTTGCAGCTCAACTTTCTGAGCTTTTTGGAGTCAATGCCATAAGTGTCCACGAGACGTCTACGACGAGCACTACAGATCTGAAAGCGGATGATCCAAAATAAGGCAAATAGTGCGGGAGAGAGCAATAACAAAAGAATGGTCATGACTTCATCTTATGCCTATTTAATGGCAGCGCCCTGAAAATAAGCGCTTGATAAATTCACTCAAGCATTTACAAGGAACTCTATTACCCCAGCAGGTGCTGGCTGAGTAGTTTGGTTGCCGGAGAATGGTTAATTCCCGCCTTGGTCGCTACTAATAAGTTGCGTTTTGCCCATGCATCTCCCAATTCAACAGTCTTCAAGCCCATAGCCTTGATTTGAGCAGCGCATGCCTGAATAGGTAACACACCAATTCCTAGATTGACAGCAATCATCTGGCACATAGCATCGTAGCTACGAACCTGGATACGTAAACTCATTTGCTTGCCTAATTTCTCGGCGCTACGTGAAGTGAGCTCAAGAAGTGAGCTGCCTCGATTGAGTCCTACAAAATCATATTTAAGACATTCTTCAAATGAAATGCTTTTTCTTTTACTTAAAGGATGATCCTTACTGCAGGCAATTACCAGTTGATCTTTGCCCATGATGTGAGTTTCTAATCCCGTGGTAATGGGGCCCTCAGCAAATACACCAATATCCGCAATACCATCCATGAGTGCTCTTACGATATCGCCGCTGAGTTGCTCTTCCACTTCAACCTGTATTTCTGGATAGTCTTTTAAGAAGCTTGCTAAAGCGGATGGCAGAAACTCCGTTAAGGCGGACATATTGGCCCAAAGTCTTACATGACCCTTAATGCCCTTGGAGTATTCACTCAATTCATTACTGAGTTGCTCAAAACCCTGAAACAAGCGCAAAGCATGTTGCATTACGGCGTGGCCTGCATGCGTCAGGGTGACACCTTTGACGGATCGATCCAGAAGCGCCATACCGACAGTTTCTTCAAACTCAGATATCCGTCTGCTGGCTGCTGACAGGGCTAGGTTGCACTCATTCGCGCCCTTGGTAATGCTGCCAGATTGAACAATGGCGCAGAAGAGCTTTAGGGTAACAAAGTCAACTCTGGCGGGGTTTAGCGGCGATTTCATGGGGTAATTCTACCCATACCTTCGCAAAATGAGAAGGTTAGACCTCAAAATAGCAATTTTCAGCTCTATTGAAGAGGGGTAACTTTCTATAAAACCGATTTGAGGGGAAGTAATGGAGCCATTAGCAAAGTTAAAGGTGGTGGAAATGGGGCAGCTTATTGCTGGGCCATTTGCCGCTAAAACATTGGCAGATTTTGGGGCCGATGTCATTAAGATCGAGCCACCTAAAGTTGGAGATGCATTGCGTAAGTGGCGACTATTAAAAGATGGCACATCTGTTTGGTGGCAAGTGCAGTCACGCAATAAACGTTCCCTCTCTTTGGACTTAAGGCAAATAGAAGCGCAGGACATTGTTAGAACTTTAGTTAAAGAAGCTGATGTGTTAATTGAAAACTTTCGTCCTGGAACATTGGAAGGTTGGGGTCTTGATCCGGAAAAATTACTTGAGCTCAATCCGAAGTTGATTGTTCTTCGTATTAGCGGTTACGGTCAGACTGGTCCCTATAAGGATAAACCGGGCTTTGGTGTTGTAGCGGAAGCCATGGGTGGCTTACGTCACCTCACTGCTGAGCCTGGCAGGGTGCCAGTTCGTGTAGGCATCAGTATTGGCGATACCTTGGCCTCTTTGCATGGCGTGATTGGTATTTTGTTGGCGCTGCAAGAGCGACACAATAGTGGCAAAGGTCAAATTATTGATATCGCTTTATATGAGGCGGTATTTAACTGCATGGAGAGCCTCCTACCTGAGTACAGTGCGTTTGGTGAAGTGCGCCAGGCAGCAGGCAGTGCCTTGCCAGGTATAGCTCCAACCAACGCCTATCAGTGCGCAGACGGCGGCTACGTATTGGTTGCTGGGAACGGCGATAGTATTTTCAAACGCTTGATGACTGTGATTGGCCGCGATGATTTGGGTAATGATCCGCAATTAGAGAATAACGATGGTCGCGTGAAGCGAGTAGCTGAGTTGGATCATGCAATTGGTGAATGGACTAAAACAGTAAGCACTGCGCAGGCATTAGAGGCTCTCGATGCAATGGCTGTGCCGGCGGGGCGGATTTATACCGTTGCTGATATCGCTAGCGATCCACATTACAAAGCCAGAGAGAATATTCAGACTATTCAGATGCAAGATGGCTCGAAGCTTGATGTGCCTGGGGTCATTCCCAAGCTATCTCGCACACCAGGATCCATTAAGACGCTTGCTCCGGATATTGGTCAGAACACTGATGAGATCTTAAAGAGTATCGGCCTAACCAACGATCAGGTCGCTTCTTTAAAAGAGCGCGGCATTGCATTTACGAAATAAAAGAACAAAAAACAAAGTAAAAACCAAAAACCAAAAAGCAATGAAGAAATAGATAAGCAAAGAGAAAAATATGACCAGAATTTATTTTAATGACGTAGTAACCAGAGATGGCTTTCAGATTGAGCCTCACTTTATTCCGACCGATGACAAAGTGAAGTTAGTCAATGAGCTCAGTGATTGTGGTTTTGCCAAAATTGAAGTGACCTCATTTACTTCTCCCAAGGCAATTCCTATGCTGCGTGACGCTGAAGAGGTGATGGGTCGTATTAAACGAGTACCGGGAGTCGAGTACACCGTGCTAGTTCCTAATTTAAGAGGTGCAGAACGCGCCTTTGAATCTAAAGCCGATGAATTCAATCTTGTCATGTCTACATCTGAGACACATAACTTAGCTAATCTCAGAATGGGTAGAGAAAAAAGCTTTGCCGGACTCGCCGAAGTCATTCAATATGTTGACGGCAGAACGCCTATTAATGTTTCGCTATCAACTTGCTTTGGATGCCCCATGGAAGGCGAAGTTCCTCAAACGGTAGTTGAGAAATTTGCACAACGCTTTGCCGATCTGGGCGTGAGAGGGCTAACCATTTGCGATACAACGGGAATGGCCAATCCTGAGCAAGTGAAAAAGATGAGCGAGGCATTGCAAAAACGTTTTCCTAATCTACAGCTCACTTTGCACTTTCATAACACTCGAGGAATGGGTTTAGCGAATGTGCTGGCCGCAGTGCAATCTGGCATTGTCCGCTTTGATGGTTCCTTAGGTGGCTTAGGTGGATGTCCATATGCACCTGGAGCCAGCGGCAACATCTCCAGTGAAGATGCCATTCATATGCTTGATGCCATGGGGTATGACACTGGCATGAACATTCCTAAGTTGTTACAGCTCGCAAAAGAGTTGCCAAAGATTGTCGGGCATGAGGTTCCTGGCCAAGTGGCTAAGGCAGGTAGTACTTACACATTGCATCCAGAGCCAAGTTACGTAGATGAATTACGTCGCGCTCAATAAATAGGGGATAGATCATGATTGACCATTTAGATCACTTAGTACTCACCACTGCCAAGGAAGCAGAGTGCGTAGATTTTTATACCCGAGTCATGGGTATGAAATTGGAATCTTTTATTGGCGGTACACCACCAGTAGAGCGCAAGGCATTTAAGTTCGGAAATCAAAAAATCAACTTACACATTAAGGGTAAAGAGTTTGAGCCTAAGGCCGATATTCCGACGTCTGGAGCATTAGATCTTTGTTTTATTGCTGATCGCCCATTGACAAAGGTGATTGAACAACTCAAAGCCGAAGCTTGGCCCATTATTGAAGGCCCAGTAATACGCACTGGTGCGACACAAAAGATTAACTCGGTATATGTGCGAGATCCAGATCAAAACCTGATTGAAATTTCTGAGTTAATCTAATTGCCTATAAATCAATATTGCATACTGAGTTATGACCAATCATTCTGAAAGAGACTCTAAAGATGGGGAAGAGCTCCAAAAGGAGAGTTCTTTGCCAGAACCCCCAAAAAAAGTAGATGAGGCTCAAGTGAGCTCTTACGACTCCCGAAAGAAAAATCTCAGTAAACGTGAAATCATGGAAGAGCTATCACGTGCTCGATTCCCTTGGGATGAATAAACACGAATTCCCAGTAGAACAATATAATTAGCAGGTATAGAAATTACCTAAAAATACTACTAAGGGATGACATCAATGAGTAATAAGTTAAGAGTGGGCTTTATTGGCCTTGGCATTATGGGTCAAAGCATGGCGGGGCATATATTGGCTGCTGGCCACCCTTTAAATGTATTTAATCGCTCAAAAGCTAAGACTGATGGTTTGGTGGCTAAGGGTGCCAAGTGGTTTGACACCATTGGTGATCTTGCTGCTGAGTCTGATGTCATCATCACGATGGTGGGTTACCCATCTGATGTTGAAGAAGTGTACTTCGGGGCTGGTAATATTTTGGATCGCGCCAAGAATGCCTATCTCATTGATATGACAACTTCTAGCCCATCCTTGGCTAAGAAAATTGCCGATGAAGCAGAAAAGCGTGGCTGCCATAGTTTGGATGCACCTGTATCTGGTGGTGATATTGGTGCACGTAATGCCAAGCTCTCCATCATGGTTGGTGGCAAGCAGGCTGACTTTGACGCAGTGCTCCCGATTCTAAAAATCATGGGTGCCAATGTGGTCTTGCAGGGTGGCCCTGGTGCTGGACAGCATACCAAGATGTGTAACCAGATCGTGATTGCTGGAACCATCATGGGCGTGGGTGAAGGTCTGGGTTACGCTAAATCAGTAGGTCTTAATCCTGAGACGGTGATGGAGTCGATTGGTGGCGGTGCTGCATCTGGCTTTCAGTTGCTCAATCTGGGTGCGAAGATGATTGTTGGTGACTATGCTCCAGGATTCTATGTAGAGCACTTCTTGAAAGATTTAGGTATCGCATTGGAAGAGGCCGACAAAGTGAAATTAGAATTGCCTGCCTTAGCCTTAGCGAAGAAGCTCTACGATGAATTGGTTGCTAAAGGTTGCTCACGTGATGGTACGCAAGTGATCTATACACGCTACATCAAGTAAGTTAGATTGAGCAGTGCCTAGTTGCTTAATAAAGCCACCTTCGGGTGGCTTTTTACTGGGCCCTACTAAACCCGAGTAATTTCCTGATGTATTCTGGGCGGTCATCTTAAGAGCGCATACTTGAGGGATGAGAACAGAATTAACGATATTAAGAGTTTTAACAGTAGCTTTAACTTTGGGTTTGAGCGGACTAGTACAGGCAGCTACTCCGCAGGAGCTTTTAAAGACCTATGAAGCGCAATCTGGCAAAGCTTCCCCAGTCAGAGGTGAGCAGTTTTTCAATGCGAAGCATGGCAAAGAGTGGAGCTGTGCTTCCTGCCATGACAATCCACCGAATCACGACACTAAGCACATTGTGACTGGCAAGGTCATTAAGCCTTTATCCCCCAATGCTAATCCAGCGCGCTTTACTGACGAAGCGAAAGCGGATAAGTGGTTTAAGCGGAACTGTAATGATGTCCTGGGGCGTGACTGCACTGCTCAAGAAAAAGCAGATGTCCTTGCCTGGCTAATGACGGTTAAGTGAGATACCAATGAAGAAACTTTTTACGTTAATGATGGCTATTTTGGCAATTACACCAGCTATAGCAGCGAAGATGCCCATGCCATCTGATGCGCCCAAATCCTATGAGTCTGAATGCGCTAGTTGTCATATGGCCTACCCTCCAGGATTGCTTGGCGAGAAGAGTTGGCAAAACGTCATGAGCGGACTGAATAAACATTTCGGGGCTGATGCAAGTCTTGACGCAAAGGATCAAAAAGAAATCTCATCCTGGCTGCAGAAGAATGCCGCCACTAAACAAAAATATAACGTAGTGGCGCCAGACAATCGCATTACCAAAACACCCTGGTTTATTCGTGAGCATGATGAGATCAAAGCCGATGTCTGGAAAAGGGCAGGCATTAAGAGCGCGGCCAACTGCGGAGCCTGTCACACCACAGCAGCTGAGGGTATCTTCAGCGAAAAAAGTATTTCCATTCCCGCTAAATGAGTAATAAACAATCCATCTTAGTGTGGGATATCCCCACGCGTGTTTTTCATTGGCTATTAGTTATTTGTTTTGCTGGTGCATGGCTAACTTCTGAGAGCGAGCGCCTACAGATGATTCACTACGCGTTTGGTTATTCAGCATGCGTTTTGGTGATCTTTAGAGTGGTCTGGGGTTTCATAGGCACACGATATGCGCGCTTTACCCAATTTCTTAAGGGCCCAGCAGAAATGATGAGTCATGCTAAGGGATTATTGAGTAGCAACCCGCACAACACGGTTGGGCATAATCCAGTAGGCGGCATTGTGATGGTTGGTCTCATGCTGCTGATTCTATTGATCGGTCTCACAGGCTACTTCAGTGTGAAGGAGTTTTTGGGAGATTTGATGGGTGAAGCACATGAAGCGATTGCTAGCTTAGCCTTAGCAGCAGTTGTCATCCACATTGCTGCTGCGATCATCATGAGCTTGCTGCAAAAAGAGAATCTAGTCAGATCAATGGTGACCGGCAAAAAACAGGGCTTACCTGAACAAGCCATTCGGTTTCCTCAGTATTTGATTGGGCTGTTGCTTATCCTGGGATCAGCCTATTGTTTTTATGTGATTCTTACTGGAGCCGTTCCTAGTTTGACCCAGTAAGCGAGTAATAGATCTTCTATCTGCCTGCTATGACGATATTACTCAAGCGACAAAACTACCAAATAGGCATAGAATCAAAGAATGAGAAAGATATGTATCGCTCTTTGCTTTAGCTTATTTGCCAGCTTGATTCATGCGGCAGTGATGCCTATTGAGCAACCTGCTTCTCAATCATCAGTTTCCCAGGCCCATCATCAAGTTGCTGCAGTTGATAACTCAGCACACCATTGTGATGAAGTGGCTAGCAATACATCGGATAGCAATAGCAAGCCGCTTTGTAACGGAGATAGCTATCAATGTTGCTTGGGATTGGTCTTTATTGCACCCATGGCAATAATGATCCCAGTGGATTTCACTGCAAGCTCCGCCTTAAATTATTCTTCATTGGCGCTTCAGTCGATGATCAATTACATCTATAAGCCTCCAAAAGCCTAAGCTATTTTTTTGCATCACGCATAGCTTGATCTGTGACATCTAGTCACACACCTATTTTGGAGAAATACAATGAACATGACTCACTACATGGAGTTATTGGCTGTTAACCAGCCTTGGAATTTAATTATCTTTATGGCTATCCCGGTCATTTTGGCTGAGACCTTAGCCATTACGGAGTTATATCTACTGTTTACCCGTAAGTTTGATGGGGCAGTCTATTACCTCAATCGATTTGCGGGGATAGCAGTAGGCATCTACTTTATTGGCATCATTTACTACATTGTGACCAATGCCATCATTCCCATTACTAAAGCAGGTGAGTGGAGAACGATGATTGATGTCATTGCAGTATTTACTTATGTGATTGCTGGCTTGCCATTAATTTGGATCGCCTTGCAAGAGTTAGGGTTTGTTAATAAGGCGCTTGATCAAATGGGTAGACTGAAAATCCATGCGATATGTGTAGCTCTATTCCTGGTGTTTGGGCATATCGCTATGATTGCCGGCATGGCTGACCCTAGTATTCTTGGTTATAAGGGTGCCGACACTCATCAAATGGGTGGATTAAAAGACTATGAGCATTGTGATCCCGCCATGCACCAACAGATGATGGGCGATCATCAAAAAATGATTAATGGAAGCGCATCCTCTTCTCCAATGCCCATGGGAAAGCAAAGCCATAAGCACTAATAGTTGGATGCTTCGATAGAAATAAGGAGATGAGATTTCTCAATAAAGCCCCCGAATGCAAGTTTGGGGGCTTTTTTATGTACAGCATGGCTGCCGCTTTCCGTGTAAAAGGATTGCTTTGATTAGGGTATATTGTTTTTAAATTCATCGATAAACATAGGAGAACACATGAACCGCGAACTATTTGAAAAAGGCCTAAAAACACGCAAAGAGGTTTTGGGAGCTGAATATGTAGAGACTTCATTAAAAAATGCAGATGACTTTAATATGCCAATGCAAGAGTTGGTCACAGAGTATTGCTGGAATGAAATCTGGAATCGACCTGGACTTGAGAGAAAAACCCGCAGCTTTTTAAACTTAGCAATGATTGCTGCCTTAAACCGTCCGCATGAATTGAAATTACACGTTCGTGGTGCCATCAACAATGGCATAACTAAAGAAGAAATCCGCGAAGTATTTATGCAAGTAGCGATTTACTGCGGTGTCCCTGCAGCTATTGATAGTTTCCGCGTGGCTAAGGAAGTGTTTAAAGAGATGGGGATTTGAAGAAGAGGCGACTGGGGGTGGTATTGAATGAATCTACCGAAAATTCCCCAGAAGATATGAATCTAGGTATATTGCTAATTATTAATTTTATTGATTGAAAGGCCGCTCATGGAAAAAATGCACTTCACTAGAATGGACCAAGGAACTGCGGCTGACTTTGAGGTCATGAACGGGGTTCACGAAAGAGCCTTGGCAAATCTTCCTGACAGACTTTATGCTTTGTTGGAAGATCTAGCCAAAGATACCGCCTATAACATTACACGTAAAGACCATTGCCTCCAGGCTGCCACCAGAGCCTTACGTGACAACCGCGATGATGAGTATGTCGTAGTGACTCTATTCCATGATATTGCAGAGCCTTTGGCGCCATTTAATCATGGCGAGGTGATCGCTTCAATTTTGCATCCTTTTATTTCTAGAAATAATTATTGGATGCTGGTTCAGCATGGCTTATTCCAGACATATTTTTATGGTGACAAGATTGGCGTAGATCCCAATCAACGTGATCAATACAAGTCTGATCCTGCCTATGAGCAAACGGTAGAGTTTTGCGCCAAGTACGACGAAATTTCTTTTGACCCCAATTACAAAAGTGAGCCGCTCTCTACATTTGATCCAATAGTTAGACGGGTCTTAAAAAAACAATGGGTTGCCCCTTAAATTGAAGAAAAGAAAAAGTCACCCGAAGGTGGCTTTTGTATAACTGGTGGGTTGGGCGAGATTCGAACTCGCGACCAACGGATTAAAAGAGGTTATGGCTCTTAAAACTCTATATAAATCAATAGCCTGAAAGTCAAAAAAATGACTGTGCGATTGAGTGCGCGATTGGTCATCCGGTTAATCTATGTATTTATTATCATAAATTTATTGTATACATTTGCAGATATTATTACGTATTCACCATTAAATTTATAGCTAAATTATGAATCTCTCAATTAAGTTACTCGCGGTTTGTGCCACCCTTTATGCAAATTTGGGTTTCACTCAAACCAATCTTCAAACAGCGCCCCAGACAGCAACCCTCTATGAAAATGTTCGAGTATTTGACGGCACTGCCAATAAGTTAACTCAACCAACCAATGTCCTGGTTGTTGGCAATACCATTAAAACTATATCTAGCAAGCCAATTGAAATTCCGCAGGGCATAGTTGCCACCCGTATTGCTGGTGATGGTCGTACTTTAATGCCTGGTCTTATAGATGCTCATGCTCACTTGTATCTCGGTGTGCCTCAAAGCCTGCTTTTTGATCCAGCCACTACACCAGCATTGCTTGATCAAAAGGCTTATGAATCTTCAAAAGCTACTCTCATGTCTGGATTTACCACTGTAAGAGATATGGGTGGACCGATGTTTAAATTTAAAAGTGAATTTGATGCTGCTAAAGCACCGGGTCCACGTGTTTACCCAAGCGGCACCATGATTATCCAAACATCGGGTCATGGAGACTATAGTGCACCTGAGGCTCTGCCAAGAAGTTTTGGTGGTCCACTTTCTATAGGAGAGGTATACCGAATTTCCACTTTAGCTGATGGCCGAAATCAAGTCCTAACCGCAGTTCGTTTTAATATTCGCAATGGCGCCTCGCAAATTAAATTAGCAACGGGAGGCGGTGTTGCTTCTCCAAGTGATCCTGTAACAGTGCAAGAATATACGGCCGATGAAATTAAGGCTGCAGTAGAGGCGGCTACTGATCTTGGTACTTATGTTTCAACCCATGCATACAACACAAAATCTGTTCGTCGCTCTGTGGATGCTGGGGTCAAGTCTATTGAACATGGGCAGCTGCTCGATGAAGCAACAGTAAAGTATTTAAAAAATAAAGATGTATGGCTTAGCACCCAAGTATTTGAGGAGTTCGATAATACATACTCACCACTTCAGCGTCATAAAGAACATCAGGTTGTTATGGGTGAAAGCGATGTCTTTAAATGGGCAATCAAATACAACGTCAAAATGGCGTGGGGCTCTGATTTTTTCTTCGAAACCTATGGTGTTGAGCAAAATAAACAGTTAGCTAAGTTGAAAAAATGGATGTCACCGGCTAGGGCGTTAAAAATGGCTACTCATGACAACGCACAATTGATGGCAATGTCTGGTATCCGTAATCCCTATCCTGGAAAACTAGGGGTAGTTCAAGAGGGTGCTTATGCTGACTTATTATTGGTTGACGGCGATCCTACGCAAAACTTAGACATCATTGCTGACCCTGCCAAGAATTTCCGCATCATCATGAAAGATGGCAAGATTTATAAAAATACGCTGTGATTTTTCCGAAAACTTAGGGCTTGATTAATTAGGAAAAGAAAAAGCCACCCGAAGGTGGCTTTTGTATAACTGGTGGGTCGGGCGAGATTCGAACTCGCGACCAACGGATTTGAAGATGTTGGATTGTCCTGGACATGGCAATTTGGTTAGTCTTTTTGCAGGAAGATATTCACAGTTTCAGAAAGTTTCTTGTAACTTTGGAATAAGAAGGCATGCCCACCTTCATAAAACGCCAACCAAGCAAAAGGAATTTGATTGGCAATAACAACTGAGTTTTTGGGGTTGTCGATGATGTCTTCACGACCATCTGCAACTAGAACGGGAACTTTAATATTCTTTAAGTCCTTGTAATTTTGGTTATCGGCATTCCAAAGGGCGATGCGAGCACGAACTTGGCGCTCCTTGGTTTCCTTGGAGATAACAAAATCATCGGGGATGGTTCCTGCTGTTTTTGCTGCCATAAACCTTTCATATACAACCTTGGCAGCTGCCTTACCTTCTGGCGTAATTGGGAACAATAACTCGAAATTTTCCATTGGGGAAAGGCTTGGGTTATTGAGCTCCTCCCCAGCCTTTTTAGAAATAGCAATCTGATACTTTCCACCTGGATTTGGGGCGCAAAGAATAAGCTTGCTGACCAAATCCGGGTGTCTGATTGCAAGTTGTTGTCCAATTCGAGCGCCCATTGACCATGAGAATACGTTTACCTTTTTGAAGCCCAGTGCTTTGACTAAACCCGCGGCATCATCTGCCATCTGAGGAATGGTTGTATTGTTTTCTTTGGTATCAGTAGATAGTCCAGCACCGCGATTATCAAAAATGATTAGTTGATTATTTTTTGCTAATTCGCCAAGAAGGGCGGGGTCCCAAGCACTCATGGTGGCTGCGTAACCCATAATGAGAATCATAGGATCGCCTTTACCTTTTAGGTAGTAGGCTAACTTCACGCCATTCACAGGCGCGTATTTAATTTCAGGTTTATCTTGAGCTTGCACTGAAAAGCTAGGGCCAAACGAGATTAGAAGAGTTGCGAGTACTAAATAAACGCCCCGCATCAGGTTGGCATTTAAGCAGTGTAGGGTGTTATTCAAAGGCATCATAAGGTTTGGTTTGCAATGGGTTGCTCAAGGCCTCATATTAGCATTGCAAAATTTGCTCTAGTCCTTGTGGACAAAATAAAACCCGCCGTAGCGGGTTTTATTAATGCACCTAAATTTGAATTATTTCAAAAATGAAGAAGATAAATCCTGAGGGCCGGCATTATTTATTCCATACGCTTGGAGTGCCTTAATCTCTTTTAGATTCTTCAATGCAGCTAGATCAACTACAGCCCAATTCAGGGAATTGTTAATACTACGAATGTAATATTTACCGCGTGAAAGATCTTTCATTACAGTGAAATCAGAAACTTCGCTTGATGATTTACTGCTGCTAGCACCACCATCGCCTTTGCTGCCTGCAGGATCAACAGTAAGACCGTCAGGACGATCAAAATTATTCATAATGTGGCCAAGTTGATTGATGGCCTGATCCGGTGTTGTGCCTTTTGTTACGTAGTTTGCATAAAAAGCTGCTTTAACAAAGCGTCCCTGTGAGGTATTCGCAGCAGAAAGGCCTGCAATTGCATTGCCGGAATCCGCTGTGGCTAATTTCAGTTTCCCTAACTGCCCTGTGTTTTTATCAACATTATTAAATGTATAGTTGTTCAGGTTTTCGAGATGCCATGGGAAATGAGGTCCATTAGTTAAAACGCCAACAGGGTTGTCATAGATATTGGCCAAGCCATTTGCAAACTCAATCACAATTGCGCCGCCACTTTTATCGTGAATTGCATAGTGAAGTGGGACGGGAAGGTTGTCAAACAATTTAACATCTGGTAACCAAACCTGTACGGCACCACTAGATAAAACTTTCCTAACTTCATCAACCGTTTTAAAGTTTCCAAGCACCCAAGTGCTAAAAAGTTGACCGGAGAGAATCTTCGAATTATCCGATCCCAAAGTCATCGAGGTGGTTGGAGTTATCTCGTTACCAGATAAGCTGAGACCTTGGTCATTAAGACCATCTAGAAATAGCTGCTGCTTAACACCATAGCCTTTAGAGCTGCCCGCACCAATAAATGCATATTTTGTATTAAAGGTCATACCTTGCTGACCTGTGGGGGTAGTTGAATCAATTTTTGTGCCTGCAGGCATATACGTCAGCAATGCTGGTGGCCGTGCAGAGTTTTCAAGTGTTCGTCCGTGATACACATTGCCATTTGTGTCGGTGATGACAAGAGACGTACAAGCTATGGCATTGCCAATGGAAGCTGCCATCAAAGATGTAGCCGTGAACAGACTAAGTGTTTTTTTGAAAATATTCACGAAAAATTTTCTTTCTGGATCATTTTGGGTTTTAGTAATAGAGCTGAAACTTAGACTTTTCAATTGCGTACAGGCAAGACAAAAGTTGATTCTTTGGGAAGGCTTTAGCCAATAATATACAAATAATGGCTTAAAAAAATGATTTTTTATTCTATAAACAATGCAAAGTTGCTTACGATTCTGCAGCGTGTGCCACCCCCCACCACGCATTACGGTCCAATAGATTGCTTATTGCGTCAAACAGTCACGATATTGATTCCGGTAAAAGAAAAAGCCACCCGAGGGTGGCTTTTGTATAACTGGTGGGTCGGGCGAGATTCGAACTCGCGACCAACGGTGTTTAGGCCGTAAGTTGCCGCTGCTTAATGAGTTCTGCGGCAGGGATCCGCACTATCTTGCCATTAACTGTGGTCACGATTGCGGTATTGGTTTGGATTGCCAAGTCTATCGCTGCTTTTCTAGCACGTTTAATAGCGAAGTAGGAGCCTGATATGTCAGGATCTGGTGAATTGAGGATATCTGGAGTTGGAATAATCATTTCTAGCCTTGAGCAATCTTTTCTAATTCCGTTAAGTCACCATCAAGCAATACCCATGAGTTTACAGCTTTTTGATACTTTGGGAGATTCTCTAATCCTGCTCGATAGCGCCTACGAATGACTTCTTCAGGAATATTGTGTCCGCCCTGTGCAACTCGCTCTGCTACTCGAGAGATGGCTAACTCAGGAGAACTTAGGGCAATAAACCAGAGCTTAATTGTGTAGCCCAAGTCTTTCCACTCTTGAATGCGTTGTAGATAATGGGTGCCGGATAACGTGGTTTCAAATGCAAAACTTTCACCTGCTTTGGTGTATTCATCCAACTCATTGAGCATCAAGCGAGCCGCCTTGAATGCAACAGATTCAGGATTAAATGGTGCCAAACCAGCCGCTATAAGATCAGCATTAATAAAACGAAATGTATGAGCTTCTTGCGGTAAGAAGTTTTTGGCAAAAGTAGTTTTACCAGCCCCATTAGGTCCCGCAATGATGATAATTTTTTTATTTATTGCGGACATCATTTGGGTCGATTTGCGGCATAACGTTGTTTGGTTTCTTTCAGTATTTGTCCGATACTCTTGTTGCCAGTAACGTAATCAGTAAGGTTTTGCTCTAACTGCTTAGTAGGAACAATGCCTTCAATCCGAGCAGAAGCTACAGCATTAGAAACGTTGTATTGGCGGATCTGAGATTGGGTTGAAAACTTTGTTGGCATGGATCTATTTTAGTGACTCTAGGTCTATTTTCCTAGAGAATTATGCTCAATAATCTAGTCATAAACCCCTGATATTACAGAGGGTTATGAGTGTATTTGCTGAATTATTGATGATATCGATATTCCTGAGTCTTACCGCCATACCCATAGCTAGCAGCCCTAACATCTTGTACGTAGATATAGCTCTCTTCATGAAGATTGCCTAGAATGCGCTCAAAACCTTCAAATGCTTCCTTAATGTACTGAGCCTTCTCATCTTTTGTATTGGTCTCATCGGTGATCTTGATGTCAAAGTAAAAGCTGTTCTTGCCTTGTTCGCTTAATAGCTTGCCACCCACAAACCAGCAGTCCAAATCTACATATTCAATCGCAATAGCAGTAACCTCCTTTTTCTTGCCCAGAATACGGTGTGTAAGGTCTAGTAGTAGTTCATTAATGGCTTTAGTGGTCTCGATATTCTTTTGTCCGCTGACTTTTACGTTCAAGATTGGCATGTAATTCTCCTTTGTAAATAAATCAATTCAATAAAACTAATTAGCTATGCAACTATTAGGGAAATAAAAAATTCCCTATTCCTTCAGGGCAGAGCTAATACCCCGAAGCTGTCCGACAACATCTTCAAAATGCCCAGTCCCTAACGTTTTCTTCAGGCGCTTGGTAACGGCACCACTGGCAGCATTAATCGCATCCCTCATATCCACAGCCTTCTTGGTTGGATGAATTTCTTGTTCACGGCCATCCTTCTCAGAGGCAACCCGCTTAATTAAGCTCAATCTCTCTAAGCCATCTAAACCTCTAGTAGCAGTGGGGCGGCTGATATTCATCTCCAAAGCCAATTCACTTTGCAATAACGTGGCTTTATCCAGAACGACCCTGAGCATGAAGGCTTGTGACGGGGTAAGTCCAAATGGTTTGAATGCGCTAGTCCATTCCCGCTCTAGCTGACGAGCTAGGCTAGTAGTGTTGAAATAGAGGCATTGTTCAAACATGGGGGCAGTATATCTGATATTGATTAGCTATGCAACTATATGAAGATGAAAAAGCCACCCGAAGGTGGCTTTTGGTATTACTGGTGGGTCGGGCGAGATTCGAACTCGCGACCAACGGATTAAAAGACTTAAGAATTGTGCTGAACAGTAATCAAAACATTAGCTTAAACCTGCTTAGAAAGTGATGTGATATCGGCGGTTGGTCTAGCGGGTTTGGTTGGCGTAAGGTGGAGATCAATTGGTTTCGACAGCGTCTTGTTGGAGTGTCGCGTTTCCGGACACTTGGTTTGTCGGGTTAACCGACACTTGGAATGGGAGCTATCGGCCACTAAGAGACCTTCTGAAGTTGTTGAGCCGCCTCTTCCACCAAGTCATTGGGTATTCAGGGGGTTGTGGCATTACAGCAGCTATGTGAGTGATTAATCCATTTGACTTGTATGGAAAAGCTCTAAATGCAAAATACGAAGAAATATGCTGTAATTAGCTAATGAGAAAAATCCTGATAATTCTGGCCCTGCTAGCTTTATCGATACAAACATCCTATGCTACGGTTTCTGCTTACTGCCAAGAAGAGCAGGCAGCAGCTTCTCATGTTTCACATCACGAGCATGAGAAGCCAGTCAGCATTGCCTCTGCTAGCGATTCTGCAAGCTACGATTCTGATTGTGGGGTCTGTCATTTGACGCATTCTCCAGCATTGCATTCCACTTTTAGCATTTCAGTTACCTCTACCATCTTTCATTATGAAGATGCACGAGTAGAGTTTTTAGTCGATATTTCTCCTCACCGCCCCGAAAAACCCAATTGGCTCGCTCTCGCCTAAGTTAGCGAGAGCCTTAACCTAATTCTTCTCCTCTCGCTAACTCTGTTTTGAACAAACAAATGGAGTTTTTATGTTGCGAGAGTATTCGGGCGTAGTTCGTCGCTGCGTCATTCAATTTACTGGATTGGTATTTATATTGGGATCGCCAATAGCGCTGGCTAATGCCGAGCTCAAAGGTGGATCGACCTTAAAGTCCTTCTATGAATCTTCATGGGAGCGCCAACCTGACTACAAGTCCTATCAGTATCGAGTAGAGGCCGCGCTTGCTAAGCAAAAAATTGCTAGCAGCCTTTTGGTAAGCCCAGCTTCGGTTGAAGTGTCGCAAAAGACCGATAGAACTAACAGCAATCAAGGCGCTAGTGAAACCATACTGGGTTTAGATATCCCCCTGTGGTTATGGAATGAGCGGTCAAGCTCAATTAATTTAGCGGATGCTGAATATAAAAAGCTTTTGTCTCAATACTATCTATCCCAATTGAGAATTGCAGCTGAAGTAAGGGATGCCTATTGGAATTACCAGAAATCAAAAATTGAGTCTGATTTAGCGCTACGCAGAAATGAGAATGCAAAGAGCTTAGCTCTTGATGTTGAAAAGAGATTTAAGGCTGGAGACTTATCTCGCGCTGATCTTCATCAGGCCAATGGTGCCCTCGCATCATCAGAAGCTTTTTTGGTCGAAGCGCAGGCCAACGTAATTAATGCTGAGCAAAGGGTGCGTACTTTATTAGGAAGTGAGTATCTCAAGAAAATTCAATTCGGTGACATTGCTAAAAATATTGAACCGCTACCTAAGGTTCCTGAAAACCTGTCAGGACTAGATTCTAGTTTGCCAATCGTTGCAGCCCTTGTAGATCAGTTAGAGGTTGCTAAAAAAGCAGTTGACCTAGCAAAGTCTCAAACTCGGGCTTCCCCACAATTGCAAATATGGACTACTAAGGGCCGTGAAGTCTATGGCGTTCCGTATCAGCAATCAGTTGCTGTTGGGTTAAGAATTCCTTTTGGCTCTGATGCTCGCAATACCAATAGATTGGCCAGTGCTACTGCTGAGATGGTCGATTCAGAGGTTCGATTGTCCTATGAGCGAGAGTCTGCATTAAGTAATGTGGAGTCAAATGTGGCTTTAGTGAAGTCGGCAAAAATGAAGCTTGGCGCTGCAGATAAGAGGTCTAACTTAGCCAATGAAACACGTCAATTTTTTGACAAATCATTTCGCTTTGGTGAAACCGATTTGCCCACAAGACTACGTATTGAGCTAGAAGCAGTGGATGCAAATAGGCAGGCTGCAATTGCAAAAATCAATTACGCAGTTTCAGTTTCAAATTTACGACAGGCCCTTGGCCTGTTACCAGAGTAAGGTCACTTTAACTATGAATTTATTGAACAAATATAGTCAGTGGGCGTCA
Organism: Polynucleobacter sp. MWH-Jannik1A5; assembly: GCF_018881795.1. Classification (GTDB taxonomy): domain Bacteria; phylum Pseudomonadota; class Gammaproteobacteria; order Burkholderiales; family Burkholderiaceae; genus Polynucleobacter. The sequence continues at coordinate 340,546 of NZ_JACVPQ010000001.1, read as the reverse complement.
AAACTATTAATTGCGCTATTTCTGACGATCGCATCGGCAACTTATGCAGGTCCTGGTCATGGGGAGGAAAAACCCACCACTGCACAAACTCAATCACTACCTCGCTTTTATGCTGAATCTGATCTCTATGAGGCGGTAGGAGTGATTAACGGCAAGGAAATCACGCTCTACCTAGATCGCTACTCCTCCAATGAATTGGTCAAAGGAGCCAAGGTTGAAATTGAGCTTGAGGGCTCTAAAATTAGTTCAGAGCCTCATGGCGATGGAGAGTATCTCTTTCGCCTAAAAAATAAAATTAAAGATCAGCCTACTGCGATCACCATCACGATTAATGATGATGTTACCGACATACTAGCAGCCACTATAGATCTAAGTTCCTTTGAGCGCTCCTCATTGATCACTTGGAAATCAGCAATAAAGATCTTGCTTTATTTCAGCCTCTTGATGGCAATTGCCTATTTGTCTTATCGCAAGAAAGAGGTGTTGATGACGAATACAAAAAAACTAATCAAACAAATTAAGGAGCGGGTATGAATCGCAAACAGAGAGATTTTGTATTTCGCCCCATTGTCCTCATTAGTTTATCTGTGGCGCTATTTGCTTTTAAGGTTTATGCTGGGCCGGGTCATGGCGAGTCGGAAGTATCCCAAGTTCAAGGTGACGCCCCTAAAAGACAGTCGGACGGCAGTCTTTTTATTCCCAAGCCTGCGCAACGCCAGTTACACGTGATGACAGCTCCTGGCCAGTTCGGCGAATATGCCAAAACCTATGATTTAGCTGGAAAAGTCATTATGGATCCTAACTTTGGCGGTAAGGTGCAAGCGATTGTTGCTGGCCGTATTACGCCGGGACCAGCTGGTTTTCCATTGCCCGGACAGAAGGTTAGTAAAGGCGATGTCTTGGCGTATGTAACGCCAGAGGCTGGCCCAGGAAAATCAAGATCACTTGCGGAAAGTCGACTAAAGCGTTTGCGAGATCTGAGCGATACGGTCCCTCGTAAGACTATTGAAGAGGCAGAAGCCGCTGTTGCTAATGAAGAATTAAGAGCCCCAGTCAGCGGAATTATTTCTACTACGGGTGTCGTATCTGGCCAAGTAGTGCAAGCAAGAGATCTAATCTTTGAGGTCGTTAATCCATCCAAGCTATTAATAGAAGCGCTTGCCTACGATTCAAGTCTGAGTAAGAACATTGCTGATGGCAAGGTGGATGTCAATGGCAAAGTGATTGAGCTCAAGTATCTTGGTGGTGGACAGACCCTCAGAGAGCAAGCCTTACCTCTAACTTTTTCTGCTAAATCGGACGATCTCCAATTTTTACCCATAGGTCAGCCCATTCGAGTATTTGTAAATACCGATAGCAAGATCACTGGAGTAAAGGCGCCTTCAAAATCATTAGTCAAAAGCAGCTCGAACCAAACAATTGTCTGGATTAAAAAGTCCCCAGAAATATTTGAGCCAAGAACAGTTGTATATGAGCCTTTAGATGGTCAGAGCATTGTTATTACTAGTGGTATTAAAGATGGTGAACGAGTCATTACTGATGGGGCATCCCTCATCAATCAAATTCGTTAAGGATTAAGACATGTTTACTTGGTTATTAGATTTCAGCTTAAAAAATCGCATGATAGTGATTTTGCTCGGTGCTATATCTATGTTCTATGGTGCCTACACCTTAAGCAAGATGCCTGTGGATGTCTTTCCCGATCTGAATAAGCCTACTGTCACCATCATGACCGAGGCTGGCGGAATGGCTTCAGAAGAAGTTGAACAACTCATTACATTCCCACTCGAAACGGCTATGAATGGTTTACCGGGAGTAGAGGCTATTCGCTCAGTATCTAGCGCCGGCCTCTCTTTCATATACGTTACTTTTGACTGGACTGTAGACATCTATCGCGCCAGACAAATGGTTTCAGAAAGACTGTCATCTATGGAGGGAGCAATTCCGGATGGCATTGTTTCGCGCATGGGGCCCATTAGTTCGATCATGGGTGAGATTATGCAAATTGCCATTCCGATTGATGAATCTAAGATTTCATCCATGCAGGTTCGCGAGTATGCTGATTGGGTTTTGCGACCCAGATTGATGGCTATCCCCGGGGTAGCGCAAGTCATTCCTATAGGTGGGCAAGTCAGGCAGTTTCAAGTGCAACCCAATACTCGCCGTATGGCGGAGCTAGGCCTTAGCATATTGCAGATTGAAGATGCATTGCGGGGCTACTCTGCAAATACGTCTGGTGGATTTCTTGAGTCCAATAATCGTGAGTATCTTATTCGTCATATAGGGCGAACCTCTAGCCTTGAAGATTTAAAGAACATTGCCGTATCGAACCGCAATGGACAAACAATACTTTTAAGACAAGTTGCAGATATTACTTTTGCACCAGCAGTTAAGCGAGGCGATGCCGGTTATGAAGGTGGGCCAGCAGTCATTCTAGGTGTACAAAAACAACCTTCAGCAGATACGGTAGCGCTAACAAAAAAGATTGAATCGGCTATTGCAGAATTAAAGCAGGGCTTGCCAACTGGCATGGAAGCTCCAAAAGTAACATTTAGGCAGGCGAGCTTTATTGATGCATCCATTAGCACTTTAGAGGGTAAGCTGATTGGCGCATCAATCTTTGTTGCTGTAGTGCTGTATTTCTTTTTAGGAACAATTCGCCCGGTCCTCATCTCATTAACAGCAATTCCAGTTTCAATTCTCTTAACTGCCCTAGTTTTTAAGTACTTTGGTTTATCAATTAATACGATGACCTTAGGAGGCTTAGCCATTGGAATCGGCGGCCTGGTTGATGATGCAGTAGTTGATGTGGAAAACGTAATTCGTCGCCTTAGAGTAAATCTAGATAAAGCATCTTTAGACCAATTAAGTCCACTAGCGATTGTGAGAGCCGCATCGCTTGAGGTAAGAACCGGAATTATCTATGCTACAGCCATCATCGTTTTGGTATTCATCCCATTATTTGCATTACCAGGTATAGAGGGGCGACTATTTGTGCCTTTGGGTATTGCATTTATAGTCTCTACTCTTGCATCGCTTTTAGTTTCAGTCACTATCACGCCAGTACTCTGCTTTTACTTGCTGCCCTCAATGCAGTCCCTGAGGGATCACGATACAAAGATTGTCACTTGGCTTAAAAGCCATTATGAGGTTCAGTTATCAAGGTTATTGGCGGCGCCTAAAAAGCCTCTGATGTATGCTTTTGCATCCGTCATAGTCGCTGCTGCCAGTGTTCCCTTTATGGCGAGCGCATTTTTACCGCCCTTTAACGAAGGGACTTTACTGATCGGATTGCGTTTAAATCCTGGTGTCTCTCTCTCTGAATCGGCGGGCGTAGCTAGCCAAGCAGAAAAGTTAGTCAGGCAGGTTCCAGAAGTGACTTATGTTGGACGCAGGAGTGGCCGCGCAGAATTGGACGAGCATGCGGAAGGTGTACATGTGAGCGAGTTAGATGTTGGTTTAAAGCCTGCGGGAGATTTAGATCGCTCCATGGCTGAGATACAGGCAGATATCAGGTCAAGATTAGTTAACTTACCCGCTGCAATTGCGATCGGTCAGCCAATCTCACATCGAATAGATCACATGCTTTCAGGAGTGCGATCGCAAATTGCTATTAAGATCTTTGGCGATGATTTGGACGTGCTGCGTAGCCAAGCCGACCTTCTAAGATCGAAATTGGCAGGCATTGAAGGCTTAGTTGATCTAGAAATAGAAAAGCAGGTTTTAGCACCACAAATTAAGGTCCGAATTGATTACGATAAGGCGGCGCAATATGGAGTTTCAACATCTCAGATTATGGCCACCTTGCAGGGCATGGTTGAAGGGGAGAGGCTCTCGCAAATTATTGAGGGTAATCGACGGTTTGCCTTAGTGATCAAGTTACCAGACTCAGCAAGAAATTTAGAAGGGCTTGCTGATATCTTGATTGATACGCCAAATGGAAAAATTCCACTCTCCAAAATTGCTAGCATTGAGGATGGGGATGGCCCAAATCAAATTAGCAGAGACGGCGGTAAGCGAAGAATTGTCTTATCGGCTAATGCCTCCAAGCGTGCCCTGTCAGATATCGTGGCTGATATTAGAACTGTGATCTCTAATCAGACTCTTCCAGAGGGTTACTTTATTACTTTAGATGGTCAATTTAAAGCGCAAGAAGAGGCATCTAAAGTAATTGGTTTGCTATCGATTGGATCATTTCTTTTGATGTTTGCGGTTTTAAATAACCGCTATAAGTCCATGCGCCTATCTTTAATGATTATGTCTAACATTCCCTTAGCTATGGTCGGAGCAGTGATTGGTTTGTGGATTTCAGGCCAGCCACTCTCGATTGCTGCATTAATAGGATTTATCACGCTAGCAGGAATATCTGTGCGTAACGGAATCTTAAAAATTAGCCATTACTTAAATTTGATGCAGTCAGAAGGTGAATCGTTTAGTCTGGCAATGATTATTCGCGGATCAATTGAGCGCTTAAGTCCTGTACTAATGACAGCTTTGGTCACAGCTTTTGCCTTGGCACCATTGTTATTTGAAGCAGAGCGTCCTGGTACAGAGATATTGCATCCAGTAGCAGTTGTTATTTTCTCCGGGCTCATCAGCTCTACCTTATTGGATACCTTTTTAACGCCAGCCATGTTTTGGCTTTACGGGAAAAAAGCATCTGAAATAGCCTTGAGCAATATGAAAACTAACGAAGTATTTTAATTTAAAGGGGTTTATATGAAATCAATGATGGTGATTGCAACCTTGCTAATCAGTTTTATTGGTCCAGCCCATGCTGGAGCCGGCCATGATTTAAAGCCAATGCATGGCGGTGTCATAGTAGAGGCTAAGGACATTGATGTTGAATTGGTTGCAAAGCCTGATAGCCTATCGCTGTATTTGACGGACCACGGTAAACCGATACCTATAGATGGTGGGACCGCAAAGCTGACAGTCTTAATTGGATCAGATAAAAAAGATTATGAGCTACTGCCTAATGGAGGCAAATTGGAAGTGAAAGGTAATTTCGCTATTCCCAAGGGAGCTAAGGCTATAGCAGTTATCAAGATAAAAGCGAAAGTGATTACAGCAGGATTTAATTTATAGCCTAAATCAGCTCAATCTAGTCTGTACTCTGGGTCGCCCTAAATGATCTGGATTAACCTCGCTGAATAGTAAAGACAGCGCCCATCTATAGTTGGTTTTGGGTCGTTATCGGTCCATTGCTAACGGCATCCTACTATGTCGGTTAACCCGACAACCGTCGTGTTTCGAGACGCTCACGGCTAATCAGTGCTTAACATTCCCACTCACAACGACCCAATATTGTCTATTGTTCCCAACGGGCTTAAAAATGTCGAATTGGCTTTAGACAGGGTTCCTTGGGTGTTAACGATTGGTTATTGGTAAATCGGCAAAAGGCCGATGACTGCTTTCGGCTAATAAGAGGCGGTAGTGTCACCTCTTTTTTACTTCACGGGTAGCGATAATTTATTTAAGATCCCGCAATGTGCTGAGTCCTGATTCGCATGACATTGTTTTCTGAGCAGCTTTAATTGTCGCTCAAGTTGGCGTAGCTCATTAATTCGATTGCTTACACCTTCAATATGGGCATCAAGCAATTCATTTACTGCATCACAGTTTTCATCGGGCAAATCTTTTAAGCGAAGTAATTGACGAATTTCACTTAAGGTCATGTCCAGCGAGCGGCAGTGGCGAATAAATGTAAGGCGTTGCAGGTGCTGATCCCCGTAGATTCGGAAGTTACCCTCAGATCGAGCCGGTTTTGCTAACAAACCCTCTTGTTCATAAAACCGAATAGTTTCCACTTGAGTGCTTGTGGCTGTTGCTAGTTCACCAATTCTCATTTGACCTCCAAGTTTTTACATTTTTATTCTAATCCCTTGACTCTATAGTTACTATAGGGTGTTAAATGTTTTATGTCTTCATCATTTAGGTTTCCGCTATGAGCGAATGCAATACCTCCTGTAGTTGTTCAACATCAACCCCTGTGACAAAGGCTTCTGAAATACCGAGCAAGAATAAGGCCATCTATCGCATTGAAAATATGGACTGCCCAACTGAAGAGGCGCTTATTCGCAAAAAGCTAGTTAGTGTAAGCGGCATTGAGTCGCTGGACTTTAACTTAATGCAAAGGATACTCACGGTTGGTCACAATCTCAACTCACTTGACGCTATCGAGTCCGCTTTGGGTTCAATTGGAATGCAGGCGGTGCTACAAAGTGGTCAGACTTCTACAAAGGACAGCTCGATTGAGCCTATACCTAAAAAAAATTGGTGGCCATTGGCTGTTGCAGGTATCACTGCAACCTTGGCTGAAATCATGGAATTGCTGCAACTTGGTAATCAGTGGATTGTCATTGCTCTAGTAATCGCCTCAATTGCTTCAGGTGGCCTGACCACCTATAAAAAGGGCTGGATTGCATTAAAGAATGGCAATCTCAATATCAATGCCTTAATGTCAATTGCAGTCACAGGTGCGATGGCGATTGGAAGTTGGCCAGAAGCCGCCATGGTGATGTTCTTATTTACTCTAGCTGAAGTAATTGAAGCCAAGTCATTAGATCGTGCTCGTAATGCGATTCGTGGCTTATTAGACCTCACCCCTGAAACCGCAACCGTTCAGCAAGCCGATGGCTCTTGGGTGCTAACGGATGTAAAGGCTATCGCTTTAGGTGCTTTAGTTCGAGTGCGTCCTGGAGAGCGAATAGCTTTAGACGGCATATTAATAAGTGGTAACTCGGCAGTAAATCAAGCGCCAATCACGGGTGAGAGCCTACCCGTCGATAAGATAGTTGGCGATGAGGTATTTGCAGGAACGATCAATCAGACAGGATCGTTCGAATACAAAGTTACTGCAGAAGCGACTCATTCAACGCTAGCTCGAATTATTCATGCAGTTGAAGCAGCGCAAGGAAGTCGTGCGCCCACCCAGCGTTTTGTTGATCAATTCGCCAAGATCTATACGCCAGCTGTTTTTTTGCTTGCGGTGTTAGTCGCTGTTTTGCCTCCATTGTTAATGGCGCAGTCATGGCAAGAGTGGATCTATAAAGCATTAGTCATGTTAGTGATTGCCTGCCCTTGTGCTTTGGTGATCTCAACACCAGTAACGATTGTGAGTGGCTTAGCAGCCGCTGCAAGAAAAGGCATCTTAATTAAAGGAGGCGCTTTTTTAGAAGCAGGACGGAGCATGAAGGTCTTAGCAGTAGATAAGACAGGGACACTAACCTACGGGAAGCCTGCACAAACGGACTTTTTTGCATTAAGTAGCAATGACAAGCATATTCACGAAATTGCCATCAGTCTTGCGGCACGATCTGATCATCCCGTATCTCTAGCAATTGCCCATGCTAATCAAGAGCAAAAGAATGATTTAAAGACTGTAGATAGCTTTGAGGCGATTCTGGGTCGCGGTGTCAAAGGCGTTATTGAGGGTAATTTGTATTACCTTGGCAATCATCGACTGATTGAAGAATTGGGTTTGTGCTCTGATGATATTGAGAATCGTTTATTACCACTAGAGCAGCAAGGCAAAACGGCCGTATTGCTTACCAACCAAACAGAGGTTTTAGCCATTATTGCGGTGGCCGATACTGTTAGAGAAACAAGCAAGCAGGCTATTGATGAGCTTCACCAATTAGGCGTGACTACCATCATGCTCACTGGTGACAATCAGCACACCGCTAAGGCAATAGGTAAACAGGTGGGTGTCGATGAGATTATGGGTAATTTATTGCCTGAAGATAAGCTCAAAATAATTGACAGTCGCCTAAAAAAGGATCCCAATGTAAAGGTAGGCATGGTTGGAGATGGCATTAATGATGCCCCCGCTTTAGCAAGAGCAAGTATTGGATTTGCGATGGGGGCGGCTGGAACCGATACTGCGATAGAGACTGCTGATGTTGCGCTAATGGATGATGATTTACGCAAGATTGCTACCTTTATTCGGCTATCCAAATCAACCGCTCTAATTCTGACTCAAAACATTGTTCTTGCTCTTGGCATTAAAGCTATTTTCCTTGTGCTTACCTTTACAGGGCAAGCCACGATGTGGATGGCGGTATTTGCGGATATGGGTGCGAGCTTGCTAGTAGTGGCAAATGGATTGCGGTTATTAAGAAGCTAGGTGTTAGTTCATATCAAGCAGTTAACTCAAGGAGTACTAAAATGAAAAAGCTAGGATGGGTTGGGATTTTAAGTTTAGGTGTTTTACTAAGTGCGCCCGTTTTGGCGCAATCAGCAGGGGCAGGCACTAAAGCCTCACAGACACAACAAAAAAATGTTGATGTAGCGGAGTTTGATAAGCAAGCCGCTCAAATTCAAGAGAACTTTAAAAAGATGCAACAGCAGATGGATCAGATCCGTGCAACTCAAGATCCGCAAGAAAGGCAAAAGCTGATGCAGGCTCACTGGAGCACAATGCAGGGCAACATGAATATGATGCAAGGCATGTGGGGTTCGGGAATGATGGGTTGTTGTGGTGGTAACGGCGGCATGATGGGTGGACACATGATGGGTTGGAATGGTATGGGCCCCTATTACTCTAAATTAACACCTGAGCAGTTAAAGCAACGCCAATACATGATGGATCAATACATGGGTATGCAGCAGAATATGATGAACCAAATGATGCAGCAGAACTATATGTGGATGGATCGGTCAAGGTAGTAACACACTAGGGGGATGAGTTACTGGACTTGTCCTCCAAGGTCTCCCTTGGGTCGATAAGATCCAAATTGATTGAATTCACTCAGATGACTCAAATCGGCCAGAAGTAGTCGCAGTAATTTTAGTGACTGAGCTTATTTGATTGCAATTTCAGAATTAAAGAAGATAGAAATTTAAATTGTGTCTTAAACCTTATCAGTCTTAGTCTACGCCATAAAGAGGTGAGAAGCCGCCTCCCAAGGTTCTTAAATTTGTTGTTTGCCCTTGGTATATGCGACTTACTGAAATGAGTGAATTACCTTCAAAGACATAATCTCTAATATCGACTTTAAGATCAACCTCATTACCATCAATCGTGATGGTTCGTTTGCTTGGTGGAATTACTTTTTGTGCAATATAGCTTTTATCCTTAATTTGACCCCATACGCCTTTAGTTAATTTATCTCCGCGATATACAGCGCGACTCCCATAGCCTTGACTGGGCTTGAAAAAGTAGTCTTTGCGATTTGTCCAAAGAGATTCTTCGTTTTTAGAGGACACTTTTACAGTCTCCGGAATGTGGCTTAGGAGTATTTCTTGTATAGCCAAGTCAACCCCTAGGGAGTCAAGATGTTCCCGATTGCTTAAGATGCAAAGGTTATCTTTATTGGCAAATACTGCATGATTAAAGGGGTTTGGGGTGATGGCTACAAGATCTTGAAGATAAGCGTCTCTAAGCGCTTCGTATGATGAACCTTGAAAATAAAAGTCGGTCGTTCGGTTATAGATTAAGTCAATTTGGACTTCGCCGAAGTAAACCTTTTGATCTTTAATTACGAGACCATCTGGAGAGGTGATGATTGTCGTGATTCCATGCTTTTGAAACAGGGCTTGGAAGAGTTGAAACTCAGGATATAAGAATTGTTCAGTTGGACTCTCATCAACGATTGCAATCGTCTTTAATTGCGCAGAAGGATCCCTATTGAAGGATCTCCACTCCCGGGTAAACATATCCAGAAAAGTCTCATAAATTTCATTGGGCATATTTCTTGCTCCCAAGCGTCTCTCTACTGGCTCACAGCAATTTATCGATGCCCCAATTTCAAGGGCAGAAATCATAGCGCCGCCTGCATTGGTATTGATTTCAATTAATTGCGGGCCATTTACCCCTAGGTGAAAATCAAATCCATAAAAAACACCACTTGTACTTTGTTGATGTCTAGCAATGGATGGAGCTTGCTCAAGAACTAATTTTTGAAATAAAGGCATTTCGCAAACTTTATAGACCGCTTTTACTAATGCTTTCATCTGATCTAAGGCGGCTTGGTCAATAAATACTCCGCTACTTGAGAGCATCGAGCCTATCTTTGTAGCAGTTGAATCAGCAAGGTCCAGATCACTAATAAGGCGATGAACCTCAATATCTAGTTTCTGTTTGTCAACGCTGATGCAGTTGCACTGGGCATTGAGTTTGGTGGCTTTATCTGACATGGAATTCGTATCTACTATCTCTTTGGTGGGGATGGTGGGGTTTCTTGTAGCACTTTACGATAAACGCACCTTCCCAAACCCAATGGATTATTCACATCTTCTTGAATTTGCTTGGGTTTATAGCCTCAATAGCTCAATAAGTTAATGCCTAGACTCAAAAAAGTGAAGGGTAAGGCTGACAAAACGCCAAATTCAGTATAAAGTTTAGCAATGCGGAAATTATGCGTTTTCTTATGCTTAAGTTTTTTTATTAGCCTGATTCATGCGGCTAGCATGCCCGTATTCGTTTCCGATCAACACCATGCGCACCAGTCCCAAGCTGCGACTCATGCTGATAATGCTGACTCTCATATGCAGCATAAGCAATGTAAAGATTGCACTTCATCGATAGAAAAGTCGGCAAAGAAAGTGGCTACAAAGTGCCATACCGCTTCTCAGTGCTGCGTTGGTATTGCTGATTTAACAGCCGCTTCTTCCGTGATTGCTCCTTTGCAGTATGCGGACAATCTACTGCCTTACGCTCCTACTTTGGCACTCGGCCAATCGCTAGGTAACATTTACAAACCCCCTCGGATTTAAATTTCCTCAGTAGTAAGTAGATTTTGGCGACAAGTCTTGTCGCTACGTTTGTCTATTGGAGAAATTATGAGCATGTTTAAATGCATGTGGGGCAATGGAATGTTTCTATTGGCGCTCACATTACTAGGTAGTCCAGTTGCATCGGCGCAAGATGCGGCGGTAAATGGTTCTTCGGCAAAGTCTATTGCCGAGTCGCTGCAGTACACGTCAGTATTTAAAAATTATCAGCCTTATTCGGAAGAGGAGATCATTCCTTGGAAGCAGGCTAACGCTACCGTCCAAAAGATCGGCGGATGGAAAGCGTATGCCAAAGAAGCTGCTCAGGCTGATACGGTGCCAACAAGCGAAGGGCATTCAAGAAATCATCACGAGGGGGTTAAATGATGATGACCATTCCTTTCGCTAAGCGATACAAACTCGTATCAATCTTATTCGTGAGTGCTCTTACTGGATGCGCTAGCGTCAATATTGATGAGGCCTTACAAAAAACGAATCTGGATTCGAGTAAATTTACTAATGGCCAGGTTGTTTTAGCAAAATCGTCAGATGAGCGTGATGTTCTTCAGGGTAGAGCTCAGGAACTGCTGGCTAAGAATTTAAATCAAAGCGATGCTGTTCAGCTTGCCTTGATTAATAGTCCAGCCGTTCAAGCACTTATTGCCCAGAATTGGTCTGAAGCAGCGTCTGCTGCCCAAGCAGGCAGAATGTCTAATCCTTATTTTGCTTTTGAGCGAATGGTTACTAGTCCAGAGATCGAATTTAATCGCTGGTTTGTATTTGGATTATTAGATCTGATTACTTTGCCTCAACGCAAAGGAATAGCTGATAAGCGAATTGAACAAGCTCAATTGCGTTTAACTACCGAAATCATTGATCAAGTTACTTTGGTTCGCCAGGCTTGGGTTCGTGCAGTTGCAGCAGAGCAATCCCTAAAATATGCCGATCAAGTTTTTCGAAGTGCAGAAGCAAGTGCTGAGCTAGCAAGGCGCATGGAAGCAGTAGGTAATCTTAATAAGATTACTCGTGCAAGGCAGCAGGCTTTTTATGCAGACTCGGCTACGCAGTTTGCTAATGCAAAACAGACTTCAGTAAGTCGTAGGGAGGAGCTTGTTCGTGCCCTTGGCTTAAGTGAAGCTCAGGCAAAAGAACTCAAATTGCCCAATCGTTTACCTGATCTGCCTAAGCAACCACCAAACACCGAATTTATTGCGCAGCAAGCTGGCGTGGAGCGGCTAGACATTCGCTTGGCTACAGCAACTTTAGAGGCGGCAGCGAAAGCTCAGGGGCTTAACAACATCACCAGTTTTACCGATATTGAATTGGGCTTTAATCGCGGCACTAAATTTGATTCAGCATCTGGTGAGAGCACTCCAAAGCAGGGTTATGAAATCTCGATTCGACTACCAATTTTCGATTGGGGAAATATGAGTAGGGATGCTATGAATGCCCAAACTTTAGCCGCATTTAATCGGCTAGAGGGCGTTACTCGAAACGCTAGTTCCAATTTGAGGGAGACTTACTCGGCCTATCGAACTGCATACGACATATCCCAACACTATCGAAAAGAAGTAATACCTGTACGCAAAGCCATCGCTGAAGAAAGTCAGCTTCGCTATAACGGCATGATTATTGGTGTCTTTGAGTTGATTGCCGACTCAAGAGATCAGGTCTCTGCAGTAATTGCAGCAATTAATGCTCAGCAACAATTTTGGTTAACAGATGCTGCTTTGCAGTCCTCCTTAATTGGCAGACCAACAATACTCCAGGTGCCTAGCGTTACTGGGGCGGGGACGTTAGCAAACCCTGCCGGACATTGATAAGGAAAAATAATGAGTTCAAGAAGAGATTTTTTTAAATATGCCGGTATTGCTGGCGGTGCTGTCGCGGTTGCAGCAGTTGGCCGCTATGCCTTATCTGGTGCCCCAGAATTAGTGACGCAGGTGAACGCTAATACGATGCCACCATTAACACCTAGTACAGGTCGCCCATACAACCCAGTTGTTACCTTAAATGGCTGGACATTGCCTTGGAGAATGAATGAGGGTGTTAAGGAGTTTCATTTAGTCGCTGAGCCAGTAGTGCGAGAAATGACTCCTGGATTTAAGGCGCACCTATGGGGTTACAACGGTCAAAGCCCTGGGCCAACAATCGAAGTGGTGGAAGGTGATCGAGTTCGGATATTTGTTACTAACCGGTTACCAGAGCAGACTTCAGTGCATTGGCATGGCCAAAGATTACCAAATGGTATGGATGGTGTAACAGGTTTAACTCAAAAAGGTATTCCGCCGGGAAAAACCTTTATGTACGAGTTTGTTGCTCGCCGCCCGGGGACTTTCATGTACCACCCCCATGCCGATGAAATGACGCAGATGGCAATGGGAATGATGGGTATGTGGATTACGCATCCTAAAGATCAAAATCCACTTATTGATGATGTTAATAGGGACTTTTGTTTTTTATTGAGCTCATATGACATTGATCCTGGTAGTTACACACCAAAAGTAGCCACGATGGTTGACTTCAATATATGGAGCTGGAATAGCCGCGTTTTTCCTGGCATAGATTCTTTGAATGTCGCCCTAAATGACAAGGTCCGAATCAGAGTAGGAAACTTAACAATGACCAATCATCCAATTCATCTTCATGGGCATGAGTTTTCGGTCACAGGCACTGATGGAGGCCCTGTTCCAAAAACTGCTCGTTGGCCTGAGGTAACCACTGACGTGGCTGTTGGGCAGATGCGGCAAATTGAATTTCTTGCAGATGAAGAGGGTGACTGGGCGATCCATTGCCATAAGAGCCACCACACCATGAATGCAATGGGGCATAACCTCCCCACCATGATTGGCGTTGATCATCGGGGGGTTGGCAAGAAGATCAACAGTCTGATACCTGACTATATGGTGATGGGTGAAAGGGGTATGGGTGATATGTCTGAAATGGAAATGCCTATTCCCGATAACACGGCTCGCATGATGACGGGTATGGGTCCTTTTGGGTCGGTAGAGATGGGCGGTATGTTTAGCGTATTAAAAGTACGTAAGGATCAAAAGCCTGGCGATTATGCAGATCCGGGTTGGTATAAGCATCCGGCTGGTACGGTGGCAGAGGCTTACAAAGGCGCATTACCTGCAGCTCCAACGCAACTAAATACTGCAAAACCTATGCAATCAACAAGACCAAGCTCTACAAAAGAAATCGAAGTACAAGTAAGAAAGCCCAATGGGCATTCTGGACATTAATAATTAAGGAAAACAAAATGAAAAATATTCAATTTACATTGGCAGCAATTGCGATGGCAGCATCTAGTTTGGTGTTTGCGCAAGGTGCAACACAACCTGGCGGTATGGGGATGATGAATCAAGGGGCCATGAACCAAGATCCAATGGCAGCGATGTGTCAAAAAATGCATCCTGAAATGAGTCCTGATCAATGTAAGGCGATGCACGAGAATATGGCAAAAATGACTCCTGAACAAAGGGTGGCAATGTGCCAACAAATGCATCCTGAGATGAGTGCTAGTCAATGTAAGGCGATGCATGACAAGATGCAGGGATCAGGCGCAGGCATGGGGGCTATGGGTGGCATGGGCGCAATGTCTCATGACCATGGCGCTAGTGGTGGTCATGATCATGCCAGCGAAAATTCTAGTGTTGGACAGCCGGGTATTGCAGCCAAAGTAAATCGAACAATTAGAGTTCGCATGACAGACAACATGAGATTTAATCCTAGCAGTATTCAAGTCAAGCAAGGCGAAACTATCCACTTTGTAGTCAAGAATCTGGGTAAAACAAAACATGAAATGGTGCTTGGTACAGATCAAGAGCTACAAGAGCACTATAAGCAGATGATGAAGTTTCCAGAAATGGAGCATGCCGAGCCAAACATGGTTACCTTAGGCGCTGGTCAAACAGGTGAAATTATTTGGCAATTTACGAAATCTGGAAAAGTGCAATTTGCATGCCTACAACCAGGCCATTACGATGCGGGAATGAAGGGATCAATTTCGGTAGCTGGACCTAAATCTGTTTCACCAGCACAGAAAGGGGACGGCCATGGCTCCCATCAACATTAATTTAACAAGAAGGGCTATAGCAATGGGATTGGTGCTAGTGCCGTTTGCATCCAGTGCTGTCAGTGAAAAACCATTGATCACAGTATGGAAGAGTCCAACTTGTGGCTGTTGCAAGGATTGGATTTCGTATGTGGAGAAAAATGGCTTTGCTACTAAAGTGATCAGCGATGGTAATGACCAGATTAGAAAGAAGATGGGCATGCCCATTCAGTTTGGGTCTTGCCATACCGCAGTCATTGATGGTTATGCAATCGAAGGCCATGTCCCGGCGAGGGAAATTAAGCGTTTATTGGCCGAGAAGCCCAATGCTGTGGGGATTGCTGTACCAGCGATGCCCATAGGCTCTCCAGGAATGGATGGTCCTGAGTATGGATCTAGAAAAGATCCTTATGACGTTTTATTGATCTCCAAAAATGGTCAATCCCAAATTTATCAATCTTATCGATAGGAATTTAATAATGAACAATCTAAAAAAATATTTGAGTGTTATTTTTCTACTATCAGGAGTAATCTTGACTCATGTAGCAAGCGCCCAATCTACTGGTGCATATACGGCTGGTCAGGTACGCAAAGTTGATTTGGAGCAAGGCAAAGTCACCATTCGTCACGAGGAAATCAAGAATTTAGATATGCCCCCAATGACCATGATTTTTAACGTGAAAAACAAAACTCTTTTAAATGGTCTTAAGTCTGGAGACCAAGTGGAATTCGTAGCATCAAGCGAAGGTGGAAAGCTGTATGTCATCGAATTAAAAAAAGGAGACTGAATATGAGTCAAATTCATTTAAATGTGGCCGGCATGACCTGTGGCTCTTGTGTCAAACACGTTACCAAGGCGCTTGAATCTTTAGATGGCGTTTCAAATATCCATGTTGACTTGCAAAACGGCAAAGTGCATTTAGATAGGACGAGCTGGATGAGTGATGATTTGATTTATGCGCTTAATGAGGGTGGTTATCCATCTTCTTTAGATCTTGATGGCGGCGTTCAGGCGCCACAGAAAAAATCTGGTGGTTGCTGTTGTGGTTAACACTCTCTTTAATTCCCAATTTTTTAGACATCTAAAAAGGTGACTGTTCTTAAAGACTCAAACTTCAATTAAGTAAAGGAGTAACAAATGCGTAAATATCTTATCGGTCTGTTGGCAATAGCAGCGGTATTGTTATCAGGTTGTGGGTATAACCAAATTCAGTCCCAAGATGAGCAGGTAACTTCTAGCTGGTCTGAGGTATTGAATCAATATCAGCGTAGAGCCGACCTGATTCCTAATCTAGTAAGCACGGTCAAAGGCGAAGCTAAGTTTGAGCAAGATACTCTAACTAAGGTTGTAGAGGCTAGATCTAAAGCGACCTCAATTCAAGCTACTCCTGATTTGGTAAACAACCCAGAAGCTTTTCAGAAATTCCAGCAAGCGCAAGGACAGCTCACTTCGGCTTTATCCAGACTATTAGTCGTTTCAGAAAATTACCCGAGCTTACGAGCAAATCAAGGGTTTAGAGATTTGCAAGCGCAACTAGAGGGCACTGAAAATCGCATTACAGTTGCTCGTAATCGTTACATTAAATCTGTACAGGATTACAACGTCACGATTCGCTCATTCCCATCTAACTTAACAGCAATGATGTTTGGCTATAAGGCTAAGGCTAACTTTACTGTTGAGAATGAGAAAGAGCTGGCTTCTCCTCCTAGTGTTTCATTTGATACGCCAGCAGCGAAATAATTGGAGTATCTTCCGTGACCCGTTTTTTCCAGTTCCCCAAACGTCTCTTAGCTTTACTATCGGTTTTGGCGCTGCTTTGCTTGCCTCAGTTTTCTGTGGCGCAGCAGGCGGTACCGGCTTTATCGGGGCGAGTAATTGATCAAACGGGCACTCTTACACCGGCTCAGGTCAGCTCTCTAGATCAAACCTTAAGTAACTTTGAGGCTCAAAAGGGTAGTCAGATTGTCGTCTTGATGCTGCAATCTACCGCTCCTGAGTCAATTGAGCAATATGCAATTCGCGTAGCGGAGCAATGGAAGATTGGGCGCAAAAAAGTCGATGATGGTGCGATTCTGATTATTGCTAAGGCTGATAGAGCACTTCGGATTGAGGTGGGTTACGGCCTTGAAGGTGTATTAACTGATGCAACTAGCAAGCGAATCATCGACCAAATCATTGTGCCCCGTTTCAAACAGCAGGATTTTTATGGCGGCATTACGGATGGCCTAAACGCTGTGATTAGCGTGGTTGATGGTGAGGCGTTACCAGCGCCAAACCCAACTAATACAGAAATGCGTGACCCCGGGGATATTCGTTCGTTTTTACCAATCATTTTTATTGTGGCTTTAGTGCTTGGTGGAATCTTACGATCGATGCTCGGCAGGTTACCTGGATCCCTAGTTACTGGAGGATTTGTAGCTCTTATCGCCTGGTTTATGTTCGGTGCGTTTTCTATGGCCTTAATTGCCGGTGTTGTGGCATTGGTCGTTGCTCTATCCGGAATGGGGTTGGGTAGACATGGCTTTGGTGGCTATAGCAGTGGAGGCCATGGTGGAGGTGGTGGATTTAGTGGTGGCGGTGGCGGCTTTGGTGGCGGTGGCTCCTCGGGGAGATGGTAAGCATGAATATGAATCGATTAATAAAACATCTCTGGTCTCATAGTCGCAAGGTAGAGAAATGCTTTTCCAAGGAAGATCTTGCCGCAATAACAAATGCGATTCGAGATAGTGAGGCTCAACATTCGGGTCAAATCTGTTTTGCCGTGGAAGGTGCCCTGGATACGCTTGCCTTGTTAAAAGACTTAAGCCCTAGAGATCGTGCAATTGAAGTCTTTACCAATCTCAGAGTTTGGGATACCGAGCACAATAATGGGGTGCTCATTTATATTTTATTAGCCGATCATGCTGTAGAGATAATTGCCGATAGAGGCATTCATTCAAATGCGGATGCCAGTGCGTGGGATGTTATTTGTCATGAGATCGAATCCAAATTTGCGCTCAATGAATATCAGGCTGGCATTTTGTCTGGAATTGAAATGGTGAGTCAACTATTGCAAAGTCAATTCCCAGGTAAATCATCTTCAGATAATGAAATCCCAGATACGCCAGTTTTAATGAATTAGGTAAACAAGGATTTGCAATGAGTAAGCACAATGAGAACAATCATCATGAGCATGGACACGATCACTCCCATCACGAACATTCTTCAGATGAAAATTCCTTGAAGGATCCTGTTTGTGGGATGACGGTCACTTCTCAGTCTAAGCATAGTTACTCGCTTAAGAATATTGCGTATTACTTTTGCAGCAATGGTTGTAAAGAAAAATTTATTGGAGCGCCCAGCAAGTATCTAGATGGGGGACTAAAGGACTCAGAGTCGCCTGCTTCGGTGGCCGGCACAATTTATACCTGCCCCATGCATCCGCAAATTCGGCAGAATCAACCAGGTAATTGCCCAATTTGTGGAATGAGTTTAGAGCCTCTGTTGCCTGAATTAGAGGAAGAAGAAAATCCAGAATTAGTTGATTTTCAAAGACGATTTTGGTGGACGCTGCCTTTGACGACAGTGGTGACTGTCCTTGCGATGTTTGGCCATAAACTTAATCTACTTGAGTCTCAAACCCAAACCTGGGTTGAATTATTCCTATCCTTACCAATTGTTTTATGGGCAGGATGGCCATTCTTTTATCGTGGCTGGCAATCCATAGCCAATCGCAGTCCAAATATGTGGACTTTGATTGGATTGGGAACAGGTGCTGCATTTTTGTATAGCGTTGTTGCTACGGTAGCTCCACAAGTATTTCCTGCTTCCTTTATGTCTATGGGCAGGATTGGTGTGTATTTTGAGGCAGCCGCCGTCATTATTTCATTGACTCTGCTTGGTCAGGTGTTGGAACTAAAGGCACGTTCACAAACTTCTGCGGCAATTAAATCCTTGCTGGGCTTAGCTCCTAAAACAGCTAGAAGAATTAAGGGCGATGGATCTGAGGAAGATATTCCTTTATCAAATGTTCATATTGAAGACTTATTGAGGGTGCGCCCAGGTGAAAAAGTGCCTGTTGATGGCGTCATTGTTGAAGGCTCTAGTGCGCTTGATGAATCCATGCTTACCGGGGAGCCATTGCCAGTTACTAAGCGTATCGGTGATCGTGTGATTGGAGCAACGATGAATACCAATGGCGCATTGATTATTAAAGCCGAGCGTGTTGGTTCATCAACCATGCTGGCTCAAATTGTGCAAATGGTAGCTCAAGCCCAACGCTCCAGAGCACCAATGCAGCGAATGGCAGATATTGTTGCGGGATATTTTGTAGTAACGGTTGTAGCGATAGCTTTACTGACTTTTTTCATTTGGGGGATCTTTGGCCCCGAACCAAGTTGGGTCTTTGGTTTAATCAATGCGGTTTCGGTATTAATCATTGCTTGCCCTTGTGCCCTAGGTCTTGCCACGCCAATGTCGATTATGGTTGCTACTGGTAAAGGGGCGACAAAGGGAATTTTGTTCCGCGACGCTGCGGCCATTGAAAATCTTCGTAAGGTGAACACCCTCATTATTGATAAAACAGGCACCTTAACAGAGGGTAAGCCAATTTTTGATAGAGTTATTCCTGCGCCCAGCTTTGATGGTAATGAGGTCTTAAAGCTTGCAGCAAGTCTTGATCAGGGCAGTGAGCATCCTCTTGCCGATGCGATTGTTCGTGCTGCAAGAGATGGTAATTTGCCCCTGGAGAAACCTGAAAACTTTGAATCTAGTTCAGGAATTGGAGTTCAAGGTAGCGTTGGCTTGTTTCATTTGGCGTTGGGTAATACTGCATTGATGGATAAGCTGGGAGTTTCTGTTGATATTTTGAAAGCCCAAGCAGAGGAGCTCCGCTCTGAAGGCGCTAGCGTGATGCATTTAGCTATCAACGGAAAGCTTGCTGGACTTTTAGCTGTCTCTGATCCTATTAAGGCTACTACGCCAGAGGCTTTGCAAACCTTAAGAGAGGCGGGATTGCGAATTGTGATGGCAACTGGAGATGGATTAACAACTGCTAAATCTGTTGGCAAGCGCCTTGGGATTGAAGAGGTCTATGGAGAGGTTAAGCCAGCAGATAAGCTCGAATTGGTAACTCGACTACAAAATGAAGGTCGGATTGTTGCAATGGCAGGTGATGGCATCAATGATGCTCCAGCTTTAGCAAAAGCCAATGTTGGTATTGCTATGGGCACCGGTACTGACGTTGCTATGAATAGCGCCCAAATTACTTTAGTTAAAGGTGATCTCAGAGGTATTGCGATTGCTAAGTCGCTTTCAGACGATACGGTAGGCAATATGAAGCAAAACCTAGTGTTTGCGTTTCTTTATAACGCACTGGGCATTCCTATTGCTGCTGGTCTCTTATATCCTTTCACTGGATGGTTACTCTCACCATTAATTGCTGCACTTGCCATGAGCTTGAGCTCAGCCTCGGTCATTACAAATGCGTTACGTTTAAGGAGAAATTAATCATGGAAAAGTCATTTCATCCATTCTCTGAGTTATTCCTTCAATTAGGACTACCTTCTGATGGTAATAGTATTAAGGCATTCATTGATCGGCATGCTCCTTTAGATGAAGCGATTGAATTAGCGGATGCACCATTGTGGACACCATCTCAAGCAAGGCTTCTTCGTGATGAGTTGCTTTTAGATGCTGATTGGGCCGAGATTGTGGATCAGTTAAATAAAGCCTTACGTTAAGCAGGTCGCTCAGTTTTGGGTGAGAGTTAGCGTACTCAGATTATTGAATTGATGGTCTGCTTTGGGTCGGAGTCTGCCTACCAGATATCCACACATGAAATGTCGGTTTACTCGACAAATTTTCCGATCGACCTTCCTGAAATCTGAAGTTAAGCTACAAGTGTCTCGAAACACGACACTTGAGTGCAAAATCTAAACCAGCTTTTCTTCAAATCTAGTGCATCCCAGTCTGCTGATGTAATTCACCTCCACCGAGGTTTAGTAAGTCTCTTTAAGCGATCAGGCAGCAATCAATGGCAATGCCGCTTTAGGTTGCCCAATTGTCAGTGGCACTCCATGAGCACTGGCCAGGCGGATCTTGAAGAGGCCAAGCATGCCTCTATAGCGCTTTATGAGCAGACCATGGCTAAGATTAGTCAGGAATTGAGCCTCAAATCCAAGTCATTTAAGCAGTTAGCAGAAGAAGATCTCGTGGCAATGGATATTGCCAATAAAGAAGGTAATGGCAAAGCCATCTTTAAGGATTACAAGTTTGTTCTCAATAAATACCTCATTCCATTTTTTGGAAAATTCCAGCTAAAGGAAATCACCCCGGAGCTGGTTAAGGATTTTGAATCTTGGCGCTTATCCCAGATGGGTAGAGATCCCCAAGCAAGTACTAAGCGTACCCATGCTACGACCTATAACCGGATAGTCACTTTAGCTAGAGAGCAAAACCTGGTTGCCGATACTTATCGGGTTCCTTTATTAGATCCCCATGGCTCCCCCAGTCAAGCAAGACCCGCCTTTAGTAAGGAAGAGATCGCTCAATTATTAGCCTATATGCCCAGCTGGGAAAAGGTCGGCAGATCATCCCGCACCAAGGAGATGAGGCAACTATGTCGCCCCTATGTAGAGTTCTTACTTTACACAGGTGCTAGGCCCGGAACCGAGCTAAAGCCCATGCGCTGGAAGCATTTGCAATGGCATTGGATTGGCGATCAGCGGTATCTTAAGGTTTGGCTTTCCGGTAAAACAGGACCTCGATATTTAATTGCTAAAAATTTGGTAGTGGATTGCTTGGAAAGATTAATTGCTTGGCATCAATTGCCATATAAAGACCTTAATGAAGTCATTGAGGCCAGGTTAGATCGTCTGATATTTACTTTCCCAAGAGGGGTTCAGCCCTATAACTTTAATCCTCAGTTTGAGAATCTCTTAAAAGAATGTAATTTACTCAAAGATGTAGCGGGGCGTAATCGTAGCCTGTATAGCCTACGCCATACCTATGCCACATTTGCACTAGCTGAAGGTATTGATATACACACCCTAGCTAGGCAAATGGGTACCTCGACATTAATGATTGAGCGTCATTACTCAAAACTGACCCCAATGATGGCAGCCGCTAAGTTGGCTTAGATCTCAAACTTCCCGATATGCAATTCTTCGCATAAAAAACTTTCAATATCTGCCCGTAGCTCAACCTGTTTTCCTCCATTGATGATGTCCGCAATAAGCTGGGGAAAATCATCGTTTGATATGTGCCTGGAATCGGATAATGCTTGATACCGATCTCTGGATTTAGTGTAGTAGTAAAGTGCCTCGTTAAATAACGCTTCCATCTCATGAAGATCAAGCAGGGCGCTTAAAGCTGCGCGAATGCATAAAGCGGAATTATTATTAATGAGCCAATAGATCGAGCAATCCTTATCTGCTAGGCTAGTGGCAACAAATTCGACATGCTTTAGATTGCCGATGACCATATAAGAGCGATTTGGTCCCGTAAAGTTGAGATACCCATCCAAAATTTTGATGGCATCAAGCTCAGAATCAATTGTCCCGATTGGTTTTGAATGCCCGCGTACATAGATCTTCTGTGAAGATGAGCTGATCATCTGAAAATATTCGGGATCAATGCCATGGTTTGGAGTGTCAAAAACAAAGACTGTTCTTGGGTAGCGCATATTAATTCCTTATAAGTACTAGCCACTAGGGCTAGTACTGGTGTGGTCAAGCAGCCATCAAGGGGTTAATCGGCTCTGGGATAGGTGCCAGCTCAATAATTCCGCCAGGATTATTCGGTGGGTTACGAACGGATCTAACAAAGTCCTCGAGACGCTCTAAGAGCTTGCGGTTACTGGAGCTCACTTGCAATTGTGTAGTGAGAATCTTCAGTAGTTGATCATCTGGCAGGGCGATACCTTCTTGCTGCAAAATCCACTGAGCTCGGATAAGCCAGTCTTTTGCTGTTACTGGAGGCACAGCCAAGCAGTTGCTGCGATCACGTAAGGCAATGTCGACTTGATCGATGTAGTTCGTTGTAAAGATGAACTGGGTATGACCGATCATGTCATCGATTACATCTCTAAAAGCTATTGCTGCTTTGGGGGTGAAGTTAATTTCATTAGAAATGATGTAGTTACGTTTTTGATCATTGATCGTAAATACTTGATAAAACATGGTGTGATCTTCAAAAGTCTGCATGACATCATTGATGGAATTAAATTCCACTGCTTTAAGACGGGTAACTTCTGCTTTTTTACTTTCGATGGCATCAGGCAATAAATTGGCAATCGTGGTTTTGCCAGTTCCAACCCCGCCGTGAAGGATGAGGGGCTTTAAGTCGCGATCGTTGATGTAGTCAGATAGCCTATTTTTAAGGGTTTGGCTGCCTATAACTACATCGTCGAGACGAGTTGGGGCGTATTTGAGTGCGAAGCTCATGGTAATTCCTTTCTGATTGGGTAAAAGCAGGGGTGAGCTAATAAGTGCTACACCCCTGTCAAGACTTGCAAAGGCTTAAGCCATTTCTTTAAAGAAGGCTTGATTGGCTGCTTCAGTAATCGCCGCTTGCGCTGCGAGTTCTGCTTGGGCTTTGACATGCTCCTCGACCTTATTGAGCAATTCTTGCGCGATCTTACGAATCGCCTGCTCAATCATGGCGCCAGACGAACCCGGAACAACGCTTAAGACCTGCGTTTGACCGCTAGCTAGCATCTTGCCAATTAACAAGGTGTACTCAGCAGAGTCGGCTGGGTGGGCTAAGGCAGTTTTTGGCACCAACGCTAAGGGGTGTTGCAGCTGGCTAACAAGCAATTGCTTAACCTCTGACACCTTGTTATCAAGCTGACTACGTTTTTTGATAGTTTCATCAGTAATGCCCTTGGTGCTGGCCACTTCCTCAACGCCGCCTACTTTGGTTACCCATTCGGCAAAATTGCCAACAGATACCGCTTCTTTGGCTGCCACTCGTAATGCACGTGAATAGGCACTTGCTCTGCGGCGCTCGGCATTAAACACATACTTTACGATCAGGGTTAGCACTGGAGTGCTGGCTTGCACCTTAACGCCACGTCCTTCTAGGTTAGCTTTAATACCTTCTAAAACAACCTTCTCAGCAGGGCTACCCTTGATCTCGTAATACATACCAAGACATTCTGAGAGAAGGGCATAAAGACCCTTATTGGATTTATCGTAAAAGTCCCGTTGCCAAACTTGACGACGGTTTGCTAGTGTATCTAGTTTTACCAATGTTGCACTGGCGATTTCATGCTTTTGATTTGCTGTGATCCTCATGGTGTTGCTCCTTCAATTTATAAAATTACCAACACGTTTTAGCGAGAGTGCTGATGAAACTTTTTGTGTTGATGGAGACAGTCTAATTTTTTCAGTATTTTTCACGCAAATCAGGACGTTGTTTTATTTCCTTGACAGAAAATTCCGAAAAATCAAAGCCCCATGAACAGGGACTTGTAGGGCGATTTTATTTTTGAGAAAAAATCACTAAAAAACTCTGTTTGAAAAATTAATGAATAGAAATTGCTAAATTAATTCAACCGCGTTTCTCTTTTGCTCATCATTAACATCGATGTACCTTTGGGTCACCGCAATGGACCGATGACCAGCTAATGAGGCTAAGATTCGCACACCAATGCCTTTATTAGCCAAAGTTGTAATAAAAAATTTTCTTCCTGAGTGGCTGCTTCCGCCGCTAATGCCCACATTCTTATACAACTGATGAAACCAGACGCATAAGCCATTAGGGCTAAAGCGTAAGCGGTGATCAGTATGAAAGAAGGGGATATCAGCGCCTTTGGCGTGTCTTGTAGTGAGGTAGTTGGCTAATTCCGCTTGTAAACGCTGCGAAACAAATACCGTTCTGGGATATTTGCCTTTAGTTTGTGCCGCTGATAAACGGATCTCATTCTTAATGGTCCCATCTGGGTTCACTACGTCCCCCATAGTTAAAGAAGCGATTTCGGCGACCCTTAGTCCTCCGAGAAAGCTGGTAAGAATAATTGCGCGATCACGCAAAGCGTATTTTTTGGTACTAACGTAGTCCAGAACTTGATCAAGTTCGGCCTGGGATAAGGTTTTTGCTTGTGCCATTTGGTTTTCCTGTCATAAATAAAATGTGCGTTTTAAGTATGTTTCCTTAACGGGAAAAGGTCGACCTCAGTTTGTTTGCTAAGTGTCGTGTAACAGGACAAAAAGACCTTCCAAGAATCAATGACTTACAAATCGGGTTAAGAATATAGTTATTTTCTTAACCCGTATTTGCTTATAAGTATTTAGCAATCTTCATTAAGATCTGTCGTCTTTAGACGACGACCTTAGCTAATGCTTCAAATCACTGGATAGCGTACTTTTGTAAGTTCTCAAGTGCTTGCTTATATCCCCCGACAAATACGCCGTTTGTAGATGGTTTTTGAGGGGAATTTAGCTCAGACCGTGTAGTAGCTATTAGTGCTGGAGTGGGTTTTCCAGGAATTCTGGCAATACAGCTGCGGATAGGCAATTCCCAGTATTCATCGATTCCGTGTGCTGAGTCGTCAATTTGGATGGTAATTCTGCTGTAGTTCATATCCAAAGACGCATAGCCATCAACTGCGCTTTTGATCCCAGCTTCATAGCGATATATCCAGCTCATTAAAACCCCGTCTTCATTTGTAGGGGTGTTCTTGAGGCGATTGGCCATTTCCACATGCACTGGACTCTTTGGGAAATGAAACCAAGCTTCGACTTCCTCAAAATCTACTAAATACTTGGCATAAGGACTGAGGATCTCTAATGTGCCGTTATAGATGGCCTTGCGATATTGACCTTTGCCGAAGGTTGTTCCATACATCTTGTTTTCCCATAAGCGGGCTGTGATTTCTTTCATTTTTAATCTCCTTGAATGTTGAAAGGAGTCGCGGTGTTGCTTGAGATGCTCTGAGAGGCGAAGACAAAAGATAGTTGCTGTTGCGTGAGTTGCAGATCAGAGCTACTCATTTGTCCCAAATACAGCAACTAACTGCATCTCTTACTGCAACTGCAACTTATTTCTTAATCGCATCTCAATGCAACTCATTACGCGACTCGTAAATATTTAGCTCTTGTTAATAAAAACCGTATTTTTTCTATCCAAAATGAGTCAAAACGACCCAAGATCAAAAAGAGGTCGACCTAACCGCCATCTAGAAAACACACTTAATAAGCCCATTAACTACATAGGAGAATTAAATGAGCCAATTAAGTCATCTCAAGCTAGTCGCAGTCAAAAAGCCCCGCAATATGCCAGCAATCGTTATACGTAGGAATAAGCTGGGATCAAAACTCTGGGAGCAGATCCAGTTGGCAAAAAGTCAGCTAGAAGGAACGCCATTCATAGTTATGAAATACAAGACTGTGAAAGATCGTGAAACAGGGCTACGCAAACAAGTGGAGGTGCCTAAGCGCATTAAGCCATGGTGGTTTCAAAGTGATGAAGGTAAGGTCTGCGTCTCTGTGAAATATGGAAGCTGGACTCTAGAGCTAGCTAAAGGCAAGCCTAGCGTGGAGGTGGCTAGTGGCGAGGCCTTAATTAAAGCCTTGGAGTCAATTAAAGCAGCAGTAGAGGCGGGGGAGCTTGATGAGCAGATCGAGACTGCTAGTGCTGGATTGCGGGGTGGATTTAGGCGTTAACAGAAAGATTTTGATGATTCAAATCTAAAGCATGAGTTGGTTGTATGCTTGCTATAGCGCAACCAATGATTACCTTGTACTGATCTATGAGCTATACCTCTATTAGCATTCTTAAATTATCAGCAACCCTTCCTCAAGTTCGAGACATTACTGAATTACTTGGGTATAAAAAAGTTAAAAATGCTTTCAAAGCGCCCAATCAAATCGCAAGCTATTACTGGTTTGATGAAGAGGATTATCGCTCTTGGACGGGTGTTGAGTTAGAGGTATATAAAACAAGAAAAGGTCCAATTAAGATTTTCACCAGATCAAGAGTCTCGAGAAGTTATTGGGATCTTTTGCAGCAAAATAGAACTTTGAAGTTATTGAAGGATCTATTTGGCGGTCATTTTGAAAGTGATGCAGGCAAAAATCGCTATTGGCGTCCAAATGGAGCAGCACCTTCACCGTTGTCATCCGGTTGTTATCTTGCTCGTTGGAGGTTTCACAACAATCTTCAGCGAGCTGAGCTTTATCTACAGCATCGTAACCTAGGTGGTGACTTAGCAAAAGATGTGCCTTCAGGACTTCCTTTTATAGATGAATTAAATCCACGCTTATTATCAAATAATATGTTGGTTCCCTATTTAATAGCGGCATGGGAAGAATATTTCCGAGCAACTTTTACTGCTTGTTTGCGCTACTCTCGGAAAAGAGAGTCCGCCCTAAAGCAAGCAAAGCTTGGCCATGTTGAATTTGAGAAATTGATTGCGGGCAGCCTACAAGCGGAAAGATTAATAGCAGAATCTTTTTCATTCCAACGTCCAAGCATAATTGCAAAAAATTTTGGATATGTCGATTCTAAAATTGATATTGCCGCAATTTTACGTAAGCCGTATAGAGGTAGAAAAGAAAGTCTATTTGATCTTATAGAGAATATTGTTAACGATCGAAATCAGCTTGTACATACTGGAGAAATAAACATCAATCTTTTTGATGCAAAATTAAGGGCGTTATTTGTAGATTTAACCCAGGCTGTAGACCGCGCATATCAGCATATTGCTAAGCAGAGCAATTTTGATCCAATTTATGATTATTAATACATCCTATTAAGATCTTAATCAGTACTTCTGGGGGTTAGTTTGAATGATTGAATCTTATTATTGGCGAGAAGACCTTCTGGATCATGCTCGAAGACTTAGGCCTGTAAAAAATCCAAAGCGCTGGAGCGAGCGTGCTTTGGTCATTTTTGAAAAAGAACTCATGATTTCTTTTTATATCGTCCGAACCTTACTTGAGAGGGATAAGACATCAAAAAAATCTGATGATTACAGAGTTTCAGTGCGCTGTGTGCCATGGAATGGAAGGTCTCTCACTAAGTTAAATTATTTTGATATTGAGAGGCTTTATTCTTTTGATCGCGAATTTGATGACAAGATATCCGTGAAGCATTTAGCCAATCAATTTATTCATTCCAGGGCAATTTTCGCAATACGAGATAAAACTCGAAATTGGTCTGAAATTATGCTTTGCTCGGACCTTCAGGCAAAGAATGTTCTTTATAGAGTCTCAATTGATGAAATTCGGAAAACTCTTCTTTTTGTGGGCAAAGACTATGCCGAATCCTTAAGCTACATATGGGATCCTAAAATTGAGGATTATCAAGTTAAGCGTGGTTGACTACCGGGTTTGCTAAATATCTATATGAAAAGATATAAGGCAACCGTCAATGCAGCAGGGATGTGGGTAGAAACGATTTTGTACGCCCAAAATCAAGCCCAGGCATACAAGTTGTTTCAAGCTATCTTTGGCGCTAAAAACGTGCCACATCAACCCTTGCAGATTGGTTAACTATGAGATTCGATGAAATAGCTCCAGTTAAGCCATTAAGCCCTGAGCAAGCTAGGCTTAAATCAATGCGGGATCGGGTAAAACGAGATCAAGAGGCTATGAAGGCCGAACGAGCTAGACAGAAAATTAAGGCTGGGCAGGCGGAGTTGAGTTTGATTTCGAAACCTGGTCTTGCAAACTAATGGCCAGTTGTTTTAGAGTTGTGAGGTTATTGATCCACTTTGTGTAGTAACCACGATTCCAAAGCCAGCTTACTACGTTCATATCTTTAAAATGAGCATCTACTGTCAGTTCCGTTCCATTTTGAAATGGCCTTAAGTTAAATATTATGGTTTCAGCAAGCGAGGAGGATGATGGGTAAAGTTGCTTAGTCAGGGCGGTAGTCGCTATCAATTTCTGACATTTGACAACTAGAATATAGACGTAGGTACTATGGACTTCTCTACCATTAATGATTGATGAAATGGTTGTGTGTCCACATGCTGAGACATTCATTTCAACAACTCTACCTTGGTGTGGTGATATCCACCACCATTTTGAAAGCAATTGTGGTTCAGTAAGGAATCTCCAAACCACATTTGGGGTGGCACTTATTTGTATTGTTTCTTTTAGGTGCGGTAATTTATTTTCTGTCATTTTGTATGGCTATCGATTGCTTAACTCTATGATTCTTGATCATCTGGGTAATGTGCTGGTTCAGCAGGGCCCCAACCAGTTCGAGGGGGTGCTTTATGGCTATGGCGAAGATGCTTTCCTTCTGTTTTGACTAACTTCCCCCCTCTATGAATTATTGCGCGAATGACTGATTTCCTGGGATGGTTAGCATCTTTCTTTGCTGCACTCACGACTGCCGTAAATTGCTCTTCTCCGGGTAGAGGTTTATTTTTTAGTATGGGCCCAAGAATCTCATCAAGAATTTCTGACGAAACATTTCTTCTGGATCCATGGTGAGGAACTTGAAAAAAATTGATTCCAGGAAATTGAATTCCAATTGTTGTTGCATAGTTAATTGAACTTCTCAGCGCTGCTTTTCCTGCATCACCAGTTAATAAAACTTTTCTTCCATGTAAATTCGCATACTGAACAATGCTCATTTCATTCTCTGGGCTAGTCTCTTCTTGAGATAGGTTCTCGTCACCCCATGCTGACTTGATAAATTCAACTGTTTTTGAATAAATTTCACCAAGAGTGGAGAGTGGTGATGTCATAAAGCTGTTGAGTGTAGTCTGAGGTACGGGTGTAGGGTATGGCAATGTAGTAAGCCCCGCCCTCTGAATATTCTCAGCTATGTTTTTTGCGTCTGGAGTTTTTGGTGAATCTACAATTAGATCGAGGTAAGCCTTTTTTGATGGCGATAAAACTATAAATTCACCAATTTTTTTTCCTTGAAAGGGCTCTCTGATTTCAATTCCATTTTCGATCGCAATTTTTTCAAGAGCATCAATATTTGAATAAATTTCTCGCAATTTTTTTTGCAAGCTTTCAACGGACGCATACCTGCTGAAGCGATGAATAATTTCATGGGCATAGTCCCATGGTTTAAGCATCCAAAGGGTGCCAACTTCATATTCTTCAAGAATTTTTCTTAATCCGCCAGCATGGTCTTGATCATTGTGTGTGAGAACTACATGATTGATATGAATTGGGTCATCATAATGCTCATTAATATGGGTAACGAGAATATTCCCTGTATCCTGAAACCCACCGTCTACAACATGAATATACGTTGCGCCATTAAGTTTATATCTTAGGCAAATTGCATCACCACTCTTATCTGAATCAACATCCAAAATATCTATCTCATAAAAATCATCCATTTTTACCCTCATGTTTTTCTGATTGTTTGGATGGCTCAATTCCCCATACTGATTGACCTATAGACTCAATTTTTGATAGTGTTTTATCTACATTTAAGCCGGCCAAAAAGGCTAATAGCCAAATCCCAAGCTGATGTAGCTCCCCTTGATTTGCATTTAAGAAAAGGAGCCCTGACTTTATTAATAGATAGCTTATGCCCCCTAAGGCAAGACTTAAAAATGGCCTTATGAGATACCAAGGCGCCCAGTCAGAATCCCATTTCTTGCGAACGCATGCATTGAGGTAGACCCCTCGCAAACAATAGATGGTGCCGCCAAGACCCCCAAAGAGGATGCTTAGCAGTATGTTTTTAAGTGCAACTGGTGCAGCGTCGGGATGACAAAAGCCCAGATAAAATAGTGCAAACGTTACAAGTCCAAGCTCAATAAGTAATAAAACAGAAATAATCCACTTGCTCATAAAAACCTCAAAATGTTCTTTTTTTTATAAAGATACCTGAGATATCAATTCTTTCAAGAGCTTTTTGGAAAATAAGTGCAAATTGCTATGCTAGCGTCGCGAAACCGGGTTCCTAGCGTCCCATGTATATCTTTTCCTAGGCATGCGGGAGTAAATCCCTATAGAAATTTGAATAAATTCGCCAGGCTGATAAGATTGGAAATTATGAGAATTTATCGCAATATTTCCGAGTCCAAACGGCAAACCACTGATTACGATGTTTTATGGAATGGTGAGGACCAAGGATTAATAACATCTTGGGAAACCGGAAGGGATAAGGCAAAGTCAGACCCAGAATTGGCTGCAAGAGCTAAAAATGGCGAATTAGTTATGTTGGGTTGGAAGGGTGGCGTAGATAAGCCCCTCAAAACTAAGAATAAATATGGTGGTCTGCTTTATGTGGCTATGTGGCAGGGTCTTCGTGGGGAAAATCTGGATATAGATCTAGAGAGTGAAATACGAATGATATGCACACGAACAGGTGTGCCTGTTACCTATACCTCTAACGTTAAATTACTTTGCGCTTCTGAGGAGTCCGATGACTAAGGTATTAGTGCTTGATACAGAGACTACCGGAGTTTCTAGCTCGGACGAGCCCATTGAAATAGCTGCAGCTTTATATGAAGTAGATTCGACCGGCAATTTAGTTGCAAAGCTAGATGCTTACAGCGGTAGGCGTGAGCCAACGGTCCCGATTAGTTTTATGGCGCAAAAGGTTCATAAAATCTCTAAAGCAGACCTTGCTGGTCAGGATTTCGATCACGAGAAAGTGGCGGTTTTACTATCTAATGCTGATGTTATTGTTGCGCATAACGCTGATTTTGATAGTCGAATGCTTGAGCCGCTTTACCCTGGAATCAAGGATAAATCCTGGCGCTGCACCATCAACCAATGGCCTTGGCCATTTGCATCGGGGAAATCTTTATCTTCGGTTGCGTCGGCATTAGATATTCCACAACTTAATGCCCATTCAGCAGAAGGAGATGTAGATACATTAAGTGCTTGTCTTTTCGATTCCACAGGCAATGGAAATTATCTTAAAAATCTTTTGACCGCAAACGATTACGTATTTAAAAACACATCTGAAAATGCCTATCAAAGGGCTGCAAGTAACGTTACACCTAAGGTAAGTGAGGCCTGCAAGAGCCTGTTAGGCATTGTGGGCGCTATAGTCTCAGATAAGAATTTACATAATTCCGAAATCATGTTTGTTAATGACTGGATTAAAGCGAATCCTACAGTTTCAACTTCGTGGCCTGGGAGTGTGATTGCGCAGCAACTTAAGCAAATACTTTCCGATGGAATAGTTTCAGAAAATGAGCGCAGCTCTTTGTTGAATAGTCTGAGTGCAATTACTGCGGGTGCTCTTGCTAAAGTCTCTCAGGTTGCTGAGGAGATCGATTTTCATCCAGACGAGCTAGATGTAATTGAATTTGCATCCCACACCTTTTGTTTAAGTGGAAATTTTCTCTTGGGCGATAAGGATAAGTGTGCCAATGAGATCTCCAAGAGGGGTGGTTTGATGCTGGCTGGTGTCACTAAAAAGTTAAATTACTTGGTAGTGGGCGGCTTAGGCAGCGATCAATGGAAGCATGGTAATTTTGGCACTAAAGTCGAGAAAGCTATTCAATATCGCTCCGATGGCATTCCCATAAAGATAGTTCACGAAGAATCTTTGGTGAAATTTCTATAGCAAGTGTCTCGAAACAAGACACTTGTTAGTTATAAATCCCTCTAAATCAGGGCTAGACAGTTATCAATCCCGTAACTAAACTGAGCCAGTCCTTCAATTGCCAAAGGCTTTTAATGAAATACCCTGCATTCCTGGGATTGCTGCTAGCGGCTGGACTAGCCAATGCTGTCAGCTATGACTGTACTGTTACAAGAAAGCTGGACTTTGAGAATGTCTATCAGCCAGCCCAGATGGAAAAATACAGGTTTTCAGCCAGAATCCACGATTCCGATAAGCCTAAAGTTGATAGATGCAGTATTAAGCCTAATGACAATAAAGTCACTTGTGATTCCTACGATATTGACAGGGTAGAAGTAGACAAGCACGTGGGATACAAGAAATTCTACCTATTTAGAAGTCAGTACGATATCCAGCTCTTCCCAGATATGAAGTTTGTTGAGAACAATGGTCGTGGTGGAATTGCTTTTGGGACTTGCAAATTTCTATGAATGAATACTCTGGAATAGGCTTTTTTAAATACAGCTTTGCTTCAACCCAAAATGATTTGAGGTGGAGTACTATTTATTAGTTAAAAACATAATCAAATGCCCACCTAAACAATTTTATGAAGGATTAAGTATGGCCACCATTCCAAAAAAGATAACCGAAAGAGTTGTATCTGGTATAAAAAAATATCAACCTCTTCTGGTTGCCGCAAGATCTAGAGATGTTGGCGAGGCGGATACCGTTACCCTGATTAAGGACATGCTCTCAGATATCTTTGGGTATGACAAATATTCTGAGGTTACTTCGGAGTTTGCAATTAGAGGTACCTATTGTGATTTGGCAATCAAACTCGATAATCGGCTGGCCATATTAATCGAGGCTAAAGCAATTGGGATCGAGTTAAAAGAGCAGCATATCAAGCAGGCAATTGACTATGCTGCCAATCAAGGCCTTGACTGGGTAGTACTTACGAACGGAATTACTTGGTTTGTTTACAAGGTAATTTTTGAGAAGCCAATCGATAAAGAGTTAGTTGTGGCATTGGATATGACTTCCATCAATAGTAGATCTAAGGATGATGTTGAATCTTTGTATCTGCTATGTAAGGAGGGATGGATCAAATCTGCTTTGGGTGACTATCACACCCAGCGACAGGCCCTTTCCAGATTCTTTATTGGCGCCATGCTACAAACTGATCCAGTGCTAGATGTGATCCGTAGAGAGCTTCGTCGCGTTTCTCCAGACGTCAAAATTGATACTGATGACATTAAGTCAGTTTTATTGAATGAGGTGATTAAGAGGGAAGTTCAGGAGGGTGATAAGGCTAAGGAGGCATCCAAAAAAATAGCCAAAGCCATCTCAAAGAAAGCGAAAAACTCTGCAGCTCAAGTCAAATCATCGGAGGCTCCTGTTTCAGCTGATATCCCCCCTTCGGAGTGATTATTCTTGGGCGTAAGCGGACAGTGGGCGAGTCTGTGGAGCTTGAGCACAGAATCCGTAGGGATAGGGCTGGGGAAGCCTAGTTTGTCGGGAAACACGACAAGCTAGCGGTCAATTGCCACCCTGAACCAATCATTTGCTGAGCGTGCTTTATGGTAGTGTAGTGTTGAATTGATATTTATGAATTTAAGTTAATGACCCAAAGCCGTGAAAAGAACAGGCGATCTCGCAAAATTGTAGTCAAGTCTGCGCCCATCAAAAAATCCATTTTCGAAAAGTGGAAAGATTCGAATATATTGGTGGGCTTAGCAACGTATGCAAGAAGATTTTCAAAGAATCACGCCATATTATTTTCGCTGTTTGGAACTTTTGTTTTAACATTCCCACCTTATTTTTTGCAGCAGTACTATCAGA
Source organism: Polynucleobacter sp. MWH-Jannik1A5 (assembly GCF_018881795.1). Taxonomy (GTDB): domain Bacteria; phylum Pseudomonadota; class Gammaproteobacteria; order Burkholderiales; family Burkholderiaceae; genus Polynucleobacter. Next base: position 306,449 of record NZ_JACVPQ010000001.1, on the reverse strand, counting down.
TAGATAGATTCGCATTAAAAATTAAGGAGTATTTACCCGATGCCGGAGAATTTCTTGATCGATATATGGTTATAGGAGTCTTCGCTAGTTGTGTGTGGGCATTTTTTATAATTGCCTTCTATAAATTCCTAAAAAGCATTTATCAGGAGAACCCAAATGGGTGGACAGAAATGCCTACACTTCTTCTCCGCTCAATCGACAATATTGTTGGAACTAAAGAGCAAAGATTTAGTCGTTTTTTGATAGATCTTCAAAATTCGGATAGCCCTATAAACATTGGGCAAACTTTCAACTCCATAACCCAGCCTGCAAGCCAGTTAAACGAATTAGTTCAAGGATTGCATTCATCTATGCTGGCGCTTTTGCAGCTTGAGAATCCAGGCGAAAAATTTACTCTTAAGGTTAATTTTGCGCAAATGCAAGATGGCTACATAAATGACATCCCGTTTCATTACCCTAATAATCACAGCGTTAAAACCCCGATTCATATATTGAATAAGCCTAATTCATCTATTAGGCATGCGGCAAATACAAAGTCCATTCTTATTATTGAGAGCATTAAGCGGGAACTGGATAAAGATTCACCAAGGTTTTCCCCGAATCCAACAAGAAAAGATGAGGATGGATCTCTTATTTGCTACCCAATTTTTTATGAAAAATTTAATTCTGTAATATTTGTAATTTCAATCTATTCTGATCAACCTTATTATTTCAAAACAAGATTTAAGGCTAGCTATATTGAATTGCTTAGATCTTTTGAGTTGCGCATGAAGTTAGAATTTTCTTTACTGGGAATAAGGGAGTTATCTAATGAGCAAGCTATCCAATCTTCAGTTGACTGAACGAATATTTCACAGAATTAATGCTGAATCTCAAGGTTTGAAGAAGATTTCTTCGCATGAGCTATCAATAGCGGCAGAGAAATTAATGATTGATGCCAAAGATACAATTAGGTGTTTTTCTCTGGCCGCAGGTGATGTAAACAAGTGCGATCATAAGATCGCTAAGTAACCTCTTGAGACGCTAACGGTTACGCAGCGTCGGCCATCCCCACTCGAAACGTTCATAAAGCTCCGCATTGTTCCAAACAGTCTTCACATTTCACCAGCCTAAAAAGACAAAACCCCCACTATTGCTAGTAGGGGTTTCTTGATACTGGTGGGTCGGGCGAGATTCGAACTCGCGACCAACGGATTAAAAGTCCGCTGCTCTACCGACTGAGCTACCGACCCAGTTAAGCCATAAATTATAGCAAGAAGTTTGTTGCCCATCCTCGGGTCTACGGGGTCTGCCCGTCAGCCCTTGTAGTTACAAGTGGCTTATGAATTTACCCGTCTGGCGACCGGTGGATTTTTGGAAAAATAGTCCTTAATTCCCCTCAAAATCGCCTCTGCGATCTTGTCCTGATAGCCGTCATCGTTTAATCGGGCTTCTTCTTGTGGATTGCTAATAAATGCCGTTTCCACGAGGATTGAGGGAATGTCAGGCGCCTTTAATACGGCAAAGCTAGCTTGTTCTACCTTGGGTTTATGTAAGGCTGCAAATCCACCAATTTGCTTCAGGATGGAGTTGCCCACCTGCAGAGAATCTTTAATTTGAGCGGTCGTCGACATATCCAGCAATAAGTTGGCTACCTGCCTATCTTGAGTCTTGATATTGATGCCACCAATCAGATCGGAGGCATTTTCTTTATTAGCCATCCAGCGTGCAGTGGTACTGCTGGCCCCCATCTGAGAAAGTGCAAATACGGAAGCGCCTCTAGCATTTCTTTCAATAAAGGCATCGGCATGAATAGACACAAATAAATCCGCTTCAACACGTCTTGCTTTTTGTACTCTGACGTGGAGCGGCACAAAATAGTCGCCATCTCTAGTTAAGAATGGGCGCATATAAGCTTCACCCTCAATCTTGTCCTTGAGTCGCTTGGCAATCGCCAGTACGACATTCTTTTCTTTTGAACCAGCTGCGCCGATGGCGCCAGGATCTTCACCGCCATGGCCAGGATCAATTGCAATAGTGATCAAGCGCTTATATTTGGCACCCGCTGGAGGCTCTTTAATTTCTGGAATGGCTTGCGCTACGGGTGCTGCTGGAGCTTTAGCAAGCTCTTTCTCTTTCTTTGTAGCAAATTGGGCAATCAGATCTACTTCTTCGTTGGACTTTTCTAGCGCGCTCTCTTTTTTAGCGCTGCTTTTTACTAAAGCCATCAAAGGATCTAGTGGGGTGGTAGGGTACAAATCAAATACCATGCGGTAGTTGTACTCAGCTACTGGATCAAGCGTAAAGAGTTGGGGCTTGATTGGCTCTTTTAAGTCAAATACCAAACGCACAATGCCTGGTTGGAATTGCCCAACGCGAACTTGAGAAATATAGGGATCGTTGGGTTTTACTTTGGCTACTAAATCTTTCAGCGTGGGATTGAGCTCCAATCCTTGTACATCTACTACCAAGCGATCAGGATTAGTCAGAATCTGCTGGGTAATGGGAAGCGGCGTGTCAGATTCCAAAGTAACGCGGGTGTAGTCCTCAGACGGCCAGACGCGGACGCCTAAAATCTTGGCACCCCAAGCAATATCAACCTCTGTGAGTAATAGAGCAAAGCTCAAGAACTTCGCTGAAGTCTTCAGTGTTTGTCTTTTCGAGAGATTGGTCTTCTGATTATTCATGTATTAATAGCAAATGACTATTGTTGAATCTCTTGTAATGCCATTTTTCCAGACTGAGTGATGGTATTGATCTTGATAGCGCGTTCGTTTTCATCTGCACCGGCAGTAAGTTGAATCTGAATATCAAAACCTGGCAAAGTACCTTCTGCTTTTTCTGGCCATTCAATGAGACAAATTCCAGGAATGTCAAAGTGTTCTGAAAAACCTGCCTCTTGCCACTCCAGCGGATCTCGCATGCGATACAAATCAAAATGATGGACGGTGATCGCTTGATCTTTAAATTGCAGCGGATAAGGCTCGCATAAGGTGTAGGTAGGACTCTTCACTTTGCCTTCATGCCCCATGGCTTGAATAAGGTATCTCGCAAAGGTCGTTTTACCGGCACCAAGATCACCCTCTAGAGAAATATTTAGGTGTGAGTCTGCATGTTCAGTCAGAAAGCGCTCAAAATTAGCGGCAAGCTGCCTAGCAAGAGAAGCGGTATCGGCTTCCTGCCTACAATAGAGATTAATAGCAGTAAGCGGGGGCTGGTTGGCCTGTGTTTGAGTCATTCCCCTAGTTTATTCAATTATTGCGCTACATTCTGTATTCCATATGTCTTCATCTATCAGCCCTCAATCCATCGACGAGTCCAATCTACGTGATTGGCTCAATACCCAGGCTATGGCGCTGGGGTTTGATGGCTTGCGTATTACTGACACCCATTTAGGTCCTGCGACAGATCGCCTAAAAGAATGGCTGGAGCAGGGCTGTCATGGTCAGATGGAATACATGCAGCGCCATGCAGAGTTACGGTCCAATCCTGAGTTATTGGTTCCTGGCACAGTACGTGTCATTTGTGTTTCGATGAACTACCTTCCACCTGAGACGGATTTTGATGCTGAGTGGCAACGGCTGGAGAATCTTTCGCAAGCAGTGGTATCAATGTATGCGAGGGGTCGTGATTACCACAAGGTGCTACGTAATCGCTTACAAGAATTCGCACAACGCATCGAAGAGCGCATTGGGAAGTTGGGCTATCGTGTATTTACGGATTCAGCACCACTCATGGAAGTGGAATTGGCACGCAAAGCAGGATTAGGCTGGCGAGGTAAACACACGCTTTTGCTTAACCGAGAATCTGGCTCAACATTCTTCTTGGGTGAGATCTTGGTAGATGTGCCCTTACCAATTGATCAAGCGATTGAAGAGCATTGCGGCACCTGTACTTCCTGTATTGATGTTTGTCCTACACAAGCCATCACCGCACCTTATCAATTAGATGCTCGTCGCTGCATCTCTTATTTAACTATTGAAAACCCTGACTCCATTCCGGTTGAGTTCAGAAAGGCTATGGGTAATCGCGTATATGGCTGTGATGATTGTCAGCTCATTTGCCCTTGGAATAAATTTGCCAAGAGAAGTCAGCTACCTGACTTTGCGCAACGTCACGGCTTGGGACAGGCGACATTACTGCAACTCTGGTCATGGACTGAGCAAGAGTTTGAGCAACGCCATGAAGGAAGCGCTATTCGAAGAATTGGTTACAGTCGCTGGCGTCGCAATCTCGCTGTAGCAATGGGCAATGCTTTGGCTAGCGGAGTGGAGAAGGGCGCAATTACTGAGGCATTGAAGTCAGCACTTCCTAGTGCCGATCCTTTGGTGACTGAACACATTGAGTGGGCCTTAGGTCAAAATGCGCGGCCAACTTAAATACCCACAAGCTTTACAATTGCCCTATGTCATCTAACGACCAGCCCTATATTGATCCTAGCGAAATCGCGCTAGAAGAGGCTGCGGTACAACGCTTTAAAAATCCAAGCCATGCATTTTGGTCTGGCATTCGGGATGCGGCTGGTGCACCGGCGATGGTGCTCTTTGCTGGCATGGTGGGTTTTGGGGCGATGGGTAAAACCAACGGCTTTGATGTTTGGTTTACTACCTTTACCTCGTTTTTCATGTTCGCCTTACCAGGGCAGGTGGTCTTGCTTGAGATGGCGATCACCGGATCATCCGTTGTAGCGATTGCTTTAGCGGTTACGCTGACATCGACACGCTTTATCACAATGACGGTGACGCTCTTTCCGCAGTTTCATCAAAAGGATCGCAATCGCAGTCTCTATGCTTCGGTACATTTATTAGCAATGACTGCATGGGCTATCTCGATGCGGGAGTTTCATGCAATTGAAATTAAACATCGCCTCAGTTACTTTGTTGGGCTAGGACTCTTGTGTTGGTTGATCTCTGTGCCCGGAACCGTATTAGGTTATTACTTAGCAGGAATGGTGCCTAAACCAGTTACTTTGGGTTTGGTGTTTATCAATCCACTATTTTTCTTGCTGACCTTTACTGAGGTAAAGCCCTGGATCAATCGCATCGCTCTTTTGCTAGGATGTATTTTTGGCCCTATCTTTTTCCTGATCGATCGCGATACCAGCTTGTTGACATCCGGTTTGGTTGCGGGCACCTTGGCCTACTTTATTGATCGTAAGTTCTTGCGCAAAAAAGCAGGAGTACTTGGATGAACGGGGCAATAGACGCTTTAAATCACATGAGCGATGCCCTCACTGGTTGGGGTTTATGGATTGCATTGGTAGGCGCCTGTCTAGGCACCTACTTCTGCCGCGCCATTGGTGTGTTTCTGTCTCAGAGTATTAATCAAGATAGCGAGATATTTCGCTGGCTAGCAGCTGTGACCTACGCAATGGTTGCTGCACTCACAGTGCGTTTGATTGTGATGCCGCTGGGCCTCATGGCAACCGTACCTTTGTGGATACGCGTTCTGATTTGCGCCTTAGCCATTGGTGTGATGATCTCTAAGCCTACCAAGCGATTGGTTCCAGCCTTGTTGACTGGAACCTTGCTGATGGTAGGTTACGGCGTGATTCGTTAAATACCCAAATAGCGCCAGCCCATCTTTTTTGTTTTTATAGATGCGCAGCCAAAATTCTGGCAATGTGTACTGCTTCTCTTTGAGTGCCATCCGCAATCTGGTGACGACAGCTTGTACCATCAGCTACCACCCAGCTATCGGGTGACTTCCGAATACTTGGTAATAAGCTGGCCTCTGCCATTTGCTTAGATACTTCAATGTGCTCAGCCTCATAGCCAAAGCTACCAGCCATACCGCAGCAAGATGATTCAATCAGCTTAGGCTCTGCATTAGGAATGAGTTTGAGCAACTCCATGGCCGGAGTAACGGCAGCAAATGACTTTTGATGGCAGTGACCATGAAACAGTACAGGCTTATCCGCGGCTTTAAGTTGGATGTTGAGCTTCCCGGCTTTAGCTTCGCTCGCTAAGAACTCTTCTAGGAGTTGTGCTTTTTTAGAAACGCTGACTGCACGTTCGCCAAAACCCATCACCAAGGCTTCATCTTTTAGAGTGAATAAGCAAGAAGGCTCTAAGCCAATAATCGGAATGTGCTTATCTGCATAAGGCGCAAGATGATCAACCAGTTCACCTAGAGTAGCTTTAGCTTTATCAACCATGCCCGCTGCAAGATAGGTTCTGCCACAGCAAAACTCTTTAGAGCAGGAGTTATCGGCTTGACTTGCTGCTTTGCTTTGGCTCTTCTTGGGAATATGTATGCGATAGCCTGCAGCTTCAAGTACCTTTAATGCCGCCTGGAGATTCTCATCTTCAAAGTAAGCGTTAAATGTATCGGCTAGCAGAACTACACCCTTACCATTCTCATTGCTTGCTAATTGTTCAGGAGTGTATTGATAAGGGTTTGCTGTTTTCTGGTTCCAGAAGGTTTTGCTCTTCCAAATCGGTAGACTTCTTTGTGCAGAGATACCCATGACCCACTCTTGAAGCTTAGCAATAGGCGTAATGTGATTACGCAGGTTCAGGATTGCTGGCAAGAAAGGAATATTGCTAATCGTGCTGGCATATTTGGGAAGATAGGCAACTGCTAGATCTCTGAGTGAGTGGCCTACACGCTTCTTATAAGCGGAGAGGAACTCAATCTTCATCTTGGCCATGTCGACGCCAGTAGGGCACTCGCGACGACATGCTTTGCAACTCACACAAAGCTCCATCACTTCTTTAATAGCATCGCTACCTAGGGGTGAGGATTCATCTTTGATATCGAGTTGATTGGAAAGTGCAAGGCGCAGCGTATTGGCTCTGCCACGTGTCAGGTGTTTCTCATCACGGGTAACGCGATAGCTTGGGCACATGACTTCAGCATCAAACTTACGGCAGTGACCATTGTTGTTGCACATTTCGACAGCTTTGGCTAAACCCATTGCCGGGTCACCGCCCGTTCCAGGCGCAGTAGTTTCTTCTGTGACGGGATCGTTCTGTACATTCCAAGCCGACCAATCGAGCGCTGGCTGGAGTGGGATTACTTTATAACTTGGCGGAAATCTAAAGTTAATAGAGTCATCCATCTTTGGCGGATTAACGATCTTGCCTGGATTAAATAATCCCTTTGGATCAAATGCGTATTTGATTTCTGCGAGTGCTTCTGTGATCTTCGGACCAAACTGCCAAGAGATCCACTCACCACGACAAAGGCCATCGCCATGCTCGCCGCTATAGGCACCTTTGTATTTACGTACTAAAGCAGAAGCCTCTTCAGCAACAGCGCGCATTTTCTGGGCGCCATCTCTACGCATATCCAAGATGGGGCGTACATGCAATGTACCTACAGAGGCATGGGCATACCAAGTGCCACGAGAGCCGTATTTAGCAAATACATCAGTCAATGCCTGAGTGTAATCCGCCAAACTCTCCAGAGGCACGGCGCAGTCCTCAATAAAGCTCACTGGCTTACCATCACCTTTGAGGCTCATCATGATGTTGAGACCTGCTTTGCGTACTTCCCATAAGTTCTTTTGCAGGGATGCATCAGGCATTGGCACAACAGAACCTGGTAAACCGAGATCACTCATGAGTTCTTGTAATGCTTTGAGCTTTTCTAAGAGGGGCGCGTGTGCTTCGCCTGAAAACTCTACCAACAAGATCGCCTCAGGGGTCTGTGCTGTGTGATCGATTAAAGCAGTTTCAATGGTTTTCTTAAAACTCGGATTGCTACGGGCTAAATCAATCATGGTGCGATCAACTAGCTCTACCGCGGTAGGACCAAGCTTCACAATATGTTGTGCGCTATCCATCGCTTTATAAAAGCTAGCAAAGTTCACAATACCGAGCACTTTATGTTGAGGTAATGGCGCGAGTTTGAGCTTCAGAGATTTGAAATACGCCAAAGTACCTTCGCTACCTACTAATAGGTGCGCTAAGTTCACGCTGCCATCTTGGGTATAAGGCAATTCACTTTGAGGATTAAAGATATCCAAGTTATAGCCAGCAACCCGTCTTAATACCTTCGGAAAGTGTGCTTCGATTTCTGGGGAGAGGGTGGTTGCGAGATCTTTAACAAAGTCGCCCAATTGCTTTGCAGCTCCAGTACTACTTGCGTAATCGCTGAAATTGGCAATTCGGCCATCTGCTAACCAAGCATCAATGCCTAATACGTTATGCACCATATTGCCGTAGGCAATTGATCGGCTACCGCAAGAGTTGTTGCCTGCCATGCCGCCAATAGTGGCTTGTCCAGCAGTGGATACATCCACTGGATACCAAAGACCATGTTGTTTGAGTGAGCCATTGAGATGATCGAGGACGATACCGGGCTCAACTTCAACATAACCTTTATCAAGATTGAGATCTAAAACGTTTCTGAAATATTTAGTGTTATCGATAACCAGTGCTGCGCCAGTAGTTTGACCGCATTGGCTAGTACCGCCACCACGGGGTAGCACCGGCACACCCATCTCAGCTGCAATCTGAATGGCGCTGGCAATATCTTGTGCAGTCTTTGGTACAAATACGGCAACTGGCATGGCCTGATAGATGGAAGCATCAGTTGCATAACGGCCACGACTTGCGCTATCGGTCATCACTTCACCAGAAGTCTCTTGGCACAAGCGTTTGGCTAGCTCGGCCTGATCCACCATCAGTTCTTTGAGGTCTAAAGGCTTATTCATGACTTGCTTGTCTCGGCATCTTTGATTTCTGCTTCTGATTTCAGTAGCTGCACTACAACATCGCGCTTGTTCTGTACGTGCTGAATCATGATTTTTCTCATGCGGGCAGCATCTCTAGCTTTGAGTGCATCGAGCATCTCTTGGTGCTCTTCTACAGCCTTTTCCCATTTCACACCATCTTGGTTGGAGCGAAAGCGCAATGCTTCGATGCGCGCATTAACTTGTGTGAAGAGTCTAGAGAGCACCGGATTATTTGCTGCTTGATTAATGAGATGGTGAATACGCAGATTGAGTTTGTAATAACTCGATAAATCACGACGAGCATATGAGGCCATCATTTCATATTGGAGGGCCTCTAACTCTGAGAGGGTGGTGCCGCTAACATTATTGGCAGCCAACTCACCAGAGAATCCTTCGAGATCAGCAATGACATCAAAGGTATGAATCACATCTTCAAGACTCAGTTGAACAGCAATGGCGCCGCGATTGGTAATCAGCTCGACCAATCCGTCTGCAGCCAAACGACGAATCGCTTCACGAATAGGAGTCCTTGAGACGTTGAGGCTTTCAGCCAACTCGCGCTCATTGAGTTTGCTGCCGGGCGCGATCTTGCCCTCGACTAAGAGTGATCTGAGTTTTTGAAAGGTGGCCTCGTGCAAATTCTGAGAATTAGGCTGTTCTATGGCTGCCATACTGAGATCCCCTAAATCCTATATTTGTATACAAAATTAACAATAAGCCATCATAAAGCATAAATATAGGCTTTAAATGCCTATTTAATGGTTTATTTACATAGATATTTTAAATAATTTGTATGCAAAATGGAAAATTAGTAAAAATTGTCATACACTAGTGCCAGAAATAACACCCATAAACATACCCATAAGTGAGACAAAGCATGTTGAAACTTGATAACCACGCATCAGGACGCCACTTTTTGCATATTCCTGGTCCAAGTCCTGTACCTCCGCGCGTGCTGCGCGCCATCAGCTATCAAACTATTGACCATCGCGGCCCTGAGTTTGGTGCATTTGGTCTCAAGGTGTTGGAAAACATCAAAAAGATTTTTAAAACTGAGCAGCCGGTCATTATTTATTCCGCTTCCGGAACTGGTTCTTGGGAGGGTGCTTTGGTAAACGTACTGAGTCCTGGCGACAAAGTGTTGTTCTACGAAACTGGTCAGTTTGCTAACTTGTGGCGCGCACTTGGCAAGCGCCTTGGTTTAGATGTTGAGGTAGTTGGTAAAGCAGGACAAGATAGCTGGCGTTGGGGTGTTGACGCTGCAGTAATCGAAGAGCGTTTGCGAAAAGATACTGGTCACGAGATCAAGGCCGTTTGTGTAGTGCATAACGAAACTTCTACTGGTGTCACTTCCAATATTTCAGCAGTACGTAAAGCGATCGATTCTTTAAAGCACCCAGCCTTGTTACTTGTAGACAGCGTATCTGGCTTGGGTTCGGCGGATTATGAGCATGACAAGTGGGGCGCTGACGTGACGATCTCTGGCTCACAAAAAGGCTTGATGTTGCCACCTGGCATTGGCTTTAACGCCTTGTCACCCCGTGCTATCGAAGTCAGTAAGACTAACAAAATGCATAAAGCATATTGGGCCTGGGATGAAATTCTCGAATCCAATAAAACAGGTTACTGGCCAACGACTCCGAGCACCAATTTGATGTACGGTTTGCATGAAGCGATGGACATGATGATGGCCGAAGGATTGGATACGATCTTTGCACGCCATCAACGTTTGGCAGCAGCTTGTCGTGAGGCAGTAAAGGCCTGGGGTTTAGAAATTCAGTGTCAAGACAAAGATTGCTATTCACCAGTGCTTACTTGTATCGCCACACCGGAGGGCATGGATGCGGATGTATTGCGTAAACATGCGCTGGAGAAATTCAATCTCTCCCTGGGCACTGGTTTGGGCAAGATCAAAGGCAAGGCATTCCGTATCGGCCATTTGGGTGATTGCAATGAATTGAGCTTGATGGCTGCATTAAGTGGTGTAGAGATGAGCTTGGGCTCTATGGGCTTTAAGCCCAAGGCCAGCGGCGTAGTTGCTGCCCAAGAATTTCTCAAATAGCCTTAAATAATCAATTAGTTGGGTGGAGACAGGGTGTAGCAAGGCTTCTAGACCGGAGTCGGGCTACACCCCTTATAATTCAGGTGCTGTGTATAGATAGCACTTTCATCATATAAAACATATTCGAGACAAAGAAAGATTAACCATGTTGGCTACTAAACCTTATTTAACTCAAGCTGATGTTCAAAAGATTTTGAATGCAGCCGATCAACACGCCGCTAAAAATAATTTAGCAGTGACGATTGCCGTTTGTGATGATGGCGGTCATATGTTGGGTTTAATTCGTCGTGATGGTTGCGCTCCTTTGTCTGCCTATATTGCTCAAGAAAAAGCACGTACTGCTGCAATGGGTAAACGTGAGACACGTGTATACGAAGAAATTATTAATAATGGTCGTCATGCCTTTTTATCTGCCCCCCATGTATCGGGCATGTTAGAAGGCGGCGTCAATATCGAGGTAAATGGGTTTACCATCGGCGCAGTCGGCGTTTCCGGCGTTAAATCTGCGGAAGATGCTGAGACCGCTAAGGCCGGCATTGCCGCCATCTTGTAAGTTACCTTGACAAATACTGCTACTGAAATAAATTCTTCTACAGGGGTTAGCGATAGCGCTACCCCTACCGATGTTAGTAACACCCCTCCAGCAACTATCACTTTTGCTGACTTTGGTTTAGACCCGAAAATTCAAAAAGCGGTCTCTGAGCAGGGCTACAACACTCCAACTCCCATTCAAGCGCAATCGATTCCGCATGTTTTGGCGGGAAGCGATTTAATGGGTGCTGCGCAAACTGGCACTGGTAAGACCGCTGCTTTTGTATTGCCGATTATTCAAAAGATTTTGCGCCATGCTAGTAATAGCGCGTCTCCGGCGCGTCATCCAATTCGCGCATTGGTTCTCACGCCCACGCGTGAGTTAGCAGTGCAGGTTGCTGAGAACGCAGCCAGTTATTCCAAACATACAGATTTACGCGCTGCAGTGGTTTATGGCGGCGTAGATATGAAAGAACAAGTTGCAATCTTACGCAATGGCGTAGAGATTTTGATTGCTACCCCTGGGCGCTTGCTCGACCACATTGGTTCTAAAGTGGCCAATCTCTCTCAAGTAGAAATATTGGTCTTAGACGAAGCCGATCGCATGCTCGATATGGGCTTCTTGCCAGACTTGCAGCGCATCATTGATTTGATTCCAGCGCAAAGACAAACATTGCTGTTCTCCGCTACTTTCTCACCAGAAATTAAAAAGCTGGCGCAAAGTTACTTGCGCACCCCGGTAACGGTTGAGGTCGCCCGTCAAAATGCTGCAGCTGATACGGTCAAGCAAGTGGTGCACATGGTTTCCTCTGCGGATAAGCAACGCGCAATTGTGAAGGTATTAGAGGCCCGCACTCGTGCTGGTTTATCACGTCAATGCATCATCTTTACCAATAGCCGTTTGGGTTGTGCAAAATTGTCACGCGCACTTGAGCGTGATGGTATTAAAGCGGGCGCGATTCATGGTGACAAGAGTCAGGGTGAGCGCACTTTAACTTTAGATGCGTTCAAGTCTGGCGCCATTGAAGCGCTGGTAGCCACCGATGTAGCAGCGCGCGGTTTAGATATTCCGGATATGCCTTGCGTTATTAATCATGAGTTGCCATACAACGCAGAAGACTTTATTCATCGCATCGGTCGTACTGGTCGTGCCGGTAGCAAGGGTGATGCGATTGCCTTAGTTGATGCTAGTGAGAAGCGCTTACTCGACGATATTGAAAAGTTGATGAAGCGTAAGCTGGATGTACAGCCTTTACCAGCAGGTGAGCCCTCACAAAGCCGCCCAGCGTCTGGTGGTTCTAGTAGCTATAACAGCGCACCCGCCAAAATGTCAGACCCTTTCTTCTACAAGCCATATGAGCCTTCTGCCGCACCAGCTTCTGCCACAGATGCTGCAAAGCCTGAAGAGAAAAAAGCAGGCATTACTCCTGCTAAGCCAGCTGTCGGTGCTTTGCTTGGCGGCTTTAAAAAGAAATAAAGAAACCAAAAATCAATTGCAAGAAGAAAAGCGAAGTGATTTAGCTTTTCCACACATGAGTGGCTGCCAGTAGCCACTCTGCAATAGTGACATTCTCGCCATCAGGCAAATTACGTAACCCCAAATGTTTGGCAGCCTTACGTAACTCGATGAGCGAGTGTTTTTCATCTTGAGTATTGATTTGTGTTGCCAATGTTTGCTTGCTCAGTTTTTCACCATGCTCATCGAGTACTAAAGGTAAGTGCAGATACTCTGGTCTTATGTATCCTAGCAAGTCCTGCAAGTAAATTTGTCTTGCAGTATTGCTTAATAAATCTTCGCCACGGACGATATGAGTAATGCCTTGCTCTGCATCATCGACGACAACAGCAAGTTGATAGGTAAACAGGCCATCGCTTCTCCGTAGAACAAAATCACCTACTGCAGTATTGAGATCTTGGCTTTGCTGGCCTAACCCTAAATCCTGAAATTGAATATGGCAATCCGCCGGAAGAGCGATACGCCAAGCCCTTTTTAAATCTTGAAGAGTGGGCTGAGGATTACGATTTAAATCGGCGATACCCAAAGTGGTAGGCCGGCAGGTGCCTGGATAGACCATTTCTTGGTTTCGAGGGGTTTCTATGCCAAGCCTGATCAGGGCATTGGCAATGGTTTGCCTGGAGCAGGTGCAGGCATATAGGCATCCTTGTCCATTTAAGCGCTCTAAGGCAGCTTGGTAGGCCTCTTGGCGCTGGGATTGATAGATGATCTCCTCATCCCAAGAAAGCCCGCAGGCGAGCAATTGGGACTGTATTTGCTGGGTTGCTTCGGGGATGCAGCGAGGGGTGTCTAAATCCTCGATTCTGAGTAGCCATTTGCCCCCATTTTTACGGGCATCTAGCCAGCTTCCAAGGGCTGTGGCTAGGGATCCGGCATGGAGTGGTCCGGTAGGGGATGGGGCAAATCGCCCGCGATAGCCGCCGGCTGGGGATGCAAGGTTTTTAGGTGTCGACACAGCTAAAATCATCTCATGGCTTCACCCCGTTTTGTTCATCTCCGCGTCCATTCCGAGTTTTCGATTACGGATGGAGTCGTTCGCATTGATGATGCGGTCGCAGCAGCTGTCAAAGACGAGATGGGTGCCCTAGCCATCACGGATTTAAGTAATTTATTTGGTTTGGTGCGTTTTTACACTGCTGCACGCTCGAGTGGTATCAAGCCGATTGCGGGTGCTGATGTTTGGATTAGTAATCCTCAGGATCCGGATCAGCCCTATCGTTTACTGTTATTAGTACAAAACCATTCTGGCTATCTCAATTTATGTGAGTTGCTCAGTAGAGCATCTCTCGATAATCAATCTCGCGGTCGCGCTGAAGTGGATTCAGCTTGGTTTAGTGAGCCTGCTGCTAAAGCGGAGGATAAAGCAGCAAAACGCACTTTGTCTTATGGATTGATTGCACTCTCAGGTGCGCGTATGGGTGAAGTTGGAACGGCATTGTTAGCTGGCCAAGAAGATCATGCCAAGATTGTTGCGCGGCGTTATGAAAAGCTATTCCCAAAGTCTTTCTATATTGAAGTTCAGCGCGGCGGCAATCCTCAGGATGAAAAACAACTGCAACTGGCATGTCATCTTGCTAGTGATTTGGATTTACCAGTAGTTGCAACCCATCCAGTGCAGTTCATGCAGAGAAGTGATTTCACGGCGCATGAGGCCCGTGTCTGTATTGCCGAAGGTGAATTGCTGGGCAATCCTCGCCGCACTAAAAAGTTTAATGAAGAGCAATACTTCCTCACCCAAGAGGAGATGGAAAAGCGTTTCGCTGACTTGCCAGCAGCCATAGCCAACTCGGTTGAAATCGCTAAGCGATGCAATCTCTCTTTAGTTTTAGGTCAGCCGCGCTTACCTGATTTTCCAATTCCGCCTGGAATTAGCTTGGAAGATTATTTATTGCAGCAATCTGAGATCGGTTTGAAGCGCCACATGGAGCGCAACTTCCCGGACGTAGAAGAGCGTGAAAAAGAAATGGCGCGTTATCACGAGCGTTTAGTGTTCGAGGTGAAGACCATTTCTCAAATGGGCTTCCCAGGCTACTTCTTAATCGTGGCCGACTTTATCAACTGGGCAAAAAATAATGGCGTACCGGTGGGTCCAGGTCGTGGATCTGGTGCGGGCTCTTTGGTGGCTTACTCACTCGGTATTACCGACTTAGATCCACTGCGTTACAACTTGCTCTTTGAGCGCTTCTTAAATCCAGAGCGGGTATCGATGCCCGACTTCGATATTGACTTCTGTCAGCACGGTCGTGACCGTGTGATCCAGTACGTAAAAGATAAATACGGTAAGGATGCAGTCAGTCAGATTGCGACTTTTGGAACGATGGCTGCCAGAGCGGCGATTCGTGACGTGGGTCGCGTACTAGAGCAGGGCTATAACTTTGTGGATGGCATTGCTAAGCTGGTGCCGAATAAGCCAGGTCAATATATGACTATTGAGATGGCAAAGAAGGAAGAGAAGCAATTAGCCGAACGCGAGAAGAATGAAGACGAGGTGCGTCAATTACTATCTTTGGCGCAGCAGTTAGAAGGTATGACTCGTAACGTCGGTATGCACGCGGGTGGTGTGTTGATTGCTCCTGGGCGTCTCACTGATTTTTGTCCGCTGTATACCCAAGAAAGTAAAGATCAAGACAGTAGCTCCGTCATTAGTCAGTTTGATAAAGATGACGTAGAAGCGATTGGCTTGGTGAAGTTTGACTTCTTGGGCTTAACCACCCTAACCATCTTGGCGGCTGCAGAGCGCTGGATTAAAACTTTACATGTTGATCGCAGAGATTGGAATATTGGGGAGATACCGCTCGATGATGAAAAAGCATTTGATGTTCTCAAGCGTGCTAATACTGTTGCAGTATTCCAGCTAGAAAGCCGCGGCATGCAAGGCATGCTTCGTGAAGCCAAGCCCGACCGCTTTGAAGACATCATTGCTTTGGTGGCCTTGTATCGCCCAGGTCCAATGGACTTGATCCCAGACTTTATTGAGCGTAAGCATGGCCGTCAAAAAGTAGAGTATCCCGATCCGCGTATTGAGCCTGTTTTGCGTGAAACCTACGGCATCATGGTTTACCAAGAGCAGGTGATGCAGATGGCACAGATGATTGGCGGCTACTCATTAGGCGGCGCTGACATGTTGCGTCGTGCGATGGGTAAGAAAAAGCCAGAAGAAATGGCACAGCATCGCAAGATCTTTAGCGATGGCGCAAAAGCCGGTGGTATCTCTGAAGGTAAGGCCAACGAGATCTATGACTTGATGGAGCGTTTTGCGGGCTATGGATTTAATAAGTCTCACGCTGCTGCATATGCACTTCTAGCTTATCAAACTGCTTGGCTTAAGGCGTATTACCCAGCCGAATTTATGGCGGCCAACTTATCGCTCGCTATGGATGACACCGATAAGGTAAAGATTCTGTATGACGATTGCTTGGCCAACAACATTCGGGTGTTCTCACCAGACATTAATACGGGTGTTTATGATTTCACGCCATTGCGTGCACCCGATGCACCCCCAGACTCCCCAATTAGTCATGTCCGTTATGGTCTCGGTGCTGTTCGCGGTACCGGCGAGGCTGCAATTGAGTCGATAGTTAACGCGCGAGAAACTGGCGGACCATTTAAGGATCTGTTTGATTTCTGTGCCCGTGTAGACCGCAGACAGGTGAATCGCCGTGCGATTGAAGCACTCATGCGTGCTGGTGCATTTGATAGCCTGTATCGTGACTCCGTGCCTGCCGGTGGTAATTTGTATGACATTCGATCTACCTTACTTGCTTCTTTAGCAAGAGCGATTGAAGCTGCCGAGCAAGCTGAGGCTTCGATTCACCAGGTGAGCTTATTTGAAGATGCTGGCGAAGAGAATCGCCATCTACCAGAGTTAGTGCGTGAGCCTGTTTGGTCTGAGAAGAAGCGCTTACAAGAAGAGAAGAATGCTTTAGGACTTTGTTTAACGGGTCATATGTTTGATGCCTATCGTGACGAGACCTCCCACTTCATTCGTCAACCTTTATCAAAAGTTGCCGAAGGTAAAGATCAGCTGATCGCTGGCATTATCACTTCAGCACGGATGTTGACTGGCCAGCGCGGCCGTATGATGATTGCGACAATTGATGATGGCACTGCAGCCCTGGAAGTCACTTTGTATAGCGAAGTGTATGAGCCTAATCGCTCATGGCTCAAGGAAGATGAGCTCTTGGTCGCTAAAGTGAATGTGACCCCAGATAAGTTCTCAGGCGGCATGCGGATTGTGTCTGAGGCGGTGATGGACATCACCGGTGCTCGAATGCGTTTTGCTCGTAACGTTCACGTATGTATTGATAACGCTATTGATATCAAGATGCTGCGTAGCCAAATCAATCCTTACTTGATGGCCAATCGTGTCAGAGATCCTAAGTTAGGAGCTACTGCTCCAGCTTTATCAGGCTCAAATGATGGCATGAAGGGCTTGATGTTGACTGCTGCGGTGACAACTAGCGGCGGCGCCTGTTTAATGCAGTTCCCAGAAGAGCTGCGCATCTATCCAGATGATGCTTGCTTACATAGTTTGAGCCAAATCTTGGCTTCCAAACAAAAAGACCCTGTGCAGGTTCAGTACCACTAAGCAAGTTTTTCGAGCTTGCCACTACTTTAGCTTGGCAAGATCCTCTGAATCGCTTCAATTACTTGTTTAGGCTCTAGTAGATCCAAACACTCGCTATAGCTATCTGCTTTATCAAGGCATCCTGCTTTGCGGCAAGGTACGCATTCACCTGGGCCTTGCAAAATGGTGACATAGCCCACGGTTTGTGAGCGAGCACGTAGTTGAAAAGGCTGCTCACCTACAAAACCATTAGGCCATGGGCCAAAGTTGGTTGGGGGTGTGGCACCAAAGAGGGCGATAGTAGGAGTATTACAAGCTGCTGCTAAATGCGTAATGGACGTATCTACTCCAATGTATACAGTAGCACTACGAATGAGCGTCCCCGCCTGTGGAATAGATAACTTGCCAGCAGCGTTAATCACCTTACTCTTTATATCTTCCGCCAATAAAGACATGATGTCGTGATTCAGTTGCACATCTTGCTTTGCGGGTGAAGCGCTTAGTACGATCTGAAAGCCTTGATTAACCAACCAGGTAATGAGCTCTTGCCAGTATGCGAGTGGCCAACGTTTATAAGCGGTCAGAGGTCCTGGATGTATGACGACATAGGGTTGCTTGAGTTCACTAGCGATGACGGGTGTTAAGGGTTCGCCTTCAGGAGGCGTCACCGAGATCTGTTTTGAGAATAAATCCGCTGGATTTTTAAAGAAGGCTTCTAGAAGGCGCAGCTTTTCTGTAATGACGTGTTGATTAAAGTAATCAATATCCACGGTGTGGATGCAGATGAACTTCTTCCAGGCATTTTGCTTCTCACTCTTGCTACGCTTGTGTTGATCTGCAGAATCTTTGCCTTGAGGATGACCACCGAGAACGCCAACTCTTCTAAAAGCTGACACTAAGCCATATAGGTAGGCTCGGTCGCTAGGTTGGGTTACAACAGCCAGGTCATAGCGCTGAAATAGGCGATTAAATAAAGAGAGGTATTCACCAAATCCTGGGCGATCAGAGGTCTCGATGATCTCAGCGATATCGGGATTACCATGCAGCATCTCTAGCTTGCCGCGATATCCCAAGAAGTGAAACTCCGCATCTGGCCAGAGCTCTCTTGCCTTGCTAATAAGGGGGGTTGTTACCAGCACGTCACCAATCTGCCGTGTGGCAATGAATAGCACTTTCTTAGGCTTGAGGGCAGAGTAATTCGTCATAGCAGTATGAGTATTTACAGTGCCTTTGCCATGATTTTTTCACGCACGCGCCGTGCGTTCTCAGCAGCATTGCTTTGATCATGAATTTTATGGAAAAGGTGCAGTACTTCAGTCGACCAGGAGCCCGATTTACGGGCGATGCCATGTTGCTGCAATCTAAAAACAAAATCGGCATCTTCATGGCCCCAACCAGTCATAGTTTCATCAAAGCCATTAATGGCTTTAGCATCTGATTTCCAGCAGGCCATATTGCAACCTTTGATACGGCGCCAAACAAATTTTTTGTAATTACGCCATGAGCCATTACCCAGCTTTATTTTGAGAGGCCAGTATTTATTAATGCCTCCAGTAATTCTTTTGCTGAATAGAGCTGTGCAGAAGGTGGAGAAGTTCCATTGAGGCCAGGTGAGCAACTCTTGAGTGAGATCTTCACTGAGTAGCACTCGGCTACCGGTGACGAGATATCCTTTTTGTGCCAATTCGCGATGCTGCGCTATAAAGTCAGGCTGAACAATGCAATCCCCATCCAGAAATACCAGGTAGTCACCATGGGCTGCATCAATCGCTTGATTGAGTATTTTGGTTTTCCGAAAACCAATATCTTCTTGCCATAAATGCGTGATGGCTATGGGAGATGAATGCTTAAACGATTCAATGACCTGTTTGGTGCTCTCAGTGGAGCCATCATCGGCAATAATGATCTCAAAGCCTATATCTGTTTGAGTTGCAAGTGATTCGAGACAAAGCTTAAGCGCTTGTGGCCAGTTGTAGGTGGCCAACAAAATCGAAATCATTTATTCGCTTCCTGGTTGAGGTGCCAGAGCTTGATATAGCGGTAGTAAGTGCCTTGACCATTAGATACGGCTAAAGCAAACCCTTGCGCGCCATCTAAAAAACCTACGCGAATAATATAGGTGCGAATAAATGCCCAAACACCATGAAGAACAGCTTTTAGAGGACTGCTAGTTTTACCCTTGGCAAATGCTTGCTCTGCCGATGCAGTCGAATAGCGATCAAGTTTTTGCAAAACTTGAGAGTAGTTCATAAAGCTGTAATGCAACATCGGGTTTTCTAGTTTGGCGACCTGCCCATTGGGAATGAGCCGTTCATGCACTAGGTCATTAGAAAAGCGGGCAGTCCCACGCTTAAAGAGACGGTCAACATAATCAGGGCTCCATCCGGAGTGGCGGATAAATCGACCGCAGTACCAAGACAATCTGGGAATGGCAAAGCAGTCCACATGAGCGCTATGGTGAATTGCCGTCTGGATTTCTGAGCGCAGGGCAGGAGTTAACCTTTCATCGGCGTCCAAAGAGAGCACCCAATCGCCTGTTGCAAGATCCAGAGCCCGGTTCTTTTGGGGGCCAAATCCAGGCCAGTCTGAAGGCTGGGAGATGGTTGCCCCATGGTTTTGGGCTATTTCTAGGGTGCAGTCAGCGCTATTGGTATCCACAATCACGATCTGCTGGGCAATCCCCTCCAGGGAGGCCAGACAGTCGGCCAGATTGGCCTCTTCATTGCGGGTGATGAGTATGACGGATAACGTGGGCATAATTCATTATATGAATGCTCAAGACCGTACCTCCTTAAATCGCTTAATTACGTACCTAAAGCCCCATATTGGCTTGATTATTGGGTCCCTTTTGGCTATGGCTGTAGTGGCTGCTGCCGAGACCTCCATTCCAGCCCTGATGAAGCCTTTATTGGATCGCGGTTTTACTGGACAGCTCAATAGCAAGCTTTGGCAAGTGCCGGTTTTCTTGGTGGGCTTGGCTTTGGTACGCAGCTTGGCACAATTTCTGTCGAGTTATTTGCTAACTAAGGTGATTAACTCTGTGTTGCTGAAATTGCGTGAGCAAATGTTTCAAACGCTATTGCATGCTAGTACAACCTTTTTTCAAAAGAACTCTGCATCTACTTTAATTAATGGCGTGGTATTTGAGGTAAATAATGTACTTACCGTGATGGGCGGCATGTTAATCAGCTTGGTGCGAGATTCGCTAACCGTAGTTGGTTTGATGGGTTACTTAATCTATTTAAATTGGCAATTGACATTAGTTGTCTTGATTATTTTCCCGGTGATTGCATTCATCATGAGCAAAATTAATCGTCGACTAAGATCGCTTAATCGCGAACAACAAACACTTACCAGCGATCTTGCTTATATCGTTGAAGAGGCTGCAGCTGGTTACAAAATTGTTAAAGTGCATGGCGCCCAAGACTATGAGATGGGTCGATTCCAGCAAAAGGCAGAGCGTTTACGCCAATTTGCTCTGAAGTCTGCAGTGGCGGGTGGCTTGAATCAACCTATTACTCAGTTGATTGCCTCCATGGCCTTATCCGTAGTTCTCGTGATTGCCTTGATGCAATCAGCCACCGAAGGCACTACTGTTGGGGGTTTTGCAGCTTTCATTACCGCCATGATGTTGGTGATTTCCCCGCTGAAGCACTTGGCCGACATTAATCAACCCCTCCAACGCGGCCTCACTGCAGCAGAGATGATTTTTGGATTAATGGATCAACCTTTTGAAGAGGGTGAAGAGCGCAAGCAAAACATGAAGCCACTTGACAAGGCTAAAGGCGGCATTCGATTCGAGAATGTTGGGTTTGCATATGAGCAGGAGGGTGATCGTAAAGATGCCCTCAGCAATATCAATCTCACCATTAAGCCGGGTGAAGTCGTTGCTTTTGTGGGCCCGTCTGGTGGCGGTAAATCCACTCTCGTCAACTTATTGCCTCGATTCTATAAACCCACTAACGGACATATTTTCCTGGATGACATTCCAATGGAAGATATTGTGTTGGCTGATGTGCGTCGCCAAATCGCATTTGTGAGCCAGGACGTTATTCTCTTTAACGATACGATTGCTGCTAACGTCGCTTACGGCGCTAGCGATCAAGCTGGCATCGATCGCGGCCGTGTTATGGAAGCCTTAGAGGCTGCAAACTTAAGTGCGCTCATTAAAGAGTTGCCAGAAGGGATTGATTCCCTGATAGGCGATAACGGTAATCGCTTATCTGGCGGGCAACGCCAGCGTATGGCGATAGCGCGCGCAATCTATAAAAATGCCCCAATTTTGATTTTGGACGAAGCCACTTCAGCCCTGGATTCAGAGTCTGAGCGCCAAGTGCAGGATGCGCTTGATCGCCTAATGGCGGGTAGAACTACCTTGGTCATTGCTCACCGCTTGTCAACTATTGAACATGCTGATCGTATTGTGGTGTTGGAGCATGGCCAGATTGTAGAAAATGGTTCACACGAAGATTTGATTAAGCAAGATGGACTCTATGCCAACCTGCATCGCATCCAATTTTCTAACGCTTAATTAACGAGTAGGTTTAACTCAGAACAATATCGTATTGCTCTTGGCGGAAGCTACCTTCGGCCTGAAGAGTAATTGGCTTACCAATAAAGTCACCTAACTGCGCCAAGAATTGATTCTCTTCTTCCAGGAAGAGATCAATCACATCGGGCGCTGCTACGATTCTAAATTCTCTTGGGTTAAATTGACGGTGTTCTCGCACAATCTCGCGCAAAATCTCGTAACAAATAGTTTGAGCAGTTTTCACTTCACCCTTGCCAAGGCAGGTAGCACAGGGCTCGCAGGTGATATGGGCTAAGGATTCACGAGTGCGTTTACGAGTCATCTCCACTAAGCCTAGCGCAGAAAAGTCGCTGACTGAGGTGCGAGCATGATCACGTTCTAGATTTCGCTTGAGCTCATGCAATACAGACTCTTGATGATCTTTACCAACCATGTCGATGAAATCAATGATGATGATCCCGCCGAGGTTACGCAAGCGTAGCTGCCTTGCAATTGCTTGGGCTGCCTCCAAATTCGTTTTGAAAACAGTGTCATCCAGATTGCGCGCACCAACATAGCTGCCAGTGTTCACATCAATCGTTGTCATAGACTCGGTTTGGTCAATCATCAAATAGCCACCGGACTTGAGATCAACTCGACGACCGAGTGCCTTATTAATTTCAGCATCGACATCAAATAAATCAAAGAGTGCACGTTCACCACGATGCAATGTCAGCTTACCTAAAAGATTAGGCATGTAAGCATTAGTAAAAGCCTTCAACTTCTCGAAATTCTCAGCCGAATCAACTCGAATTTGCGTGGTTTCTTCTCCGGCCACATCGCGCAAGACGCGTTCAGCCAAGCTGAGGTCTTGATAGAGCAGGGTGGGCGCGGGATTATTTTTCATCGCCGCATGGATGTTGTCCCAGGTAGTGCGTAGGTAAAGCATGTCATGCTGCAGTTCAGTGTCTGAGGCATCCTGAGCGCTGGTGCGCACGATAATGCCACCTTTTTCATCGGATGCCATTAAGCTAGCGAGACGAGCCTTGATAGCTTCACGCTCTTCGGGTTGATCGATGCGTTGAGAGACGCCAATATATTTTTCGGTAGCAGCATCGCTGCCAGCAGGCGGTAGGTAAACCAAATTACGCCCAGCAATGCTGAGTTGAGTTGTAAGGCGCGCTCCTTTTGTACCTAAAGGATCTTTAAGAACTTGTACTAAAAGGGTTTGACCTTCAAACAATAATTTTTCAATTTGTGCCTGAGGATTATTCTGCGTGATATCAGCAACGTGCATAAAAGCAGTGCGCTCTAGTCCAATCTCGAT
>NZ_JACVPQ010000001.1:0-283105 GCF_018881795.1 Polynucleobacter sp. MWH-Jannik1A5 | reverse complement strand
GTTTCTTGCGGTGTGATATTGATCAGTATTTCTTCGTTCATTTGCTAGTCAGGCCGGCAATTTCAAGTAATTGTTGGGTTTCATAGAGGGGTAGGCCCATGATACCGCTATAGCTCCCCTGAATAGAGGGAATAAAAGTGCCTCCTAGGCCCTGAATGCCATAGGCCCCAGCTTTACCAAAGGGCTCACCACTGGCGATATAGGCATCAACCTGTTCTGGGGATAGGTTAGCAAATTGCACGCGTGATACTTGCACTAATACTGTGGGCTTTTGTATTGGCGTAAAAGTCATTGCTACCGCTGTTAATACTTCATGCTCTTTGCCGCTGAGCATATTGAGAATCCGCGCAGCATCTGTTGCATCACTTGGTTTCCCTAAGATTTCACCATCAGGACTGTTGGGCAGGCTAACCGTAGTATCTGCACAAAGAATTGGAGCCCAAGGCAAACCACTGCTTTGCCAACGAGTCAGTGCTGCTGCACTTTTTGCCAGGGTTACGCGTTCAACATAGACTCGCGCTTTTTCTTGAGGAAGGGGAGTTTCGATGCTTTCACTATCTTCATCAGAAGTAGGTAAAAGCATTTCAAAGCGTACGCCAATTTGTTTTAAGAGTTCTTGGCGACGCGGACTTTGTGAGGCGAGATAAATAAATGAGCTCACAAGATTACTCACGATGGTAGGGGTGACCCTGCAGAATAGTCCAAGCGCGATAGAGTTGCTCTACCAGCAGCACTCTAGCCATAGCGTGGGGAAGGGTGAGGCTAGAGAGGCGCCACATTGCTTGAGCAGTTGCTTTGAGGCTGGCATCCAGGCCATCTGCGCCGCCAATTAAGAAAGTGATATCGAACCCCTCTTGGCGCCAGCTGGCCAGTTGAGTGGCTAGGTTCTGAGTGGTCTGGTCTTTACCGCGCTCATCTAAGGCAATGACTCTTGAGCCTTTAGGAATGGCGGCAGCAATTTTGACAGCCTCTTTAGCGGGCGTCAGGTCTGGCTTAATTTCTTTAATTTCAATACTGCAGTCTGCAGGCATTCTTTTGATGTAGTCATGGGTTGCAGTCGCAACCCAATCGGGCATCTTATGACCAACTGAAACTATGGTGAGGCGCATTGATACGTTCAACGACGAACTTACTCGTCGTCCTCGTCTTCAGATTCGCTGGCTTTGACAAGGCCTTTGCTGCCAGCCAATTTGACGCGTACAGGTTTTGCACCCCACATACCTTCAAGCTGATAGTAGGAGCGCAGCATCGGTTGCAAAATGTGTACGACAATATCGCCGCAATCAACCAATACCCATTCACCAGTTTCTAAACCTTCGACAGAAATCACATCGCCGCCTTTAGTGTTGACAGCTTCTTTTACTGACATTGCTAAAGAGCGAGTTTGACGATTACTTGAGCCGGTGGCAATAACCACGCGATCAAACAATTCACTTAATTTGCTAGTGTCATAGACGCGGATATCTTGCGCCTTCACATCTTCTAGAGCATCAATCACGACGCGTTGTAATTTACGTAAGTCCATATTTTCTCGGCAATAATTTTTGTATTCAGGGTGATCTTAGCTTGATTACTGATACAAGCCCAGATTTGTAATCATTTCTAGGGTGTGGGTGGGAATTTGCTCAGATGCAATAGTGCTTCGTGAGCTGGATTTAAGGCGATCTCGTAATTCGGTAGAGGATAAATCGACATTAAGGCTTTCATCGATGTATATGAGGCCTGCAGCGCTATTTTCAAGGGCAGCAGGATCTTTTGTCTGGTGATTTTGTAAAAATTGATTCACCTCGGCGCTGGTTTCCACCCGCAAATCATGATGGGGTCTACTAGCCACAGCAAAATTGACATATTGACTGAGCTTTTCCCAAGAATTCCAGCTTGGTAAGGCAACCAAAGAATCTGCCCCCATCAACCAAGTCAGGCTGGCATCTCTACCAAATCGTTCACGTAAGGCTTTAACAGTATCAATGGCATAACTCGGGCTAGCACGATCAATTTCCATGCGATCAATACCTACTTGAGTGGAGATTTTTAAATACAAAAATGCACGGGCTAAGTCAATTCCCGCAGCCTCGGTTAACTTAAGGCGCATTTCAGCGGAAGTGATGCCGGTTCCTTTTTGCCATGGTTCACCACTAGGGATGAGCAACAGTGCATCCAAACGCAATAGTTTGGCAAAGTGCGCTGCCAGCTTTAAATGACCAACATGGGGTGGATCAAAAGTGCCCCCCAAGATGCCAATTTTTTTCAGGGTATTCAAGCCAGCCAATCTCGAGGCTGCAGGTAGTAGTCATAGAGCTTGGCCTCAGGTGTGCCAGGCTTAGGTTGCCAGTTGTACCACCATTGCACTACCGGAGGCATCGACATCAGAATGGATTCAGTACGGCCACCTGAATGCAAACCAAAGATCGTCCCTCGATCAAAGATGAGGTTGTATTCCACAT
Organism: Polynucleobacter sp. MWH-Jannik1A5; assembly: GCF_018881795.1. Lineage (GTDB taxonomy): Bacteria > Pseudomonadota > Gammaproteobacteria > Burkholderiales > Burkholderiaceae > Polynucleobacter. The sequence continues at coordinate 280,661 of NZ_JACVPQ010000001.1, read as the reverse complement.
AACGACCACGGCGATATTCTTGGAAAGCTTTTTCTTCAGGAGTAAAGCTATCTTGGTAACGACGCTGAACAATCGGTAGGTAGGCATCAATGAAGGCATCGCCCACGGCACGAGTCATCGCAAAACTTTTTTCAAATCCGAGTTCATTAAAGTCATCAAAGAATACTCCGCCGATACCGCGTGGCTCTTCGCGATGCTTTAAGTAAAAATATTCATCACACCACTTTTTAAAGCGAGGATAGAGCTCTCCGCCAAAAGGATCTAATGCATCTTTAGCTGTTTGATGAAAATGCTTGCAGTCTTCATCAACGCCGTAATAGGGTGTGAGATCGAAGCCTCCACCAAACCACCAGACAGGTTCTTTATCGGGCGCTTGCGCAATAAAGCAGCGCACATTCATATGGGTGGTGGGCACTTTAGGGTTATTTGGATGAAACACTAAAGAAACGCCCATCGCCTCAAAGCTACGCCCAGCTACTTCTGGTCGGTGATGTGATGCAGACGGCGGCATTTGATCGCCGCGCACGTGTGAGAAACCCACGCCACCTTTTTCCAAGATATTGCCGCCATCCAAAATACAGGTACGACCATAGCCTTTGAGTTTGCTATCTTCTGGCTTATGCCATTCATCAGCAATAAAAGCCTTGCCATCCAATGCACTCATTGCAGTAGTGATGCGATTTTGCAATCCTAAAAAGTAATCTTTTAGGGTGGCGATATCGATTTGGGTATGTTGATCTGACAAGAGCGTTCTAACTTTAAATAAATTTACTTAATAGCGCGATAACCAATATCTTTGCGATATTGCATACCATCGAACTTGATGTGGTTGATTGCTTCGTATGCTTTTTGTTGGGCGCCACGAACAGTATCAGCCAGTCCAACCACACACATCACACGTCCTCCAGAAGTGACTACCTTACCGTCTTGTAATTTCGTGCCGGCATGGAATGTGATTTGATCTTCAGTGTCGTTAGGTATGCCGGTAATGACATCCCCGGCTCTTGGGGTATCAGGGTAGTTATGGGCAGCCAATACAACGCCAAGCGCGGTACGACGATCCCATTCCAACTCGACTTCATTCAGCGTGCCATCCACAGCATGATCCAAGGCATTGACGAGATCACTTCGCAGGCGCGCCATGATTGGTTGTGTTTCTGGGTCACCCATACGGCAATTAAATTCTAAAGTCTTGATCTTGCCATCAGGCGTGATCATTAAGCCAGCATATAAGAAGCCGGTGTACGGAATGCCATCAGCTTGCATGCCCTTAACAGTTGGCATGATCACTTCACGTAATGCGCGCGCATGAATTTCTGGAGTGACTACTGGAGCAGGAGAGTAGGCACCCATACCACCAGTATTAGGGCCTTGATCGGCATCGAGTAAACGTTTGTGATCTTGGCTGGTTGCCAAAGCTAAAACATTCTTACCGTCAACCAAGACAATGAAGCTAGCTTCTTCGCCAGTGAGAAATTCTTCGATGACTACACGTGCGCCAGCATTGCCTAGTTTATTGTCAGCCAGCATCATGTCAACTGCAGCGTGCGCTTCTTCAAGGCTCATAGCCACAACGACACCTTTACCTGCCGCAAGGCCATCCGCCTTGATCACAATTGGCGCGCCTTTGGCATCGATGTATGCATGTGCTTCTAGAGCATTAGAGAATGTTTGGTAATCTGCAGTCGGAATACCATGGCGCTTCATGAAGGCTTTGGAGAAATCCTTAGAAGACTCCAATTGCGCCGCTAATTGTGTTGGCCCAAAAATACGCAAGCCATTATTGCGGAATACATCAACGATGCCGGCCGCCAGAGGGGCTTCAGGACCAACAACAGTTAGATGAATTTTCTCGCGCTTGGCAAAATCAGCCAGCTCTTGCAGTCCGCTGATGGGTAAATTCTCAATACCTGCAGCAGCTTGCTTAGCCGTAGCGGTGCCGCCATTACCTGGGGCAACATAAACCGTTTGTACTTGTGGGGATTGAGCTAGCTTCCAAGCAAGTGCATGTTCGCGTCCGCCAGATCCGATCAGTAGAATTTTCATAACAAGCTATCTAGTATTTAAATAAGGTAATTAAAAGAAATCAATTTCAAGAATCAAAGTGCAGCGTTCGTAAATACCTCTTGAACGTCATCCAAGTTCTCAAGAGCATCTAGCAACTTCTGCATGCTTTCAGCTTGCTCGCCTTCTAGAGCAATCTCTGTCTCGGGGCGCATGGCAACAGTTGCAAGCTCTGGCTTGAGACCTGCTTTGTTAATAGCATCTTGGACTTTTGAAAAATCTGGAACAGGAGATAACACCTCCAAGGATCCATCATCATGCGTGATGACATCTTCTGCGCCAGCATCTAACGCAACTTCCATGAGTTGATCTTCGCTGGTGCCTGGGGCAAACAACATTTGGCCGCAATGTTTGAATAAGAAAGCAACTGAACCTTCTGTGCCCATATTGCCGCCATTTTTATTAAATGCATGGCGGACTTCGGCAACGGTGCGGGTGCGGTTATCGGTCAAGCAATCAACAATGATGGCTGCGCCATTAATGCCGTAGCCCTCATAACGAATCTCTTCATAGTTCACACCCTCAAGAGAACCAGTACCACGCTGAATTGCTCTTTGCACGTTGTCATTGGGCATATTGGAGTCTTTGGCTTTATCAATAGCCAGACGTAAACGCGGATTGGTAGCAACATCGCCACCGCCTAATTTGGCGGCTACGGTAATTTCTTTAATGAGTTTGGTCCAAATCTTGCCGCGTTTTTCGTCCTGACGACCTTTGCGGTGCTGAATATTGGCCCATTTCGAATGGCCGGCCATACGGGTAAGTCCTTTTAATAATTTGGCTAGAAGTCCTCATTTTAAGGGGTTCTAGACCCAAGGTAGGGGGTAAGGGGGCATTTTTTGTTACACTCTCATGTCTTAGCAGTAACAAAGTAGCAAAGTAAGCAGAATTTCCACTGCAAACACCTGCCTCGGTGATGGAATTGGTAGACGTGCCGGACTCAAAATCCGGTGCCGCAAGGCGTGGCGGTTCGAGTCCGCCCCGAGGCACCACTCAAAAAAAGATCTTTTTTGAGGATCCCCCAAATCAGAATCAAACACCAGGCTGTGGCCGGTTAAATCTCGTACGTCTCGGTTTCGTTCGACATGGCCTGCTCAACAATTTTTTTGGTGAGCGTTGGCGAGAAGAGTTCAATGAAGGTGTAAACAAATGAGCGAAGGTAAGCACCTTGCTTAACACCTAGATGGGTCACGTTATTGCCAAATAAGTGTCCTGCAGGAATCACTTTGAGATTGCGGTCTCGATCGGGATCATATGCGTGACCCGCAACGATGCCGATGCCCATACCAGTCTCAACGTAAGTTTTAATCACATCAGCATCAATCGCTTCCAAAATAATATCGGGCGTGATATTTCTTTGTGCAAAAGCTGCATCAATCTTGCTGCGTCCCGCGAATGCTTTGTCGTAGGTAATGATGGGGTACTTAGCGATCTCTTCTAACGTCAGTGTGGCCTGGTTGAGTAGTGGGTGACTGAGTGGCACCATCAATACGTGATGCCATTGATAGCCTGGTAGTGCCAGCACGCCTGGCGTATTGGCGATTCCCTCAGTGGCAATCGCAATATCAGCGCGATCATGTGTGAGTAATTCCGCAATTTGACCTGGACTGCCTTGCTGAATGCTGACCTTTACCTTTGGAAAGCGCTTAGTAAATTCGGTGAGAACTTTGGGTAGGGCATAGCGTGCCTGCGTGTGGGTGGTGGCAATCACAAAGCTGCCTTGATCTTGGCTCGCAAAATCCTTGCCTACTCGCTTCAGTGTTTCAACCTCATCCAAGATGCGCTCGATCGAGCTCAAAATCCGCTTTCCAGGTTCCGTCATAGAGCGAATACGCTTGCCGTGACGACGGAAGATCTCAACGCCCAACTCATCTTCTAGCTCGATGATGGCCTTAGATACGCCTGGCTGGGAGGTAAAGAGTACCTTTGCGGCGGTCGTTAAGTTGAAGTTTTGTCTAACGGCTTCCCGTACAAAACGGAATTGGTGAAGATTCATAAGGATTCCTGTCTATATATCAACAATGATATAGGAATCACATTCTAAATGATTTTTGGGTATTAAGCCTTAGAAACCCAGCGCAATCCAACAAGCGCCAATAGGAAATACAACAGGGGTGGAGTGAGGGCGGTAAGAAGCGATGGCCAGGAACCCAACAACCCCACATTTGAAAACAAGGAATTAAAGAGTTGAAAGCTCATACCTAACATGATGCCGCCAAATACCTTAATACCAACACTGCCTGCGCGCACCTTTAGGTAAGCAAACGGTAGTGCTAATGTGAGCATCACAAAAATGGTGAATGGATAGATGACTTTTTTCCAGAAAGCAATTGAGTGACGATGCGCATCCTGTTTGTTATCACGCAGATGAGAAATAAATCGACCCAAGCTCACAATCGACATTTTTTCCGGACTGATTAACAGCACGCTCAAAATTTGTGGGGTGACTTCAGACTCCAGAGTGAGAATCGGATGAGTGAAAGTCTGTGCAGAAAAAACGGGATTGAGAGGGTCAGATTGCTTGGTTTCTTTAAAGCGGGTTTCTGTCACATCATTTAAGACCCAGATGCCTGTCTCATCAAACTGTCCAGAGACCGCACTGCGAATAGAGAGGAGATGGTAAGTATCATCAAACTCGTACATGCGGATATTGCGAATTTCATTATCCTTGTCCACCTTGCCAACGTTGACGTAGCGCACTCCAGGGCGAACCGGACCACTACCATCTTCATCACGTAAGCGATCCTTTACCCATACACCCGTTCTGAACTGAGATGAGTAAGCCGACCCCATAGCCTTCATGCGAATCTGATCAGACTTCGCCTCGGTATAAGGTCCGACCCATTCACTCATGATGAGCGTAAGTGCAATTAAAGGAATGGAAATTTTAGTGAGTGTGATCAGTCCGCGTTTTACATCTAAACCAGCGATACGCAAGATGGTGAACTCAGATTGACTAGCTAACATCGCAAATACATAAATACTGCCTATTAAGCCTGCAATCGGAATGATTTCGGAGATGCGGCTTGGCGCTTTGAGTAGAACGTGCAGCAGGGCTAAGGGAAGCGTGTAGGCGCCTTGCACGGAGCCGAGTTCGCTCAAGATATCAAAGAATAAAAATAAAGCCACCAAAGCAAAAAGAATGAAGCCAAAAGCAGCATAGATCTGCTTGGCTAGATAGCGCTCGTAGATAAAGGGGAAGAGTATCTTCATTTTCTGGCAATGGAAGCGGGCAATTGGCGGAGCCACCACTTCAATGAAGGATTAATACGATTGCGAATTAAGACTGTCGCAATCAAAAGCGCAAGCAAGTGTATTGGCCAGATAGCTACAAAAACACTGACCTTGCCTTGTGAAACAAAATTTTGCGTCAGGTTTAGCAGGTTGCTATAAATCAGGTAAATCAATACCGCGTAGAACATCGCAGTGTAATTACCAAGACGTGGATTGACGTAGGCAAGTGGTATAGCAATCAACACCAAACCTAAAGCCATTAATGGCAAGCCAATTCGCCAGAGTAACTCAGCGCGATTAGGATTGATTGTCGCCGGGTTAGTGTCATTGAGAAGCTCATCGACTGTTTTCTCACGATCACGTGGCGCAGGCGCTAAGGCATCCTTGCTGCGAATTTTGGTGCTGTATTCATCAAACTCGAGAATTCTAAAATCAGGCTGAGTGGGTTGTCCCTCATAGCGTCGACCATTGTGAAGAACAATGGATTTTTCACCACCTTCAGAATTTTGAATATAACCAGAAGCCGATACAGCAATGCTTAAACGACCGTTCTTAGAGTCTGCTACGAAGATATTTTTGACTTCGCTTTTATCGACATCGAGCTCTTCAATAAAGAAGACGCGTTCTGCTTTTGCTGATTCTTTAAATTGACCAGCGCTCACCATAGATACATCATCACGTTGTTGAAAGCGCTGACTAATTAAGGTTGATTCCCGATTAGCCCACGGCCAAACAAAAAGAGCGAGTAAGGCAATGACAATAATGAGTGGAGTTGCAAATTGCAAAATTGGACGAATGAGATTGGTGACGCTTAAACCGCTGGCAAACCAAACAATCATTTCTGAATCTTTGTACCAGCGCACTAAAACAATCAGCGTTGCGACAAATAGGGAGACCGTCAAAAGAACGGCAAGGTAGCCCAAAGTGGCTAAGGCAATTAAAACCAGTGCATCCTCCGGGTTAACCGCTCCGTTAGCGGCGTAGCCCAAAATACGGATCACTAGGGTAGTCACCATAATGGTGACTAAGACCAAAAAGACCCCGCCAGTCGTAAAACTGAGTTCGCGGCGAAGGGCCTGTTTAAAAATCATGAGAAATAAGGGTCTGGATTCGTGGGGTTATTGGGGTCTGTAAATGGCTTATATTGCTAGTGACAAGGGAGTCTATTCTCATGTCGGAGGATAATGGATAAACGTCCCGGATTAGCAATTTCCTCTCTTTTGAATCGACCAAAATACCGTAATAGATTATGACCATTCAATTTAGTACCAAGATTTTCCCTCAAGCCGACCTTCAGAGCCCAAAACTCCAGAAAACTAGCCTCAAGTCCTTGCTTGGACATACGACTGACTGCTTGGTTTTGGCCTACTCCAAGGCAGATTTTGATAGCTTCTCCGGCCCAAAGGGCGCCAAAGCAAAAGTAGGATTTTTGCTAGAACTAGATGTTCTGCTTGGAGGTTCTGTAAATCACGCCAACATCGTTGGGGATTTGGATTCTAAGCAGACCTCCGTTTGCATGTTGCGTGCAGAAAAATCCTGGGCCGGAAATGGCGTTAAAGCTAAACGCGTCTTGCTAGTGAGCTTGGGGGATGTACATCTAGCCAGTGAGCGCAGCTTAACGACTTATTCCAAAGTAGCTCGTGCTGCCTTGAAAGTGCTTAGTGGTGGCTCAATTGAAAATGCACTTTGGTTTACTCCAAGCTTTGCTCTCGCACACAAAGCAGATTTCATTGCAGAAGAAGTGCGTCTTACCGTTCAGTATGCTGGTGATCAAGCCTATCGCTTCGGTGTTCGTCAGCCAGCGATGAAATTCAAGGCTAAAGATAAGGCGGATACGTTTAAGCAGTTGGTATTTGCTGGAAACGATGATTGCGCTAAGGAATTGAAAGCCGCTGTAGAGCAGGGCGTAGCGATGGTTGAAGGAATGAACCTGGCAAAAGATTTAGGCAATCTTCCTCCAAATATCTGTACGCCAACCTACTTGGGTAAGGCTGCGCAAGGCTTAAGCAAGAAGACAGCTTTAAAAGTCGAAGTGCTTGGGCGCAAGCAGATTGAGGCTTTGGGCATGGGCTCGTTCTTATCGGTTGCTAAGGGATCTGAAACTCCGCCGCAATTTATTGTGATGCGTCATCAAGGTGGTAAAGCAGGCGAGGCTCCGATTGTTTTGGTAGGCAAGGGCATTACTTTTGACACTGGTGGTATTTCACTGAAGCCTGGCGAAGCGATGGATGAAATGAAGTACGACATGTGCGGTGCTGCGTCTGTCATTGGCACCATGTATTCAGTTTCATTGATGAAATTAAAAAAGAATGTGATTGGCGTCATTCCTACTTGTGAAAACATGCCATCTGGTCAAGCTACACGACCAGGCGATATTGTGAAGAGTATGTCTGGGCAGACAATTGAGATTCTCAACACTGATGCAGAAGGTCGATTAATTCTGTGTGATGCTTTGACGTATGTCGAGCGATTTAAGCCAGCAGCGGTCATTGATATTGCCACCTTAACTGGTGCCTGCGTGATTGCCTTGGGTCATGTTCATAGCGGGTTATTTTCTGAAGATGAGGGTCTAGTGAGTGAGCTCACTAAAGCGGGCCATGCTTCTTTGGATACCGTATGGCGCTTGCCTTTAGATGCTGCTTATCATGAGCAACTCAAATCCAATTTTGCCGATGTCGCCAATATTGGCGGACGTCCAGCTGGCAGCGTAACCGCAGCCTGTTTCTTGTCTCGGTTTACTGAGAAATACAAATGGGCCCACTTGGATATCGCTGGAACTGCCTGGAAGAGTGGTGCCGCCAAAGGATCTACTGGTCGCCCGGTTCCTTTGTTAGTGAACTTCTTGCTTGAACGCAAGTGAGTAGTGCGCGTGTCTTTGGATAAAAACTGAATGGCTCGAATTGATTTTCATAGCAACGTGAATGACAAGCTGGAATACGCTTGTCGATTAACGCGCAAGATTTGGAGCGCTACGCCTGAAGGTGAGCCTGTTCGTAATATCGTAATGGTGGGCGAAAAAGCTGATCTGCAAAAGCTAAACGATCTTTTGTGGGCATTTAGCAGCACTGATTTTTTACCCCACTGCTTTATTGAAGATGAAGCCGCAGTAGAAACGCCGATTGTTTTAACGGATGATTTTGCCTCCTCGGCTTTGAACAACATACCTCATGCAGATGTCATGATTCATTTAGGAATGCGGATGCCTGCCGATGTGCCAGCTTTAGTGGCGCGCTTTCCCAGAATAGTTGAGGTAGTTACCGTCAATGAGGCTGAGCGTTTGGCTGGGCGCGATCGCTATAAAGCCTATCGAGATTTAGGTCACGAGTTGCACAACTTCGACCAATCCAAAAGTTAGCATCTATGTTGATTCATCCTGAGTTTGACCCCGCAGCAATTCGTATTGGGTCCTTTGCGATTCATTGGTATGGATTGATGTATCTGATGGCCTTTGTGCAGTTTTTGCTCTTAGGTCGCTTACGCATTAGAGCGCCTCGTTATCAGGCTTTGGGCTGGACCTACAAAGATCTTGAGGACCTACTTTTTGCAGGCGTTCTCGGTGTTGTGCTTGGGGGCCGCTTGGGCTACACCCTGTTTTATATGCCAGGCTTTTACTTGGCCAATCCTTTGAGTATTTTCAAAATCTGGGAAGGCGGCATGTCTTTCCATGGTGGTTTGCTGGGTGTACTCGTTGCGCTGTACTGGTTTGCTAAAAAGCGCAAGACCACTTTTTTTGTCGTCAGTGATTTGGTAGCGCCACTTGTTCCCTTTGGTTTGGCTTTTGGCCGCCTTGGAAATTTTATTAATGGTGAGTTGTGGGGAAGGCCAACCGATCTTCCATGGGCAATGGTATTTCCGTTAGTGGATTCTGTTCCGCGTCATCCCTCCCAGATATACCAACTGCTCGGCGAGGGCCTATTGCTAGGTATCTCTCTATGGATTTATGCAGGTAAGCCAAGACGTGTTGGTCAGGTATCTGGATTTTTCTTATTAGGTTATGGCATTTGTCGTTTCTTAGCGGAATATGCTCGTGAACCAGATGCATTCCTTGGCTTGCTTGGTTTGGGTCTATCCATGGGTCAATGGTTATGCGTGCCAATGATGGTGTTTGGCATCTATCTGATGACCACATTTAAATCTAAGAGTACTTAACGAGTTCAGACGTACTTATGCTGAATGAAGAACTGACGCTACGTAAATTAGAAATTCTCTGTTCGTTTGTTCGAACTGGAAGTCTTGCGCGTACGGCAGAAGAATTACATTTAAGCTCGGTCAGCATTCACAAAGCGCTACATTCGCTTGAGTCAGGCATTGGGTGCCCGTTGTTTATTAAGGAGGGGCGTCAATTAAAACCCCTTCCAGCAGCGATCTATTTAGCTGAGGCGAGTAACGATTTATTGTCAGACGTAGATCGCATTCTTAAAAAGACAAGAGCAAAGGCCGGAGTAGAAAGCGGACAAATTCGCCTGGGGTCAATGTACTCATTGACTGCCAACATCATTCCTCGCATGATCATGGGCACCAAAATTCGTCGACCTGATTTAGATATCGATTTATTTCTTGGATCTAATGAGGAGTTGATGAAAAGGTTGACCGAAGGAACTGTAGACGCAGTAGTGATTGCCGTCCCCTCGAAAAATCTTCCTGAGGGAGTGCAGGTGGTCTCCCTCTTTGAGGATCAGTTGTATTTAGCTTCCTCGAGGAACAGTAAACCCACTCAGGCTGATATCGACTTATCGGAATATCAAAGCGAAAAATTTCTCACTTTGCAAGATGGCTTTGCCACCACATCGGGTTTTTACGAGGCGTTTCAGTTAGCAGGCTTTAAGCCTAATGTAGTAATGAAGGTGGGGGACATCTTCTCGCTGATGAATATGGTCTCAGGAGATCTAGGGCGGTCTTTATTGCCTGGTAGGGTGAGGGCACTCATGGGGGATGCGATTGACTTTACCCCCTTACTACCCAAATATCAGGTGATTCAACACATTGGTCTAATGTATCTTCAGGCTAATGAAGCGAATCCCAATATTTTGGCTTTAGCGGCTGAAGCCCGCATGCTGCATCGCAAAAACTCCTGATATACCCTTACGTTTAGCAATATTAATTAACTTTAGGTTAATGATTTATCATTTAACTTAATTGATTTTGCTTGTCCTGGGTAATAAATTGAACTCGATCAAATTTTTGTCGATTTTCTTTTTGAAAAGACTCCATGCTTGAAAAGCTAGCAAAAGCCCGTAACCTGTCAAAAGCAAATAACGCCATTAAGCGTTTAATTTCTGAGCGAGGGGAATCTAACGCGGTCAGCATGGCAGACGATGTGGTGAATAACTATCGCAAGCTGACAAAAGATCAACATATTCCATTTTTCACCTATCTGTTTGAAAAATTAAATCCTCAAGGTGATGCAGTTCTGAAGGCTGCACAAAACTTTGCAGCAGAATCTTCAGCACGTAACTACATCAAACTGCAAAAGGTTTCTGAATCTCCTAGGCAAGAATTATTTCGCCGCTTAAATCGTGCTGGGCATGGCACTGCAGCAGTTGTCCAAATGCGTCGCGACTTATTGCAGCTTTTGGATAAGAAGCCCGAGCTTGCTGCTGTAGATTTTGATATGCGCCATCTTTTGTCATCTTGGTTTAATCCAGGATTTTTGAAGATGCATCGAGTTGACTGGAAATCACCCGCAGAGGTTTTGGAAAAATTGATTCAGCATGAGGCAGTTCATGCTATTGATGGTTGGGATGACCTGCGTCGCCGTCTTCAACCAGATCGTCGCTGCTTTGCCTTCTTTCATCCGCAGCTCCCTAGCGAACCCTTGATCTTTGTGGAAGTGGCGCTGCTACCTGAGATTCCAACCGTTATTACACCTTTAGTGGACAAGAAGGCTGAGACGGTAGATCAACCATCGCAATATAAAGTTGCGGTGTTCTACTCCATCAGTAACTGCGAACCTGGTCTTCGTGGTGTATCGATGGGTAACTTCCTCATCAAGCGCGTTGCTGAGCAGTTGCATGCGGAGTTTCCTGGAATTAAAACTTTTGTTACCTTGTCGCCGATTCCTGGATTTATGGATTGGGTATCTGCTGGGGCTAATTTGGGTGAAGATGTTCCTGCAGAAAAATTAAAGCCAAATTTAAGAGCTGCTCGAGACCAAGCCCTGGCGACACTGAAGCTAGATGCGCAGTCTTGGACGGAAAAACTCAGTGCTGGATGGCATCCAGATTTAGCATCCCCAAAAGAGCAGGAGTCTTTACTCTGTTTGGCATCCATTTATTTGGGGCTTGGCTCTACTGGGCGCAATGGTAATCCTGTTGCCAAATTTCATTTGGGTAACGGAGCTAAATTGCATTTAGTGAACTGGGCTGGTGATTTATCCCGCAAGGGCTTACGTCAGTCTGCCGGTTTAATGGTGAATTATCTTTACGACCTCGGCAATGTTGAGGAGAACCATGAGAGATTTGCCAATGGTGAGATTGTGTATTCAAGATCGGTAGGGCGCTTGATGGCGCCATGATAAAGAATTAAGGAGGAGATGCCCTAAGGCAGAATCCAAAGAGATTCACTTTGGGGTTTTAATAGACGAACTGGGCACGAAGATCCAGAAAGTAGTAATGTAAGCAATTTAGCGGTATTCATAATGAACATAGCCATGAAATAGTGGCAAGTGGAGGAGATGAAGATGTTTAAACAATTAAGCCTTTCGGCAATGATTAAAAAAGCGGTTTTTTTGGTTTGTGCCGCACCTTTAGTGGTAATGGCACAGGAATGGCCAAATAAGCCAGTCACGTTTGTAGTTCCTTTTCCTGCTGGTGGGGGAACAGATGCGTTCGCCAGACCTTTAGCAGCGCAATTAACCAAGCAGCTAGGCAAACAGATTGTGATTGATAACCGCGGTGGTGCTGGCGGTACCTTAGGTGCCTCTATTGCCTCTAAGGCTGCACCAGATGGCTATACCTTCTTTGTAGGTGCTGCGCACCATGCAATTGCACCATCCATGTATCCGAGTTTGGATTACGACATTGAGAAAAGTTTTGTGCCAGTTGCAATGATTGCAAGTCCACCGCAGGTGATTGTTGTTAATCCAAAGAATGTGCAAGTGAAAGACTTGAAAGAATTCATTGCACTTTTGAAGAAAAATCCAGGAAAGTTTAATTACGCTAGTGCTGGTAATGGCACCACCCATCATCTAGCTGCTGAAGATTTCAAAATGATGACGAAGACCTTCATCACTCATATTCCATATCGTGGTGCAGGACCAGCGATGCAAGATCTTATTGCGGGTCAAGTGGATATCGAATTTGATGGCCTTGGATCTTCTGCCCCTCAAATTAAGAATGGCTCGATCGTAGCGTTGGCAGTTGCTTCCCAAAAGCGTGCCCCAGGGTTCCCAAATGTGCCTACAGCTGCAGAGGCTGGCTTAGTGGGCTATGAAGTTTCCACTTGGTATGGCTTGTTTGCTCCAAAAGGAACTCCTCAGTCAATCGTCGACAAGATGATTGCTGAAGTGCAAAAAGCACTCAACACTCCTGAGATTAAAGCTACTTGGGCAAATAATGGCTCTGAAACTCCAACCCTTACTGGCGATGCATTTGGAAGGTTTGTCAGTGCAGATATTAAGCGTTGGGCTGCCGTTGCAAAGGCCTCTGGCGCTAAGTTGGATTAAGAGTTTTTATTAAACATTGCCCCTGGGGTTTGAGGTTCAAATGAATTTATATTCACTATTGGAAAAAGGTTTTCCAAAAGATAAAAAAGCATGTGCTCTCGAGACGCATGATGGTTTGTATTACTCCTGGGGTGACCTAGAGTCTGCAACGGCAAAGCTGGCAAATTTACTTGCCAGCTTGAAGTTGCCAAAAGGGTCTAGGGTTGCAGTTCAGGTTGAGAAGTCACCTGAGGCTCTTTTTCTATACCTAGCAACGATTCGTGCGGGTTATGTTTACTTGCCGCTTAACACGGCTTATCAATCTGCGGAGATCCAATACTTTTTGGAGAACGCTGAGCCAGCCGTAGTTGTCTGCAGCAGCAAGAATCTATCTTGGGTATCTAAGGTTGCCTCCAAAGCTGGCACTAAGCATGTCTTTACTTTAGACGAGAACCGTACCGGCACATTGCTAGAGCGAGCAGCGAGATTGAGTGATAAATTTAAAACGGTACCCGCTAAGGATGATGACCTCGCGGCTATTTTGTACACCTCTGGTACCACTGGCCGTAGCAAAGGCGCAATGTTGACGCATAAGAACTTGGGTAGTAATGCGCAAGTATTGCAAAAGTTCTGGGGTTGGAAAAAAGGCGATGTCCTGTTGCATGCTTTGCCTATCTTCCACGTGCATGGTTTATTTGTAGCAGCTCATGGTGCTCTCATTAACGGTAGCAAAATGATCTGGTTGCCACGTTTAGATACCGCTCAACTTATCAAGCATATGCCGCAGTCTACGGTGATGATGGGTGTACCAACATTCTATGTACGCCTTCTAGCTGACAAAGGCTTCAATAAAAAAGTAGCACGCAATATGCGCCTTTTTGTTTCTGGTTCTGCCCCACTACTTACAGAGACATTTAATACCTTCAAGGAAGTGATTGGACAGCCAATTTTGGAGCGCTATGGCATGAGCGAGACCGTCATGCTGGTCTCCAATCCATACAAAGGTAAGCGAGTAGGGGGTTCTGTTGGTCTCCCACTTCCTGGCGTTAAGGTGCGCGTTGTCAATGAAGACAACAAGCCTTGCAAGGTTGATGAAATTGGTGGCATTCAGGTGAAAGGCCCAAATATATTTAAGGGCTACTGGCGTATGCCTGAGAAGACCGCCGAAGAATTTACCAAAGACGGCTGGTTCAAGACTGGTGACGTTGGCCGTTGGGGTGGTGATGCCAATGGCGGCAAAGCACCTAAGGAATACTTGTGCATCGTTGGTCGCAGCAAGGATTTAATTATCTCTGGTGGCTATAACGTCTATCCAAAAGAAATTGAGAGTTTTATCGATGACATGCCTGGTGTTGACGAAAGCGCTGTGATCGGTATTCCGCATCCAGACTTCGGTGAGGCGGTAATGGCAGTGGTCGTACCTAAATCTGGAGCTAAGTTAAATGCTGAAGCGATGATCGCGACTTTAAAAACTCAAATTGCGAATTTCAAGATTCCGAAGCGAATCGAGATTCTTTCTGATTTACCTCGCAATGCTATGGGTAAAGTCCAAAAGAATATTTTGCGTCAGCAATTTACTGGCTAATCAATAGCCAAATGCTTTGCGGCTTTCATTAAACATGAAGGCCGCAAGCATCAGTAGCATCACCCCAAAAATTCGTTTGAGTTGTCCGACATCCAGCTTGCGGGCCATCTTGGCACCAAGCGGTGCCGTGAATATGCTCACTACAGCGATGCAAACTACTGCAGGTAGGTAGACGAAACCTAAAGATCCAGAGGGTAGATTGGGATGCCCCCAGCTGCCATACATATAGCCTACAGTGGCCGCAGCGGCGATCGGAAATCCCAAGCCAGAAGAACTGGCCATCGCAACATGTGGTTTGACGTTGCACCAGAGCATGAAAGGTACGGTGATGAAGGCGCCACCGGCACCCACCAAGCTGGATAGGGCGCCTGCAAATGAGCCAAAGCCAAATAGACCTAAAGGGCTTGGTAAATCTCTGCCTGGTTTAGGTTTTTTGTTGAGGAGCATCTGAATAGATGTGTAAACAATAAAAACTGCAAAGAAGAGTGAGAGCCAAGAGGTATTCAAGGCTTCAAAAATTTCGCTACCGCCAATTAAGCTACCGACAACTAAACCAGGACTTAATGATGCAACCAACCTCCAGTCAATCGAGCCATGCTTGTGATGCGCCCAAATAGCAGAAGTTGTTGTAAATAAAATAGTAGCCATGCCGGTAGCAATGGCCATATGCACAATCACGCTTTGGTCAAATTGGAGGTGATTAAAAACCAAGATCATGAATGGCACGAGAATCATGCCGCCACCAATGCCTAATAAGCCTGCTAAAAATCCAGAGATGCTGCCGCAGAGCATCAGCATGGCGATATCGCTTAGTAACATGAATTCCCCGCCTTAGCCGCTAGGCCGTCATCCTGAACCCTAAGGTTCAAGGTGGAACGGCTACTCTGCTTCGGGTGCATTAAGAGGTTCAGGGAGTAACCAAGTCTAAGTTGGCACTGTGAACTTTCGAAACGCTCACGCCCACAAGGTAAAGATCGTTCCGGATGCTTGCGCATCGGTTCAAGGAACTATTGGCCTTGGCGAACCAGGCAGGGAAAGAGTTTGCATCAAGGCGTCCACTTGATCCTCTAGGGCGCGAATCTCGCTTTGCAAGCGAGTGACTTCATCGGAGCTCACATTAGAGGAAGGGCCTTGCTGCGATTGATTTTTTTGTAGCGTAATAAGGTCGCCTGCAATTTTGAGCGCTGCCATCATGCTGGCGCGTTCAATACTGCGATTGCCTCCGCTAATAGCTAATTGAATTTGTTCGTCTACCAAGACGCATGCTGCTCTTAATAGTGGTTCGTGCTCAGCGCTCGTTGCTAGGGTGATTTTTTGACCGGCGAGACTTACTTCAATGCGTTGTTGGCTCATTATCATCCTCTGGATTATTTGGGGGAACAGCCTCGCCTAGCAAATTGAGCTGACGACCATCACTCTGTTCTGGTAAACGACTCAATATGTGTTGAATACGCTTTTGCGCGTCTTCAATTTTGTTTTCTAACTGAGTACGTTCAGCCGTCAATTTTTTAACGGCTTCTACAACTGTAGAGAGCTTGTCAGTAACACGCTGAACAGAGGTCTCAAGAACACTTAAGTCGCCAGAGGGTAATGGGGTTAAATCGCTCATAACGCCATTGTAGCTTTTTGATCAAACCTTGTGAAAGCTATCGTGAACCCCCTGAATTCTGGACTCAAATACCTCAAAAGGTATATCTGGCGGTCAAATAATAAGCTCTTCGATCGCTAGGATAGTAGTAGTAGTTATTTGCAAAGGATCCGCTAGCACCTTGGGTGGAGGCATAACCCCCATAAGTAGCGTAAAGAGCATTACCTACGTTCTTAATCGTGAACTTAGTATCCCATCCACCTGTTTTGTAATTTAGATATACATCGCCTACAGTATATGAAGGCATTAATGCAAGAGAGTTGTATATGGTGGTGTTAGTTCCTGCATCGTAATGCTGAGTACTGACATAATTGACCACACCACCCAATGACCAGTTTTGGTCGATTAAATAGTTAGCTCTTGCATTCAAAAGTAAGTCAGGCGTTACTGCTATTGATTGCCCTTGGTAGGGTCCATCAGCATAGTAGGAGCGTTGAAACTTTCCCCCGCCTGCAACACTGAGTCGATTTGTGAGATTGACAGAGGAATCCAGTACTACCCCTCTTCGATTAATGTTGTATGGGGAGTTGTAGTTGGCGCCAGTAGTAGGGTTGTAGGTGATTTCATTTTGAGACACAGACGAGAATATTGAGCCATTAACTTTGAAACTTTGAAGCAACCAATTGCCTCCAAGCTCATAAGTTTGAGCAGTTTGAGGCCTCAAAATACCATTGAAAACTTGTACACCAGTCAGTGGATTCGTACCCCAAAACTCATCAATATTGGGGAAGCGATAAGATTGATTCCACTTGACATACAGATTTTGGTTTTTTGCATAATTAAAATTTAATGCAGCATCGCCTGCATTGGCAGAGAAAGTTTGATCTGCACTCGAAGGGCCATTAGATGAGCCGATCGCAGAGTAGTTGGTATTTGCTTGCTGTGTCTGGTACCTTCCGCCCCCAACCAAGCTAATGCCGCTTGTAATTGGTAGTTTCAAGATGCCATAAAAAGACTGATTCAATAGGGCAGCGTTTTGGGTATTGTTGGTTTGACCATTGGGGTTAGTGATATAGCCCTGTGGAATCATGTAGCCATTTAATTGATTAGAGCCATACGTTCCAATAGACCCTTGTCCGGCTTTATTAAATTCATATCCCACAATCGTTGTTCCAAGTGGGCCTAAATCTGCTTTAACACGTGGCGAAAGGTTAAATTGCCAACCCGAAAGAGTATTGTTGGTGTTTGACCAGACTGGAAACCCGCTAGTAGTGTTGATGGCTGCCGCTGTGTCATAGAAGGGGTAGTAGTTAAAGGCAGTTTTGTTGGTATAGGATGTATCTAACTCGCCTATATAGCCTGTTGCTAACTCCTTAGTTCCACCGAAGCGAAATCCAGAATTGTTCACTGTGTTATTGGCGCCAATATTTTTAAAGTAAGCCGATTGTGGATTGCCGCTTCCTACTTGTCCTATAACAGCACCAGGCACTTGTTGATTTGTATAGCCATAGAAAAAATCAGTATAGATTTTGTCAATGCCGCCAAACTTTTGCGTTACCTTAGCGTCAAATGCATAGGCATTCGCTGCAGAATTCTGGCGCCATCCTTGGCTGTTTGAGGTGTTAGCTGTGAGCTGATAAGTAGTATCCTCAAAGCTATCGCGCAGAATGACATTATTAATTAAAGTGTTGTAACTGCCGTAGCTTGTGCTAGCTTGGTTGAGCTTGGAACTATTTCCGTTAGTGATGATATTAATGACACCGCCAACCGCACCGTTGCCGTATTGAACGCTGGCGCCACCTTGAAGTACCTCAATGCGTTCAATCGAGTCTATCGGAATCGATTCCCACATGACAGATGAAGAGTCAATCGGATTAATTCTTTGGCCATCAACCAAAATGAGAGTGGTGCTTCCAGCTGTCATTCCATAGCCACCCATATCCACCGTAGCATCTAGATTGAGTTGCCCTCCGCCATTGATATTGCGAACGTTGAGGCCACCAATTTGAGATAGAACATCAGGAATATTGCTTGATGTTGAACCTGCTATTTCATCGCGTGTAATGACTTTGACGTTTGCAGGAACTTCGTTGAGGTTCTCTTCAAAACGTGATCCTGTTACAACGACAGTGGGTAGTGAATTTTGTGCAAACGCTAAAGAGGTGTTGCTAACTACAACTAGTGCGCCGCAAAGAAGGGCGAGTTGTTTTTTACTGAACAGCTGTTTCATCAAATACTTTCTGTTATCGAATACCTAGCTAACTTCCCCGTTAGCTGGGTCGAACAGAATTTCACGTGCAGGAGCTCAGGCGTCAATGAGGCGCGGATTGCGCATTATTGGCGCGCGAAGATCCCCGTCCGCAAAATTCCACCTGTCTTGGCCGGTATCCGGGCTAGTAAATATCAGAATCTGGCCTTCCCATGCGATTGACGCGCACAGTGGCTTTGTCAGATTCCTGACGTCTTTGACTTACTAATAAAGACGCATTTACCTACCGTTGCGGGGGCAGCACACGTTTAGTGTTTCCCGTTTAACTTTATTGCACTGCAATAAAGCACCACGACCCCGTTATTCTAGCTGATTTGATGGGGTCTAAGACCCAAATTCCGGCTTAAAAAGGCAAAAAAGCCTACAATATGAGGTCTAGGAGTAAGCATTGATGACCGTATTAGATAAGCATCCCGAAAAGAACCTGATTCGCCTGCAGTTAAGCCAAAACTCGGTCTTAAAAAGCTTGGATCCGGCCGCAATGGCTGAGTTAGAACGTCATTTAGAGATCTCCGACCTCAAAAAATCTGAAATTTTGCTGCACCAGGGTGACCATCAGATGGAGCAGTACTTTGTTTTGGATGGCATTCTGAAGCGCATTGTTTCAAGTGCCGATGCAAAAGAGATGATTCTGCGTTTTGCCATCGAGAAAGATATTGAAACCAGCTATGCCGCTTGGCGCCTAAAGACGGCAGCCCCATACAGTATTGCCTGCGTGACCAAGGCGCGCGTAGCCCGGATGCCCCTAAAAAAATGGGCAGAGTTCCTGGATCAACACAAGCCTCTTAAAGAGAGCTTTGAGTTTGAGGTAATGCGCCTCATGAGTGAAATCATGGCCCACACGATTACCTTGCATATGCTGGATGCGCCAGGCCGGGTAGAGCGTTTCTTGCGTAAATACGAGGATTTATTTGAGCTCCTCCCTAAAAAAGAGCTGGCAGCCTACCTGAACCTTTCTCCAGAGACCTTGAGCCGCCTCAAAACGAAGCACAAAGAGCTTTTTGTATAGGCGCTCGCCCCTCCTGTAATTACAGGATTTAGAGGGAAATTGACCGAAGTCAATGATGAACCCCCTCCCCAAGCCTAATATTCATTTCAGCCTAAGCGGGGTCAAAAATCTCGCAGTGCGATTAATAACTAAATTGGAGACATTAGCGAGAGCTAAATTGCTTTTACCCTTACCGGGTGATTTGCGATTCTTAAAAAATTTCTATGACTACAGATAATCAAAACACACAGTTAACGGATGGCTTCCATCTCGTCATTGATGCCTTGAAGGCAAACGACCTCGATACGATTTTCGGTCTGGTTGGTATTCCAATTACTGACTTATGTCGTTTAGCCCAGGCTGAAGGTTTGCGTTTTATTGGTTTCCGTCATGAGCAGCACGCAGGTAATGCTGCCGCGATTGCTGGTTACATGACCCAAAAGCCAGGTATTTGCATGACGGTTTCTGCTCCTGGTTTCTTGAACGGTTTGACAGCACTGGCTAACGCAACTGTGAACTGTTTCCCAATGATTTTGATCTCTGGTTCAAGTGAGCGTGAAATCGTTGACTTGCAACAAGGTGACTACGAAGAGATGGATCAGCTCAATGCAGCTAAGCCATATTGCAAAGCTGCATATCGTATTAATCACATTGAAGATATCGGCATCGGTTTTGCTCGCGCAATTCGTGCTGCAGTTTCTGGTCGTCCAGGCGGTGTTTATTTGGACTTGCCAGCCCAGTTACTCGCGCAAACAATGCCTGTTGAAGAGGCCAAGAAATCCATCTTCAAGGTAATCGATCCAGTTCCACGTCAAATCCCTGCAGCTGATGCAGTTGCTCGTGCATTGGATGTATTGAAAGGCGCTAAACGTCCATTGATTCTCTTGGGTAAGGGCGCTGCTTATGCGCAAGCTGACAAAGAGATTCGTGATTTGATCGAAAAATCTGGCATCCCATATTTGCCAATGTCTATGGCTAAAGGTTTATTGCCAGACAACCACCCACAATCTGCTTCTGCAGCACGTTCATTTGTATTAGCTGAAGCTGATGCTGTGATGTTAGTTGGTGCGCGTTTGAACTGGTTGTTGGCACACGGTAAAGGTAAAACTTGGGGTAAAGATCCTAAGAAATTTATCCAAATCGATATTCAAGCAAACGAAGTGGATAGCAACGTACAAATCGCTGCTCCATTGATTGGTGATATCGGCTCTTGCGTGAGCGAACTCTTGAAGGGTATTGCTGCTGTTCCTAAGCCAAGCGCTGAATGGATTGCTGCCATTACCGAGAAGAAAGATAAGAACACAGCCAAGATGGCGGAGACATTAGCTAAAGAAGCTAACCCAATGAACTTCCATGGCGCATTGCGTGTAATTCGTGATGTGATCAAGAAGAACCCAGATGTGAACTTGGTAAACGAAGGCGCAAATACACTCGACTATTGCCGTGCAATCGTAGATATGTACAAGCCACGCAAGCGCTTTGACTCAGGCACCTGGGGAATTATGGGTATCGGTATGGGTTATGCCATTGGTGCTGCTGTAACCAGCGGCTTGCCAACTGTAGCGGTTGAGGGTGATAGCGCGTTTGGTTTCAGCGGCATGGAATTGGAAACCGTTTGCCGTTATAACTTGCCGATCACTACTGTTATCTTTAATAACAACGGCGTATACCGCGGTACTGATGTGAATCCAACTGGCGGTGCTGATGTTGCGCCAACAGTATTCGTTAAAGATGCTCGTTACGACAAGATGATTGAAGCGTTTGGTGGTGTTGGTTACTACGTAACTACTCCAGCAGAATTAGAAGCAGCGTTAACAGAAGCGATTGCTGCCGGTAAACCAGCCCTCATCAATGCTGTTATTGATGAAACTGCAGGTACTGAGAGTGGACGTTTAACAAACTTAAACCCATCCACAGCAGCTGCTAAGAAGTAATCCAAGATAAATTTAGAAGCAAACAAGAAAGACTTAAGGAGAAACAAACATGACTAAACCATTAGACGGTATTCGCATTATTGACTTCACACACGTACAAGCAGGTCCTGCATGTACTCAGTTATTGGGCTTTTATGGCGCAGACGTTATTAAGGTTGAGCGTCCAGGCTCTGGTGACGTTACACGTAGCCAATTGCGTGACGTGCCTGGTGCAGATGCTTTGTACTTCACAATGCTCAACGGCAATAAGCGTTCTTTGACTTTGGACACTAAGACTCCAGAAGGTAAGGAAGTGTTAGAGAAGATGATCAAGGTTTCTGACGTAATGGTTGAGAACTTTGGCCCAGGCGCATTAGACCGTATGGGCTTCTCATGGAAGCGTATTCAAGAGTTGAATCCAAAAATGATTCTAGCTTCTGTTAAGGGCTTTAGTGATGGCCACTCATATGAAGATTTAAAAGTGTATGAGAACGTTGCTCAGTGCGCTGGTGGCGCTGCTTCTACTACTGGTTTCTGGGATGGTCCTCCTACAGTTTCTGCTGCTGCTTTGGGCGACTCTAATACTGGTATGCACTTGGCAATTGGCATCTTGACTGCATTGATGCAGCGTCAAAAAACTGGCAAAGGTCAAAAAGTATCTTGCTCAATGCAAGACGCTGTATTGAACTTGTGCCGTGTGAAATTGC
Organism: Polynucleobacter sp. MWH-Jannik1A5; assembly: GCF_018881795.1. Classification (GTDB taxonomy): domain Bacteria; phylum Pseudomonadota; class Gammaproteobacteria; order Burkholderiales; family Burkholderiaceae; genus Polynucleobacter. The sequence continues at coordinate 258,671 of NZ_JACVPQ010000001.1, read as the reverse complement.
GCGATCAACAACGTTTGGACAAAGTTGGCTACTTGGAAGAGTATCCACAGTACCCACACGGTTCCTTCACTGACGTAGTTCCACGCGGCGGTAACGCTGGTGGTGGCGGTCAGCCAGGTTGGGTGTTGAAGTGTAAGGGTTGGGAAACAGATCCAAACGCATACATCTACTTCACAATTCAAGGTCACGCTTGGGAGCCAATTACCAAAGCTTTGGGCAAGCCAGAGTGGGCAACTGATCCAGCGTACATGACTGCTGAAGCTCGTCAAGACAAGATTTTTGACATCTTCGCAACTATCGAAGACTGGCTCAAAGACAAGACTAAGTACGAAGCTGTGGACATCCTCCGCAAGTTCGATATTCCATGTGCTCCAGTTCTCTCTATGAAAGAATTGGCTGCTTCACCAGACTTGCGTAAGAGCGGTTCTATCGTTGAAGTTGACCACAAAGTACGTGGTAAATATTTGACAATCGGTAGCCCAATCAAGTTCTCTGATTTGGAAATTGAAGTGAAGCCATCTCCAGTATTGGGTGAGCACACCGATGAAGTGTTGGCTGATCTTGGCTACAACGCTGACGATATTGCAAAGCTACACTCAGCTAAAGCGGTTTAATAAAAATAATTATCTGCTTAATTGCAGTTACTTTAGGGCGCTCCTTGTGAGCGCCTTTTTTATTCTATAGACTGGCCATATGAAGACAAATATTGATTTGCACCAACTAATAGAGTGTGTCGGTGATGCCATCATCGTGGCTGATGCTCATGAAAAGATTGTGCTTTGGAATCCGGCAGCCACTCGCATCTTTGGTTACTCCGAGGGGGAAGCGCTAGGTAATACATTGGATCTCATTGTCCCCGAACGCCAACGGCAAAAACACAATGACGGTTACAGCCATTCCATGGAGACGGGTAAAACTCGGTATGGAACATCTCTATTGAAAGTGCCTGCCAAACATAAAGATGGCAGCATGCTGTCGATTGCCTTTACTGTCGGAATGCTATTTGACGCCTCTGGTAAGGCCAATGGGGTGGTAGCCATCGTCCGTGATGAAACCGAACGCTTTGCCCAAGAAAGAGCCCTCAAAAAGCGACTCTCCGATCTTGAAAATCCCCAGTTTTAGCTGCATATAGGCCTATGGTGACGCCAACACAGGCTTAGAAGGGGGTTGTGCCCAAATATTGGGCATGCATCAATTTTCCCTATTTCCCGCTGGTAAAATTGCCTCAATTCAAAATTTTCATTCTTATTAGGACTTAAATCATGGCAAAAGCACTAGAAGGGGTCAAAATCCTCGACTTTACGCACGTTCAATCAGGCCCAACCTGTACTCAGTTACTGGCTTGGTTTGGTGCGGACGTAATCAAAGTAGAAAAATCTGGCGAAGGAGATGCAACACGCGGTCAGTTGCGCGATATCCCTGATGCAGACAGTTTGTACTTCACGATGTTGAACCATAACAAGCGTTCTATTACCGTGAATACTAAAACCCAAAAAGGCAAAGAAATTCTTGAGCGTCTGATTAAAGAGTGTGACGTTCTAGTAGAGAACTTTGCGCCAGGCGCACTCGATCGTATGGGATTTTCTTGGGAGCGTATTCAAGAGCTCAACCCAATGATGATCATGGCTTCAGTAAAAGGTTTTGGTCCTGGTCCATATGAAGATTGCAAGGTATATGAAAACGTAGCGCAATGCGCAGGTGGTTCTGCATCTACTACTGGTTTTGATGATGGCCCTCCAATGGTTACTGGTGCACAAATCGGTGACAGCGGAACAGGTTTGCACTTGGCATTAGGTATCGTGACTGCCTTGTATCAACGCACTCATTCTGGCCGTGGTCAGAAAGTATTGGCGGCGATGCAAGATGCAGTATTGAACTTGTGCCGTGTGAAGTTGCGCGACCAGCAACGCCTTGAGCGTGTTGGCTTGATGCAAGAGTATCCACAGTTCCCGAACGGTGAGTTTGGCGACTCTGTACCCCGCGCAGGCAATGCCTCTGGCGGTGGTCAGCCTGGTTGGATTGTTAAATGTAAGGGCTGGGAAACTGACCCAAATGCATACATGTATGTGATCGTTCAGGCCCCAGTTTGGGAAGCAATTTGCAAAGTAATCGGCCGTGAAGATTGGATTACTGACGTGCGTTTTGCGTCTCCAATGGCGCGCTTGCCGCACCTCATGGAAATTTTTGGCGAGATAGAAAAGTGGACCATGACGATGACTAAGTTTGAAGTCATGGATGTCTTGAATAAATATGACATCCCATGCGGTCCAATTTTGTCTATGAAAGAAATCGCTGAAGAGCCTGCATTGCGTGCTACTGGAACCGTGGTTGAAGTTGATCACCCGATTCGCGGAAAGTACCTCACTGTTGGTAACCCAATCAAGATGTCTGATAGCCCAACAGAAGTGACTCGTTCACCATTGCTTGGTGAGCACACTGATGAGATTCTCCATGAGTTGGGTTACTCCACAGATGAGTTGATCTCATTACGTCACGATAAGGTGATCTAAGATGCGGGTTGCTTTGATTGGGAGTGCGGATTTTGGTAAAGCGGCATTAGAAGCTTTTTTGGATCGCGGCGATGAAGTGGTTGCCGTTTTCTGCCCACCTGATAATCCCAAATCAAGCAAACCGGAAGTCTTAAAAGAAGCTGCGCTAGCAAGGGGCTTAAACCCCTTGCAGTTCGCCTCTCTGAAGGGGCCTGAAGCCGCTCAAGCCATGATTGATAGCAATGCCGACATCTGTGTGATGGCTTATGTATTGCAATTTGTGCCACAAGAACTCGTAAAGATCCCAAAGCATGGCACTATTCAATATCATCCCTCTTTGCTCCCCAAGTACCGTGGCCCAAGCGCCATCAATTGGGCGATTGCATTAGGTGAGGAAAAAACGGGTTTAACAATCTTCCGTCCATCCGATGGTTTAGATGAAGGCGAAGTGATTTTGCAAAAAGAAGTAGTTATTGGACCTAATGACACCTTAGGAAAAATCTACTTTGATCATTTATTTCCAATCGGTGTCAAGGCTTTGCTTGAAGCTGCCGACTTAGTGGTTGCAGGCAAGCATCAAGAAGTTGTTCAAGATGAATCACAAGCTAACTATGAAGGTTGGTTTGATGCGAATGCTGCGCAGATTCATTGGGCGACACATATCAGTCAAATCTATAACCTGATTCGTGCATGCAATCCTGCGCCAGGTGCGTGGACGAAGTTTGGTGAGCAAAAAGTGCAGATCTACGATTGTCATAAACACGTGGCAGCCACTTTTGGTGCCGTTAAAGGCAAGCCAGGTGAAGTCATACAGATCACCTTAGATTCATTCTTCATCACCTGCCATGGCGGGCAGATTGAAGTGCTCAAGGCTAAGGGTGCTGCAGGCAAAGTTACTGGCGCTGAACTAGCCAAAGAATTGAATTTAGAAGTAGGGCAGTTCTTCGCGCTGTAATCCCGCTGACTTACATTAGCTGCTGCAGAGATTATTTGATGATCTGCAAATAAGGGGCGTGCGAGATCGAAATTAAGCCTTGATATGGACTGCTAAAAGTCAAAGCCAGAATACAAAGCGGTGTGAGAACGGTGAAAGTGGCAATTGACATCGCTACCATCAAAGCTTTCGGTTTGGATAGGTGAATAAAAGCAACGGATATCAGCACCAAAATACCTAAAAATAAAATTGCATACCAACGAATTGGGTGCAGATCAAATGAAGCATAGGCTTGACGAGTTTCACGCGCGGTATTGATAGCATAGAACTCGTTTAATAATGCCTTTGATTCGGCCTTATCAGGCTGAATGTTCACCGCCTTAAAGATTTCTGATCTCATGACGGTAAATTTTTCGTCAGTAATTGGTGAACCTGATCGGTCGGAGGCTAACGTTTTCCACTCATCCTCAATGATTGACTTGATATAGATTTTGGCGGAGGCGGAAAGATTGGTGCCTTTTATATACGGCACAGAATTAGCTAAACTGATGACACTTAGAATGCTTTGACTCTCATTTTTAATCGCTCTAGTAGCAACGCTATAGTTGTCCCAGACAGACGTAGCAAGCAGGGCGGCGGTTAAAGAAAATAGGACTGCGGGAAGGCTAAAAAAAGGGGCAACAACCCCTTCATATCGTTCAAGCAGAGATTTAGTTTTTGGGCTGACAAAGAGCACTGCAATGATGGTTGAGAGACCTATGAACCCAATGCAAAGGGCTAAGATTAAGCTAAGCTCAGTTTTAAAAAATAAGTTTTGCAATCTCTACCTTTCTAAATCATTCTGCTTAAATCAGTATTTACTTTCGCTAAATACTGAACAGCATGGCTCACGAGGCCTTAAAGATTAAATTTCTAGGTTATCAATCAAGCGCGTTTTACCAAGCTTGGCTGCTGTCAAGATGACGAGCGGCTCACCAGCTTGTAACTGCTCATTGGTAGCAGGGGCTAAATCGCTTTGTTGGCGAATGGCGATGTAATCAGGTTGCCAGCCACGACCTGCCAAAGATGCAACTGCTATTTTTTCAATTTCAGAAAGAGATTTGGCATCGCGAACATTTAAATCGAGGACTCGTTGACGCACCTCTTTTAACGCTTTCATCAGCTCAGGGGCTTCTGCGCGTTCTTCAACTGAAAGATAGCCGTTGCGAGAGGAGAGCGCCAGGCCGTCGTCTGCACGAATCGTTTCGCCGGGAATAATCTCCACTGGTAAGGCAAATTGCTTTGCCATCTGGCGAATAATCATCAGTTGCTGATAATCTTTTTTACCAAATACGGCAACCTGGGGTTGCACGCAAGAGAAGAGCTTAAGCACTACCGTGCAAACGCCTTTAAAGAAGCCTGGGCGGAACTCGCCTTCAAGGATGTCGCCTAGTTGCTGTGGTGGATCAACTCGATATTCTTGGGGTTGTGGGTAGAGGTCTCTCTCGGTAGGTGCAAACAGGATGTAAACACCTTCTTTTTCAAGCTTGTCGATGTCTGCCTGCATGGTGCGAGGGTAGCTATCAAAATCTTCATTAGGACCAAACTGCAGGCGGTTCACAAAGATGCTCGCTACTACAGGATCACCATGCTGTCTTGCTAAGCGCATGAGTGAAAGGTGACCCTCATGGAGGTTGCCCATGGTTGGTACAAATGCGGCGCGGTTTTGACCTCTTAAATGGTCACGTAATTCTTGTATGTCGCTGATGATTTTCATGCAACAGGGGTATAGGCAAGGCGTACGTAGATTGGTGCGTATGGCTCTGCTTGGGTAATTTCTACCAAAGCTTCGCGTGAGAGCTCAAGCATCGCAATGAAGTTCACGATCACTACTGGAATGCCTTTGCCAGACTTAATAGCATCTTCAAAGAGCTCGCCGAACTCCACGAATTTAGTACTTTGTAAGCGGCGCAAGATGCGGGTCATAAAGTCGCGAACTGATAACTCTTCGCGAGTAATGGTGTGGTGCTGCGTCAGTTTGGCGCGATGCAGAACATCACGCCAAGCCATTTGCAAGTCTTCCACATTGACATCAGGCCAAGCAATGGCAATGGTGGTGTCGACGTAACCATGCGCTACTTGGAAGTCGCGACCTTGTTGCGGAATTTGATCGAGCTCTTGGGCAGCAAGCTTCATACGCTCGTACTCTAAGAGGCGGCGAACTAATTCTGCGCGCGGATCTTCGACTTCTTCTTCGCTGTCTGCCTTCTTCATTGGCAAAAGCATGCGAGATTTAATTTCAATCAACATAGCGGCCATGAGCAAGTACTCAGCTGCTAATTCAAGATTGTGATGACGAATTTGATCGATATAGCTTAGGTATTGTTGAGTAACCTGCGCCATCGGAATATCCAGAACATTGAAATTCTGTTTACGAATCAGGTATAGCAATAGATCTAAGGGGCCTTCAAATGCTTCTAGAAAAACTTCTAGTGCATCAGGTGGAATATAAAGATCAGTAGGGAGCTTAAAAAGGGGTTCGCCGTAGAGTTTGGCGAACGCTTCCGACATGCCATCGGTAACCGATGGAGTGCTATCTAGTAAATCCGATATTGGCTGAGCCATAGGCTCATTGCCAGATGAACTACCTGACGCATTTGCTGAATTAGTCATTCGAATATACGTAAGCGCGTTGCTTCAATTTCGCAGCTTTGGCGCGACGTTGATCTTCAACACTCAATGGCTCTTTGTCCCACAGGAGGGCGCGACCAGCTTGCTGTTCAGCCTCGAGGTTTGGATTCTCGGATTTCAGCTCATTTAAGAACTGGGTGAATTCAGATTGATACCTTGCCATGACATTTCCTAAAATACTCAATTAAATCAATAACTTATGAAATTAATACGAAAAGTTATCTGGGGACTACAACCGCCATTATAGGTGCTTTTTAGGGGGCTTTTTACAAGTTTGCAGCCAGCAAAGCCTCAATTTGAGGTGCTTCCACACGCGTCATCAGGTGCTTGTAAGCATTGATGGGGTTCTTGCTGGAAAGGGGGGTATTGATATCACTCCAACTTAAGGGCGCTAGCGATAAAAACTCTTCAACGCCAGAAGCTACCTGAGGGATAACCGGCTTCAGGTAAAGACTCAGCATTCTGAACGCTTCCAAAGTAATACTGCAAACGCGCTGCAAATCGGCTTCACGCTCAGGATCTTTGGCGATTTCCCATGGCTTATTCTCATCGACAAAACCATTTACCTTGTCTGCAAGTTCCATCACGGTACGTAGTGCTTTTGCGTACTCGCGTCCCTCATAGAGTTCGGCAATTTTTTCGCTCGATGACGCGATGTCTTTCAGAAGGGGGTTATTCATTGCTTCGTCGGAAACGATGCCGCCAAAACGCTTCACCAAGAAGCCCGCACTTCGGCTGGCAATATTGATGTACTTACCTAATAAGTCGCTGTTAACGCGCGCAACAAAATCTTGAAGATTCAAATCTAAATCTTCCATGCTGTCATTCAGCTTGGTCGCAAAGTAATAACGGAACCACTCTGGATTAAAGCCGCACTCAATCACACTGTTTGCAGAGATGAGTGTGCCGCGTGACTTGCTCATCTTCTCGCCATCAACCGTTAAGAAGCCGTGAGCAAATACATTGGTTGGTGTGCGGTAACCTGCAAATTGCAAAGTTGCCGGCCAAAACAAAGTATGGAAATACAGAATATCTTTGCCGATGAAGTGGTATTGCTCTGTAGTGGTATCCGGCTTAACCCACTCATCAAAATTGAGGCCTTTAGCCTGGCAATAGTTGAGGAAGCTGGCGTAGTAACCAATTGGGGCATCAAGCCAAACATAGAAGTACTTGCCGGGGGCATCAGGGATTTCAAACCCGAAATACGGGGCATCGCGGGAGATATCCCAGTCGCCCAACTTGCTTTCTCCAGGCTGGCCAACCCATTCTTTCATCTTATTGCGAGCCTCTGGCTGCAATGGTGTTTTTACTTGAGTCCAATCGCGTAAAAACTCCTCGCAGCGTGGATCAGAGAGCTTAAAGAAGTAGTGATCAGAAATCTTTTTGATCGGTGTTGCGCCACTCACTACTGAGAATGGATTCTTTAAATCGGTAGGTGAATAGGTCGCACCACATTTTTCACAGTTATCACCATATTGATCTTTGGCGCCACACTTGGGACATTCGCCTTTGATAAAGCGATCAGGCAAAAACATTTCTTTTACTGGATCGTAAGCTTGCTCGATGGCACGTTTTTCAATCAATCCTGCATCACGTAGCTTTATGTAAATACTCTGTGCGAGTTTTTCATTCTCAGGGCTATCAGTGGTGTAGTAGTTATCAAATGAAATCAGGAAGTTGTCAAAGTCACGCTTATGTTCTTTCCAAACATTAGCGATGAGTTCTTTTGGTGTAAGACCTTCTTTTTCGGCGCGCAACATGATGGGCGTGCCGTGAGTATCATCTGCGCCGACATAGTGAACCTCATGACCACGCATTCTTTGAAAGCGCACCCAAATATCGGTTTGTACATACTCCACCAAATGGCCAATATGGATCTGACCATTGGCATACGGTAAGGCGGAGGTAACAAGAAGGCGGCGTTGGGAACTGCTCATGTAATACGGACTTAAATAAGAAGGTTAAAAAGTTAACTAGGGCGTAGCACTCAATTATGCTGGCTTATGCAGTGATTTTAGTCTGCGGTTAAAGTAAAGCACCGTGAAGTCTTGATAAATCCCGATAAACTTCCATTTAGCCCGACCCCGAGAGAGTATTTATGGCAGCAAAACCTAATATTCAGATGTCCTGCGCCTCCGTGCCTGTTGTGCACGAGGTTGAGGTTATGGATGAAATGGGGCGTCTTAAAAAGACCCACATTCCGGGTGAGCGCCCCTTAACCATCTACTTGGATAAACGTGAAGTCGTGACTCTCATGACCTTGGGTAGTGCTCCCGAAGCCCTGGTATTGGGCTATTTGCGTAATCAGCGCCTGGTTGAATCTCCCGATGACATTGAGAGCATTCAGGTTGATTGGGAAACTGACTCTGCTGCCGTTAAAACCCGTCGAAGTACGGTGGATATTGATGCTCTGACTAGTAAGCGAGTGGTTACCACTGGCTGTGGTCAAGGCACGATGTTTGGGGGTCTCATTGAGGAGATGGATGAGATTCAGTTGCCTGAAGGGCCGACATTGTCCCAAGAGGCAATTGTTGCCTTAATTGACTCCATCCGAATCCATGACACGATTTACAAGAAATCCGGTTCAGTCCATGCCTGTGCAGTTTTTGAGCGCGATGGTAGTGAGGGTGTCCGCCTTTTGCATTTCATTGAGGATGTTGGTCGCCATAACGCGGTTGACTCGATTTCTGGGTTGATGTGGCTAGCCAATAAGCCCGGTAGAGACCTCATTTTCTTTACCACTGGACGCCTGACCTCAGAGATGGTCATCAAGGGTGCTCAGATGGGCATTCCCTTCCTCTTGACCCGCTCAGGGGTAACTTTGATGGGCTTGGAGCTGGCCCGCAAAACCAATCTCACTATTCTCTCCCGTTGTTCGGGCAAACACTTCGAGATCTATAACGCCCCGGAGAGGGTCGTTTTTAGCCAAAAACCCCAATAAATTCGTGGGCAGGTAGGGGCGAAGGTTTTACAATTCGCCCATGACTATTAAATCTGACCACTGGATCCGCCGCATGGGCGAGCAAGGCATGATCAGCCCATTTGAACCTGGGCAAGTTCGCCAAGACGCCGCCGGCAACAAAATCGTAAGTTATGGCACCTCAAGCTATGGCTATGACATTCGTTGCGCAGACGAATTCAAAATCTTTACCAACATCAATAGCACCATCGTTGACCCAAAGAATTTTGATGAACAATCCTTCGTCGATTTCAAGGGCGATGTTTGCATCATTCCGCCAAATTCATTTGCGCTAGCAAGAACGGTTGAGTACTTCAAGATTCCACGTAGCGTATTAACTGTTTGCGTTGGTAAGAGTACATATGCGCGTTGCGGCATTATTGTGAACGTCACACCATTCGAGCCTGAGTGGGAGGGCTATGTCACTTTAGAGTTTTCAAATACCACTCCATTGCCTGCCAAGATTTATGCGGGCGAAGGGTGCGCACAAGTACTCTTTTTTGAGAGTGATGAAGTATGTGGCACATCGTATAAAGATCGCGGTGGTAAGTATCAAGGTCAGCGGGGCGTTACCCTGCCTAAGACCTAAGCCATTACGGCAGTGCGTAAATTATTTCCGTTTAATCGCCGTCCTGCGCGGATTAACTTAGATGAATATCGCGCCACACTCTCGCGTACTGAAATTGCGCGTCCAGAAAATAATTTTTATCACTGGCTATTAGGTACCAGCTGGGGCAGCTTTATGCTGCTGGTTGTCTTCGTTTATCTTGGAGCCAATCTCTTATTTGCGTTTGCCTATTTAGCTTGTGGTGATGGCGCGATTACCCATGCTCAGCCTGGCTCTTTGCTGGATGTCTTTTTCTTTAGCGTGCAAACCATGGCCACCATTGGTTATGGTCGTATGACACCAATCGGTCATTGGGCAAATGCCATAGTGACATTTGAAGCCTTCTTTGGGATTGTGTATTCCGCATTAACCACTGGTTTGGCGTTTGCGCGTTTTACGAGGCCGACTGCTGGAGTACGTTTCTCTAAAGTGGCAGTGATAGGCAGCCATGATGGCGTACAAACGTTTAAGTTTCGCGTAGCCAATGATCGCAGTTCTCATATTGTTGAGGCGCAGTTAAGACTTTGGTTGATTGCGGAGAGTATGACAGCTGAAGGTGAGCGCTATCGTCGTTCAGTCGAGTTACCGTTACATCGTTCAGAGAGTCCTGTGTTCTCATTGACCTGGACAGCGATGCACAGTATTGATGAAACAAGCGCCCTAAAGGATTACTTGGGTAAGGCCGCCATTGAACGTCAGTGGCATCTTCTCATTACTTTTACCGGCTATCACGAGAGCTTAGCCAATCAAGTCTATGCTCGACATGTTTACTTGCCTAAAGATGTGCAGCAAAATGCGACATTCGTCGATATAGTCACAGCATTACCAGACGGCGATCGAGTCATTGATCTAACCAATTTTGATAAGTGGGTTCCGAATACATCGGACAAGTTAGTAGGGGAGTATTTATGAAATTTCGTTTCCCAATCATCATTATTGATGAGGACTTCCGCTCGGAGAATATTTCGGGTTCAGGAATTCGTGACCTCGCTGAGGCGATTGAGAATGAAGGTATGGAAGTTATTGGCTTAACCAGCTATGGCGACCTAACTTCTTTTGCCCAGCAGGCATCACGCGCCTCCACTTTCATTGTCTCGATTGATGATGAGGAGTTTGATTCCGATTCTGAAGACCATGATCTTCCTGCTTTAAATAACCTCCGTGCATTTATTACTGAGGTTCGTAAGCGTAATGAAGATATTCCAATCTTCTTATATGGTGAAACTCGTACTTCACGTCATATGCCGAATGACATCTTGCGTGAGTTGCATGGCTTCATTCATATGAATGAAGATACACCTGAGTTCGTTGCGCGTCACATTATTCGTGAAGCAAAAGTGTATTTAGATTCTCTAGCGCCACCATTCTTCCGCGCGTTAACGAACTACGCTTCTGAAGGCTCCTATTCATGGCATTGCCCAGGTCACTCAGGCGGTGTTGCCTTTTTAAAGAGCCCGGTAGGCCGCATGTTCCATCAATTCTTTGGTGAAAACATGCTGCGCGCAGACGTTTGTAATGCCGTTGAGGAATTAGGCCAACTCTTAGACCATACCGGTCCTGTATTGCAGAGCGAGCGCAATGCCGCCCGCATCTTTAATGCAGACCATTTATTCTTTGTCACTAACGGCACATCTACTTCCAACAAGATTGTTTGGCATTCCACCGTTGCTCCTGGCGACGTTGTTCTGGTAGACCGCAATTGCCATAAATCAGTTATTCATTCCATCACCATGATGGGCGCGATTCCTATCTTCTTGATGCCTACCCGTAATCACTTGGGCATCATTGGTCCGATTCCTAAAGAAGAGTTTGAGTGGAAAAACATCAAGAAGAAAATTGATGCCAATCCATTCATTAAGGACAAGAACGTCGTACCTCGTGTCATGACGTTGACGCAAAGTACCTATGACGGCATCGTCTATAACGTTGAGATGATTAAAGAGATGCTCGATGGCAAAGTCGACTCTTTGCATTTTGACGAAGCTTGGTTACCGCATGCTGCCTTTCACCCTTTTTATAAGGATATGCATGCCATTGGCTCAGACCGCAAGCGTACCAAGAAGAGTTTGATGTTTGCTACCCAGTCAACCCATAAGTTATTGGCTGGCTTATCCCAGGCATCTCAAGTGTTGGTGCAGGATGCAGAAGATACAAAGCTGGATCGCGACTGTTTCAATGAAGCTTATTTGATGCACACGTCAACTAGCCCACAGTACGCGATTATTGCTTCATGCGACGTCTCTGCCGCCATGATGGAATCTCCTGGAGGCACAACTCTTGTTGAGGAATCTATTGCTGAAGCAATGGACTTCCGTCGTGCAATGCGTGAAGTGGATGATAAATTTGGAGCCGATTGGTGGTTTAAGGTCTGGGGCCCAGATCATTTGGCTGAAGAGGGGATTGGCGAGCGCTCAGATTGGGTCTTGGAGCCCTCCGCAGCTTGGCATGACTTTGGTAAGTTAGCCAAAGACTTCAACATGCTCGATCCTATTAAGGCAACAGTAGTAACGCCTGGCTTAGATATTGAGGGTAACTTTGGCTCTATGGGCATTCCGGCTAGCATCGTTACTAAATACCTTGCCGAACACGGTGTGATCGTAGAGAAGTGCGGTTTGTATTCCTTCTTCATCATGTTCACCATCGGCATTACCAAGGGGCGTTGGAATACTCTCGTAACAGAGTTGCAACAGTTCAAAGACCATTTTGATAAAAATGCGCCTTTGTGGAAGGTATTGCCTGAGTTTGTAGCAAAGCACCCACGTTATGAACGTGTTGGCTTAAAGGATATCTGCCAACAAATTCATGAGTTCTATAAGAGTCGTGATGTAGCGCGCATGACTACGGAGATGTACACCTCTGACATGGTTCCTGCCATGATGCCTTCAGAAGCATGGGCAAAGATGGCGCACAAACAAGTCGATCGTGTTCCGCTAGACCAATTAGAGGGGCGCGTGACAGCCATGTTGGTAACGCCATATCCTCCCGGCATTCCATTGCTCATTCCAGGCGAGCGTTTTAATAAGCGCATTGTTGACTATCTCTACTTTGCTAGAGACTTCAACGAGCAGTTCCCTGGATTTGAAACGGATATCCACGGTTTAGTGAAAACTAGCGTTGATGGAAAGAGTGAGTACTACGTGGATTGCGTCAGACAAGAGCGCGACATTACTCTTTAAATCAGACTTCAAGTTGCAATACGATGCCCCGCATTCGCGGGGCATTTTTTATTTGACTGGCTTATCTAGCTGAAAGGTCACAGGAGCGTCCTCATCCACTTTCGCTGATGGCGTGTCTGGTTTATTGTCTTCGCTCGTGAAGTTGAAGTCTTGGCTCTCTAAGACTGCAGCAGGCTTGTCCAAGAAGGTGGTCACCAAGGCTGGGAAAGCGATCACTACTGCCACCATCACAAGTTGTAAGCCTACCCAAGGTAGGGCACCCCAGTAGATGTCGCTACTCTTGACTTCTTTAGGGGCTACACCTCTTAGGTAGAAGAGGGCAAAGCCAAATGGAGGATGCATAAAGGAGGTTTGCATGTTGACGCAAAGCATGACTCCAAACCACACTAGCGCAGCACTAGCCGCGGCTTGTGGATTGCCATTCATGGATGCCAAAAGTACTGGGGCTAATAGTTTGACGGCTACTGGTGCCAGCATTGGTACAACGATGAATGCGATCTCAAAAAAATCTAAGAAGAAGGCCAAGAAGAAAACAAATAAATTCACAACAACCAAAAAACCAACCCATCCACCGGGAAGATTGGAAAATAATTCTTCAACCCAAAATCCGCCATCCACCCCCTGAAATACTACTGAGAAGCAGGTGGATCCAATCAGAATGAAAACTACCATAGCGGTAATGCGCATCGTGTTTTGATACGCCTCTTGAATCAGCCCCTTTAGATTTGGAATCTTTGATCTTCGAATCCAAGCTAACAGTAGTGCGCCCATAGCGCCCATGGCCCCAGACTCAGTTGGCGTTGCAATGCCGGTCATGATGGTGCCTAGTACTAAGAAAATAAGAACAGCCGATGGAATGATTCCCATCAGACACTTTTTCCAAAGGGCCCAGCCTCTCAGGGTGAGTTCGCTTTCCGGAACTGGTGGCAAATAGTCAGGACGGATGCGACTCAAGAAGAAGGTGTAAAGCGCAAAGAGGGCGATCTGCAGAAGTGATGGACCCCAAGCGCCCAAATACATACTGCCCACATCGGCGCTGCCGCTTTGTGTTTTGAGTTGATCTGCCAATACGATCAATACTAAAGATGGGGGTACTAGCTGGGTAATAGTTCCAGATGCCGCTAAAACGCCCGTAGCGTAGCGCATGTTGTAACCATAGCGCATCATTACAGGCAACGAGATCATCGCCATAGCGATCACCTGAGCCGCTACTGTGCCGGTAATTGCCCCCAAAATAAATCCAACGATGATGACCGAGTAGCCTAGGCCGCCACGTACGCGCCCAAATAGCTGTCCCATAGAATCCAGCATTTCTTCTGCAAGGCCGCAGCGCTCTAGGATGGCGCCCATGAAGGTAAAGAAGGGGATGGCTAGCAATAGATCATTGGCGAGCACGCTGCCAAAGATACGTTGAGGAATGGCCTGCAGAAACGCCATTCCAAAAAAGCCTTCACCAATAGCAATGAGGGAGAAGAATAAGCCTGCCGCCATTAAGGAAAATGCCACTGGAAAGCCGATCAACATAAAGACGATCAGTCCAGCAAACATCAAGGGCGGCATCCACTCCAATGGAATCATTGCATGGGCTTTTCGTAACGAAGATCTTCGGCGGGCAAAGTCATTTCACCTTTGAGGGCACCAATACGTTTAATGATTTCTGAAAGGCCTTGCAAGCTGAGCATGAAAAACCCAAATGGCACTACAAACTTAATAGGGTAGCGCGCTAATCCACCGGAGTTCAATGAATGCTCCATCACTAACCAGGAAGGATAAAAAAGCGTGGTCCATGAGAGCCAGGCAAACAAAATACAGGCGGGCATTAAAAAGAAGATCAAGCCAAAGAGATCAATCCATAAACGGCCACGATCAGAGAGCTGAGAGTAAATTAAATCTACTCGGACATGCTCATTGCGTTTAAGGGTGTAGGAGGCGCCCAGCATGACGGCTGCGGCAAACAAATACCATTGAAGTTCAAGAGGCCAGTTATTACTGACATCTAGCCCATAGCGCAGCAGAGCATTGGTTGCCGATACTACGCAAGACAGCAAAATCATAATGCTGGCCGCCTTGCCCAGAAGCTGGTTTACACGATCAATGCCTGCAGAAAGTTTGGACCAAAACCCCATGCACTTTAGAGGTCTGCACGACCCCGTTTAATAGCAGCGAGTACTTGCGCAGGAGCGGTGCCACCAGCATGTTGACGTGATTGAACGGAGCCATCTACTGTGAGCAAAGCAAACACATCATCACTCATTAACTCAGGGCGATTATCTAGGCCGCAAGCAAAGCGCAGCTCAGAGAGGCTAAGGTCGGTCAACATGCAGTTTCTGCCAACACAGGCTTTTACTGCATGAGCAACAGCTTCGTGTGCATCACGGAAAGCCAAACCTTTTTTCACCAAGTAGTCAGCCAAGTCAGTTGCTGTTGCAAAACCTTCTTCAGCAGCTTTCTTCATCACTTCGGCCTTGACTTCAATGTGCGGAACCATGTCAGCAAAGATACGCAAAGTATCTTGCACGGTATCAACCGCATCAAATAAAGGCTCTTTATCTTCTTGGTTATCTTTGTTGTAGGCGAGGGGCTGACCCTTCATCAAGGTCAATAAAGAAATCAAATCGCCATAAACGCGACCAGTCTTGCCGCGAGCTAGTTCTGGTACGTCAGGATTTTTCTTCTGCGGCATGATTGAGCTGCCAGTGCAAAAACGATCAGGCAAATCAATAAAGCCAAAGCGTGGGCTCAGCCACAGGATGAGCTCTTCGGATAGACGTGATACGTGCATCATCAAGATCGAAGCAAAGGCGCAAAACTCAATCGCAAAATCACGATCGGATACGGCATCTAAAGAGTTATTGCAAATACCATCAAATCCAAGAGCCTTAGCAACTTGTTCGCGATCGATTGGATAAGTGGTTCCAGCCAAAGCGGCAGCGCCCAATGGCAAACGATTAAAGCGAGCACGCAAGTCAGCTAAGCGACTTGCATCGCGGCTAAACATTTCAAAGTAGGCCATAAGGTGATGACCAAAAGTAATAGGCTGGGCTACTTGTAAATGCGTGTGACCAGGCATGATGGTCGAAGCATGTTTCTCTGCCAAATCTAACAATGCAACACGTAAAGATTTAAGAGTCACAGCAATGTCATCGACGCTGCCACGCAACCAAAGACGTAGATCAGTTGCTACTTGGTCATTGCGTGAACGGCCAGTATGCAGACGCTTACCAGCATCGCCAACCAATGCGGTTAAGCGTGCTTCGATATTAAGGTGAACATCCTCAAGAGCAAGTTGCCAATTAAATTGGCCGGACTCGATCTCACTCTTAATTTGGGCCATTCCCTTTTGAATATCTGCCAAATCCTGGGTGCTAATGATTTTTTGGGCAGCCAGCATCTCAGCATGGGCTAGGGATCCAGCTATATCGACCATGGCAAAGCGTTGATCAAAGCCAATAGAAGCGGTATAACGCTGAACAAGTTCGTCAACGGGTTCGGCAAAACGGGCCGACCAAGCTTGGGCTTTGTTGTCTAAGGAATTATTTGATGAGCTCATAAACACAGTATATTGGTGTAGGTCTTTGATTATTTTAAATGTTATGTCCCAAACCCTGAATTCTTCCCCTATAGCCGCTCCAAAGAGCCTTGTTATCGCCTCCCGTGAAAGTCGCCTGGCCATGTGGCAGGCTGAGCATGTCCGGGATTGCCTTAAAAAGCTCTATCCTGAGTGTGATGTCCAGATTTTGGGCATGACAACCCGTGGTGACCAGATTTTGGACAAAGCCCTCTCTAAAGTGGGTGGTAAAGGTCTTTTTGTAAAAGAGCTGGAAACTGCCCTTGAGGATGGTCGGGCTGACTTAGCAGTGCATTCATTAAAAGATGTCCCCATGGTGATGCCTGAGGGTTTTGACCTTGCTTGCGTTATGGCTAGAGAAGATGCAAGAGATGCTTTTGTTTCCAATGATTACGCCAGTCTTGAAGATCTTCCTGTGGGCGCCATCGTTGGCACGTCAAGTCTGCGTCGAGAGTCCGTGTTGCGTGCAAGGTTTCCCCATCTGGTGATTCAGCCATTACGCGGTAATTTAGATACGCGTATGGGTAAATTAGATCGCGGTGAATATCAGGCAATTATTTTGGCTGCTGCTGGTCTTAAGCGTTTAGGTTTAGAGTCGCGCATCCGCGCATTCTTGCCATACGATCCTTACACGCCTGCTGCAGGCCAGGGCGCTCTTGGTATTGAAACCTTAAGTAAGCACCCCAACATCAAGCAGTGGCTTGCTCCATTAAACGACGTACCTACCTTGTTTGCAGTTTCTGCTGAGCGTATGGTGTCTCGTCAATTGGGTGGATCATGCGAGGTGCCCTTAGCTGCGCACGCAGTCTGGGATCAAAATCAAATGCAGATTCGCTCCTTTGTGGCGAGTACGGATGGTAAAGCGATTTGCCTGGCAAATGGCAGTGCGCAAGTGAAGTCAGTGGAAGACGCAGAGGCTTTGGGGCTCGCAGTCGCACAAGACTTGCTCTCACAAGGCGCAGCAGATTTAATCCCAAAAATTTTTAAATAAACATAACCGTAGCGATGAGCACTAAAACTATCATCGTCACAAGACCTAGTGGTCAAGCTCGTCAGCTGATTGAAGTACTCACTCGCGCAATCGAAGCGAGCGGAGTAGGAAAACGTAGTCTCCCTGAAATATTGTCATTACCATTACTCACCATTGTTCCGAAGGCTGATGAGCATTTGGCTGACCACATTGCTACTGTCTTGAGTGATGCCGACCTAGCCATCTTTGTGAGTCCCAATGCCATTGAGAGCGTGATGCGATTACTAGAGCGCGACTGGCAAGACTTCTCTAAAAAAGTTATTCCGATAGGTGTGATGGGGGGCAGTAGCAATCTAGCTTTAAAAAACCATGGCATTGGTTTAGAAGCAATACCGACGCCTATCATCATCCCTAAAAATAATGAAAACTGGGACTCTGAGGGTCTTTGGCAGGAACTTCAATCTCTGCAATCTAGTTGGCAGAACAAAAAAGTAGTGATCTTTAAAGGTGAGGGTGGTCGTGATTGGCTGGCTGACACATTAACAAAAGCTGGCGCTACTGTAGAAGCAATTTCCACCTACAGCCGCGTGCCTTTAGATCTGGGTAACCCTGCATGGCATCTAGTGCGAGAAATGGATTTAAGTAAATCTCTTTGGTTGCTCACTTCCTCTGAGGCAGTCCGTTATCTAGGTGAGGTGATGAACGGTCAATTTACTCAAAACCTCAATGCGGCTAGCGCGCTTTGCCCACATCACAATATTGCTGATGCCGCTGAGTTAATTGGATTTGGTGAAGTTTTTACCAGTGAGCCTGGTGATGAAGCCTTAATTAAATCTACTTTAGCTTGGCTAACAATCTAAAAGTAACAGTGAAGAGCTAATCCTTCCTAGCATCCAATAAAGCAGGCAAGAAAATTTCATTTACTAATAGCGGGTGACCCTTCAGGCGATAAAGAGTGCGTCGTGCCCATAGGGGCGAACTCAAACCAGAAAAATGCTTAGAGCACTTTTTCCACAATTCACTGCTTTTATCTAAACGAGCAATATCTCGCGGAGGCTTTGCTTTTGAGTGCTTGCGGGTTTTGGCGAATAACACAGCACCTAGAGGCTTTTTGCCTAGGCGTAGAACCGCATGATTGCTGCCGCTAGAGCTTAAAGTAGGTATGACGCTATGCGCCATGACTAAAGGAGTCCCATTGGCACAGAGAAGCACTTCACGCACTCGGCAGCGTCTGAGCTTGAAATGAAAATAGCGACTTTCGTCGCTATTAAGTGATTGAGGGCAGTCACGCAAAACCTGTACTTCTAGTTTTTGCCCAATTGCTTTCTCAATTTTTTGGGTGAGAGACCCGGTATCGCTTAGCCAAGGTTGCCACTCGCGTGGCGCCCGATGGATTTCACCGGAACCGACTCGATTCCATGCAGAACGGAGGCGATTACGGTGAATCATTTTTAGCTACCGCTAAAGTTGCGACGTTGACCGCCAGCCTTTGGTTTCGCAAAGCGCGGACCACCTGCTGGACGTGAATCACCAGAGCGTGCTGGACGTGAGTCAGCAGAGCGGGCTGGACGTGAATCGCCTGAACCGCCGCCGCCAAAGCGAGACTCTGAACGAGCGCCTGAGCCATAACGACCACCACCGCCGCCGGAGCGATTACCACCAAAGCCGCCACCGGAACGACCGCCACCACCGCCTGAGCGACCGCCACCAGGACGACCACCGCCACCACCAAAGCTTGGCTTGGCTTGTGGCTCAAGACCAGCGATAACTGAGGCAACGATATCTTGCTGTGTGAAGCGTTCGATATTACGGATCTTGGCGCGATCACGATGTTCAACCAAAGTGATAGCTACGCCATTGCGACCTGCACGACCAGTACGACCGATGCGATGCGTATAGTCTTCTGGTTTCATTGGTAGGCCAAAGTTAATCACGTGACTAATACGTGGCACATCAATACCGCGAGCCGCTACGTCAGTCGCAACCAAAATCTTGGTGTGACCTTTGCGCAAAGACTCGAGACGACGCATGCGCACAGCTTGAGGCATTGCACCATGAAGTGCAGTTGCTTCGTAGCCATTGGCACGCAATGTGTCAGCAATTTTTTCGCTCTCAACTTGAGTGCATGCAAACACAACTGCTTGATCTAAATCGGCGTCAGCCAAAATGTGCTCAAGCAATTTATGCTTGTGTGACATGCTATCGGCCCAATGCAACTTCTGTTCAATGTTGGCGTGCTTTTCACCTGCGTGAGCAAGTTCAATGCGCTTGGCATCTGTGGTCAACTCATTTGCTAAAGACATAATCTTTGGCGCAAAAGTTGCAGAGAACATCAAAGTTTGGTTACGGCCTGCGCAACGTTTATCAATAGCCTCGAGATCATCAGCAAATCCCATGTCGAGCATGCGATCAGCTTCGTCGATAACGAGTTGTTTTACATCATCTAAGCGAATTGCTTTGCTGTCGCACAAGTCGAGTAAGCGACCCGGAGTTGCAACAACTAACAATGCACCTTTCAACGCTTGGATTTGCTTGCCATAAGGCATGCCGCCCATTACGGTTGCGATGCGGATACCTTTCATGCCACGAACTAAGTTGACTGCATCAGCGGCAACCTGTTGAGCCAATTCGCGAGTAGGGCAGAGCACTAACACTTTAGGTTGTGCGCGACCTGGTACAGGTGAGTTGTTCGGGTTGTCTTCGATGAGTTGATTAATCAAAGGCAATAAAAAGGCTGCGGTTTTGCCGCTACCAGTTTGGCTGCTGACCAATAAGTCACCACCGGCTAAGGCTGCAGGAATAACCTGAGCTTGCACAGAAGTGGCTTGGGTAAAACCCAATTCAGCAACGTTTTTAAGGAGTGATGCCGCTAGGGCGAAATTCTGGAATTCATTTCCAGTGCTCTTTGAGTCTTTCGGCTCGTGTTTAGTTTCTTTAGAAAAAGTCATGCTATTACACATCCCCTTTAAGGGATGTCTCCGTATGTTGCACCCATAGTTTTTAAAGGGTGCGATGGTCAAAGGCATCGACCATCAGACAAGCGGCAGCGCGTTTTGTGACTTCTGTGTTTATGACTTCTAAACGGTACGCTGAAATAGAGCTGGGGGGCGATGAATCAAATTGCTTAAAAAAGCCTCTCATTATGACAGTTTGAGCGCACGATTACAAGGGTTTTCCCGAATTAATTATGATATCGAGATGGAATGGCTCTCTTACAGTCTCTTATCGCCAGCGAATGCCGGCATTGTTGATTTCTCAGGCTACTTGCTTGGGACTTTGCTCATTATTTTGTTACCAGGCCCTAATTCACTTTATGTTTTGACGATAGCTGCGCAAAAGGGTTGGCGCGCTGGCACCTGGGGTGCGCTCGGAATATTTGTTGGAGACTCGATACTGATGATTGGTGTGGCATTAGGTGCTGCATCCATCTTGACGACTTCCCCGATTGTCTTCGCTCTAGTGCGTATTGCGGGTGCGCTGTATTTGGCTTGGATGGGGTATGGTTTATTGCGAAGTGGTGTGCAGCGTTGGTCTCTAGGTCAGCGCGCGAAGACTTATGAAATTCAAGTGAGACTCATGCAACTGCATCCTATGTTAGCGGCATTAACTTTGTCGTTAACCAATCCAAAGGCAATTTTTTTCTTCATTGCCTTCTTCTCGCAATTTATCCGTCCAGATGCTTCACATCCAGCTCATACCATTTTGTATCTGGCGACAGTCTTGCAGCTTATGAGCATGACCTATTTAGGCTGCCTGATTTGTGCAGGTCAATTTTTCTCAAAGTACTTTGAGAGTCACCCTCGCTCTGCCGCCGTACTGTGGATCACAGCCGGCTTCCTATTTATTGGATTCGCAGCGCGATTGATTTACATCTAAATTTTTTATCTAAGACGCTTGAGTAGTCTCTCGGCGCTCTTGCCGTAAGGAGGGCGAGCGGGTTTAGTGCCCTTGAGAAGATTCGTACCTAGTAGGCCGCGCACCTCAAGAATAGGTTTTTGATGGCTAAAGGTATCAAAGCCTGCTTTGCCGTGATAGGAACCGATACCGCTAGCACCAACACCGCCAAATGGAAGTGACTCTATCGTTGCATGCAATAGGACGTCATTGATGGTCACGCCACCAGAACGCGTCTCTTCTAAAACGCGCTGCATATTCTTTTTGTCTTTACCAAACCAGTAAAGAGCTAAAGGACTCGGTTTGCTATTGATGTAATGAATGGCTTCAACAGTATTGTTAGCTGTCAATATTGGCAAAATTGGACCAAAAATTTCTTCATGCAATACTCGTGCCTCAGGCGGAACATCGACTAGTGCGACCGGTTCAAATCTTCTGGCGCCTGCGGACGGGTTGTTTAACAAGGGGACTGCTTTTGCGCCACGATCGAGCGCATCAGCCAGCAAATGTTGCCAGTATTGCAATTGTTCATCATCAATCGGTCCAGTGAGCTCTTCTGGGTTACTAAATTGCACTTGTGCCGCCGTCTGTAGCTCTTGGATGAACCCATCGCGATTGGCTTGGTCGATCAATACATAGTCAGGCGCAATACAGGTTTGTCCACTATTCAGTAGTTTTCCATAAACAATCGCTGCGGCCGCTTCCTTGAGTTTTGCTGATGCATCAATGATGGCTGGGGTTTTGCCACCCAACTCCAAAGTAACGGGAGTAAGATTTTCTGCTGCAGCACGCATCACTTTTTTGCCAACGGATTCTGATCCTGTAAAAAAGAGATGAGCAAAAGGTAGAGCCGCAAATTGTTCGGCCACATCAACGCCACCGGTACTCACGCAAAATTCACTTGGGTGAAAGTATTCCTGAATTAAGCTTGCTAAAAATCCTGAGGTGCGGGAGCTACGTTCGGATGGTTTAAGCCAAACGCGATTACCGGCAGCAAAAGCGGCAATCGCTGGAATAAGCGCTAGCTGAACTGGATAATTCCATGGACTCATAATGCCAACTACGCCCAATGACTGACTTTCAATCCAAGCCTCTGAGGATCCCATAAAAGAGGGCGTTTCCATTTGCACAGGCTTCATCCATTCCTTTAGATGCTTACGCGTATATTTATAGGCTTGGTAAACCATCTGAAATTCAGCGAGGCGAGATTCAATGGGGTGACGCACACCAAAATCTGCAGCCAGAGCCTTACAGATTTTTTCTTCATTTGCTTCGATCATCTTTTCAATTCGACCAATGCGCTCCAATCGGACTTCAAGTGACGGATTGGGTTCTGTGGCGTAGGCTGCTTTAATTTCGTCGAGTTGTATGGTGAAGCGGTTCATGGTGTATTAATAGTTGGCAAGCATTGAAATAAGGCATTAGGATAAAGCCATGGAACAGACTATGAATAAAAAAGACCCAGATCTAGAGCGCGCCACCTTGGGTGGAGGCTGTTTTTGGTGTCTTGAGGCGGTTTATCAGCAAATTACTGGGGTGAAATCGGTAGTTTCTGGTTACGCTGGCGGCGCAAGACCTAATCCAAGCTATGAGGCAGTTTGCACCGGCGTAACGGGCCACGCTGAAATCGTTGACATCCTATTTGATCCACAAGTGGTTTCATTCCGAGATTTGCTGGAGATTTTCTTTGTGATTCATGATCCCACTACCTTGAACTATCAGGGCAATGATCATGGAACGCAATATCGCTCTGTGATTTTTACGCACAGTCAAACCCAATCTAAGATTGCCCATGAAGTAGTGAAGGAGTTGGAGGATGCAAAAATCTACTCTAATCCTGTGGTGACCCAGATTGATTCTGCACCAATCATTTATCCAGCAGAAGACTATCACCAGAATTATTTTCAGCAACACCCCAACCAGGGGTATTGCATGGCTGTAGTTGCTCCTAAGCTTGCTAAATTCAGGGCGAAATTTAAATCGCTGATTTCGCCCCAGTATTCCTAGGTCAAATTACTAAGGAGCTAGGCGATTTACGTGCCACTGATTTCCATCTAGCTTGTAGTGCATGCGGTCATGCAATCGAGAAGGGCGACCTTGCCAGAATTCAATTTCAGTTGGACGTAGGCGATATCCACCCCAATGCTCTGGACGAGGTGGTTTATCACCAAATTCTGCTTTGAAGCGTTTTTCTGCTTCTTCTAAAAATTCACGGTTAGGTATTGCAGTACTTTGAGGCGAAGCCCATGCACCGATTCTGGAGGCGGGAGGGCGCGAGTGGAAGTACTCATCACTCTCTGCGGCGCTGACCTTCTCAACAATGCCCTGAATACGGACTTGACGCTCTAATTCGTGCCAATGAAACAGCAGGGCGGCCTGAGGGCGAATAGCCAAATCCCGACCTTTTTGACTTTCATAATTGGTAAAGAAGGTAAAGCCATTTTCGTCAGCGCCTTTTAGTAAGACAATACGAGCTGATGGATTTCCAGCTTGATCAGCAGTTGCTAGGGTCATGGAATTGGGTTCTGGGCACTCTGCCTTGATTGCTTGCTCAAACCAGAGCTTAAAAAGCTCTAAAGGGTCTCGAGGAACCTCGGTCTCTAAAAGCTGGCCAAAGGTGTAGTTTTTGCGGAGTTGAGCAATGGAGTCCATTTATTCAGTATAAAGAGAAGCTATGGCAGAAGACAAGGTAGAAGGCAGCTTAGAAAATCGTCGTTTTGGCGGGGTCTCCAGACTCTACGGGCCAGAGCTGCGTGAGCGCTTTCTAAAGGCAACCGTAGTAGTGGCTGGCTTAGGAGGGGTTGGCTCCTGGGCCACTGAGGCATTAGCACGCACCGGTATCGGACATTTGGTTTTAATTGACTTTGACCACATTGCTGAGAGCAATACCAACCGACAGTTGCACGCTATAGAAGGGCAGTACGGTAAGGCAAAAGTTGAGGCAATGACACAGCGTATTCTACAAATCAATCCTGAAATCAAACTCACTTCTTGCGATGAATTTTTGGAGCCTGAAAATTTAGATCGGCTCATTCCAGAAAATGCCTTGGTATTAGATGCCACTGATTCCGTGCAAACCAAAATTGCTTTATCTGTTTGGGCCGTGAAAAATCAGCGCGCTTTAGTCATGTGTGGTGCCGCAGGTGGAAAGTCAGATCCTACTTCAGTACGCTGTGATGATCTGTCGCGTACAGAACAAGATGCGCTTTTGGCAAAAGTGCGCCAAGGTCTTAGACAGGATCATGGTTTCTCCAGAAATCTTAAGAAAAAAATTGGCATTCGTGCTATCTACTCACACGAACCGCGGGCTGGCGCCTCTAGCGGCGGCCTTGCCTGCTCTGGCTACGGCTCCACTGTGATGGTAACTGCTGCTTGTGGCTTGGCTGCGGCAGCAGAAATCCTCAATCTCATCGCGGCAAGCTAATTTTTTCAAAACGTGTCATCAATCCTTAAGGGGATTCCCTGTAGGAAGTTACTGATTCTTTTGCAGTCACTAATTATTTATTGCAAAGCCGCCCATTGATTTGAAAGACATTTTTATTTCTGTCTGCGTAGATTTATTCAATTAATCACTTTAGTAATTTTAATCCCCTAGTGCTGGGCACCACTCCTCCCTAGACTTTGCTTCGTTGGTAAGTCGCCAATGACAATTCGAAAGGAGGTCTCTCTTGCAGACTGAACAAACTGGTTTAAAGCGCCATCTCAAAGTACGCCATATTCGTTTAATGGCTTTGGGCTCAACGATAGGCGTTGGATTATTTCTTGGATCGGCAAGCGCAATTCAAATTGCTGGACCATCCATTCTGTTAGGTTATTTATTGGCAGGTATCGTCGCCTTTATTGTTCTGCGCACACTTGGTGAGATGGCAGTGCACGAGCCTGTAGCCGGTTCTTTTGCGGCTTATGCCAATACCTATGTTGGCCCATTAGCTGGATATATGGTGGGCTGGGGGTATTGGACCTACTGGATTGTGGTCGGTATCGCTGAAGTCACTGCAGTGGGAATCTATATGGGAATATGGTTTCCAGAAACGCCGCAGTGGGTCTGGGCGCTTTCTTCAATTGTGATGATGGGCCTAATCAATCTCATCGCAGTAAAAGTGTTTGGTGAGTTTGAGTTTTGGTTTGCATTGATCAAGGTAGTGGCTATTGTTGCGATGATTGCTCTTGGTGGCTCAGTCATCTTGTTCGGCTTTACCAACGATTGGCAGCCTATAGGCTTAAGTAACCTATGGCAACACGGCGGCTTCTTTCCAAATGGTATTAGCGGTATGTTGCTGTCCTTGCAAATGGTTTTGTTTGCCTATGTCGGTATTGAGATGATTGGCCTATCTGCGGGTGAGGCCGAGAATCCACAAAAAACAATTCCCATGGCAATTGATTCCTTAGCATGGCGCATCTTGATTTTTTATATGGGCGCCATTCTGGTGATTTTGGCCATTTTCCCCTGGAATCAAGTGGGTCATCAAGGTAGCCCATTTGTAGTGATGTTTGAGAGATTAGGCTTGCGTGAGGCTGCGGGCTTAATCAATTTCGTCGTGATTACTGCCGCACTTTCTTCCTGTAATGCCGGCATCTTTAGTGGCGGACGTCTGCTGTACTCCTTATCGTCCAATGGTTATGCCCCTAAACCTTTCTCAAAACTTTCAAAGCAGGGCGTGCCACATCGTGCAGTGATGTCTACGGTTGCAGTTTGTATGACAGGCGTGGTGCTGAATTACTTCGTGCCTGATAAAGCCTTTCAATACATGATGGCTGCGGTGACTTTTATTGGCTTGATGGTCTGGATTGCAATTCTGATTACGCAAATTCAATTTCGTCGCTCCTTATCAAAATCCCAAGTAGCTGAGCTCGCCTATCGCGCTCCTTGGTGGCCGTATTCCTCGTGGTTTGCTCTGGCATTTATTGGCTTAGTGGTAGTGCTTATGGGCTTTCATGAGGATGCGCGGATCGCACTCATAGTGGGCCCGTGTTTATTGGGGGTGTACCTCGTGATGTTTTATATCGTGGGGCTACATCGAAAAACAGCAAGTAAGCGTGACTTTAAATAATAGGAGATCAGAATGATTATTGGCGTACCTCAAGAGGTAAAAAATAATGAGTTTCGGGTGGGTTTAACACCGGGTAACGTAAGTGGGCTTTGCAAGCAAGGACATTCTGTCCTGGTGCAGCGAGGAGCAGGGGAGCAGATTGGCTTGAGTGATGAGGCTTATCGGCTTGCTGGCGCTAGCTTAATCAATAGCGCGGCAGAAGTATTCCATAAGGCGGAGATGATTGTGAAAGTGAAAGAGCCTCAGGCGCAAGAGTGCGCCATGTTGCGCGAAGATCAAATTCTGTTCACGTATTTACATCTGGCGCCAGACCCTAAACAAACGAAGGCTTTGTTGCAGTCGGGTGCAACTTGTATAGCCTATGAAACGGTTACTTCAATGAATGGCGCTCTGCCTTTATTGGCCCCTATGAGTGAAGTAGCTGGTCGAATGTCCATTCAAGCGGCTGCAACGCACTTAGAGAAAACCAATGGTGGTCTGGGTGTATTGATGGCGGGGGTGCCTGGCGTCTCGCCAGCCAAAATTGTGATTCTGGGCGGCGGAGTAGTGGGTCGTAACGCATTGCAAATAGCAGTGGGGATGGGTGCCGATGTTTGTATCTTTGATCGTGATATCGAACGCCTGCGTCAAATCGATATGTTTTATGGCAATCGAGTGCGAACCTTTTACTCAGATAGCTTGCTCATTGAGCAGGAAGTTTGTGAGGCTGATGTCGTGATTGGCGCAGTATTGCTTCCTGGTGGCGCAGCACCGAAGTTGGTAACGCATGACATGATCAAAAAAATGAAGCCCGGATCGGTGGTGGTTGATGTAGCCATTGATCAAGGTGGTTGTTTTGAAACCTCCAAACCCACTACTCACGCAGATCCTACATTTGTAGTGGATGGAGTAATTCATTACTGTGTAGCCAACATGCCAGGTGCGGTCGCCAGAACATCTACCTTTGCACTAACCAATGCGACCTATCCCTTTGTGGAGGCTTTGGCTAATCGTGGGGTGATGAAAGCACTTTCCATTGATCATCATCTGCGTAATGGCCTGAGTGTTCACAAGGGTGTATTGACTTCAAAGCCAGTCGCGCTAGCCCAAGGGCTGGATTGCGCATTGGCTGAGGAGTTATTTGTGGCATAGCGCATTTGTAGGAATAAGCAGGTCCAGTGGGTCAGGGATTTAAACTATCCCTAATGCACTAAACATTACAAAACTTACTGGACCTACCGAATACATGGATTTTTCAGCATTAGCGCTCTCTACCGGGGTAGTAGCCTTGGCGGAGATGGGCGATAAAACTCAATTACTTTCTTTGATGCTCGCTGCCCGCTATCCAAAGCAAGCATTAGCGATCATCGCCGGAATCTTTATCGCTACGATTGCTAACCATGCGTGTGCTGCTTTGCTAGGTCATTGGTTAACGACCCTAGTATCGCCTGATGTCATGCGCTGGATTTTAGGTTTAAGTTTCTTGGGTATTGGTTTATGGTTATTAGTACCAGATCACATTGACGATGCATCTGGGTCTAAAGTCGCCGACAAAGCCCTACAAGTATTTTTGCTAACCACGGGTTTGTTCTTTTTAGCTGAGATGGGCGATAAGACGCAAATTGCGACGATCGCCTTAGGCGCCCGTTATGAGGATGTAGTCTCGGTAACCATTGGCACCACATTGGGGATGATGTTGGCAAACGCGCCTGCGGTCTGGATTGGCCAAAAATTCACTAAGCGCATGCCTATCAAGTGGGTGCATGCGGTAGCTGCCATTACCTTTATTGCCATTGGGATTGCCACCTTAATCTGGGCTTGATTTAGTCGGCATACCCGTCTGTCATCCTAGACTTAAAATAGGCTGATGAAAACTGATCTCCCACAGAGCTTTCGTCGGCTCGAATATCGCCCACCTGTTTACAACTTCGATCAGGTCGAGCTCGATATTGCCTTAGACCCAGCTAGAACGATTGTTAAAAGTCGAATTGAAGTTCTGCCAGGCAAAAGCTTTGAACCAGGGGCTCCCTTGGTATTGGTTGGGCATGAACTCGAGTTCGTCAGTCTACGGATTAATGGTGAAGCCCATCGCCATTTTGAATTAACCCCAGAAACACTCACCATTCATTCTTTACCAAATGAAGGTCAAGAAAAATTTGTTGTTGAAATTATTTGCGTTTGTGTACCCGAGAAAAATACCACCTTGATGGGTTTGTACGTTTCTAATGGCAACTTCTTTACGCAGTGTGAGGCGGAGGGTTTTAGAAAGATTACTTATTTCCTAGATCGTCCAGACGTCATGGCACGATTTAAAGTAACGCTACGCGCTCGAGAAGCAGAGTGCCCGGTCTTGTTATCTAACGGGAACTTGATTAATACAGAAAAACTTCCAAATGGTTGGCACAGCGCTACCTGGGAAGACCCGTTTCCTAAACCTTCGTACTTGTTTGCCTTGGTGGCAGGCAAGTTGGAGTGTATTGAAGAGACTATTACGACCAGCAGTGGTGCTAAGAAGCTCTTGCAGATTTGGGTTGAGCCGCATGATCTGAAGAAAACCCGTCATGCCATGGACTCTTTGATTGCTTCAATCCACTGGGATGAGAAGCGCTTTGGTTTGGAATTGGATTTAGAGCGCTTCATGATTGTGGCTGTTAGTGATTTCAATATGGGCGCAATGGAAAACAAGGGTTTGAACATATTCAACACCAAGTTTGTCCTTGCGCAACCAGAAACTGCTACTGATGCTGACTTTGCCAATATTGAAAGCGTTGTTGCACATGAATACTTCCACAACTGGACTGGTAATCGCGTCACTTGTCAGGATTGGTTTCAGTTATCGCTGAAGGAAGGTTTAACGGTATTTAGGGACCAAGAGTTTTCTGCTGACCAAATGGGCAGCGAATCTGGTAGGGCAGTCAAACGCATTGAAGATGTTCGATTGCTACGTCAACTCCAATTCCCAGAAGATGCGGGTCCGATGGCGCATCCGATTCGTCCTGATGAATACCAAGAGATTAATAACTTCTATACCGTTACCGTGTATGAGAAGGGCTCTGAGGTAGTTCGGATGTATCAAACTCTCTTGGGTAGAGAGGGATTCCGTAAAGGGATGGATTTGTATTTCAAGCGCCATGACGGGCAAGCAGTGACCTGCGATGATTTCTTGATGGCGATGGCTGATGCTAATAATAAAGACCTGACTCAGTTCAAGAATTGGTATAGCCAAGCGGGGACTCCACGAGTGAAGGTGCAAGAGCAATACGACGCTGCCAAAAAACAGTACCAACTCACGCTGACGCAAAGTTGTGCGCCTAGTCCAGGCCAGCCCGAGAAGAAGCCTTTCCATATTCCATTGAAGATGCGCTTAATTACCAAGGCGAACGATCAAAAAGAACAATTGCTGGAGCTGACGCAAGGTAGTCAGACGTGGACCTTTGACAATATTGCAGAGCGTCCAGTGCTATCGATTAATCGTAATTTCTCGGCGCCGATCAACTTAGATTTTGAGCAGTCTGAAGCAGATCTCTTGACGCAATTCTCCAGTGATGACGATGCGTTTAATCGCTGGGAGGCTGGCCAAAAGTTAGCAATGCAAATGATTCTGAATAATCGCTTGCCAGATGCCCATCTCATTGAGGCTTATCGCAATATCCTGCTCGATCCTAGCTTGGATCCAGCCTTTAAAGATCTAGCCCTGACGCTACCTGCGGAGTCCTATTTGTATGAGCAATGTACGAGCGTGGATCCGCAGAAGATATTTAGTGCACGCCGTGCCTTCCGCAGAGAAATTGCTAAGCAACTCCAGCTGGAGTGGGCTGCTTTGTATCAGCAAATGCAAACGCCTGGACCTTTTAAATCAGACGGAGTGGATTCTGGAAAGCGCGCACTTAAGAACTTGTCTTTAAGCATGTTGCTTGAAGCGGCGCCGGAAGTATGGGCACCAATGGCTGCCAATCAATATCAGATTGCTGACAATATGACGGATCGTTACGCTGCTTTAGCGGCGTTGGTGGTGCATGGCGCAAAACCAGCCAAAGATTGTTTAATTGATTTCTACAACCGATTCGCCAATGATGCTTTAGTAATTGATAAGTGGTTTGGCTTGCAATCAAGCCGTCCGCCAGTTGATGGTCTTGACTCTACGCTGGAGGAAGTGAAGAAGCTGCGTGAGCATCCTGCGTTTAAGTTAAATAATCCCAACCGAGTACGCAGCGTGATTCATGCCTTCTGCGCAAATAACCCGGCAAGCTTTCATCAGGCTGATGGCAGTGGTTATGAGTTTTGGGCTGATAGCGTATTGGCCTTAGATCCCATCAATCCTCAGGTTGCCGCTCGTCTTGCTAGAGCCCTGGATCGCTGGCGCTTATTTGCTCAACCCTATCAAGATCGCATGAAAGCGGCTCTGGAGCGGGTTTCGGCGTGCCAGACACTCTCTCCAGATGTGAGAGAGGTGATAGGAAAGGCGCTAGGTAACTAGCTCCCTAAATAACAAGGCAAAATAGAGCCCAAGAAACCACTTTGGCAAAAAACTGGAGAAATACCTTTGTCCTCGAGTACCCATATTAATTTCAAGCAGTATTTAACATCTGCAAAACCTGCGGGCGCGGCTATTCCTGCTGGATTGCAAGATTTGCTTACGGCGGTAGTCAATACCTGTTCAACACTGAGTCATGAGGTGGCTCAGGGCGCATTGATTGGTTTGCTCGGCTCTGCAGGTACCGGCAACGTACAAGGCGAAGTCCAACAAAAACTCGACATCATTGCAAATGATTTGCTGATTGATGGAGTGAAGGGTTGCAAATCACTTGCTGGTTTGGCTTCTGAAGAGATGGAGTTGCCAGTACCAGTAAACGGTACGGGCGATTACTTGCTGCTGTTCGATCCACTAGATGGCTCATCCAATATTGATGTGAACGTTTCTATTGGGACCATTTTTTCTGTTCTAAAGAAGCAAGACCCAAACGCACCTTTAGAGAACTCTGATTTCTTATTGTCAGGTCGCCATCAAGTTGCTGCTGGTTATGTCGTGTACGGCCCTCAAACCACGATGGCATTGACCTTAGGTGACGGTGTGGTGATGTTTACGCTCAATAAAGTCACTGGCGAGTTTTTATTGATCAAGGATTCAGTAACAATTTCCCATTCCACCAAAGAGTTTGCAATCAACATGTCTAACATGCGTCACTGGGCTGATCCAGTGCGCCGTTATGTTGAAGAGTGTCTTGCTGGTGTGAGTGGTGCGCGCGATAAAGATTTCAATATGCGTTGGATCGCCTCTATGGTGGCAGATGTACATCGCGTTCTCTCCCGTGGTGGTGTGTTTATGTATCCATGGGATCAGCGTGAGCCACATAAGCCTGGCAAGTTACGCTTGATGTACGAAGCCAACCCTATGAGTTTCTTAGTGGAGCAGGCGGGTGGCGCCTCAACCAATGGTACAGATCTGATTATGGATTTACAGCCAACCGATTTACATGAGCGCGTTTCTGTGATGTTGGGTTCGAAAGAAGAGATCGATCGTATTCAGCACTACCACTCATAAGTATGCTAGCTCTCCAAAATAAAAAACCCAATCCGTTGATTGGGTTTTTTATTGCTCTGAAGTAATTTCAGAGGGCCATCTATTTGTCCTTAAGGCTTTACCTTTTCCTTGAGGTAGGCAAGTGATTCTTCTACTTGATCAATGAGGATGAGGCAGATATCGCCAGCCAAAAGATCATTAAGGGCTGTATCGATTGCCTTAAATTCTCCATGAATCTCTTTAATCTGTTTCGCTTTGGTAGCGCCAACTAGACCTTCTTGAAGTAGTTTTAAGACTTCACCATCTTCACGCCCACGCTGGCAGGCATCTTGATAGAGGATGACGTTATCAAAAGCATTGCCTAGGATGCGAGTGAGGTCACGAATATCTTCATCGCGACGATCGCCTGCACCGCTAATCACCACATGACTCTTATTCGGCTTCATCGCTTCAATAGCGCTGGTTAAAGCACGCATTGCATCAGGATTGTGACCATAGTCAGCAATCACTGTAGCGCCATTGTGTTGGAATTGGTTAAAGCGTCCTGGCACAGAATTGGCATTGCTCTCAAAGCTATGAAGCCCTCGAGCAATCTTTTCCGCATCCAAGTCTAGAGCCCAGGCGGCACCAATAGAGGCCATCACATTTTCTACCTGGAAACCAAGAACACCATTTTGAGTCAATGGAATCTCGCTGACAGGGAAGCGGAACATCACGCGTGAACCCTTAGAGGCAACTATATAAGTACCATCAAAGTAAATGACTTTTTTATTCTTAGCGCGATGCGCTGCAATGACCGGATGATGCTGGTTTTGAGCAAAGAAAATAACCCGCCCAGCACATTTGTCACCCATCTTTGCAACCATTGGATCAGCAGCATTGAGAACTGCAGCACCAGTAGGGGCAACGTTTTGAACAATGACTCGCTTGAGAATGGCTAAATCTTCCACACTGGTAATGTAATTGAGACCTAGGTGATCACCTTCGCCAATATTAGTGACAACCGCAACTTCACAGCGATCAAAACCAAGACCCTCACGAAGCATACCGCCACGTGCAGTCTCCAATACTGCTGCATCCACATCGGGATGCATTAGGACGTTACGGGCGCTCTTCGGACCACTGCAATCACCGGTGTCGATTAAGCGATGGTTGATATAAACACCATCTGTACCAGTCATGCCAACGCGTAAACCGGTTTCATTTAATAAATGAGAGATTAGGCGAACGGTAGTGGTTTTACCATTGGTGCCAGTAACTGCAACTACGGGAATGCGTCCATCTTCACCTGGAGGGAACATCATATTGACGATGTCTTCGCCAACAGGGCGACCTTTGCCATAGGATGGTTTGAGGTGCATACGCAAACCAGGTGCAGCGTTCACTTCCACAATGCCACCACCTTGCTGTTCCAGCGGTTTATAGATGGACTCACAAAGAATGTCTACGCCAGCAATATCAAGCCCAATCATTTGAGCAGCTGCAACAGCGCTTGCAGCAACATCAGGATGAACGTCGTCAGTCACATCCGTTGCGGTGCCGCCGGTACTCAGATTGGCGTTGTTGCGCAGTAAAACTCGCTCACCAGTTTTGGGAACATGTTGTGGGGTAAGGCCAGAGCTTGCTAAATGGGCTAGGGCAATGTCATCAAAACGAATTTTGGTAAGCGCTGTGGCATGACCGTCGCCACGTAATGGATTTTTGTTTTCCATTTCGACTAATTCGGCCACTGTATGAGTGCCATCACCAACAACCTGCGCAGGTTCACGGCGTGCAGCAGCAGATAGACGATTGCCCACTACAAGTAAGCGATAGTCCGCACCGGGCAGATAACGCTCAACAATGGTTTCACGACCAAAGGCTTGGGTCACGATAAAGCCAGCGCGCACTTCTTCTTCAGTCTGAATGTTGGCAACGACACCTTTACCTTGATTGCCATCTTTTGGTTTTAAAACAATGGCGCCACCAATTTTTTGAGCGGCACGCCAAGCATCATCCGCAGTTGTTACTACCTCACCAATAGGTACTGATACGCCAGCAGCGGCGAGTAAATTCTTAGTAAGCTCTTTGTCTTGTGCAATAGCTTCTGCAATTGCACTGGTATCGCTGGTTTCTGCAGCTTGAATACGTTTTTGTTTGCTGCCCCAACCAAATTGCACCATGCTGCCTTCGGTCATACGGCGATAGGGGATATTGCGCTGTACAGCAGCATCGACGATGGATCCAGTGCTGGGCCCCAAACGGACGTCTTCATAAAGCGCTTCTAATTCGGAGAGGGCTGCAGCTAGATCAAAGGGTGCGTCGTTCAGTGTTGCTTGAATTAAAGCAAAGCCAAAGTCGAAAGCCATTCGACCAACGACTTCTTCTATGTACTCAACTACCACTTGATAGACGCCAACATCGATCGTTTGTACTGTGCGGCTAAAGGTTACTGGACAACCTGCTTGAGCTTGAAGTCCAAGAGCAGCGTGCTCAAGAGCATGTGCAAGGGATAGCACTTCATTGTGACCACCACGACGCATGCTACCGAGCTGTGGAAAGCGTTCACGAATCTTAGTTTCAAACTGGGGAATGGAATCAATAGACCGCTCAGATGCATCACATGAAACAATGGCTTCTAGAGCAGTATGGCGACTCCATAAATTTGGGCCGCGCAACATGCGAATACGGGTGATTTCCAATTAAGCCCCTGTAGCAGTAGTAGCGTCAGGTACAAAAGTTTCTGCACCTGCTTCGATAACATTAAACGGAATATCTAAAGCCCAGGCAGCCGCAATCGCTGCGCCCAAGTTCATAGTCTTCCAAGGAGTAGAGTTGTTTGCTTCTGAGTGGCGCGGTACAGGGATTGATTTTTGATCCAACTTACCGGATTTCAGGGTAATTTGTTGTTTGCCAATCGTTACTGCACGTCCGCCATTCAGCAAATGATTTTTGATAATCTCAGAGTCTGGATTTTCACTAAAGAAGATGACATCACCATCACAAAGCTCTGCCATTTGCACGCACATTACATCATCTGCATTTAGCACCGCTGTACCATTGGGTAGCACTACATCAACCTGTGTGCGAACGATGCTAAAGACTTGATCCTCGTCGTAAATCGCATACTGCGGGAAGTTAGCTTTCGGATCCACATTGAGTACCACGCCAACTTGGCAGCGATCGTAGGCTAAGCCTTCGATCAGCATCGATAAGTGATTGTTCTCAATAACCACCGCTTCTACTGCCCGATTCAGAAGTGTGCGACGGGCATTCTCCCAATTGGATGCGTTGGAATTCGGTATGGCACGATTGCCAAAAAATAATCCCTTGCTGCAAGATAGGCCAACGTAGACATTGGTTAAGCGCAAGAAGTGCGCAATCATTTCAGCGACAGGTGTTTTGCCGCGCTCGCCACAAACACCTACTACTGGGATGCGGAAGTCGGTGCCAGGAGGAAAGAGATGATCCGCAATCTCTTTGCCAACTGGTTGAGGTTTGCCGCTAGCAGGTTTTAAGTGCATCAGCAGGCCAGGGCCAGCATTGACTTCAACAATGGCAGCATTTTGGTCGGCCAATGGCTTGCTAATGTCTTGTGCAACCAAATCAACGCCTGCGATTTCTAGACCAACGACACGAGCGGCTAAAGCTACTTGGCTAGCA
The DNA here is from genome assembly GCF_018881795.1 of Polynucleobacter sp. MWH-Jannik1A5. GTDB lineage: Bacteria > Pseudomonadota > Gammaproteobacteria > Burkholderiales > Burkholderiaceae > Polynucleobacter. Next base: position 223,211 of record NZ_JACVPQ010000001.1, on the reverse strand, counting down.
ACATCGGGGTGGATTAAGTCTGTGACATCAAATGCAACATTACCGTTACTTTGAATCAATACTTTTTGATCAATAGCGGGAACGCTGTCGCCAGTTAGTTGTTGGCGTACCAGTTCAAGCTCTACTGCAGAGTCAATTCGAACAGGATTCAAAGGATGCTCTTCAGCAGTGCCGCGACGTGGATCAGAGTTAATCTGGATTTGAATGAGTTCATAAACAGTATGCTTACCATCGCCAGTAACCCAAACTGTCTCGCCTTTTGCAGCGGCAACTACTTTATTGCCAACCACGAGTAGGCGATGTTCATCACCAACAATATGGCGCTCAACTAACACTTCACTACCTTCATCAATCGCAACCGCGTAGGCTGCTTCAATTTCTTGTTGGGTATAAAGATTAATAAATACACCGCGACCATGATTGCCGTCGATTGGTTTCACCACCACCGGTAAGCCAATATCTTGAGCAGCTTCCCAGGCGTCGTCAGGACTAGTAACGGTTCTGCCTTCAGGGGTTGGTACACCAGCACTGCGCAGCAAGCTCTTGGTTAAATCTTTATCGCGAGAGATGGTTTCTGCAATCGCACTTGTCTGATCAGTCTCGGCAGTCCAGATACGACGTTGTTTGGCGCCATAGCCCAATTGAACTAAGTTGCCTTCAGATAAACGAATTGATGGAATGCCACGCTCTTCTGCTGCATTCACAATGCAAGCGGTACTAGGACCTAGTAAAAGATCGTCCCCAAGATCGCGTAAATTTTCGATGATGGTTTGCACTAGAGCAGCACAATCGATGTTGTCTTGTGCCAAAGCCAGATAGAGGTCACGTGCATATTTGAGAGCAGTGAGGGTCACCTCTTCATTGATTGCACTCACCATCACTTTATAAACACCGCGACGATCTCCATCACGTGCTTTGCCAAAACCGCCAGGAATGCCGGCTAAATTTTGTAACTCAAGCGTCAGGTGCTCCATGATGTGAGCAGGCCAAGTGCCTTCTTCAACGCGCTTTAAGAACCCGCCAGTTTCACCATAGCTGCAACGATGTTCAACCAGGCTTGGCATTGCTTTAACAAGTCGGTCATAAAAGCCAGGAATGAGATTAGAGGGGTAGTCCTCTAAATCGCCAATATCGACCCATACCTCTATAACGGGATGGTAGGTCCACATATTGGGGCCACGGAGATGCTTAACGCTCAGAATCTCGATGGATTTATCTAGTAATTGGGGCATATGCAGTGTTGCGATGGACGTCGCCAGGGGTTTTGGCGTTGACGCGTCAGACAGTCTCTCTGTTTCTAGTAGTTATTGAAAAACCCACAAAATTAGCAAAAATACATAAAAAGGCCTATTTAGATAATTTAACGGCTTTTGACCCCCTAAAGTTGACAGGAGCAATAAATCTAAATAATTCAGCTCCACTATACTTTTAAGGTCAATGAAGCCACAAATCTTACCTTTTGCCCCCGTGCTGCCAAGCCCCTGGGAGGCTTTTTTAGCGAATCAACACTCCCCGGTGAAGAGTCCCGATGCCCTACTGGCATGGGTTGAGCTCGATCTCGATGCGGATTTGCGCTTTGAAAAAAGCCTACTTTTGCTGAGCGATCAGGGGCTGTTTTGGACGGATGGCAAGGTATTTGAGTCTTGGCAATTGGGTGAAGGCGCCCATTTAGTCCATGGTGATCATGCAGGAGTAGGGCATCTAAGGCTAGAAACTGCCGATAAGTTGCTCAAGTCTTGGAATTTCACCTTAGCTGTGAATCCCCAAGTCCTTCGCTTGCAATCCAGTTTTAGACAGCTCAATCGTGGCGAAGAAATTAGCAATGGCGAGGTGAGTGAGTACGACAAACAGGTTTGCCCAGTTTGCTTAAGTCCTAAACCCGCAAACTCTGAGAGTTGCCCAACGTGCGATCCGGAAGATGATGCTCCGCCATCCACTTGGACTTTATTTAAGCTCTGGCGTTTTGCGCGTCCCTATAAAAAACAATTGCTTCTCGGCTTTGTGTTGACTCTACTGTCAACAGGCGCAACATTAATCCCGCCTTATCTCACGATGCCGTTAATGGATCACGTGTTGATCCCATATGAGAAGGGCAACCCGATCGATTTTCATTTAGCCAGCATGTATCTCTTGGCTTTGTTTGGCGCTGCGATCGTTGCATGGGGCTTGGGTTGGTGGAAAACGTATTTACTTGCTTTAGTGAGTGAGCGTATTGGCGCTGACTTAAGAAATACTACTTTTGAGCATTTACTCAAACTCTCATTGGAATATTTTGGCGGCAAACGTACAGGTGATTTGATCGCACGTATTGGCGCCGAGACCGATCGCATCTGTGTGTTCCTATCCCTATACGCGCTCGATTTTGCAACCGATGTGTTGATGATCACCATGACGGCAGCGATCTTGGTATCGATTGATCCTTTGCTGGCCTTGGTCACTTTGGCGCCATTGCCTTTCATCGTCTGGATGATTCATGTGGTGCGCGATCGTTTGCGTTTTGGTTTTGAAAAAATTGATCGTATATGGTCTGAAGTGACTAATATTCTTGCTGACACGATTCCGGGTATTCGTGTTGTCAAGGCGTTTGCACAGGAAGATCGTGAACTCAAACGCTTCGTAGACTCCAATAAACATAACCTGCAAATTAATGATCGCGTGAATCGCGTCTGGGGATTATTCTCGCCCACAGTAACGCTGTTAACAGAAACAGGTTTATTGGTAGTGTGGGGTTTTGGTATTTGGCAAGTAGCACATCAAAAAGTTACTGTCGGTGTTCTGATTGCTTTCTTGGCATACATCGGACGTTTTTATATTCGCCTCGATTCGATGAGTCGAATTGTTTCGCACACACAAAAAGCAGCAGCGGGTGCTAAACGAATTTTTGATATTTTGGATCACGTCTCCAGCGTTCCCGAGCCTATTAACCCAGCCCCTTTGGGTGAGGTTAAAGGGCGCATCTCGATGCGTGGAGTAGGTTTCCGCTATGGCAACCGTGCTGTCACCAAAGGCATTGATTTGGATATTGCCCCAGGTGAAATGATTGGTTTAGTAGGACATAGTGGTTCTGGTAAGAGTACTTTGGTGAATTTAATTTGCCGCTTTTATGATGTGAGCTCTGGCTCTGTTTTATTGGACGGACGAGATATTCGCAGTATCGCCATTGCTGACTATCGCAAGCGGATTGGTTTGGTATTGCAAGAGCCATTTCTATTCTTTGGCACGATCGCTGAGAATATTGCTTACGGCAAGCCTGACGCCACTCGTGAAGAAATTATTGAAGCAGCACGCGCAGCTCATGCCCATGAATTTATTCTGCGCCTACCGTTGGGTTATGACTCCCTAGTAGGTGAGCGCGGCCAGTCTTTATCAGGTGGCGAACGTCAACGGATCTCGATTGCGCGCGCATTGCTGATTAATCCAAGCATTCTGATTTTGGATGAAGCCACTTCATCTGTTGATACAACAACTGAAAAAGAAATTCAGCGCGCATTAGATAATTTAGTCAAAGGTCGCACTACGATTGCAATTGCGCATCGCCTCTCCACCTTGAGAAAGGCAGATCGCTTAGTCGTTTTAGATAAAGGCGAGATTGTTGAAATTGGTTCTCACGAGCAGTTAATGGAAGCGCAGGGCGCTTATTACACTTTGTACCAAGCTCAGCTACGCCATGCAGCAGAGTTGGTTGAAGGCGGCGCTATTGGTGAAAGCTTGGAAGAAGAACAGGCTGAGCAGCAAGAAGAAAAGCTAGAAGAAGTGGCTAAGAAAATTGGGGGTGGCGTATGACGCAAATCAATCAATCCACTCATCAATTAGAGCGTGATGCGCTAGGTCGCCTAGTCTTTATTGATAACAAAGGTGAGCGTCATATTGGTGTCCATCCCGTCAGAGCCTTTCCAATAACCGCGCCTGGTGCTGGCATCGCCATCATGAATCAATCTGGTAAAGAGCTTTGTTGGTTTCCAAACATGGCTGCCATTTCTGAAGCGGAGCTCGGATTAATCGAAGAAGAGTTGGCTGAGCGTGAGTTCATGCCCGTTATTGAAAAAATTACCAAGGTCTCCACCTTTGCTACACCAAGCATTTGGGATATCGAAACTGATTGCGGTCCAACGCGAATCCGTCTCAAAGGTGAAGAGGATATTCGCAGGATTGCTGGCAATACATTGCTCATTGCCGACTCCAATGGCTTGCAGTTCCTCATCAAAGACTCCACACAGCTGGATAAAGTTAGCAAAAAACTGCTAGATCGCTTCCGTTAATCGGCGCTGTTCTTCATTCAGGTTAAGGGAAAACCCTTAACAATCATTTGCATTAAAGACCTTTTAAAAATGTGCATTTTTCGTGCATTAAATGCAGTTTTTTATCTCTGATGTAAGTACACTATCTACGGTCTTTGGCTTGAGTTATCAGGGTTTCTACTAGATTTCAGAAGCCCATGTGAATCGTTTGCGAAATTATTGATGGCAGTCAAGTTTTACTGGCACATCTTGTTTAAAAATCATTCACACAACAAATAAGCCAAATTTAATTGGTTAACCATTTTTTGGAGACATATCTTATGAAGATGAAGTTAAAAGGTGCTTTGATTTCTACAGCATTAGCCCTTGGTGTTGCAGGCGTATCTCCTGCATTCGCTGCATGGGAGCCAACCAAGCCTGTTGAGTTCATTATTCCAGCTGGTCCTGGCGGTGGCGCTGACCAAATGGCTCGCATGATCCAAGGCATCATTACTAAAAACAACTTGATGAAGCAGGCTGTTATTCCTGTGAACAAGGGTGCAGGTGCTGGTGCTGAAGGTTTCTTGGCAATGAAAGAAGCGAAGGGCGATCCAAATAAGATCGTGATTACGCTCTCCAACTTGTTTACTACTCCTTTGGCAACTGGTGTTCCATTTAACTGGCAAGACATCACGCCAGTAGCGATGTTGGCACTTGACCAATTTGTTTTGTGGGATAACGCTGACAAGCCATACAAGACTGCCAAAGAATATATCGATGCTGCTAAAGCAGCGGGTGGCAAGTTCAAAATGGGCGGTACTGGTTCCAAGTCTGAAGACCAGATCATTACTGTAGCGATTGAAAAAGCAACCGGCGCTAAGTTCACTTACATCCCATTCAAGGGAGGTGGCGACGTTGCAGTTCAGTTGGTTGGTAACCACATTGATTCTTCTGTGAACAACCCTATTGAAGCAGTTGCCCAATGGCGTGCAAATAAATTACGTGCATTGTGCGTATTTGATGACACACGTATGCCATACAAAGAGAAGGTTACTGATACTCAATCATGGTATGACGTACCAACTTGTAAAGAAGCTGGCGTTCCAACTGACTACGTTATGTTGCGCGGCATCTTCATGGCTCCTGGTGTAACTCAAGATCAAGTTGATTTCTATATCGACTTGTTCAAGAAAGTTCGCGCTACTCCAGAGTGGAAGAAGTTCATGGCTGATGGTGCATTCAATCAAACATTCATGACCGGTAAAGAATTCAGAAACTGGCTCACATTGAATGAAGCTTTGCATAAGCAATTGATGTCCGAAGCAGGATTCTTAGCTAAGTAATTTTGTTAGAACAAGATGGGGCCTCCAGTAGGGGGTCCCATTTTTTAAGTAAGTGCGTTAATCAACTTTATTAAAAATATAAAAAATGTCTGAACATACAAATAATTCAAATCAAGAATCAGCGATCAGCGTAAGAGCGATGGATATCATCACTGCGCTCGTATTCCTTGCGATTGGCCTGACGGTAATGGTTGGTAGCTTGAAATTGGGCGCTAGCTGGGGTGCGGATGGTCCAGAAGCGGGATATTTCCCTTTCTACATTAGCTTGATTATTTTGCTTTCAAGCACAGTCACTCTTTACCAAGCTGCGATTGTTAACAAGAAAAAGAAAACAGAGTCATTTGTCGATAGCGAGCCATTAAAGCAAGTTATGGCCGTTCTTCTGCCAGCGACTGTGTTTGTATTGGGCGTGCAACTGATTGGTATTTATGTTTCTGCTGCTCTCTACATCGCCATCTTTATGGTGTGGTTAGGCAAGTATCCAATTTGGAAGGCTGTTGCTGTGTCTGTTGGCGTGAGCGCTGCCCTCTACCTCATGTTTGAGTACTGGTTCCAAGTTCCATTGCCACATGGCTCCTGGTTTAACCCACTCGAATTCTTGGGTGTGCAATAAAAAAGAATAACTATTAAAAAAGATTAAATAAGGAGTTCAAGTTGGAAGAAATTAGCGCTCTATTCAACGGCTTTGCCGTTGCAATGACACCCTTTAACTTGCTGTTAATGTTGGTTGGTGTAACGCTCGGTGTGATCATCGGTGTGTTGCCAGGTTTAGGTGGTGCAAACGGCATTGCGATTCTGTTGCCGTTGACATTCACCATGCCACCAACTTCCGCGATCATCATGCTCTCCTGTATTTACTGGGGTGCGTTGTTCGGCGGAGCGATTACATCGGTCCTGTTTAATATTCCTGGTGAACCATGGTCCGTTGCGACAACCTTTGACGGTTATCCAATGGCCCGTAATGGTAAAGCTGGCGAAGCATTGACTGCAGCCTTCACATCTTCATTCGTAGGTGCATTCTTTGCGATTGTGATGATTACCTTCTTGGCACCATTGGTTGCGAAGTTTGCACTCCAATTCGGTCCGCCAGAATTCTTCTCGGTCTACCTGCTCACCTTCTGTAGTTTCGTGGGTATGAACAAGGGATCGCCATTTAAGACCATTTCAGCAATGATGTTGGGCTTTGCTTTGGCAACCGTTGGTATGGACACTGTGACAGGTCAATTACGCTTGACATTCGGTAACCCAGAATTGATGCGCGGCTTTGACTTCTTGATCGCTGTGATCGGTTTGTTCGGTATCGGTGAGATTCTCTTGTCAATGGAAGAAGGCTTGGCATTCCAAGGTGCTGCAGCGAAGATTCGCGGCAAAGTGGTTTGGGAAACTTGGAAGCAATTGCCTAAGTACTGGGCTACTTCATTACGCAGCTGCTTAATTGGTTGCTGGATGGGTATTACTCCAGGCGGTGCAACACCAGCATCTTTCATGGCTTACGGCGTTGCTAAGCGTGTATCCAAAGAAGGTGACAAGTTCGGTACCGGCAAGATGGAAGGTATTGTTGCTCCAGAAACTGCAGCTCACGCTGCTGGTACTGCAGCGCTCCTCCCAATGTTGTCTCTCGGTATTCCTGGTTCACCAACAGCAGCGGTTTTGCTCGGTGGCTTGTTGATCTGGGGCTTACAACCTGGTCCTTTGCTTTTCGTAGAGAAGCCAGACTTTGTTTGGGGCTTGATCGCTAGTATGTATTTAGGTAACTTGGCTGGCTTGTTTGTTGTATTAACTTGCGTGCCACTGTTTGCCTCTATCTTGAGAATTCCATTCTCAATCATTGCACCAGTCATTATTGTGATTTGTGCGGTGGGTGCATACACGGTTCACAACGCCATGTTTGACGTTTGGTTGATGATGGGCTTCGGTGTTCTTGGTTATGTCTTCAAGAAACTCGACTACCCAATGGCTCCAATGGTCTTGGCCTTGGTATTGGGTGACCGCGCAGAAGATTCCTTCCGTCAATCCATGTTGTTCTCACAGGGTAGCTTAGATATTTTCTTCTCTAACCCATTGGTAGGCGGCATCACATCTTTGGCTTTATTGCTCCTCTTCTGGCCATTGATTGGCAAGTTTGTAGGCAAGAAAAAGTCTGCAGCAGCATAAGAAAATCCGCTAGAAATAGCGATTTCAAAGGAAAAAGGGGCGTCAGCCCCTTTTTTCATGATAAAGTGAAAATTCCGATAATATTCCACCATCATGAATTTCCATAAAAACCGCCTCATTCACTGGATTGCTGCTTTTGCAATCGCAATGAGTGCGCTTGCGCCAGCAGTATCACAAGCAGTCTCGCTTGCGAAACATGGTCAAGGTTTTGCGATGGAGATTTGTTCGGTTGACGGCAGCAAGCTGCAAATCAATGTGCAGAGTGATGAGCAAGAGGTAGCGGAGCAAGCTCAGCCATGTCCATATTGCGTAGCTCAAAATAGCATCACACCAGCCTTAAATACCAATCTCACATTCCAAGCGCCGCAAACTTTAGCTTTGCTGCCACAGCTTTTCTATCAATCGCCCAAACCACTCGCAGTTTGGGTAACACCTCCCTCAGCAGCTCCACCAGTAAACGCCTAATTAAATATTAGGGCATAGCCTAGCTATGCAGTTGGCAACGATTCATTCAATACGTTGCAGAATTATCAAGTGGAGTAGTACATGTTGTTCAAGCAGAAAAAAATTAGTGCATGCGTAGGCATGTTGATTGGGCTGGTATTTATTTCCATTGGTGCCCAGGCACAAATTGCACCACCACCTGATTACGATCAAAAGTTAAAGAGTGTCACCGTAACGGCGACTCGCTCCGGTACGCCGTTGGATGAAATTCCTCTGAATACAACCGTCTTGACTAAGGAGGCCTTAGAAGTTGCGCCGGATCAGACGATTGATCAGATTCTGAAGAATGTTCCTGGCGTGATTTTGAATGATCAGCCTTACTACCAAAAGGATCCAACAGGTCAGAGTATTAACGTTCGTGGTCTTGGTAACGCCCGCACCTTGGTATTGATTGATGGACTACCGGCCAACGATGCCTTCTATGGAACTGTACAGTGGAATTTGGTGCCGATGTCCTCAATTGACTCTGTTGAGTTTATCCGCGGTGGCGTATCTAGCCTGTGGGGTAACTATGGCATGGGTGGTGTGATCAACATTAAGACGAAAACCCCGGTGAATAGTCAGCAAGAAGTTTCTGCAAGTATTGGTACATTTGGTACCGGAAATGTAGCGGCCTCAAAAGATCTCATGGCATCAGAAGCCTTGCAATTGCGATTCTCAGCCGACTATTTTGGTACCGATGGCTATCAAAATATTGCAACCATTGCTCCGGCATCTCCAAACAATATTAAAAATGGCCAGAGCAATGCTTCCTCTCATAACTCTAACGTCAGGTTGCAGGGCTACTTTAAGCCGACGCAGGATACCAATGGTTTCTTTAGACTTGGTTATCACACGATGTCTGACCTATCTTCGGGCTATGCCTTTGCAACTAATTTAACGCAAGAAACAGACGTTGCTGGAGGAGTAACTACTCGCCTTGACGACAGGTCTAAAGTGGATGTGAACTTTTTCTATGAGAATACAAATTTCAATAAGCAAAACGGATCTACAACCAGCCTTCAAGGCACAAGGGGTGCAACGGCTCCTTATAACTACCCATATATCAATGCAAACTACAAGGATCCATACAGTACCGTAGGTGCTTCGGCACAATTTACCAAAGAGGTGGCAGGTTTAATTGATCAATATGTAGTAGGTATTGATGCTCGCAATATTGCCGGCTCCAATCAAACAAATAACTTGAGTACTACTGGCGCTGTTCAAGCCGTTAACTATGGCCAAGGTCAGCAGACTTTCTATGGCTTGATGGGGCAGTTGAAATCTAAGGCCGAGGCATTTCCGCTGGAAACTACTTTAGCCGCACGTATTGATCAATGGAATAGCCAAACCCCCACTAATTACAATGCCGGCGCCAATGGCGCCAATCCGGTGTACCAAAATGTCCCAAATCAAAGCAAGACGCAAATAAGTCCAACTTTGGGTTTGTTATATAAGCTAAATAAAAACTGGGATTTACGTTCGGCTGCTTACCAGGCATTTCACGCGCCTGGTATGAATAATACGTTGCGTTCTTATGGCTCATCTAGCGGTTATAGCTTTGCTAATCCCAATCTAACTCCAGAAACCATGACGGGTTACGAGGTCGGCACCGACTATCGCTGGAGTGGTGGCTTTGCGCAATTAACGGGATTTAATAATTACATTCAAAATGCTGTAGCAACTTATAGTCTCTCCTCAAAAAGCGCATCTGACGTTGCTTTAGCTAAGAGTCTTTGTGGTGCTACAACCGGTAATCCGCTAGTTGGTGGGTCGGGCGTTGGTATTTGTAATTCAACGAATATTAGTTATTACACCAACAACCAAAATTTGCTGAGTCAGGGTATTGAATTCCAGTTTCATCATGACATTAACTCTAAGTGGGCAACAGATGCTAATTACGCATTTACTAGCACTAAGTTAACAAACAGTGCTACAAGTGACCCAACAGGCAAACAGGTTGGTGGGGTTCCACAGAACATTCTTGGCGGTGGCTTAACCTATTACCCTGTGCCACAGGCTAGTTTGACTGCTACAGTCCGTTATGTGGGTAGTTCTTGGTTGAATACCTCAAATACTCTACCGGTTGCCTCTTATGCGGTAGTGGGATTGCGTGCTAACTATGAGGTGACAAAAAACGCAACTATCTATGCTTCTGCTGTGAACTTATTTAATCGCCAATACATCACATTTGGCACTGGAAGCAGCAGTACATCCTACACACAGGGTATGCCACAGTCTATTTCTGTAGGTGGACGTATCATCTTTTAATCATGATGCAAATACATTGCCCATTTAGACGCCTAGCACTACTTTGCACACTTTTTTTGAGTGGGCTAGGTGCCGTAGGGTATGTACAGGCGCAGATGGATCATTCCTCTGGCATGACAAGCTCTACAAAAAAGCATATGACCTGCCAGGGTAGTAGTTTGGAGTGCGCAAATGCAGCTACCCCATTTTTTGCTGGGGATGGGAAGTTGTTATTGGCATGGACTGCTAATGGAGTTGTATCCGTTGCTCAATCCAATGATTTGGGTAAAACATTCTCAACACCTGTCAGTATTGCTGAGCATGGCAAGTCATTGGATACGGGTAGTGATGCTCGGCCACAAATTGTTGCGGATAGAGAAAACAATGTCTTTTTGGCTTACAGCTTTTTTAAAGACTCCCATTGGAATGCGCAAATCAATACTGCCCGATCTCTGGATGGTGGTAACACATTTACGCAGCCTACATCTTTGGTAAGTGACAGTTCAAGCCAGCGTTTCCCATCGGTGCTCATAAAGCCAAATGGCAATATTTTTATCTCTTGGATTGATAAACGCCTTGTCGCTGCAGCGAAGCAGGGTGGTGAGAGGCGTCTAGGCGGATCGATAGCCTATTCCCTCTCTCAAGACGGTGGAAAGACATTTCAGGCAGAGCGTTTTGCAAACGAGAGTACTTGTGAGTGCTGCCGAATTGGGGGAGCCTTAGACACTCAAAGTCAGCCAGCTATCGTCTATCGAGCCATCTTCTCTGGCGGTATAAGAGATCAGGCCTCTCAGGTCATTTCAGACAATGGAGCAGGCCCCGTTCGGCGAGTTGCCGATGATGATTGGAAAACAGACGCTTGTCCACATCATGGTCCTTCCATTGCTATTTCGGGATCCGGAAAATTCCATGTGGCTTGGTATACCCAGGGCAGTAAGCGTGTTGGTGTCTTTTATGCCAACTCTAGTAATCAAGGTGCCACTTACTCAAAGCCTAGTCGTATCGGTGCTGAAGGTGCGAATGTTGCAAGACCATATTTGCTCGCTATGGGCCAACATGTGTGGATCGTATGGAAAGAATTCGATGGCAAGAAGTCGTCTGTTTTCTTGAAGGAGTCTACTGATGATGGCGGTACTTGGGGCTCACCTAAAATACTGGCAAGCACAGCAGGATATAGCGATCATCCGCTATTGTTAGCGCGAGGTAATGAAGTTTTTCTATCCTGGTTAACGCGTGATGACGGTTATCAATTAATGAATATTGGGCGTAATCAATGAAAAAGTTTTGGATCACCTGGGTATTAAGTTTATTAATGACCAATATTGTGCTGGCAGATACTGGCACACTTAAGCCATACCAGGCTGGAGATTGGAATGCATTGGTGAAGACTGCTAATGGCGCGCCTTTGGCAATTCATTTTTGGGGAGTGACTTGTCCAGCTTGCGTAAAGGAGATGCCGCAATGGGGAAACTTTCTAAAAGCTAACCCTACAGCTAAGGTGGTGTTCATTCAGGTGGATGATGTATCTATTGATGCTATTAAAAAGATGCTGAGCAAAGCTGGGCTAGAAAAGGTCAATAATTATTATGTGGCCGCTCCATTTGATGAGCGCTTGCGTTACGAGATTGACTCTAAATGGCATGGTGAGACCCCTACAACTATCGTCATCGATAAAAGTGGCAAGGCTAGTCGTAAAACAGGATTAATTGATTTTCAAAAGTTACAAAATGCTTTGATAGTAAGACCCTAATTCAGTTTGTTATTTGTAAATTACCAGGAGAATAGAAATGAAGACAAAACGATTAATTAGTTTATGTGCTTTTGCTGGAATAGCTTTAGGCTTGAGTTTTTCAGCTCACGCTCAAAACGCTAAAGTCGGTAGCGTTCAGATTGAGAACGCTTATACCCGCGCTACTGTTCCAGGGCAGCAGGCTGCCGGCGGATTTATGAAGATTGAAAACAAAGGCGCTGCTGATCAACTCGTTTCTGCAAGCTCACCAGTTGCTGGTGAAGTGCAATTGCACGAAATGGCGATGGATGGCAACGTCATGAAGATGCGTCAGGTAAAAGATATCGCTGTGCCTGCTGGCGGCGCTGTGGAATTAAAGCCAGGCGGCTTGCATTTAATGTTCATGAACATTAAGGCTCCGTTGACTGCTGGTGAAACTGTACCAGTCAAACTCAAATTTGCTAAAGCTGGCGAAGTAGAAGTAAAGATGCCTGTAAATGCAATGGGTAACCCAGGTGCTGGCCATGGCGGAGCAATGAAGCACTAAGATTTGGATTTGATTCAGCAGTAATGCTGAAGTAATAAAAAAGCCCCTAGTTTTACTTAGGGGCTTTTTCTTTGGCGAAACAGTTTAGATTTCTAAATCCAAATCCGTTACCGCGCCTTTGCTAGCGCTACTTGCAAGACTTGCATACTTTGCTAGCAGACCACGTGTATAGCGTGGCTTAGGTTGTTTCCAGGCTGCACGACGCTTCGCAATTTCTGCCTCATCCACATTCAGTTGAATCAGTAACTTGTGCGCATCGATTGTGACTGAGTCACCTTCATTGATAAGGGCGATTGTGCCGCCGACATACGCTTCAGGCGCTACGTGGCCAACTACCATGCCCCATGTGCCGCCTGAGAAGCGACCATCGGTAATGAGGCCAACTGACTCACCTAAACCTTGGCCAACGAGGGCAGATGTAGGGGCAAGCATTTCACGCATACCAGGGCCACCTTTAGGACCTTCATAGCGAATGACTACGATGTCACCATCTTTAATCTTTTGCGCCATGATGGCTGCCATCGCGTCATCTTCAGAGTCAAAGACACGTGCTGGACCAGTAATGGATGGGTTTTTCAAGCCAGTAATCTTTGCGACGCAACCCTCTGGAGAGATATTGCCTTTGAGGATAGCCAAGTGACCTTGCTTGTACAAAGGATTGTCTAAAGTACGAATCACTTTCTGATCGGCGCGTGGCACTGATGGAACATCTTTCAGTACTTCAGCAATTGTCTTGCCAGTGATGGTCATGCAATCACCGTGGAGTAATCCACCATCGAGCAAAATCTTCATCACTTGTGGAATACCACCGGCCTGATGTAAATCAGTTGCCAGATAAGTGCCGGATGGTTTCATATCCACGATCACCGGAACGCGCTTGCGAATACGTTCGAAGTCGTCAATAGTCCAATCGATTTCAGCGGCGCTCGTAATGGCCAAGAAATGCAATACTGCATTGGTAGAGCCACCAACAGCCATAATGACGCTTACAGCGTTTTCAATAGACTTCTTAGTGATGATGTCGCGTGGACGCAGGTTGTTTTTAACCGCTTCAACCAAGACACGCGCTGACTCAGCTGCGCTTGCTACCTTCTCGGCATCCACGTTAGCCATTGTGGAGGAGTAGGGCAAGCTCATACCCAAAGCTTCAAAGGAAGAGCTCATGGTGTTCGCTGTATACATACCGCCACATGATCCGCTGCCTGGACAAGCGTGCTGCTCAACGCCTTTTAAATCTTCTTCGCTTAAGCGACCAGAAGTAAATTCACCAACTGCTTCAAATGCAGAAACAATATTCAGTTCCTTACCTTTGTAGTGGCCTGGCTTAATGGTGCCGCCATAAACATAAATACCAGGAACGTTCGTGCGAGCTAAAGCCATCATGCCGCCTGGCATATTTTTATCGCAACCACCAATTACAACTACACCGTCTTGCCAAAGACCATTGACGCACACTTCAATACTGTCAGCAATCACTTCGCGTGAGACGAGGGAGTATTTCATACCCTCAGTGCCCATACCAATACCATCAGAAACTGTTGGCGTACCAAATACTTGTGCTTTTGCGCCTGCTGCTTCAAGAGCCTCAACCGCAGCATCAGCTAATTTTTGCAAGCCACTATTACAAGGAGTAATCGTGGAGTGACCATTCGCAACGCCAACCATTGGCTTTACGAAATCCTTTTCTTCGTAACCCATTGCGTAATACATCGAACGGTTAGGTGCGCGAGCGACCCCTTCGGTGACCATGCGCGAGCGTTCATTTAGGCGTTTCATGCTTATTACTCCAGAAAAGGTTTGTGTCGAAAGGCTCTATTGTGCCGTGAGATGGGTTTGAGGTTCCCATAGAGGTAGTGGAGGACCAAAATGTTGCAATGCAATACAAAATACCAATGAAATCATTGATTTAGGTCTAAATATTAGCTAGATAGCTAATAGCTTCCTGAAAAGCACTGCAGTACATTAGCTCATCTATTACTTTTTCCTTTGAATTCAATGACTAAAGTCGGCCACATATACCTAATTGATGACGATGAATCGATGCGCATTTCTCTCTCAAGGATGCTGCGGGAGCTGGGCTATCTGGTTGAAGACTATGCCTCTGCAACCCTGTTCTTAGAGAAGTCTGTTCCGGTCTCTCCAGCAGTCATTCTCTTGGATATGCAAATGCCAGATATGACAGGTTTGGATCTACAGGAAAAGCTCCTCATATTCGGCCGTAAGACGCCCATTATCTTTGTGAGCGGACAAAGCCACCCCCATCAGATTGTTCAGGGGCTGAAGAAGGGTGCGGTCGATTTCTTGTTTAAGCCATTTAACTTAGAAGAGCTCTTAAAAGCAGTTGCAGATGCAATTGACTTCGATAGTCGCCAGCTCAAGCGCGTTTCATTGGATGTTGAAGCCAAGAAGGATTATGAAAGCCTTACCCCCAGAGAGCGTGAAGTCTGTGGATGGCTCGTTAAAGGCCTTTTAAACAAGGATATTGCCGTAAAACTAGGAACAACCGATGCCACGATTAAGGTTCATAAGGCTCGAGTGATGGACAAAATGCACGCGGATTCTGTACAGGTTTTGGTGAAGAAGTATCTTGAATCCAACCTTGAAAACCACCCTTTAAATAATTAGCTTTGTGGCTAATTACCCTTGCACCATTTTGGTATTACTATCGTTCTTATTACTTCCATATGAGATGGCTGCTGCGTAGTGAATAAATCAGACAAACTTCCAGAGATTCGTAAAGAAGCATTTACTAAGGCTAGAGAAAGTCTTGGTTTAAGTTCGAAAGATTTATCTGGAATGGCTTGTCTATCTGTTCGTCAAATTGAGCAGATCGAGAATGGAGAAAGTAGCAGCTTCTACGGCGCCCAAGTTAAATTCACAGCAGCAAAAAAAGTTGCAGGTTTGTTAAAGCTGACCCCGGAAGATGCATTTGATTTTTCTGGTGTAGCGCAACCTGTTAAACCAACTGAAGTAGAAGACAAATTGCAGGAGGAGACAAAAGCCTCTGCAGCAGAGAAAAAAGCAAAGCCTGAAAAAATAAAAGAAAAAAATCAGGCAAAAGAAACACCGGAAGAAAAAACAGCAGAAAAAGAAGCTACACCAGCAGTCAAAGTTGTGGAGCCTAAAGCTGAAAAGGGCGATGCTAAAAAAATCACGCCAAGTGTTATTGACTACAGTGTGAAGTCAAAAGCATCTGTTGATCCCAAAAAGAAAATCATTCTGTTATTGGCAATTGCTGCCGCAGTGATTTTTTCAGTGGTGAACTTACGTCCGCTATTCTTCCCTGAGCCAGTCAAAGAAGAAGTAGTCATCATTCAAGAAGTTGCGCCAGAGACTCCGCCGGCAAGCGCGCCTGCTGAGCCTGCGCCAGCCGCCCAGCCCACAACCGCAGTTCCTGCTCCGGCTGCTCAGCCTGTAGTGGCAACCGTTTCAGCTGAGTGCCCACCTGCCGATGCTTCTGCTCTCAATTACAAACCAGACGCACCTAAAAAAGCGGGTGATATGGTGTATTTGCAATCCAAGACTGCACAAACGGTTTGTGTGGTGGATGCTACCGGTAAAACTCAAAACAAAATACTTGAGCCTGGTGTTGGAGCCAGCGTGTATGGCAAGCCACCGTTCAAGGTCTTAACTGGTGGATTAAATCAAGTGGATTTGTATTTCCAAGGTGCGAAGGTACGTATTGGAAATACCAGTAGCAAGACCATTATTTTGGAGCCTGCTGAAATTGTTCAGTCTGTAGCTCCATCTACCACTACAGACTCTCAATTCCGTTAATCCAAATAAAAACAGCGGCTAATGAAGCCGCTGGTTTGGATAATGCATTTAGTCGAGCGTTAAACAGCTGCGTTATCGGTCTCGCCAGTGCGAATACGAATCACTTGCTCAACTGCAGTAACGAAAATCTTCCCGTCACCAATCTTGCCAGTACGGGCAGCTTTAGTAATGGCTTCGATAGCAGCATCTACGCGGTCATCGGCAACTACAGCTTCTACTTTTACCTTAGGCAAAAAGTCGACTACATATTCAGCGCCACGATAGAGTTCGGTATGGCCTTTTTGGCGGCCAAAACCTTTAACTTCAGTCACTGTAAGGCCTGTAACGCCTACTTCAGCCAAGGATTCACGGACTTCGTCGAGCTTGAACGGCTTAATGATGGATGTAATTAATTTCATTTATTCCCCCTAATGCAGTAATCATACCTAGAACTTCAATAGCTTGCCAAAAATGGCTATTTTCTGGGTGTCTAGGCTCTAAATTGTGATGTGATTGGGTAGCGCCAATCCCGACCAAAGGCACGGGTCGTTACACGGACCCCTGGGGGCGCCTGACGGCGCTTGTATTCATTAAGCTTAATGAGGCGGGTAACCTTTTCTACGCTCTCCGCATCAAAGCCTGCAGCAATAATCTGGGCGATCGATTGGTTTTGTTCCATGTAACGCTCAACAATGCCATCCAATACTTCATAGGAAGGCAGGCTATCTTGATCTTTTTGGTCGGGGCGCAATTCGGCTGAAGGGGCGCGAGTCAAAATACGTTCCGGAATGATTGGCTTAATACTATTGCGATAGGCACATAAGCGATACACCAAAGTCTTGGCAATATCTTTAATGACTGCAAAGCCACCGGCCATATCTCCGTAGAGAGTGCAGTAGCCAACCGCCATTTCACTTTTGTTACCGGTAGTTAAAACGAGTCGACCCGTTTTATTGGATAGAGCCATGAGCAGGGTGCCGCGCACACGTGCCTGAATGTTCTCTTCGGTAGCATCTACTTTCATGCCTTTAAATTGTTCGGCTAGAGAAGCTTCTAAAGCATCGACTGGTCCACTAATCGGAATCTCATCGTATTGCACGCCTAGGTTCTGTGCCATCTCGCGAGCATCGATCCAAGAGATGTCGGCGGTATAGCGTGAAGCCATCATGACTGTACGCACCTTGTCGGCACCTAAAGCGTCTACAGCAATTGCTAGAACCAATGCTGAGTCTACGCCGCCAGATAGTCCAATAATCACGCCAGGGAAGCGATTTTTGGTGACATAGTCACGAACACCCAAGACCAGTGCTTGGTAGGCCTGCGCCTCAACAGACTGGGGCGGGGTAATTAAGCCTTTTTCTAATTCACCGGATGTGGAGGCTGCAACAATGCCTAAGCCAGTTTCAAACTGGGGCATCGCCATTACAACTTTGCCTTGGCTATTTAAAGCAAATGAGCCACCATCAAAAACCAATTCATCTTGTCCGCCAACGGCATTTACATAGACCAGCGGCATTTTGGTTTGGGCGATATGGCCACGCAACACATCAATACGTAGTGCTTCTTTTTTCAGATGATAGGGAGATGCATTTGGTACAAGTAATACTTGTGCACCAGCAGCATGCGCCTGTTTAGCTGGACCAGCATGCCAGGCATCTTCACACAGAATCAATCCGTAACGAATACCTTCGCATTCAAATACACAAGCTTGATTGCCGGGCACGAAGTAGCGCACCTCATCAAATACTTCATGGTTAGGTAATTCTTGTTTTGCATAGCCTGCAATGACTTTGCCGTTTTGTAAAACGGATGCATAGTTTTGCAAACCTGCGGATGTCTTTTTGGGGTGTCCCACAATAACGGTCAGACCAGAGTGCTGAGCGAGCTCTTTCATTAAGAGTTCAAGCTGCTCTTGTGCCGCTTCAATAAAAGCAGGGCGGAGTAATAGGTCTTCTGGGGGGTAGCCGGTGAGCGAAAGCTCGGGGGTTACTACGAGTTTGGCGCCTTGGGAATAGGCGTCTAGAGCGGCCTTGTGAATCAGCTGCGCGTTGCCAGCCAAATCACCCAGTAATGGGTTGATCTGGGCTAAAGCAATTTTCTGTGCGCTCACTCCGATTCACAAAGCCTATCAATAATTTAAAAAATTACTTGTTCTCTTTGTTGTAGCGGTCGATGCCTTCCAAGATTTCTTGGTGAGCTTCTGCAATACCACCCCAACCCTTCACTTTTACCCACTTACCTGGCTCGAGATCTTTGTAGTGCTCGAAGAAGTGTTGAATCTGGTTTAAGCGTAATGGGTTGATGTCTTCTGGTTTCTGCCAGTGAGTGTATATAGGCAAAATTTTGTCTTCTGGAACAGCCAGCAACTTAGCGTCTTGACCGCCTTCATCTTCCATTTGTAAAACGCCAATTGCGCGGCAGCTAACAACCACACCTGGGATCAATGGAAACGGAGTAATCACGAGAACGTCAACAGGGTCGCCATCACCAGCGATGGTTTTATTGATGTAGCCATAGTTACATGGATAGTGCATTGCAGTACCCATAAAACGGTCAACGAAAATTGCGCCACTCTCTTTGTCTACTTCATACTTGATTGGATCCGCATTCATTGGGATTTCAATAATGACGTTGAAGCTTTCAGGGATCTTTTTACCTGGCTTGACTTTGTCGAGACTCATAAATACTCCGAATAATGATTAGTAAATACCCTGATCCTATAGAGGGAGCGCAGGGGTGATTCTGTTACATACTGGTACTGCTTAAAGACCATAGTTTAAAGCTTTCGGGAACCAGGTCTACCTAAGTGCAGGTTATGCAAATCAATAAAGATTAACAAATGATTAACTTTAGGGAGTTCAAGCATGAGTAATGTCACTTTAGGCTTGTATTTTGCCTTGGCGTGCGGTGTCCTAGCTGTAATTTACGGATTTGTGATGCGCGGCTGGATCTTGAAGCAAAGTACGGGCAACGCTAAGATGCAAGAAATTGCGGAGGCGATTCAGCAGGGTGCGGCGGCCTATTTATCGCGCCAATATAAGACGATCGCCATAGTTGGGGTAATCCTGACCATTTTGATGGCACTCTTCCTCGATTTTGCGACTGCCATTGGTTTTGTGATTGGCGCCGTTCTTTCTGGTGCTTGCGGCTTTATCGGCATGAACGTCTCGGTACGAGCAAACGTTCGCACTGCAGAAGCGGCTACCAAAGGAATGAACGAAGCACTCAATGTGGCATTTAAGGGCGGCGCTATTACCGGCATGTTGGTAGTAGGTCTTGGCCTCTTGGGTGTCGGCTTGTTCTTTATGTTCCTCGTATCGATTGGTGCAGGACAGGACCTCTCTTCAGTATTGCATCCACTGATTGGTTTGGCATTCGGCTCTTCACTGATTTCGATCTTCGCTCGTTTGGGCGGTGGCATCTTCACTAAAGGTGCTGACGTTGGTGCTGACTTAGTAGGAAAAGTGGAAGCGGGTATTCCAGAGGATGATCCACGTAATCCTGCTGTGATTGCTGACAACGTTGGCGATAACGTAGGTGACTGCGCAGGTATGGCAGCGGACTTATTTGAAACTTATGCGGTGACCTTGATTGCAACCATGGTGTTGGGTTCACTCATGGTTGCTGGCGCACCAGTAGCTGCGATTATTTATCCATTAGTGCTCGGTGGCGTTTCCATCATCGCCTCCATCATTGGCTGCTCATTTGTAAAAGCAACTCCCGGTATGAGAAACGTCATGCCTGCTTTGTATAAAGGCTTGGTCATCGCTGGCGGTTTATCACTGATTGCTTTCTACTTTGTAACCAACTTCATCATGCCGGACGATGCCTTGGGTATCCCAGGTAGCCAATGGCGCTTATTTGGTTCAACGGTAGTAGGCTTGTTGCTGACAGCAGGTTTGGTGTGGATTACCGAGTACTACACCGGTACCCAGTTCAAACCAGTGCAACACATTGCTGAAGCATCCACTAAAGGTCACGGCACTAACATAATTGCTGGTTTAGGCATTTCGATGAAGTCAACTGCTTATCCAGTGCTATTTGTGTGTGCCGCAATTTTTGCAGCTTATTGGTTGGCTGGTTTGTACGGTATTGCAATTGCAGCAACTGCCATGTTGTCGATGGCTGGTATTGTGGTTGCACTGGATGCTTACGGTCCAATTACGGATAACGCCGGTGGCATTGCAGAGATGGCAGGTTTGCCACAATCGGTGCGCGACATTACCGATCCATTGGATGCGGTTGGTAACACCACTAAAGCGGTTACTAAAGGTTATGCGATTGGATCTGCTGGTTTAGCATCACTCGTGCTGTTTGCTGACTACACCCATGCCTTAGAGGGTATTGGTCAGCAAGTATCATTTGACCTATCCAACCACATGGTGATCATTGGGCTCTTTATCGGCGGCATGATTCCTTACTTGTTTGGTGCGATGGCAATGGAAGCGGTTGGTCGTTGCGCTGGTGCAGTGGTCGAGGAAGTGCGTCGTCAGTTCCGAGACATCCCTGGAATCATGGAAGGTACTGCTAAGCCAGAGTACGGCAAAGCAGTGGATATGCTCACCTCAGCAGCGATTAAAGAGATGATCATTCCTTCGCTCTTGCCAGTGGTTGCCCCAATCGTAGTTGGTCTCTTACTGGGACCTGCTGCATTGGGTGGCTTGCTCATGGGTACGATCGTGACTGGCTTGTTTGTGGCAATCTCGATGTGTACCGGTGGCGGTGCTTGGGATAACGCCAAGAAATACATCGAAGAAGGTAACTTCGGTGGCAAAGGTTCTGAAGCCCATAAAGCGGCAGTAACCGGTGACACTGTAGGTGACCCATACAAAGATACTGCGGGTCCTGCTGTTAATCCGTTGATTAAGATCATCAATATCGTGGCACTACTCATCGTGCCATTGTTGCCAGTGGTCTCACGTTAAGTAATCAAGCTGTAACAAACAAAAACGCCTAGCAATGCTAGGCGTTTTTTTATTGCGACTCTGAAAACTTATTCCAATGTTTCTAAATAACGCTGCGCATCTAATGCAGCCATACAGCCTGTACCGGCACTAGTAATCGCTTGACGGTAGATGTGGTCTTGTACGTCGCCAGCTGCAAACACGCCAGGGATGTTGGTTGCAGTGGCATTGCCTTCAAGTCCTGAGTGGGTCTTGAGGTAGCCATTGTTCATATCGAGCTGACCAACAAAGAGTTCAGTGTTTGGCTTATGGCCAATGGCGATAAAGGCACCAGTCACAGCGATGTCTTCGGTGCTGCCATCTTGTTTCTTGATGCGTACACCAGTAACACCTTTTTCATCGCCAAGCACTTCATCGAGGGTGGCGTTCAATTTCAACTCCACTTTGCCTTCAGCAACTTTCGCCATTAAGCGATCGTTCAAGATTGGCTCAGCACGGAATTTATCGCGACGATGAATGACGGTTACTTTTTTGGCAATACCTGTGAGATAGAGCGCTTCTTCAACAGCAGTATTACCACCACCCACTACGCAAACATCTTGATTGCGGTAGAAGAAACCATCACAAGTTGCGCAACCGGAAACACCTCGACCCATGAATGCTTCTTCACTTGGTAAGCCGATATATTGTGCAGAAGCACCAGTACAAATAATTAAGGCATCACAGGTGTAAGTTCCAGAATCGCCAACCAAACGAATAGGTTTCTCTTTGAGGGCTGCTGTATGGATGTGATCAAAAATGATTTCTGTATTGAAGCGCTCAGCATGCTTTAAAAAGCGATCCATGAGCTCAGGACCTTGAACGCCGTCCGCATCGGCAGGCCAGTTTTCCACGTCAGTCGTGGTCATTAATTGACCGCCTTGAGCCAGCCCAGTAATGAGGGTGGGGTTCAAATTGGCTCGGGCTGCGTAGACAGCAGCTGTGTAGCCAGCAGGGCCTGATCCAAGGATGAGAACTTTAGAGTGTTTTGGGGTATTTGTAGTCATATTCAAATTATAGATTTGCTTGATTACAATCGGTAGAACATGGCAAGAACCACATATCCGAAGTCCAAGACTCCATTGAGTCCCGAGCCCCCTAATACTGGCGGGCAGGGCAGGATGCCCCGCCTTTTATTGGAGGCCCGCTGGTTCATCTCCCTAGGCCTTTGCTTGGGCTTATTTGCCATTTTGCTGACCTATTCCAAGGCTGATCCAGCCTGGTCCCACGCCAGTTTTGAGGATCCTAAGAACCTAGGCGGTCGTTTTGGGGCTTATTTAGCCGATTTAATGCTCTATGTCTTTGGTATTTCTGCCTTTTGGTGGGTGGCTTTATTTGGGCGCCGCGTCCTTAATGGCTGGCGTGAGCTTTGGAGCATCCCTTTGCCACCGGATCCAGAGGCTAAGCCAGATTCCTTGTTAATGCGCTGGTTGGGCTTTGGCCTGACTTTAGCCTGCAGCATGGGCCTTGAGTCTATTCGGATGCATTCGCTGTCCTGGCAGCTTCCTAGGCCACCTGGGGGCATTTTGGGCGAGCTGATCGGTGACCCATTGCAAATGTCCCTTGGATTTACCGGTGCTACTTTGGTTTTGTTATTCGGCCTATGTGCTGGTCTCTCACTGTTTCTGCATTTCTCCTGGTTAGACGTCGCTGAAAAAGTAGGGCGTTTCTTAGAGGTATCTTTCCACCGTATTCGTGAACGTCGCGATAGCGAAGAAGATCGCAAGTTGGGTGAGGCTGCTGCAGAGGAGCGCGAAGAGTTTGTAGAAGAATTCCGTGGTCGTGTTGAAGTTGCTGCACCAGTGCAAATTGTGCGTGCACCTGTTGAGATTCCAAAGAGCGCTCGCGTAGAGCGTGAGAAACAACAGCCATTGTTTGTGGATATTCCAGACTCTGAGTTGCCACCACTCGCATTGCTTGATCCAGTCCCCGAAGCAAAAGAAACGATCTCTGCTGAAGTGTTGGAATTTACTTCTCGTTTGATCGAGCGCAAGTTAGCTGAATTTAATGTTCAAGTAACCGTCATCGCTGCGTACCCAGGTCCAGTGGTAACGCGCTACGAGATTGATCCAGCAGTAGGCGTGAAGGGCAGTCAGATCGTCAATCTCTCACGTGACTTGGCTCGCTCATTGGGCGTAGTCAGTATGCGTGTGGTGGAAACGATTCCTGGTAAGACTTGCATGGCTTTGGAGTTGCCAAATCCAACACGTCAATCTGTTTACCTGTCAGAGATTCTGACTTCACAGGTATACAACGACAACCACTCATTGCTAACCCTAGCTTTAGGTAAAGACATTTCTGGTAGCCCAATGGTGGCTGACTTAGCGAAGATGCCGCACTGCTTGGTTGCAGGTACTACCGGTGCCGGTAAGTCTGTTGGTATCAACGCCATGATCTTGTCGCTGCTCTTTAAGGCTAAGCCTGATGAAGTGCGTTTGATCATGATCGATCCGAAGATGCTGGAAATGGCAATCTACGACAAGATCCCGCATTTGTTATGCCCAGTAGTAACAGACATGAAGCAGGCGTATAACGCGCTCAATTGGGCCGTGAATGAGATGGAGCGTCGCTACAAACTCATGAGTAAGTTTGGCGTACGTAACTTGGCTGGCTTTAATAAAAAGATTTTAGAAGCAGAAGAAAAAGGTGAGAAGCTCACCAATCCATTTAGCTTGACACCGGATGATCCAGAGCCAATTTATAAAGCACCAGTCATCGTCATTGTGATCGATGAGTTGGCTGACTTGATGATGGTCTCCGGCAAGAAAATTGAAGAGTTGATTGCACGTATTGCACAAAAGGCACGTGCTGCTGGCATCCATTTGGTTTTAGCAACACAACGTCCAAGCGTCGATGTGATTACTGGCTTGATTAAAGCCAACGTACCTACCCGTATTTCATTCCAGGTGAGTTCGAAGATCGACAGTCGTACGATTTTGGATCAGCAGGGCGCGGAAGCATTGCTTGGTATGGGTGACATGCTCTACATGGCACCAGGCACCGGCTTACCAGTACGCGTACACGGCGCCTTTGTATCCGATGATGAAGTGCATCGCGTAGTCGAGTGGCTCAAAGAGAAGGGTGAAGCCAACTACATTGATGGCGTTCTCGAAGGCGCTGATGAATCTAATATTGATGCATTGACCGGTGAGAGTGGTGGTGAAGCCGACCCACTCTACGATCAAGCTGTTGCTATCGTTCTCGAAAATAAACGTCCATCCATCTCATTAGTGCAGCGTCATCTGCGCATTGGTTACAACCGTGCCGCACGCCTCCTTGAGGATATGGAAAAAGCAGGTCTCGTATCCAAGATGGGTAACGGTGGCAATCGCGAGATTTTGCATCGTCCTTCAGAGTAAGAATCCATGTCAAGATTTCTCATTTCAGCAATTCTTGGAATTGCAAGCATTCTGTTTGCAGGTGCAGCGCTCTCACAATCTGAGAGTGGTGCTGAGCAATTACGTCAATTTGTGCGTAACTCCAAAACTGCCGAAGGTGATTTTGTACAGCAACAGTTGCGCGCACCTAAGGCCAATGAGCCTCAAGACAAGGGCTTGAAAGTTCTACGCCAAACGCAAGGACATTTTGTATTTCAGCGTCCAGGCCGATTTATTTGGGAAACGCAAAAACCTTACGAGCAAAAATTGATTGCTGATGGCAAGCAGTTGATCCTGTGGGACAAGGATTTAAATCAGGCCACTTTTCGTCCAGCAGGGCAGGCTTTAGCATCTACGCCGGCAGCCATTCTGTTTGGTGAAGCATCTCTTGAGCAGCATTTTGACTTGATTGAGGGTGAAGAGCGCTTGGGCATGAAGTGGGTTTCTCTAACGCCTAAAAAGGACCCCAACGCAAAGAATAAAAACGATCTTCCTTATACGAAGATCTCTATTGGCATGGCCAATAACTTGCCTAGGGCTCTTGAATTAACTGACGGGCTTGGAAGCGTGGTTTTGGTAACCCTGGATAAGATCCAATTGAACATCAATTTGCCTGCTAATCGCTTCACTTTTATTCCGCCAGCAGGCGCTGAAGTCTTGCGCTTAAACTAGAGCCACAATATTCACTAAGTACTAAAACAGAACAAACCAAACCAGAGCAACATATGATTGATCCGCAATTACTCCGTAAAGATATCGCCGCAGTTGCTGCACGTTTAGCTGCTCGTAAGTTCCAGTTGGATGTTGATAAATTCAATGCCCTAGAATCAGAGCGCAAATCTTTACAAACCCGTACCGAAGAATTGCAAGCTAAGCGCAATCAATTGTCTAAAGCGATTGGTATGAAAAAAGGTAAGGGTGAGGACGCTTCTGCTGAGATGGCTGAAGTTGCACAAGTAAACACCGACATGGAATCTGGTTCTGCCCGCTTAGTAGTGCTTCAGGCAGAAATTGCTGATTTCTTAATGGGTATTCCGAATCTGCCAGATGAGTCTGTGCCAACAGGTAAAGACGAAACAGAAAACAAAGAAGTAAAGCGTTGGGGTGAGCAACCCATTTTTGATTTTGAGATTAAAGATCACGTAGACCTTGGCGGTCCATTAGGTCTCGACTTTGAAGTGGCAGCCAAGATTAGTGGTTCACGCTTTGTAGTGCTCAAAGGACCAATCGCCAGATTACACCGTGCCTTAGCGCAGTTCATGATCGATACGCATGCTACAAAGCATGAGTATCAAGAAGTCTACGCACCTTATATGGTGAACGCTGCATCTATGCGCGGCACAGGCCAGTTGCCCAAATTTGAAGAAGACTTATTCAAGGTTCCCCGCCAAATGGGCGGTGAAGATGAGGGTGGAGAAGCGAAAACAGAAAACTTCTATCTCATTCCAACTGCAGAAGTGCCTGTAACAAATTTAGTTCGTGACGAGATCGTTAACGCTGATAACTTGCCAATGAAGTTTGTAGCGCATACACCATGCTTCCGCTCAGAAGCGGGTAGCTATGGTCGTGATGTGCGCGGTATGATTCGTCAGCATCAGTTTGACAAAGTAGAGTTGGTGCAAATTACTAAGCCAGAGGATTCAATGCAGGCTTTGGAAGATCTCACAGGTCATGCAGAAAGAATCTTGGAGCTTCTTGAGCTGCCTTATAGAAAAGTATTGCTCTGCACGGGTGATATGGGCTTTGGTAGCACTAAGACATATGACTTAGAAGTTTGGGTGCCTTCGCAAAATGCGTACAGAGAAATTAGCTCATGCTCCAGCATGGGCGACTTCCAAGCACGACGCATGCATGCCAGATTTAAGTCTGGCCAAGGTAAGCCAGAGTTGGTTCATACTTTAAATGGCTCAGGCTTAGCAGTAGGTAGGGCATTGGTGGCTCTGTTAGAGAACAAGCAACAGGTAGACGGTAGCATTGCGATTCCGAAAGCGCTGCAACCATACTTGGGTGGCTTAGAAGTACTCAAGCCTATTTAAAGTTTGAGCAAATGAATAAGCTCTCATTATTTCTAACCCTCATTTGCTCGGCATTGATTTCTCCAGTTGTTTTGGCGACTGAAAAAACCTATCGATGCGAGGTTTTGAGTGATGCCTACATTAAAAGCAATGGAGAGCTGGATATCGTGAAAGATAGCCCCAGAATTGGCCAAGAATTTGCAGTGGTCAAGAAAACTGGGGAAGTGGTTGGAGATGTGATGGATTCTTTAGGGAAACCAAAAGTCATCGCATCTGGAAGCAACGGTAATGCTTACAAAGTCATCTGGACGCAAAAGTCTGCAGGTAAGAATGGTGCCTTTGTGGACTATCTCAGCATCGAAGGGTTTGCAAAAGACGGTAAGAAGCCTTTTGGATTCTTTTCTGGTGCACTCCTTATGACAGGCGTTTGCGACCAATAGCTTGAAGGGCAGGCAAGATCAACGTTCAAGTTTTATCCTAGACACACCGGAGAGGTGGCAGAGTGGTCGAATGTACCTGACTCGAAATCAGGCGTAGGGTCAAATCTACCGAGGGTTCGAATCCCTCCCTCTCCGCCAGTATCGACCTGAGAGCCCCTATTTACGGGGCTCTAACTTTTTGGCGACTCTCTACCCACCAGCCTACCCACCAGCAAAACATTGCTTGGGATTGGGTTTAGTTGGACTCTCGTGTTCTTTCTCGGATAAATCCCTGAACCTGATCAATAGTCCAGAAAGAGGATCTCCCAATTTTGATGGGTTTCGGAAACTCACCTTTTTGAACCATTAGCCAAAACTTGGATTTAGAAATTGGCATTACTTCCAGAATCTGTGGAATTCTCAATAAGGTCACCTCTGAATTTGAATTACTCATGACGACCTCCTTGACGGGCGCGCTTCATATTTTTCCGATAAACCTGCAAAGCCATTTTTGCTGAACTCATCTTCGTGTAACCGTATGAACGGTACAAACTGTAAAGTCGAATCGCTACCATTAAATTGTTCTCCATCTTGTCATGTTATGTATGAATATGTATGCTACTGAAGAGCAATGTAGTCAATGAAATTTTGATGGTCAATCAAAAGTCAATACCCATCTTCCGAGCACAAATTATTTTTGGCCTACAAAAAAATATTTATTCATATAAGTGATACAAGTCAATCCAGTAAAGGGCTACAGCCTTGTCAGTAATTTCTGATGGCATCAGGAGAGTGGTGGACATACATAGATCAATAAACACTTCAAAAGAATTAATAATGCATATCGAATTTCTTAAAGAAGGATTACAGCGAATTAGTAGATAAATAAATTCAAAATAAATTCAGAAAAAACAGGTTTGACGATACGCTTTCCGATTGTTAGATTCATCTCTTGCATTAATTAATTTACGCAAGAAAAAAAACGCTACGGAGACTGTTTTAAATGAATTACTACGAGCATCACATTGGAGATTATGCAGAAGCAACAGCACATCTCACCTTTATCGAGGACGCTACCTATAGTCGCCTGATCAGAAAGTACTACGCTACAGAGAAGCCACTTCCTGCAGATGTGAAGATCGTCCAGAGATTAATAAATGCTAGGTCTAAAGAGGAAAAAAATGCAGTGGTCTCAGTTCTCAATGAATTTTTTACTCTAACGGATGATGGTTGGAGGCAAGAGCGCTGCGACCATGAAATAGCAAGGTTCAAGGATCGCCAAATCAAAGCCAGACGGAGCGCGGAAGGTCGTTGGCAGTCATCATCAGTAGAACAAATACTGTCTGACAGTACGACCATTTCCGTATGCGATCGCAATGCGAACGCATTGCCAACGCAATGCTCACCAAACACCAGACACCAAACACCAAACACCAATCTCCATACACCAGACAAACAAAACAATGGGGCAGAAAAGAAAAATGAGGAAACGAGCAATCTAAGCCCAGCTCAAATAGTTCAACTTTTTGCAAAGGAGGGTATCAATATCCCCCTTGATGATGAACGCATCAACGAGATGCTTAGGTTGGATATTTCTGAAAAGGAAGTGGCTGATGCCATCTTGCAGGCCAAAGATACCAGGAGACGCGCTTCAAGCTCAACACCGATTAATGTGGGATTTGTGATGGCCATTCTCAAAGGCATGCGAAGAAAGAGTCAATCCAATGATCCAGGTGAAGATATCTGGTGGAAAAGTAATGAGGGGATAGACCTCAAAGGAAGGGAGTTGGGCATGCGAGCCCAGGGCTCAGAAAGCTATGACGCCTTCAAAACCAGAATCTTCGTAGAACTACGCAAGCGTCAGGAGGCAGTTAATGCAGGCTAAGCAATCAAGCCAAGCCATGGTGGGCGTCATTCATCGACCCGATATGGAAGACTTTCCTATAGGTTCAATTGTGAAGACTCCCAGTGGACGCATAGGTACAGTGGTTAAGCATCGAGGCGCTCAAAGCCGATTTGATCTATTTCAAAGAATCATCATTGAGTTTGAAGACCCCATCGGTGATTCAGTTGCATTGCAGCCCCATCTTCTGACAATGATCAAGTTGCCATGATTGAAAACAATCAAAAGAAATCAAAAGGTGGAGCTAGACCTGGGGCGGGGCGAAAGACTGGCAGCCTAACAAAGCGCACTCGTCAGATAGCGGAAGCAGTTGCAACT
Organism: Polynucleobacter sp. MWH-Jannik1A5; assembly: GCF_018881795.1. Lineage (GTDB taxonomy): Bacteria > Pseudomonadota > Gammaproteobacteria > Burkholderiales > Burkholderiaceae > Polynucleobacter. The sequence goes on along the minus strand of NZ_JACVPQ010000001.1, from coordinate 193,757 downwards.
CAAGGAATTACTCCATTAGAAGTAATGATGAAGGTAATGCATCAGCTATATGAGCATGCTGGCAATGTTCGTGAAGAGGATCTCGGTGAAAAAGAGTCAGCAAGTGAAGCTCGAATTAAACTGCTAAACATGGCCGCCACTGTTGGAAGGTATGCGGCGCCTTATGTGCATCCACGCCTATCTGCAATTGAGCACACGGGCAAAGATGGTTCCCCACTGCAAAGCGGCGTGTTAGTTGTACCAAGTGCCATGACTGTTGAGGATTGGGAGCGAGCAGCTCAGCCAAAACACTAACGCTTTATAAACCCAATGAAAACCATCTGGGCACCATTACCTGGAAGCCAGACCTTGTTTCTGACTTGCCCTGTCTATGAGGTATTGCTTGAGGGCACCAGAGGCGGGGGTAAGACTGATACCTTACTGATGAGCTATGCCCAGCATGTAGGCAGAGGCTTTGGCGATCATTGGCGCGGAACACTTTTTCGCCTGACTTATCCCCAGTTGGCTGACGTAGTAGCCAAGAGTAAGCGCTGGTTCTATCAAATCTTCCCGGGTGCCAAGTTCAATGAATCTGACTATGTATGGAAATGGCCTACAGGAGAGATGCTGTACTTTCGGTATGGCGCTAACGAGGACGACTACTGGAATTATCACGGCCATGAGTACCCATGGCTTGGATTTGAAGAGTTAACTAACTGGCGGAACCTATCTTTCTACGAAGCCATGCATTCAACCTGCAGGTCATCACACCCTGGAATGCCAAGGATGGTGAGGGCAACATGCAATCCATTTGGAGTAGGGCATGCATCAGTTAAGGAGCGATTTCAGATTGGAGCAATACCAGCCGGGAGAATCATCAAGCAAGATGGTTCTCTACCAAGAGTTCGAATTCATTCGACGATTTATGAGAACACCCACCTTCTCAAAAATGACCCCAACTACCTCATGAGTCTAGAGTCACTAAGTGATCCAAACAGACGTAGAGCCTGGTTAGAGGGTGATTGGGATATCCACGTGGGAAGTTTCTTGGAAGGGGTATGGCAGCCCTCTAAACACGTTGTAGAGCCATTTGCTATTCCACCAACTTGGAAGGTTTGGCGATCAATGGATTGGGGATACGCCAGGCCATATGCCGTCTACTGGTTTGCTTTATCCAATGATGGAATCTATTACTTATGGAGAGAGCTCTATGGATATGGTGATAAAGAAAACACTGGTACTAGAGAAGATGCAACGGTAGTAGCCGAGAAGATCAAAAAGATTGAAATTCATGATCAACGCCTCGGATACGAATATCGGATGAACCTAGCTGACCCATCCATCTTTTCAAAGATCGGAGCAGAGCGATCCATTGGTCAGATCTTTAGAGACAAAGGCGTCAAATGGACAGAGGCATATAACGCCCCTAGAAGCAGAGTAAATGGCGCCCAAGAAATTATTCGCCTATTGGCCGAAGGAAGGCTGAAAGTATTTAACACCTGTAAGCATTGGCTTAGAACCATTCCACAGCTACCGCCAGATTCATTGAACCCCGAAGACGTAGATACCGATGCTGAGGACCATGCCTGGGATGCTACGAGGTATGGTGTGATGAGGGCTAGAAGGGCGTCTGAAGTTACAACTTAGAGTGGATTCCGTAGTCCGCTTTCGGCCAATAAGAGACCCTAGAAAGCAGTTATAAACCTCCTCCGCCAAGTCAAAAAAAAGACCGCACAAGGCGGTCTTGAAAGGGAGCTACAAGTTGTTACTGAATGACCATCAAAGTAAATGGATATACATATGCTTGAAGTGTCACAAAAATACCCACTAAGCAAGCAAGTGCTACTGAGTGGAAGAAGACATAACGCAAGATATCGCCTTCATGATTAAACCAACGGGTTGCTGTTGAGGCGACAACAATAGATTGTGCATCAATCATTTTGCCCATTACACCTCCAGAACTATTAGCGGCACCCATTAGATTGGGGCTTATGCCAATTTGCTCAGCGGCAACTTTTTGCATGCCACCAAATAGAACGTTAGATGCTGTATCAGAGCCTGTAAGAGCTACACCCATCCATCCCATTAAAGTGCCAAAGAATGGATAGAACATACCTGTAGCAGCAAATGCTAAACCTAGAGTGGTATCAAGGCCGGAGTAGCGCGTCAATGTACCAAGACCTAGCATCAACACGATAGTGATTAATGAGTAACGAACGAGCCAGAATGTTCTGAAATAGCTTGTTACTAGGGTAATAGGGTTGTACTTCATAAACAAGCCGCCTAGGATTGCTGAAAATAGAATCCCAGTTCCGGTGGCAGATAGTAGGTTTAATACATAGACTGCAGACTCTTTGGTTGGCTTAGAGACTACAGGGGCAATCTTCTCAACCATCAAATGCAAGCCTTCGATTGGGAATTTAGGTGCAAAGATACTGTTTAAGTAATTCTTAACATCTGGCAAGCCCCAAATAAAGACGAACACAGTCAAAATACACCAAGGCATCCAAGCTCGTATTACATCTGCACGTGGGTGAACGGTTGGGACAGTTGGGGCAATGGATGCGCCTCCATCACTTTCATGCCCCTTGAGGGATGTAGATCTCCAAATCTCTTTTGGTTTCCAAACTTTTAGGAACATGACCAAAGATGCCATTGAAACAATAGCAGCGATAACGTCTACTAATTCTGGCCCGATGTAATTGGATACCAAGAATTGAGCGATTGCGAATGTTGCGCCAGTTACCAGAATAGCCGGCCAAATTTGCATCATACCTTTTCTGCCGGCGAAAGCCCAAATCAACCAGAAGGGAACGATCAGAGAGAAAAGTGGAAGTTGACGCCCAACCATCGCTGAGATTTCCATTAAATCGTAGTCATGCACTTTCGCTAAAGTAATAATTGGGGTACCGAGCGCACCAAAGGCTACCGGTGCAGTATTGGCAATTAAAGAAAGACCAGATGCGGCAAGAGGTGAGAAGCCTAGGCCAATCAAAATAGCAGCTGTTACCGCTACTGGCGTACCAAAACCTGCAGCACCCTCAAAGAAGGCGCCAAAAGCGAAGGCAATCAAAAGTAATTGCAGGCGTCGATCTTCAGTAATACCAGCGATTGAGTCCTGCAGAATTTTGAATGAACCATTCTGCTCGGTAAGTTGGTGAAGGTAGATGATGTTCAATACAATCCAGCCAATTGGGAGTAAGCCTGTTAGACCCCCCATGAGAGCGGCTTTACCTGCCATCTCTCCAGGCATTCCGTATACAAAGACTGCAACGATAATTGCGCTTAATAAGCCTGCTCCTGCAGCTATATGTGCTTTTAAATGTAAAAATCCTAATCCAACCAACATGACGACAACAGGGATAGCCGCAAGAAGGGTGGAGAGGACCATATTCCCAATTGGGTCATAAATTTGTTGCCAAACCATGATGATCTCCTTAAATAATTTTTTAAAGTAAAACTAGATGTGAATCCTATTCCTCAGAATTGCATTCAGGCTCTAGGGCTAATACCTAAAAACTCATCAAACTTTTCACCTGGTTGGTGAATTGTTTTAACTGACCTTTGTGTTGATACTTTTGATATCAATTGATCAACGATCTCGATCCAATGCAGCACTGGAGTGTCTTCTTGCTGAAGATGGGTGATGCAACCAATGTTTCCAGAAACAATCACTTGAGCGCCGGACTCTTCACAAGCAGCATTGAGATGGGTGAGTTTGTTGTGGCGCAGCTGCTCTGATAACTCTGGTTGAGTAACAGAGTAAGTTCCTGCTGAGCCACAGCAAAGATGGCTATCGGCACACAGGCGCACACCAATACCAATGCTAGACAAAAGACTTTCAACCTTGCCCCGAATTTGTTGGCCATGTTGCAGGGTGCATGGCGGGTGATATACCACGCCAGGTTTGGGGTCTGCTCCGATTAGGGTGATGAGCTCTTCTTGAAGTGCTGGCAAGATTTCCGAAATATCTTTGGTGAGTTCAGAGATTGTCTTTGCCTTGACTGCGTATTGCGGATCATTGGCAAATAGATGTCCATAGTCTTTGACCATTACTCCACAACCAGAGGCTGTCATCACAATGGCTTCTACACCTTGCTCGACTTGTGGCCACCAAGCATCGATATTCTGTTTGGCGTTATCTAGGCCCCCAGCTTGATCGTTTAGGTGATAACGCAATGCGCCACAACAAGTGGCATTCGGTGCGCTAATCAATTCAATCTTGAGTGCATCTAAAACACGCGCCGTTGCTGAGTTGATGTTTGGTAACATGCCTGGCTGTACACAACCCTCGAGCAAGAGCATCTTGCGAGTGTGACTTGCTTGTGGTCTGGCATAGGGGTCGGTGTTGCTTGATAGCGCTTTATTTTTTGCTTCCGGAATTTTGCGTTGGATACCAGCTGGCATGAGTGGGCGAACTAGGCGACCAATTGCCATTGCTGAATTAAATAGCTTAGGGCTAGTTAAACCTTCTTTCAGAGCCCAGCGAGTTAGGCGCTGACCAAGGGGGCGCTCAGGGGTGTTTTCTTCTGCCCACTTGCGACCAATATCTACTAAGTTGCCATATTGCACGCCGCTTGGACAAGTGCTTTCGCAATTGCGGCAAGTCAGGCAGCGGTCTAAATGCATGCGCGTTTTTTCAGTAGGTGCTTGCCCTTCGGCCATTTGCTTGATGAGGTAGATGCGACCACGTGGGCCATCGAGCTCATCACCCAAAATTTGATAGGTAGGGCAAGTAGCAGTGCAGAAGCCACAATGCACGCATTTACCAAGAATTCTGGCTGCCTCAATACCTTCAGGGGTATTGGCGAATTGGGGGGCGAGTTGAGTTTGCATATAAAGAATTAAGGAAGGCGTGAAGTAGCAAATACGCCTGCTGGATCAAAGGCGGCTCTTAGGCGTGCTTGTACTGCCTCTAAAGCAGTTGAGTGCGCTTGCTCACTCAGAAGGGTAAAGCGTTGATTGTTTAGATCAACATGACTTCCTTGTTTAAACCGAGTGGCATGTCCACCATGGGTATGGGCTAAAGCTTTGAAGGATGCAAAAGTGGCATCATCGCCACGTGCTTTAATCCAGCGCTGCTGACCATGCCATTCCAAAGCAATATCCCCAACAGCATTCTCAATGGTTAGTGGGCCACATGCGGCTGGCAGAGCTAGGCGATATAGTGTGTCAGTGCTATCTAGGCTTGTGAAAACAGCTAAGCGCTGTTCACGTAAGTCGGCCCAAAATATCTGCGCAACTGCTGGATCAATTTCAATAGCATCGATAGCAGCATTCATCAGGGGAATAGCAGCTTTAACTGCTGCAAGCGCACCGGCCAAACGAATGGTCAGCTCACCATCTTGTCTTGACTGCCCAATCCAGCAACTGGCTGATAGTGGCAGTGGTTGCCCAGCCCATTCATTTAAAACTCGTAAGGCTTTTTCTTGCGAGATTTGGCAACGCAAAGTGGCTGTCGCTGCTGGCTTTGGTAGTACTTTTACAGAAGCCTCGAGTAATAGTGACAAGGTTCCCATGGATCCAGGCAGCAAACGTGAAACATCGTACCCCGCAACGTTTTTCATGACCTTGCCACCAAAAGAGAGATCCTGTCCTTTGCCATCTAATATGCGTGCACCCAGAACAAAATCACGTAAGTTACCAACGCTAATTCGGCCAGGTCCTGCTAAGCCTGCGGCTATGGCGCCACCAAAGGTAGCGGTATCGCCAAAATGCGGTGGTTCAAAAGCCAGCACTTGATTCTTCTCGGCTAGAGCTGCTTCAATTTCTTTTAAAGGTGTGCCGGCACAAGCCGTAATCACCAACTCTTCAGGTTGGTACTCCAAGATGCCAGAGTAAGGACGAGTATCTAGCTTGGCATAGGAATTGGCATTGCCATACCAAGACTTCGTGCCACCACCTTCAATTGATAGATGTGATTTATTTTTGGCTGCTGCCAGAATCTGTTCGCGGAATAAATCAATGTGCATATTGTTGGTTGTAGACATTAGAAGCGCTCCAACTCAGGATGCGGAAGATTACCGCCACTAATGCGCATACGACCATATTCAGCACAGCGATTTAATGTGGGAATAGCCTTATCGGGATTTAATAATCGCTCAGGGTCAAATGCTGCCTTAACCCCCCAGAAAGATTCGCGTTCACCTTCGCCAAATTGAACGCACATGGAATTGATCTTTTCAATACCAACACCATGCTCACCGGTAATCGTGCCATCGAGCTCAACACAGGCTTCTAAAATTTCAGTACCGAATTCTTCAGCACGATGCCATTCTTCTTGGTCAGCACCGTTGAATAAAATGAGTGGATGCATATTGCCATCGCCCGCATGGAATACGTTCAAGCAAGCAAGACCATATTTCTTCTCCATGCCCTGAATGCGTCTTAGTAGCGTGCCAATGTTTCTGCGTGGGATCGTGCCGTCCATGCAATAGTAGTCAGGCGCTAAGCGTCCAGCTGCAGGGAATGCATTTTTACGACCGCTCCAAAACTTCAGGCGCTCGGCTTCATTCTGAGAAATCTGAATACCACTAGCACCTGCTTGTTCGAGCACTTTAGTCATGCGCTCAATTTCTTCAGCAACCTCTTCAGGTGTGCCATCTGACTCGCATAGGAGAATGGTCTCGGCTTCAAGGTCATATCCTGCATGAACAAATTCTTCTACGGCACGAGTAGTGGCTTTATCCATCATCTCTAAGCCGGCCGGAATAATGCCGGCCGCAATGATGGCAGCAACTGCATCTGCACCTTTTTCAATATCGTCAAAGCTCGCCATGATGACGCGCGCCAATTTTGGCTTAGCAATTAACTTCACCGTAACTTCAGTAACAACCGCAAGCATGCCTTCGCTACCCATCACGATTGCTAATAAATCAAGTCCTGGGGAGTCTGGAGCAAGACTGCCAAATTCCACAATCTCGCCGTTCATCAAAATGCCACGGACTTTTAATACGTTGTGAAGCGTGAGCCCATACTTAAGGCAGTGCACACCACCAGAGTTTTCATTCACATTGCCGCCAATGGAGCAGGCAATCTGCGAAGAGGGATCTGGAGCGTAATACAGGCCAAGATGGGCAACGGCTTCGGAGATGGCCAAATTACGTACCCCCGGTTGAACCACCGCAGTCCTAGTGAATGGGTCAATGCTGATGATTTTTTTGAGTTTGGCTAGTGAGAGCACTAAACCTTGGGAAATTGGCATGGCGCCACCGGATAAGCCTGTTCCAGATCCACGTGGGACGATGGGCACTTGCATTTCAAAGCAAATCTTCAGAATTTGGGCAACTTGATCCTCAGTCTCCGGTAGAGCAACTGCCAGGGGCATGCGTCGATAGGCTGCTAAGCCGTCACATTCGTAGGGAATCGTGTCCTCAGGCTCCCACAGCAATGCATGCTCCGGGAGGATGGGGCGCAGGGCCGATACCAATAGTGACTGCCTGCTTAGTAGGGCGGCAGTCACTACATCTAAGTTGTCAGGAGTGGTTGATGAGGTTTCCATGGGCTCACTTTACGAAGAAAGGAGCCAATCGGTGATGGAAGATTTACATGAAGATGGTGAATAAAATTCACCATTGCTGCAGAGTTAGCCAATTTACAAAAGATTGAATTTCTGGGAAGTTCTTATTAGGGTTTTTGACAATATAGTAGTTGTGTGGAGAGGTAGATTCAATATCGATCAATTTAATAATTTGACCTGTACCCATCAAGGATCTAACCATCCTAGGCCGCACCAATCCTACTCCCATGTCAGCAACCACTGCCTCAATCAGCAAGCCAAGATCATTAAATTGTGGACCCACATCGGGCTCTTTCCAATCTAGACCAGCGGCATCAAACCAGGGTTTCCATGGCTCTAGCGGGCTTCTCAGTAAAACCAGGTCTTTGAGATCTTTTGGTTTCTGTACTGGGTTGAAGATTGATGAGCCGCCAATTTTCTGAAAGTAATTTCTGCTGCAGGCGGGTACACAGGGCTCAGCAATCAGGGTAATTACTTCGAATCCAGGATAGTGGCCATCCCCAAATCGAATCTCAATGTCTACTTCTTCTGCATTGACATCCATTAAAGGGATCTGAATGTGAAGCTCTATGTCTATTTCTGGGTGAAGCCTTGTAAATTCACTTAGTTTTGGCAGCAAATGTTGTCTGCCGAATGTTGGTGGAGTCGCAATACGAAGCCTGGTTTTCTTAGTCTTGAACTCGGGTCTTGCGAGGGTATTTAGCGACGTGAGTGATTCTTTCACCTCGCGTAAATACCTTGCTCCAGCAGTTGTAAGTCGAAGTTGATTGCCGGTTCGATTGAAAAGCTCGATACCCCACAACTCCTCTAAATTCTTTATTCGATGGGATATAGCTGATGGAGTGAGGGCCAACTCTTCTGATGCTCTTGCAAAACTACTATGACGGGCTATCGCCTCAAATGCAATTAGCAGATGCAGTGGAGGAATTCGATTGAACTGGTTAGTCATGGGTAATGTATTCCATTAGCCCTTAGGCGGAGGAATTTCAATCGTATATATTTTTTTAAGATGATTGATAAATTCTTTAACCTTAGTTGGCACGATTCTTTGGTGCGGGTATACCGCCATGATGTTGTACCCTGGAATACTAAACTCATCAAGAACTGTGATTAGTTTGCCATTATGTAACTCATTCTGGACTTCCCAGGTAGATCTCCAAACAAGTCCAAGTCCATCAATTGCCCAATTTTTCAAAATCTCACCATCATTGCAATCAATCGCACCATGGGTTTTTACTTGCAAAGGTACCCCATTCTCTTGAAAGTGCCAGGCATTAGATGAGGTATCTCTGTAATTGAGAACTAAGCATTCGTGATTGAGCAAGTCTTTAGGGTGCTTTGGCATTCCCATCTTCTTAAGATAGCTCGGGCTTGCACATACAACCCGCTTATTGACTGCAAGTTCTGTTGCCACAAGGTTTGGGTCAATGGTGCCCCCGATACGAATAGATAAATCGTAACCCTCCTGAACAAAGCCCAACACTTTGTCAGTGAAGTTAAAGGAGAGCTTAACTTTTGGATGCTGCTTTAAAAATGAAGTTGCATGTGGCGCAATGTGAATTCGTCCAAAAGCTGCAGGTGCTGTGACATTGAGATAGCCGGAGACTTCTCGCGGACCCAATGAGATCCCATCCTCAACTTGATCCCATTCTTTAGTCAGTCTTCGACAGTCTTCTAAAAATGCAATACCTACATCCGTGAACTTAATGGATCTTGTGCTGCGGTGCAATAGCTTAACTCCAAGCCTTCTCTCAAGCGAGTCTAAACGCCTGCTAATGACTGCTGGAGTAACGTTTTCCTGAACCGCTGCTTTTGCAAGACTGCCAAAATCAGCAACCAGAATAAGTGCTTTTGCTTCTCTGAATTTATCCATTCGATACTTTTTTTAATTATTCAGTTGATTAAAGCATTGTCGATGTTTCCAAAAAGTATACCTATGATTCGAACCTAATAGAACTTTTAATGGAGATCGATATGGCAAAGATGCGGGCAATTGATGCGGCGGTATTGGTAATGGAGAAGGAGGGTGTGAATCAAGCATTCGGTGTTCCGGGGGCCGCAATTAACCCAATGTATTCCGCTTTGAAAAAGCATGGTGGGATAAGTCATATCCTTGCGCGACATGTTGAAGGCGCTTCACATATGGCTGAGGGCTATACCCGTGCGAGAGCGGGCAACATTGGAGTTTGCATTGGTACATCTGGACCGGCTGGTACTGACATGATTACCGGCTTGTACTCTGCGAGCGCTGACTCAATTCCAATTTTATGCATTACAGGGCAGGCCCCTAGAGCACGTTTGTATAAGGAAGACTTCCAGGCGGTTGATATTGAGTCAATCGCTAAGCCTGTTACTAAATGGGCTGTCACAGTACGTGAACCAGGCTTGGTACCTCGTGCATTCCAGCAAGCCTTCCACCTAATGCGCTCAGCAAGACCTGGGCCCGTCTTAATCGATCTTCCAATTGATGTGCAGTTGGCAGAGATTGAATTTGATATCGATACTTATGAACCATTGCCAGTTTACAAGCCACATGCATCCCGTAAACAGATCGAAAAAGCAATCGATATGTTAATGAGTGCTGAGAAGCCTTTGATTGTCGCTGGCGGTGGAATTATCAATGCGGATGCATCTGATTTATTGGTTGAGTTTGCAGAAATTACGGGAATACCGGTAATTCCAACCCTTATGGGCTGGGGAACTATTCCTGATGACCATCCCTTGATGGCGGGAATGTGCGGCTTGCAAACAAGCCATCGCTATGGAAATGCTTCGATGCTCGCCAGTGATTTTGTAATCGGTATCGGTAACCGCTGGGCAAATCGTCATACAGGCTCAGTTGAAACCTACACTAAAGGTCGTCGTTTTGTGCACATTGATATTGAGCCCACTCAAATTGGTCGTGTATTTACGCCAGATTTAGGCATCGCTTCTGATGCTGGCTCTGCATTGAAACTTTTAGTTGAAGTTGCCAAAGAGAGAAAGGCAAAAGGCCGGCTAAAAGATTTTAACGAGTGGGCGGAACGTTGCGCGGATCGTAAGAAGATGATGTTACGTAAGAGTCACTTTGACAACATCCCAGTAAAACCGCAAAGAGTTTACGAGGAGATGAATAAGGCATTCCCACGGGATACGATTTTTGTATCGACAATTGGGTTATCTCAAATTGCAGGTGCCCAGTTCTTGCATGTATATGGTCCAAGAAATTGGATCAACTGCGGACAGGCAGGCCCACTTGGTTGGACAATACCGGCGGCCTTAGGCGTTGTTGCCTCTGATCCAACGAGAACCGTAGTAGGTCTCTCAGGTGATTATGACTTCCAGTTTTTAATTGAGGAGTTAGCAGTTGGTGCGCAATTTAATCTGCCCTATGTACATGTATTGGTTAATAACAGTTATCTAGGTTTGATTCGTCAGGCACAACGCGGCTTTGATATGGACTATTGTGTTCAGTTAGCTTTTGAAAATCAAAATGTAGAAGATCCAAACCTAAAAGGGTATGGAGTAGATCATCAAGCGGTAATTGAGGGCTTGGGATGTAAGACATTGCGCGTAACTGATCCAGGAGAGATTCAGGATGCTTTAGTGCAGGCTCAAAAGATGGCACGTAAGTTTAGTGTCCCAGTAGTTGTCGAGGTAATTTTAGAAAAAGTAACCAATATCGCTATGGGTACTGAAATTGACAACATCATGGAATTTGAAGAGATTGATTGTAAGCACCCAGAAGGTATTAAGGGGCTTGAGCTTGCTGGCTTGCTTGATTAAGGAGATGACATGATTAAGTTATCAGCCAATTTATCGATGCTCTTTACTGAAGACTCATTTTTGCGCCGCTTTAAACGCGCAGCAGATAATGGATTTGCAGCGGTTGAATTTCTTTTTCCCTATGAATACAAGGTGGAAGAGATACAAGAAAAGCTAAAACAATTCCACTTAAAAATTGTTTTACATAACCTTCCGGCGGGAAATTGGGAATCTGGTGAACGAGGGATAGCCTGTATTCCTAGCCGCGTTGATGAATTTAAGAAGGGTGTAGATCTTGCAATTGAGTACGCGAATGCTCTAGGCGTTAATCAATTGAACTGTCTGTCGGGAATTAAGCCAGAAAATGTCAGCGATGAGGATGCGGAAAATACACTCATTAGCAATCTACAGTACGCCGCTGAAAAACTAAAGGGTGCAAATATTAAGTTACTGATTGAGCCCATCAATAACTATGATATTCCTGGCTTTATTTTGAATTCAACTAAAAAAGCCATTGGAATCATGGATGCAGTGGGTAGTGACAATATCTACCTGCAATATGACATTTACCATGCGCAGCGCATGGAAGGTGAACTATTGGGCAATATCTCAAAGTATTTTGATCGGATCGCCCATATTCAAATAGCCGATAACCCGGGTCGAAATGAGCCTGGAACTGGTGAGATTAACTACAAAAATATATTTAAGTCGCTAAACAGGCTTAACTATCAAGGTTGGGTAGGTTGCGAATATAAGCCGGCCAAAGATACGGTTTTGGGGCTCGTATGGGTTGATACACATGGTTTAAATCATCAGTAGCAAAAAAATAAGGGATAAAACATGAAAGAGAAAATTGGATTTATTGGTTTAGGCATTATGGGTACGCCCATGGCTTTTAACTTGTTAAAGGGTGGCTACGAAGTTAATGTCTTCGATTTTAAGGCTCCATCTAAAGATCTTTTAGATGCAGGTGCTGTGGTTTGCAATAGCTCAGAAGATGTGGCAATAAAATCAAACATCATCATTACGATGGTTCCCGATACGCCACATGTAGAAGCCGTTCTATTTGGTGAAAATGGTATTGCTGATGGTCTGAAATCAGGCGCCAAAGGAAAAATCATTGTGGATATGAGCTCTATATCACCGATGGCAACAAAGGAATTCGCTAAAAAGATTAATGACATTGGAGCCACCTATCTCGATGCGCCAGTTTCTGGCGGTGAAGTGGGTGCAAAAGCTGCAAGCTTGACTATCATGGTTGGTGGTTCGCAAGCAGATTTTGATCGCGCTAAACCATTATTTGAGTTAATGGGCAAGAATATTACCTTAGTTGGCGGCAATGGTGATGGCCAAACAACCAAAGTGGCAAATCAAATTATCGTAGCTTTAAATATTCAGGCTGTATCAGAGGCTTTATTGTTTGCATCTAAAGCTGGCGCAAACCCAGCTAAGGTGAGGGAGGCTCTTATGGGTGGATTTGCCTCATCAAGGATTCTCGAAGTTCATGGTGAGCGAATTGTTAAAAGAACATTTGAGCCAGGATTTAGGATTGAGCTTCACCAAAAAGATCTAAATTTGGCTCTACAGGGCGCAAAACAGCTCAATATTTCGTTGCCAAATACTGCAACTACTCAGGAGCTAATGAATGCTTGTGCAGCCAATGGCTTAAGCAAAATGGATCATTCAGCCCTATGCAGAGCCATTGAGATTATGTCAAATCATCAGATTGCAAATTAAGTAAGCGCAATATGAACTCAAGCTCAGCACAGAATTTATTAAAAGAACTCTTTGCTGTTGCAGTCAAGGCAGCAAGTCCAGATTTTTTAAAATTCACGGACTTGTTTCCTGATCCACCTAAAGGCAAAGTGATTGTGGTGGGTGCTGGCAAAGCATCCGCATCTATGGCCAAGTCCTTTGAGCAGGCAGCTAAAGCTCTATGGCCGGAGAGTGAGTACGAAAAAATCTCTGGACTAGTAATTACGCGTTATCAGCATGGGCTAGGTTGCGACAAAATCGAGGTGGTTGAAGCATCTCATCCAGTTCCTGATGAGGCCGGTGAGCAAGCAGCTCATCAGATAATCCAAAGAGTTAGCGGCTTATCCGCGGATGATTTAGTCGTTTGCTTGATTTCTGGTGGAGGGTCAGCTTTATTGACTGTGCCAGCCGATGGAATTAGTCTGGATGAAAAAAAAGATGTCAATAAGCAATTGCTGTCTTGCGGTGCATCTATTTCAGAAATTAATTGCGTAAGGAAGCACCTCTCGAAAATTAAAGGTGGACGTTTTGCACAATTCTGCTCCCCAGCCAGGGTAGTAACTTTTGTCATCTCTGATGTACCGGGTGATGATCCTACTGTGATTGCCAGCGGACCTACTTTGCCAGATGAGACTACTTGCAGAGATGCGTTTGAAATCATTAAAAAGTACAACATTCATTTGCCGATGCGGATATTAAATAGCCTTGCTAACGGTGAACTAGAAACCCCCAAAAAAACGAATCCCATCTTTAGCAACGTAGCAAAGCCTGTGGTGATGGGCACTGCAAAACAATCTTTGGATGCGGCGAAAGAGTTTGCAGAGAAACAGGGAATTAACGCTGTTGTGTTATCTGACTGTATAGAAGGTGAAGCTAGAGAAGTTGGCAGGGTGCTGGGTTCAATTGCCTTGGGCTTATCTAATATTGAGTCCGAGGCCTTCACCAAGCCTTTACTCCTATTAAGCGGTGGAGAAACTACTGTAACAGTTAAAGGCAGTGGAAGGGGTGGTCGCAATGCCGAGTTTTTGCTAGGTCTTACAGAATCATTGCATGGAGATAAAAGAATTTTCGCCCTTGCGGCTGACACTGATGGAATTGATGGCTCAGAAGATAACGCGGGTGTGATTACAACGCCAGAGACTATTCAGTTAGCTGCTGAAAAAGGTCTTTCTATTAAGGACTATATGGCGCGCAATGATGCCTATACCTATTTTCAACAAGTAGATGCCTTGATTAGAACTGGGCCAACCAGAACTAATGTGAATGATTTTCGGGCAATTTTAATTTTAGAAAGCTAATCATGCGTAAAGCAAAAATAGTAGCGACTTTAGGTCCTTCGAGTAGTAGTGCCAAAGAAATAGAAAGTTTAGTAAAAGCTGGAGTAGATGTATTTCGCTTGAACTTTAGCCACGGAACACATGACGACCATAAATTGCGATATCAAACTATTCGGAAGGTTGAGGATAAGGTAAAGAAACCTTTAGCAATTTTAGCTGATCTACAAGGGCCAAAATTGAGGGTGGGAACATTTACCCAGGGATCGGTTGTTCTCAAGCAGGGCCAATCATTTACTTTGGATAGCAAAAATAAACCTGGTAACGGCCAGAGAGTGTATCTTCCTCATCCTGAATTATTCAAGGTGGTTGCAAAAGGACAAAATCTGTTGATTGATGACGGCAAGGTGCGCTTAAAAGTAATCGGCTCTACCAAAACAGAGATCAAGACAGAGGTAGTGGTGGGAGGGGCGATTTCAAATAGAAAAGGGGTTAATGTTCCCGACGCGATCCTACCTATCAAGGCTTTAACGGCTAAAGACAAAATTGACTTGGAATTTGCTCTGTCATTAGGCGTCGATTGGATTGCCCTATCGTTTGTGCAGCGGGCCGAAGATATTCATGAAGCTCGTCATCTGGTTAAGGGTAAGGCCTGGATCATGTCTAAATTAGAGAAGCCAGCAGCATTGAAAAGTCTAGATGCAATTATTCAGGCCTCTGATGGTGTGATGGTTGCCCGAGGCGATCTTGGAGTTGAGTTACCGCCGGAAAAGGTGCCCCAAGCACAGAAAAATATCATCGCGCTTTCAAAAAAATACGGCAGACCCGTAGTTGTAGCTACGCAAATGTTGGAGTCCATGATTAACACTCCTGTCCCAACGCGCGCCGAAGCATCAGATGTAGCGCATGCAATCTATGACGGAGCAGATGCAGTGATGCTTTCCGCAGAATCAGCTAGTGGGAAGTATCCAGTTGAAGCAGTGACTATGATGGATAAGATTGTCAGTGAAGTAGAGCAGGATCCTGGCTACTCCAAAACAAATGCATCAGACGCGCAGCAATTGGGCGCTAAAGTCTTAAATGAAGCTGATGCAATTTGTGGCGTCTTAAGAGATGTGGCTCAAGCGATTAATGCTGCAGCTATTGTTACCTACACCAGTGGCGGCTATACAAGTCTGAGAGCTGCGAGACAGCGCCCCGATACAAATATATTGAGTATTACTCCAAATATCAGCACAGCTAGACGTCTTTGCATGGTTTGGGGGGTGCGTTCAGTCATTGGTGCTGAATCAAAAAACATTGAAGAAATGGAAAGATTGGCAATTGATACCTGCTTAGATATGGGGTTTAAGGCTAGGAAAAAGATTGCAATTAGCGCGGGAATTCCATTTGGAAAACCGGGATCAACAAACCTTTTGAAAATCGCCGAGCTAAAACGATGAGCGCCATTGTTGACATCATTGGTAGAGAAGTACTTGATTCCCGCGGCAACCCAACTGTTGAGTGCGATGTTTTACTCGAATCTGGTGTTATGGGTCGTGCAGCATTGCCTTCTGGCGCTTCAACAGGGTCACGTGAAGCCATTGAGCTCCGTGATGGCGATAAAGAGCGCTATTTGGGCAAAGGTGTTCTCAAGGCGGTCCAAAATATCAATATTGAAATCGCTGAATCTATTCTTGGCCTTGATGCCAGTGAACAAGCTTTTCTGGATCACACCCTGATTGAGCTAGATGGTACGCATAACAAGGCGCGCTTAGGCGCCAACGCAACACTGGCTGTTTCTATGGCTGTGGCACGCGCTGCTGCTGAAGAGGCTGGTTTGCCTTTGTATCGCTATTTTGGTGGCTCCGGTGGCATGCAGTTGCCAGTTCCCATGATGAATATTGTGAATGGTGGGGCACATGCCAATAACAGCTTAGATATTCAAGAATTCATGATCATGCCAGTGGGAGCGCAAAGTTTCCGCGAGGCATTGCGTTGTGGTGCAGAAATCTTCCATGAACTCAAGAAAATTATCGGTGCACAAGGTATGCCAACCACTGTTGGAGATGAGGGTGGATTTGCGCCTAACTTTAAGAGCAATCAAGAATGTCTGCAAACCATCATGAAAGCAATTGAAGGTGCTGGCTATCAAGCAGGTGAAGATGTTTTGTTGGCGCTAGATTGCGCAGCTAGCGAGTTCTACAAAGATGGCAAGTACAACTTATCTGGTGAAGGTTTGCAGCTCACTTCTAGTGAATTCTCTGACTATCTCGGTAACTTAGCAGATCAATTCCCGATCGTATCGATCGAGGATGGCATGCATGAGAGTGATTGGGATGGCTGGGCTGATATCACCCAAAAATTAGGCAAGAAAATTCAGTTAGTGGGAGATGATTTATTTGTAACCAATACACGCATTCTGAAAGAAGGTATTGAGAAGGGTATTGCAAACTCCATTCTCATTAAGATCAATCAGATTGGCACATTGACTGAAACTTTTGCCGCTATTGAGATGGCTAAGCGAGCCAACTATACCGCCGTGATCTCACATCGCTCTGGCGAGACTGAAGATAGTACGATTGCCGATATTGCCGTTGGCACTAATGCTGGCCAGATCAAAACAGGTTCATTGTCACGCTCTGATCGTATTGCCAAGTACAACCAGTTGCTGCGTATCGAAGAAGATTTAGGTGATGTTGCTACTTATCCAGGTAAATCTGTTTTCTATAACCTAAATAGATGATTTCGTTTCAAACTATTGTAATGATGAATAAAAGAGTGTCTCGTTCTTTTTCTTTAGTGGATTTACTATACAAGTCGGATGAATTGGATTCAGATGCTATTACACATTACTGGTCCCAGCAGCTTTTAAATACTAATGAAATTTTACAGTTACATCAAAAGCTCATTCAGAAGTCATTTGAAGAACTTTCATATGTAGCTAGTAACGATCAATTAGATGCGTATTATAGGGATTTAGTTGTTTTACTCAGTAAAAACTTATTCTTACCCGTTCAAAAAAGAAATCTAGATCCAATTAATAGTCAGAGACTTATCTCCGAATTTATTTTGATTGTTCATGACTGTTTTCTTAATTCTGTTTTGAACTATTTTTTATCATCGACAGATAATGTTTTAAAGCCTATCTATGATGAGTATCTTGTGAAGGTGAGAAATCTACGCAATCTTTCTGAAAGTTCTAATTAAATAGGCTCTGGACTATAGCTAATGAGCGATATTGAACATTATTTCTCAATACTCAATCAAGCATAGGTTTTCTTATAGAGCTGATCTAATTTTTAATGTTAAGTCGGAAATATATATTTTAGGTTAATTTGTGTAGGAGGTATTTATGCAGGCTAAAAGTAACCAAATACCTTTATTTAAGTTATTGAGAACGAATGAACCAGTTAGAACTTGGTGTTTGAATCAACCTGTAATGGAGGAAGGATATTGGACTCTTGAGCGTTGCATAGAGGAGGCATCCCATTTTCCAACAAGGGAGAAGTGGGAGCAAGAGAGTCCAGTCAGTTATCGTAAGGCTATTAAACGTGGATGGCTTACTAAGTGCACTACACATATTAAAGGATTCAAAAGAAAGCCTGCCGTACCTGCGACGTGGACTTTAGAGCGATGCATTGAAGCTAGTAGTCAATGTCAAAACCAATAGAGTTTAAGAGGCGCTTTTCTTACGCGTATGAACGAGCAAGACAGCAAGGATGGTTAGCTGCCTGTTGTGCCCATATGGTTTAAGTGTTACTTAAAGTAACACTTATCAATACTAAAAAATCACTTTGGAGCAACGAAGTGCTAAACGGTTGCTCTAAAAATCCTTTGGTTTTCGAAACCAAAGAGCTGGAGAGTTCTTCTAGTAAATGCGTGAATTTGCTTACACATTTGCTTACACACCGACACTGACCACCCGCAGACCCCCTGTTTATATGGCTCTATCATGGGCTTCTGCTCTCATAATCCTTTGGTCCCAGGTTCAAGTCCTGGTGGGCCCACCAGAAATGAAAATACCAACCTTCGGGTTGGTATTTTTTTGAGCGTTACTTTAAGTAACGGTTGACCGATACAACCAAGAAATATTAAAGCTACCTTCGGGTTTTTTGGAAAAATTTAACTAGAGTAACCCTTAGATGGCAATTAAATTTAGTCTAATTCCAATTAATATCCAAGCTATCCCCAAGAAGATAGTCTTGATTAATCGAGGAAATATGTCTTATGTAGTCCCATAGTTCAGTAACCCTTGCGACACTTTTACGCTCGCTTGGAGCAATTAACCAGAAGGTCCTATTAAAGCTTGTTTTCTCGGGCAGGACGGGAATCAGTGTTGGATGATTTTTCGCTAAAAAGCAAGGTAATACGGCGAGCATTTTTCCCTGAAGAGCTCCATGTAGTTGAGCGGTAAGACTGCTACTTCTGAAGGGCACATGTGCATTTGGCGCTAGATTTTTTAGATACTGAAGTTTTAGGCTAAAGGAATATTCATCAACATAGCCGATGAATTTATGCTCGCTTAAGTCTTCTAGATTTTTAATTTGATGATGATCATTTAAATATTTGGGGGTTGCATAGGCTTGGAGTTTGTAGTCTGTTAGTTTGCATGCGATGTATGGACCCGTCTCTGGTTTTTCAATGCTGACCACAAGATCAGCCTCGCGTTTTGAGAGATTGATGAGGCGAGGTAACGCCAGCAAATCAACGGTTAATCCTGAGTGCAGCTCACAGAAATTTGCTAAATGAGGCGCTAAAAAAGTACTTCCGAATCCTTCTGTAGCCCCAAGCCTAATCGAGCCAGTTAATACCTGACTGTCTCCTCCAAGCTTGCTCTCCATGGATGAGATGGTGTTTTCAATGGACTCGGCATATTCGAGTAGGAGGTGGCCATTAGCGTTAAGCAAATGTCCTTGCGAATTGCGCGTAAAGAGCTCCGATCCAATCTCTTCTTCTAGTTTTTTAAGTCTACGACTGATTGTGGATTGGTCGATTTTTAGATGATTCGAGGCCTCATAGGCGGATTGAAGCCTGGCAACGGCCAGAAATACTCTGATGTTGTCCCAGTTAATGGAATTGCTATTCATAGTTATGCAAATTTGCAATCTAAATATGCATTTTACTTGATTCTAATTGTAAAAATACCTAAGTAAGATTCGCTGGGTATGTAAGGGCAAATATCAAAAATAAGAATCAGGGGAATGAAAATGCTGAGAATCAAAAAATTATCGATACTTTTAGGTGCAATGCTCGCAGTGGGTACTGCACAGGCTGACTTAAGTAATGGCGGTGTAAAGATTGGCGTTTTGACGGATATGTCCGGCCCGTACTCCGGGATGGGCGGGGAAGGCTCTGTCATTGCAGCAAAAATGGCGATTGATGATTGCCTAAAAGCTGAGTGCAAGGGTATGAAAATTGATTTAGTGTCCGCTGACAATCAAAATAAGCCAGACATCATGGTTGCTAAGGCTCGTGAGTGGATGGATAAAGATGGGGTAGATGCCATCGTAGACCTCACTAATTCTGCGGGAGCATTGGCAGTTCAAAAGTTAATTAAAGAAAAAGGCGGGATTGCAATGTATAGCGGTCCGGCGACAACGCGCTTAACTAACGAAGATTGTGCGCCCAATGGATTTCACTGGATGTTTGATACGTATTCATCTGCCTCCGGTCCGGCTTCCGCAATAACTCGCAAGGGCGGTAAAACTTGGTACTTTGTAACAGTCGATTATGCATTTGGCCAATCTCTAGAAAAAGAGGCTGGGGATATCGTTAAGGCAAATGGCGGCACTATTGTGGGTAGCGTTAAGCACCCTTTAAATAATAGTGATTTTTCATCTGCTTTGCTTCAGGCTCAAGCATCCAAGGCCAACGTCATTGCTTTGGCGAATGGCGCTCAAGATACGGTGAATGCCATTAAAGCCTCAAAAGAATTTGGTATTGGCTCCACAAGCCAGCAGCAAGTGGCTGCTTTGCTGGTTTTCCTAACCGATGTTCATTCCATGGGTTTAAACACCGCTCAAGGCCTGCTGTTTTCAGAAGGTTTTTATTGGGACCTAGACGATCAGACGCGCGCTTTTTCCAAGAGATTTGAAAAAATGCACAAGGGCTTTAAGCCAACAATGGTTCAGGCAGGGGTGTATTCAAGTACCTATCATTATCTGAAGTCTGTTGCTGCAGCCAAATCAGATAACTGGAAGGTTATTGCACAAACAATGCGCGATACCCCAATTAAGGATGCGGTAATGCGTAATGCTTCTATCAGACCTGATGGTCGCGTGATCCACGATGTCTACCTATTCCAGGTTAAGAAGCCTAGTGAATCTAAGGGTCCATGGGATTACTACAACTTAGTAAGCACTATTCCTTCACAAATTGCATTTAAGCCCTTGTCGGAATCTACCTGCCCTTTAGTAAAAAAATAATTGCATTAGTGCTTTGATAAACATTAACGATAACAAAGAGTAAATATGACATTAAGTAAATCAGTTCCTAAAATTCATCACCTCATAGACGGTAAGCCATTCGAATCTAAGTCCTCAGAGTGGCGCGATGTAATTAATCCGGCCACGCAAGAGGTTGTAGCAACGGTACCCTTTGCAACACAGCAAGAGTTGGATATGGCGGTGGCTTCCGCTAAGAAAGCTTTTAAAACTTGGCGCAATGTCTCGCTATCTAATCGCATGCGCATCATGCTGAAATTCCAGCAACTCATAAGGGATAACATCGCCCCATTGGCAGAGTTAATTACTAGGGAGCATGGTAAAACATTGTCTGACGCAGAAGGGGAGATTAGCCGCGGCTTAGAGGTAGTTGAGCACGCCTGCTCGATAACATCCTTGCAGTTGGGTGAAATGGCGGAAAATGCGGCAACTGGTGTAGAAGTCTTTACTCTGATGCAGCCCATCGGTGTGGGCGCTGGAATTACTGCGTTTAACTTTCCTGTGATGTTGCCGTGTTTTATGTTCCCAATGGCAATCGTATCGGGGAATACTTTCATATTGAAACCATCTGAGCAAGATCCAAGCTCAAGCATGTTATTAGTGGAATTGGCTCATCAGGCTGGACTTCCTCCAGGCGTTTTAAATGTGGTTCATGGCGGCCCTGACGTAGCGAATATGATTTGCGATCACCCAGATATCAAAGCAATTTCCTTTATCGGATCAACTAAAGTAGGTACGCATATTTATCGTCGCGGTTCAGAGGCTGGCAAGCGTGTGCAGTCTATGATGGGCGCAAAAAATCATTGCGTAATCATGCCTGATGCCAATAGAAGTCAAGCCATTAATAATTTATTGGGATCGGCCTTTGGTGCAGCAGGTCAAAGATGTATGGCGAACTCTGTAACAGTCTTAGTTGGCGATGCAAAAAATTGGATTGATGAAATTGTCGAAAAGTCATCAGCCATGAAAGTGGGGCCTGGTACAGACAGATCTGCTGATCTCGGCCCCTTGGTAAATAAGCATGCTAAAACGCGTGCTTTGGCTTTGATTGACTCAGGTGTGGCGCAAGGTGCAAAACTACTTTTAGATGGTCGAAAGTGTATCGTTCCTGGGTATGAAGAGGGTAACTTTATTGGGCCAACTATTTTTAGTGAGGTTAAGCCTGGAATGGACATTTACGATCAAGAAATTTTCGCTCCAGTTCTGGATATAGTATGTGTTGATACATTAGATGATGCAATTGCATTTATTAACGCAAATCCAAATGGTAATGGCACTTCTATCTTTACCTCTAGTGGTTGGTCTGCCAGAAAATATCAAAATGAAATTGATGTCGGCCAGGTTGGTATTAATGTACCAATTCCGGTGCCGGTTGCATACTTTAGTTTTACTGGTTCACGCGCTTCGAAATTGGGAGATTTGGGCCCCAATGGCAAGCAGGCAATTTCTTTCTGGACTCAAACAAAAACAGTCACTTCTCGTTGGTTTGAAGAAGACAATCAGAGTAGCGGTGTCAATACCACCATCTCATTAAAGTAATATCGTCTTGTCCCCATCGACCTAGATAAGGTTCATGGGGATTTTCTTTGCCCTGCATGGGCGTCTTATGGAGAAGAGTATGAAGTTAGGATTTATTGGTTTGGGTAATATGGGCAGCCCAATGGCCAGAAACTTAATAAAAGCTGGCCATGAATTAACTGTATTCGATTTGTCTAAAGAGGCTCTGGATCAGCTACGTACGGCGGGTGCAAGTATTGCCCAATCTCCAGCGGAGGTTGCAAGTGCTGCTAATGTTGAGGTGGTAATTACGATGCTTCCCGCAAGTCAGCACGTGCGATCGGTTTATCTAGGGCAGGGCGGAATTTTTGGGTCAGTTTCTCAAGATGTGCTTTTAATAGATTGCTCGACTATTGACCCTCAAACTGCTAGAGAGGTTGCTAAGGCGGCTCTGGAAAAAGGTAATCCGATGTTGGATGCCCCGGTTTCTGGAGGAACGGGAGGGGCGGAATCCGGCACCCTGACTTTCATGGTTGGCGGTACAAAAAAAAATTTTGAGTATGCGCAACCACTACTGTCTCAGATGGGAAAAAATATTGTTTATTGCGGCAACTCTGGAAATGGACAGGTTGCCAAAGTGGCCAACAATATGCTTCTAGGCATCTCAATGATCGCTACGGCAGAAGCAATGTCATTGGGAGTTTCTTTAGGAATGGATCCTAAGGTGTTGGCCGGAATTATTAATACATCAAGTGGCAGGTGTTGGAGCTCTGAAATTTACAACCCATATCCCGATGTGGTTGAAAGTGCTCCAGCTTCGAGGGGTTACAAAGGAGGTTTTGGCGTTGATTTAATGCTTAAGGATTTAGGTCTAGCGACTGAAGCAGCAAAATTTGCCAAAGAGCCAGTTGTTCTTGGTGCGGTTGCGCAGCAACTCTATCAACTATTTAGTTCCCAAGGAAATGGCCAGCTAGACTTTTCTGCGATCATTAAGTTGCATAAAAATTAACCTTCTGACGGCAATGCTCCAAGGGTTTGGTCGCATAATGGAAAAGAAAGTCTCCACTAGACATGATTGAATGTGGCCCTAGCAGCAACTTTTTTGCAGTAGTCTGTAACAAAATTAACCAATATTCTACGGATTGCTTATATGAAAGACACCTTAAAGCCAGGTATTCAATATCAATGTAAATTTACGGTCACAGATAGTCAGACTGTACCTGCCATGTATCCTGAGTCAGGTGAGGCCGCAGTAAGACCCGAAGTGTTTGCCACAGGCTTTTTGGTTGGCTTTTTAGAGTTAGCTTGTGTAAGGGCCATTATTCCTCATTTAGATTGGCCAGAAGAGCAAGCTGTTGGAACATTAATTAGTGTTACTCATGAGGCCGCCACTCCTGTGGGCATGGAAGTGACCGCGAATGTTGAGCTCATTGGCGTTAAAGGTAGAAAACTCATTTTCCAGGTAGAGGCTCACGATGAAGTTGATGTGATCTCACGTGGTCGCCACGAAAGAGTAGTTATAAATAAGAAGCAGTTTGAGGAGCGAGCTAGGTCAAAGCTAGCCCATACTTAACCCCTCTTAAATTAAGAGGAGAGCGTAATTTTTAGCCAAAAGTCACATTCCAGATCGGCTTGAAGTAGTTCCAAGTCCTGATGAGCCCAAAAGAAAAGCAAGCCCTCATCAGAAATGGTGGGGGTTTTGTCTTTTGAGCGACACTTTAAGTAACGCTTGCTTACATAAAAAAGTGAGCGTAGGATTAAAAAAGTCTCCTCCATAACTAGCTATGGCTTGTATCCGCTTAGATAGCGGATATTTTTTAGAGAAAAATAACTAAACAATAAGAAATTGAAGAATTTCAAGAAGATTTATGTATTGGGTGCTGGGGCTGTGGGCTGCTTTTTTGGTGGCATGTTGGCTCGTGCCCATCACGACGTTACCCTAGTCGGAAGATCGGATCGCGCTCTAGCAATACAGGATCATGGGTTAGCAATGGAGTGTCAAACATTTAATGAGACCATACCCATCAAAGCGAGTAATGACATATCACTTTTATCTGATGCTGATTTGATTTTGCTTTGCGTCAAGTCGCATGATACCGAGAAAGCACTCAAAGACTTAGCGCCAATTCTTCCAAAAGAAACAGTTGTACTGAGTTTACAGAACGGGGTTGCTAATGTAGATGTAGCCTCACAAATTATTTCCACTGCTGTATATCCCGCTGTCGTTTATGTGGCCTGTGGAATGGTGGGCGATAGGGTGATGAAACATCATGGCAGGGGTGAGTTATTGGTGGGAACTGTGGGGGAGTTGTCCCTAAGGGATTCTGAGAATCTTGCTGGCGTTTGTGAACTTTTTCAGAGTGCAGCTGTGCCTTGTGAAATAGCGCCCCAAATACTAAAGGACATGTGGTTAAAGTTTTTGGTTAATTGCTCCTACAACGCCATTTCAGGAATTGGTCAGATTGCATACGGGGAAATGGTAAAGGTTCCTGAAATTGTGAAATTAATTAACGGGATTACTGAGGAGTTTTTACAGATAGCCGCTCAAAAAGGACTGCATATAGAGAGGCATGAAGCAATGGCGGCTAATGATGCTATAGCAAAAACTATGTCTACTCAGATATCGTCAACTGCGCAGGACTTAAGGCGTGGAAAGAAATCCGAAATTGATTATCTCAACGGCTATATTGTTAAGCTTGGAAAGGAATATGAAATTCCTACCCCATTGAATGAATCAGTCTATGCAATGATAAAAATGTTGGAATCGAGAATGCCTATTTGAGCGTTACTTTAAGTAACGGTTCCCATTAAATAAGTCCTTTAGCCTTAGCCTCTCGATATCTCAAGGTTAACTGAAGTAGCTTAGCCGCACGATTTACCTTAAGCTTTTCCATGAGGTTCGCTCGATGCGCTTCTACGGTTTTAATTGAAATACCTAAGTCCAGGCCAACTTCCTTATTAATCCTGCCAGCAATAATGCGATCAAGCACATCAACTTCTCTTTGGGTCAGAAGTCTAAATCTCTCTTTGATCTCTTTGAGCTCCGTAGATTGTTCTTTACTAAGATAGGCCTTTGATAGCATTTCATTGATTAAGCTATAAAGCTTTTCTTCATCTACTGGTTTTTGAATAAAGTCAAAAGCCCCCTTTTTAAGTGCATTTACCGCAGTGGTGATTTCCCCATGGCCAGTAATAAATGCGATGGGAATATTAAGACCCATATTCAGAAGCATGTCTTGAAGTTCGATTCCAGACATGCCGCCAAGGTGAATATCTACTAAAGCACAGCCCAAAGATTGTTGATCACTAGCGGCTAGTGATTGCAAGAATCTCTCGGCACTTTCATGAGGGCTAACCCTAAAACCATAGGCATTAAGTAGTAGAGCCAGGGAATCTCGAATCGCTTCATCATCATCAATGACATACACCACACCGCCTTTTCCCGGAGGGGAGGGGTTGGGTTGATTGAGCATTGTTCGCTGCCGATTCATTCTTTAATCGATTTTATCTTTTGCGCTACAAGTGCTAGCGCTTCTTCCACATTTCTGGCTATCGTGCCACTTCCAGATTTGCCGATAACAAAGTAATTGTCTTTGTGGATATAGATATGAATATACAACTCTGTCTTTTGGATTCCAATGACCACTTGCAACACCGGCTCATGGCTAGCTCGATCATAGCTTTCGGTAAAGCTACTGTAATCTAAATGATCAGCTTGATTTTTCGCTAACTCTCGAATTTGTGCGCTGATACCCTCAATTAACAGTTCATACTCATTATAAAAGTTTGGATTTGAGTAGCGAAGCTCGTCAATAGCGATCGCGTGTAATGTGCTATTACCCATGGTTATTTGATGATTTCAAGATGGACATAAGCATCTAAGTGTGTAAGTGAGCCACGTTTATCCATAACGGCTAATCGTAAAGCTTCTTTTTTAAAGTCTTCAAGACTAGGGTGAGAACCATCTCCGCCTAGAGAGACGATATAAGTCCAGAGAACTTGGTCCCTTTGCTCTTTTCGGTAGATATCTACAATCCGCTTCATCTATTCCCCTTAAAATTAACTATACGCTTAGAGAATGAGAATTGGTTCTAATTTTTATAATGCACTGCCGCAAAATTAAAGGAGCGCTCAAAGAGAGCTTTGGTTTGGCTTGACGATGGTCAATGAATGTAGCTCTAGGATGACTTACTATCCATAGATGCCAAATGCCTATATTCGCTTTTTAAATCTGATTGATGCGCTTGATCGCATGAATCCAGGGCGCGCTTTAGATTGCCTTGAAATTCAGTTACTTGAATACATCATGCAGCAAGACTCGCGAAAGATTCCCTTATTGGTAGGCGAGCTTATAGACCTTAGCCACCTCGGTTCTCAAGCTACGCTGCATGGTAGGCTTAAAAATTTATCTGTACTGGGTTATGTCAAACTTGTTGCTGATAAAGCAGATGCTCGTAAAAAATCCGTTATCCCTACTAAGCTGGCAATAAAGTATGTGCAATTTATGTCAGATTGTTTAGAGAAGGCTTTGAAGGGTATAGTCACCCAGAGTAGATCTCACAAACCCAGCTTCTAGAGGCAGATTCAAGTCCTGGTGGGCCCACCAGAAAAGCAAACACTCATCAGCAGTGGTGGGGTTTTGCCTTTTGAGCGTTAATTAAAGTAGCGGTTGTGGGGCTGCTTTCGGCCAATAACTGCCATTGCCTAAAGCAGATTAATTCCAAAACTTTTCATCAGCAAAGCAAATAAGCTAAAGCAGATAACAGTTGCCACTACGCAAGCTCCCATAGTCATCCAAAACCCCAGCCTTGGAAGTAGGTATGGAAACAATAGAAACATAGGCAGCGTTGGAATCACATACCAAAAGGTGTAATAGGCATGATTGGCTATCTTTTCCTCGGGCTGGTTTTCTACATATAGCCATACCAAAGTTAAAACGGTCATTAGTGGCAATGCCGCAATAAAGCCGCCCAGCCTATCGCTTCTCTTGGCAACTTCAGAAATGAATACAACCATTCCTGCGGTTAGGAGATATTTGGTGATGATCCAAGCCATAGAAGCCTTTATTGTGTGTGCCTACCCCATTATAGGAATGTCGTCTAAAACAATGGCGTATATATATGCGTATATACGCATGAATATGAATGCTACTTTCCTCGATTGAGTTTTCCTGAACTCCATATGTCTAGTTGACGTTGAGCTTCAGCAGTTATGCCATCAATAGAGTCCTGAGGTAATTGCTTTAGGCATTCAGCCAAGGCTTCAGTGCTGAGTTTTTCAGCAGGCTTGTTCTTCTTGATTTCTTGAGGCGACTTGCCATCCCAAGCAAATGGATTGCTAAACGAAGGCGTATCAGGCAGGCAATCATCCCTGTAAATTGGGGCATCATTTGTAGCAAATGGTGTGAGCGAAATCGTTCTCTCAAAAATAAGTGGCTTACCAGTAGGGGTGGGTGGCAAAGCTGGCATAGACTTCATTGCCTGTCTAGCTAGTTGCTCTGCTTTGTCAGATGTTTTCCAAAGTGCTTCCACTTTAGTAACAGTTCCATTTGGAGCAATTTCAATTCTAAATCTCACATGCCCTTGATCTGGCCCCTCAACAGCAGTTCCCATCATGCTTCGCACTTGCTGGCCAAAAGAGTGGCGATATCCCTTGCTATTTTTTAGTGTGTACTTAGATGCGAAAGCCCACTCTTCTGCGGTTGGGGCTGATAGTGCTACCAGTGAGGTTGGTTGATTGTCACTATTTGGACTAGCATTTAGGTCACTATTGTTTTTAGCAATAGGCTGTTCAATATAAGCTTCAATAATGTCCAGATTTTTCTCTTTGGGTTTAACAAAGATAAATCCTTCATATGTTGCCCATAACAAGATCAGTCCAAGGTGGATGGCAATCGATACCCAAATAGCGATTAAGTGGCTAAGCCGAGCTCGTGTCATGAAATGGTGGGGGATTAGACTCTATTGCTTATGAGGGGCGATGGCTTGTAATGCCTAGATAATGTCATGGATATCGAGACTATTTCTTAAAAGAGCATAGAATTGAAAAAATAATTATGTAAAAGGTAATTATGGATAACAAACAGCACTGGGAAAAGGTTTACGGCACCAAAGCGCCAGATGCGGTGAGTTGGTATGCACCTCATCTTGAGACATCATTAAATCTTATTCGCCAAGCAAGTGCTGATAAGAGTGCTGCCATTATTGATATTGGTGGTGGCGAATCTACACTGGTAGACGACCTTTTGTCTGAGGGTTATGGGGACCTCAGTGTTTTAGATATTTCTCAAAAAGCAATTGATGTAGCAAGGGATCGTATTGGCAAGTTGGCTGATAAGGTTCACTGGTACTGCGCTGATATTACTCAAGCAACATTACCCCAAGGCTATTTTGACGTTTGGCACGATAGAGCCGTATTTCATTTTTTAACTGAAGAAGCTCAGCGAGCCAGATACGTAGAGCAAGTAATGCGCTCAGTGAAGCATGGCGGCTATGTGATTATGTCCACCTTTGGCCCTGAAGGCCCCGAGAAATGTAGCGGCCTAGATGTAGTTCGCTATGATTCTGAACATTTACATGGGCAGTTTGGTAAGACCTTTAAGCTTATTGATAGCTCTACTGAGATCCATCAAACCCCAATGGGAGCTACGCAACAGTTCCTATATTGCTTTTGTAGGATGGAATAGGGTCGAGCATTTTCGAGATCTGTCGATTCTGTTCCAAACTTCTAAGAATTACTAAAATTACCTTCAGGTAGTTGTTTTTAATAATTTCCTTTTTGGCGCATTCTCCTTGCCGTTAAGAGGCACGTCGAAAGCCTGTTTTGTAATCACCGGAGTCTATCTCAGCCCTCGTGCTCGAGCGTTAGTCACATGAATTATCTAGTGTCACTCAGCGTGACGGTTGGGCCTTATGAGGTGCTTTGCGAATGATTAAAACGGGGCGCTTGAAGGTTTTTCGGCAATAGAGGGCGGCCAAAAGTAGTCACCAAGGCCTGCACTATTTGAATCTTATGTCCCCAGATTCACCCCCTAGCCGGTCCACTAGGAATGAAGATGCTAATCTCCGAATTGGTATTTTTGTGGGTATTACTTTAAATAACTGCGGAGTAGCTCTAGCGATAGCAGGATCATTCAGTCACATGCTGATTTTTTAAGATCATTAAAAGACTCTCGATCATCTAGCCCCCAGCTTTCCCAGCCATCTCCAAAAAGCTCATGGGGATGCTGTGTTCTATCGGATCCATTTCCACATGCCATTGAATTCGACGGGCAATATCTCTCGCATCCCCAACATACTCGTTCTGGATGTGGTGGGTTGAGGGGGAATTTTTTTAGCATATCAATTTTTATTTGTATTTAAACGCTTGTTTATCTCCAAGTATTTGATTTATAGCAAAAGAAGTCTGCATTTCAAGCGTTTAAAGAGGCCTTATTGTTGGGCATAGTTCTATAGAGCTATTTCAATAACCACTGGTTACGTGGAGAATCCAAAAATCTAAAAACAATAGACCTTTTGATCCCTAGCTTACGGAGTTTGTCTGAATATGAAATACCAAGTTGATTTTGAGCAGTTGGCCAACGCGATGGGTGATGGTGTTGTTATTTCAGATGCCAAAGGCGATATTGTTTTTTGGAATACATCTGCAGAAAGAATTTTTGGATACTCAGCTGCTGAAGCTCTGGGTAAAAGTTTGGACATCATTACGCCAGAGCGTTTTAGAGCGCGGCACTGGGACGGGTATAAAAAATCCATGGAGACGGGAACTACCCGCTACGGTTCTACCTTGCTCACCGTACCGGCCCTTCACAAAGAGGGGAGATCTTTATCAATTGCTTTCACAGTGGCAATGCTGACGGATGAAGATGGCAATGTAGGCGCTATTGCAGCGATTGTGAGGGATGATACGGAGCGCTTTCAGACGGATCGTGAACTCAAAAAACGCATTGCTGAACTAGAGGCGAAGTCGTAATTAAAGCAGATATGCCAAAGAAGACCATTCCGCTTTTTGCGCTAGGCTTTAGACCGTTTTATTTATTGGCGGCATTTTGGTCTGTAGTGGCTATTTTGGAATGGCTGATGGAGCTCAGTGGTTCTGGTATTCGAGGTATTGGCTCGATTCCTGGAATTCAGTGGCATGCCCATGAAATGATTTTTGGGTTTGCAACAACAGTTGTAGCTGGCTTCTCCCTAACTGCAGTTAGATCATGGACGGGGCTTGAGACACCTAAGGGCAGATCGTTAATGCTGCTAGCAATTTTCTGGATTGCGGGGAGACTTGGTCCGTTATTTAGTTCGTATTTTGTAATTATTGACATTCTGTTTTTGCCGATCATCGCAATGATTATTGGTAAGTTGATATTACAAAGAAACATGGTGAGAAATCTATTCCTGCCCCTGATTCTTAGTGTTTTGGGAGTATTGAATGGGCTGTTCTATATGTCTGCCTATGGGCATATCAGCATTGATAGTAATGCCCCTTTGATTTCATCATTATTTTTAATTGTGATGATCGAAATCATGATTGGTGGTCGAGTGATCCCAAGCTTTACCGCAAATGCTATTGTAGGATTAAAGCAGTTTCGCAATAAATCATTTGCAACTGTTGTGCTGGCATTCAGTGCGACGTCCTTTTTGCTTTGGATATTCTTTTCAGTCAGCGTTGTTACTGCTCTCATATGCATTCTGACCGGCGTATTACAGTTTATTTTGCTGTTAGGTTGGAAGCCTTTGGCTACACGATCCAAGCCAATCGTATGGATCCTACACGCTGCCTATTTTTGGATTCCTTTAGGTTTTATCCTCCTCGGCTTTTCATCTTTTGGGCTGGTCTCCATGTATATCGCTCTGCATGCTTTTGGTATTGGTGCTACGGGCGGCTTAATTATTGGCATGATTACCAGAACGGCTATGGGGCATACAGGCAGGCTGATTAAGGCAGGGGCAATAGAAGTGAGCTGTTATGTATTGGTGCAGGTGACAGCAGTCATTTGGATGGTTGCGCATTTAACAGTGGGCGTTTGGTTCCATTTTACGATTGGGTTAGCTGGTATCTGCTGGTGTTTGGCTTTCATTCTTTACATCTACAAGTACTTTCCTTGGCTTACCAAGCCCCGCTTGGATGGGCAACCAGGGTAGTGGCGCTATTGAGTTGATAGCGCAGTCTCTTATATGGGTATGCCAATGAATATGATGATTCCTTCCTTTTCAGGAGATCTACTAACTAAGAGCGGGATTACACCGCTAGTCATCAAAGGCAAGACAATTCTTCCTATTGTGCAAGGCGGTATGGGTGTAGGGGTATCAGCTCATCGTCTTGCTGGCGCAGTTGCAAAAAATGGAGGCATGGGAACGATCTCCTCCATTGATTTGAGACGTTTGCATCCAGACTTAATGCAAGAGACCCAACACCTATCTCCTTGTTCGGATAGTCGAGAGGTCATTAATAAAGCGAACATTGAGGCATTAAGGCGGGAAATTACCCAGGCTAAAGTAGATTCTGAGGGATTTGGTTTAATTGCAGTAAACGTCATGAAGGCTGTGAATGAGTATGCCGCCTATGTAAGGTGTTCCTTAGAGAATGGAGCTGATGCCATCGTAGTGGGTGCCGGCTTACCGCTTGATTTGCCGGATCTAGCGGCAGATTTTCCGGATGCCATTTTGATTCCAATTCTGTCAGAATCTAGAGGCGTTCAATTATTAGTAAAAAAATGGATGAAGAAAGGGCGTCTTCCTGATGCCATTGTGATCGAGAATCCTAGATTGGCTGGAGGGCATGTAGGGGCATCTAGCGTGGGGGATATTCACAACCCAAAATTTGATTTTGAAAATGTCATCCCTGAGGTGCTTACTTTTTTTAAATCCATCGGAATTGAAGGGCAGATTCCGCTAATTGCAGCTGGCGGAGTTTCTTCCTTACAAGACATTAAGCGCTTGCAGGCACTTGGAGCATCTGGCGTCCAGTTAGGCACTGCTTTTGCGGTAACTTGTGAGAGCGACGCTGACGAGGCATTTAAACATGTACTGGCTAATGCCAAACAAAAGGATTTAGTTGAGTTTTTAAGTGTGGCTGGACTTCCAGCTAGAGCAGTCAAAACTCCCTGGCTTGGAAAGTATCTAAAGGTTGAGAGCATTCTGCAAGGTACGGCTCGCAAAAAACCACGTTGCACAATGATTTTTGATTGCCTTCATGATTGCGGCTTGCGTGATGGTAATGGTTCATGGGGTCAATTTTGCATTGATAAGGTCCTTGGGAGCGCCCTTACTGGCAATGTACAGAAAGGGTTGTTTTTTCGAGGGGCCGGCGCCTTACCTTTTGGCAATCAGATACGCCCCGTCATCGAATTAATTACCCAATTATTGTCAGAAGTGGAGCCAGAAAATTATGGTTATGCAGCCAATTAGTTTTGATGTATTAGCTGAAAAGTATTTAAAAAATGGTGAAAAAGATGAGCAAACTATTTTTGCAAGGGTGGCAAAAAGTCTCGCCTCAGTAGAAGAGCCGTCTCTACGCGAAGAAGTGGAGAAGAAATTCTTGGAGAATTTCAATGCAGGCGCCATTGGCGCCGGTCGCATTATGAGCTCAGCGGGAACTGGGATTAAGGCAACTCTAATTAATTGCTTTGTGCAGCCGGTTGGAGATTGTATTCAGGACTTAGATGAGGATGGTTACCCTGGTATTTATGAGGCTTTAAAGCAGGCTGCCGAAACTATGCGTCGTGGCGGCGGGGTTGGGTATGACTTTTCTAGAATTCGACCAAAAGGTTCCGAGGTCAAAGGAACCGCCTCAATTGCTTCAGGCCCTTGTAGTTACATCAATGTATTTGATCAATCCTGCTCCACAGTAGAAAGCGCTGGATCAAGACGGGGGGCTCAAATGGGCGTATTGAGAATAGACCACCCAGATATATTGGATTTCATTACGGCAAAAAGAACGCCGGGTCGATGGAATAACTTCAATGTCTCCGTTGGCGTTTCAAATGATTTCATGCGATCGGTTGAAAATGATGGGGAGATGGAGCTAGTACACAAGGCAAAGCCTGGTGAATTATTGATTGCGGATGGAGCTTACCAAAAATCGGATCAAATCTGGGTATACAAGAAAGTAAAAGCAAGAGATGTTTGGGATGCGGTTATGCAATCGGCCTATGATTTTGCCGAGCCTGGAATTTTATTTCTGGACAATATTAATCAGGATAATAATTTGTATTATTGCGAGAGGATTGAGGCGACCAATCCTTGTGGTGAGCAGCCCTTGCCTCCCTATGGTTGTTGTGACCTAGGCCCTATAATTCTCCCCAGATTTATCGTCAATCCTTTCGGGTTTTCAGGCGAACCTTATTTTGATTTCGATAAATTCTCTGAAGTAGTGAAGGTTCAAGTACGCATGCTTGATAATGTCTTGGATGCAACATACTGGCCACTTGAAGAGCAGGGATTAGAGGCCCACTCAAAGCGACGTATTGGCGTAGGCTTTACCGGTCTTGGAGATGCCTTAATTATGCTTAAGCTGGCATACAACAGCGCTCCAGCGAGATTAAAGGCCGCGGAAATATCAGAAAAGTTGCGTGATATTTCCTACGAGGCTTCAATTGCATTGGCTCAGGAGAAAGGGTCATTTCCAGATTTGGATATCGACCAATATCTTTCGGGTGGAAATTTTGCGAGTCGACTTGGTGAGGATTTGAAGAAAAAAATTCGGCAGTTTGGCTTGAGAAATAGCCACCTGTTGTCGATAGCGCCTACTGGAACAGTGAGTCTTGCATTCGCAGATAATGCATCAAATGGAAT
Organism: Polynucleobacter sp. MWH-Jannik1A5; assembly: GCF_018881795.1. Lineage (GTDB taxonomy): Bacteria > Pseudomonadota > Gammaproteobacteria > Burkholderiales > Burkholderiaceae > Polynucleobacter. The sequence continues at coordinate 159,775 of NZ_JACVPQ010000001.1, read as the reverse complement.
TGAGCCTCCTTTCTCATGGACATATACCAGAAAGAAAAGAGAGGCTGATGGCTCAACGAAAGAGTATGCGGTTGAGGATCACGCTTGGAGGATGTATAAGGAATTGGGTGGAGACGTCAATGTATTGCCAGAGTATTTCGTAACTGCCTTAGAAATGTCTGCTGAAGATCATATTTTGATGATGGAAGCAGTTCAACCATTTATTGATACCGCCATTTCAAAAACGGTAAATGTTCCGGCAGATTATCCTTATGAGAAATTTAAGGATCTATATCTAACGGCATGGAAGTCCAGGCTCAAGGGAATGGCCACCTATCGACCCAATAGTATTTTGGGTTCGGTATTGCAGGTAACTCCTAGTCCAAACGAGAATCCCTTAAGCGCAGATCTAGATGGCGAGGATTGGAGAAATAGTCCGTCAAAAAAAGTGGTGGATCGCCGTCCTAATGGCGAATTACCTGCGGTGGCTGAGAAAATTAATTACTGGACTCAGGATGGGCAAAAAACGCTGTATTTAATTATTTCCTTTTTGACTGTTGAGGGGGTGGTTGCTGGCAAGAAAGCAAGTGTTGAGAGGGCAATTGAATTTTTTATGCCTGTAGGTCAAAGTGGAGAGTCTCAGCAGTGGATTACTTCGAGTATGCGAATGCTCTCTCTTGCAGCGCGGGGAGGCTTTCTTGCTAGAGCTTTAAGCGATATGAGGAAGGTTGCTTGGGATAGAGGGCCTGTTCGATTAGGAACGAAGAAAAAGCAAGATGGTGCTGTAGCCCCAATGTGGCATGACTCTGAAGTGGCTGCTGTAGCTTTTGCTATTGAGAATATCCTAGCCAAAAGGGGAATTACAGAATTTAAAGCTGCAGAGGAGTTTACGATTGGTGAGCTTGATTCTCAAAAAAGCACGGGCGGGGGCCTAATGGCTGGGAAAAAATGTCCGGACTGTGGCGCTCATGCGATGATAAAAAAAGATGGCTGTGATTACTGCACAAGTTGTGGTTACGTCGGAGCGTGTGGCTAATCATCTGTGGATGCAGTGAGTTCAATATAGTTTTTGTTGAATCAACAAGATTATTGTTCGGGCTAGCAAAAATAGGACAAGCGCAGTAGAAATAGCAATTGCAATCGTCGCAGCTTGATGGGGCCAGCCTCCTCGTATAACCGCCTCAATGACGCAAGAGGTGGTTGCAGCAGCAGGGAATGCAAATGACCAAAATCCAAATGAAAAGGGGACCGCCGTCCAAGACCGCCATCTCGTGAGTACTGCAAAAATAGGACCTGATGCAATACCCAAACCTACCAAGATGGCATCAACTGGAAGGTTTGGCCAAATCGTAATGGCGGTGATGGTGCTAACTGCTGCTGGACCCATTTCAATTCCAATGGTTGGGCGAAATTGCGGTGGCAGAGGGCCTGCAAACAAGCGATGCAAAATGCGCATTTCTAATAACGCCCAACCTCCAAGACCCATTCCCCATACAAGATATCCAAATCCAGGCAATCCAATTGCAGCTAACGCAGCGCCTCCAACTAAGCCGCCAGGAACAATGGGTAGATACAGCGCTGGTGTTACTTGGTCAGTGGGCATATTACCCATTGAGAGCATATGAACCACTCGCCAAGCAATGGTGACTTGAATAATGAGCGCGATAGCAGTTAACGTATAAGCAAACGTAGAGTATTCCGGAAATCTGGGGAATAGTAGAGCGATAGCAAGCATTGTGCTAATAGGAAAATAAGCCATCATTGGGCCTAAAACCGGGTTTAAGAACTTCTCCCTAATCGCTTGAGGATAAAAAATCGCCTTAATACTCCAGAGTATTGTTAGAAAGCATAGAATGAAGATGCCGAGTACAAGAAAAAAACGTTCAATCCAAAAAGTTGAAATTGAAGTGACGTGAGAGTATTTACTCCATGCGAAGGAGAGGCTAAGTAAGCTTAGGGACATGCCAAATAGTCCTGGGTGTAGGCGATGAAGCCAATTGGGCTCTTTGTCTCTTTGTATCATTATTTATATGTTGTGGAATGAAGAATACCGAATTTACCTTAAAAAAGAAACTAATGATCATTGGCACGACACTTTTGGTGTTGGCGATGATTTCTATTAGCTTTACTTTATGGGTTACTTGGAAGCTTGAGGGTGGCGCGGCAGCAATCAATGAGGCTGGCCGCATGAGAATGCAAACTTATCAGTTAGCCCTTCTGGTAAATGAGGGTGATGCTGCGGCAACAACTAAGCTAATAACTAAGTTTGACAACAGCATCATTACCCTTAAATATGGAGATCCAGCTCGGCCGCTATTTGTGCCTTGGAATCAATTAAATAAACAATTGTTTCTAAATATTTCTGGTCAATGGAGCAGCATCAAAGATGATCTACAGACGAGGAAGGCTACCAGTATTTCTGTATCGCGCATTGATAATTTTGTTGCGAATATTGATCGGTTTGTCGGGTCAATAGAAGTCGAGGTTGATTACTGGACAAATATGCTCCATCTATTCCAGTTTGCTATGTTGGCTATCTCTCTTTTTGCCACATTAGTCATCATGTATGTGGGGTATTCCGTTATTTTAGATCCAGTAGAGAAGCTGCGCATTGGTTTTGATGGTGTGAGATCCGGAAAATTAAATACACGAGTTCAAATCGAGGCAAAAGATGAATTTGGTGATTTGGCAATCGGCTTTAATTCAATGACTGAAACTATTAGTGACTTATATAGCGGGTTAGAGGCAAAGGTCCGGGAAAAGACATTCCATTTACAAGAGCGACAAAATCGTTTGCAAGCGCTATATGATTTGAGTTCATTCGTTTCAACAGAAGATAATCTGGAAAGATTGGCTCAAGGATTTTCAAAGCGAATTTTGTCTATAACGGACGCTTCTGCCATCGCGATACGTTGGACAGATCAGGCAAATAAGAGATATTTTTTATTATCTGGCGCAAATTTACCCTCATCCATTGCCGAGGAAGAGCAATGTTTGGTTGCTGGAGACTGTTACTGTGGACAGTCTAGTGGTAATGCAGAAATTCAGGTAATTACATTTGATCCAAAGATAGAGGCGGATCGGCATTGCGTAAAGGCAGGTTATAACGCCCTTATTTCGGTTCCGATCCTATTTCAGCAAGATTTACTTGGCGAAATTGATATTTTTTATATTAAGGAGCAGTCGATAGATTCAGATCAGAGGGCCTTGCTAGGGACCTTGGCACATCATTTGGCTGGGGCAATGGAGGCTTTGAGAATTAAAGCTTTGGAGAAAGAGGCGGCAATTTCTGAGGAGCGCAGTTTATTAGCAAGAGAGTTGCATGATTCAATTGCGCAGTCACTAGCGTTTTTAAAATTACAGGTTGGAATGCTCAGAGATGAGATCGTAGAGCCCGCTACGGAAAAGGCCAAAACTATCCTAGGTGAGCTGGATGAAGGCTTGAGAGAAAGTTATAGTGACGTGCGCGAGCTTTTGTTGCATTTTAGAACGCGTACTAATACCGAGGATATTGAACCTGCGATAAAGACGACTTTACAAAAATTCGAGCACCAATCCGGTATTCATACTGAGCTATCTGTTGAAGGGCAAGGACTTCCTTTAGCGCCAGATGTTCAGATTCAGGTAATGCATGTCATTCAAGAGGCCTTATCAAATATCAGAAAGCATTCGAAAGCGAGCATTGTAAGAGTCGAAGTAGTGCAATCGCCAAAATGGATGTTTAGAGTAATTGATGATGGGATTGGTTTTTCAACAGAGCTAAATACGGTTGATAGCACGCATGTGGGGATGAGTATCATGCAGGAACGTGCCAATAAAATTGGAGCCAAGCTGGAGTTGAGCTCGGAGGCATTGGCAGGAACCTGCATATCGTTAACTTTACCTACGTAGGTGATATTCTGTTATCTCAATATTGAAGGTGTGGAAAAAATTGGAAAAAATCCGGATTCTAGTTGTTGACGACCACACCTTATTTAGGCGAGGTTTGATCGCTTTAATTTCGCAGGCCAGTGACTTTGATGTTGTCGGCGAAGCTGGGGACGCTATTGAGGCGTTGCGCTTATGTAAATCTCTAAAGCCGGATGTAATCTTGCTTGACAATCATTTGCCTGGCGCCAGTGGCATTCAATCGCTCCCTGATATTTTTCATGCATCCCCTGATTCGACTGTCATCATGCTTACAGTGAGCGAAGATGAATCTGATTTAATGCAAGCTTTGCAAAATGGCGCCCAGGGGTATTTGCTTAAAACTAGCGAGAAAGACGAGCTTCTACTTGGCATTCGGAAGGCGTTTGAAGGTGAGTCGGTTATTAGCAAGGAGCTGACTCATAAGCTAGTTAGTGCCTTTAAGACCAATACCAGAAAAGAAGATAAGCCCTCAAATACTTCTTTGGCGGCTACGTTATCACCCAGGGAGATCGATACTGTCCGCTTGATTGCCGTTGGGTCAAGTAATAAAGAAATCGCTCGGCAGCTTGGCATAGCTGAAACTACTGTCAAGATTCACGTACAGCATATTTTGAGAAAGCTCAACTTGACTTCTCGAGTACAGGTGGCAGTGTTTGCCAATGCTGAAGGCATTATTTCGTAAGTACTAGTCCTAAAGAACTATAAGCCACAGCTGCCTATAGTTCGACTGCTTTTTGAAAGTAGTCTTTTGGAGGATATTTTTAATCCCCGTTAGTTTTGATAATTAACTCATGACATTAAGGGGTATTCATGAGTTCGATAGCCAAAACTAGCACTAAAGCATATTCAGTTCTGATTGTCAGCACATTTGCCTTCACCGTTTGCTTTATGGTGTGGATGATGTTCGGTGTGATAGGTATACCGATTAAAAAATCACTCGACTTAAGTGCAACTCAATTTGGTCTTTTAACAGCTACCCCTATCTTGACTGGCTCACTTGTACGTGTGCCGCTGGGAATCTGGACCGATCGATTCGGTGGTCGCATTGTGATGTTTTTACTGATGCTCTCTACAGTTATTCCTATCTGGATGATGAGTTATGCCACGCAATATTGGCACTTTCTGGTTATTGGTCTATTCGTAGGCTTGGCTGGTGGATCGTTCTCTGTCGGCACTCCTTATGTAGCAAGATGGTTCCCAAAAAATCGTCAGGGTTTTGCAATGGGCGTCTATGGTGCTGGTAACTCTGGTGCCGCAGTTAACAAATTTATAGCGCCTGCCTTGGTGGTGGCATTTGGTTGGGCTGTAGTACCGCAGGTATATGCAGGCGTTATGTTGGGCGCAGCACTCTTATTTTGGATTTTTAGCGCTAGCGATCCTTCTCATTTGGTAACGAGCAATATTTCCTTTAAAGATCAATTAAAAGCCCTAAAAGACCCGAAAGTATTGCGCTACTGCCAGTACTACAGCATTGTCTTTGGTGGTTATGTTGGCCTCAGCTTGTGGATGGTGCAGTACTACGTCGGTGAGTTTGGTCTGGAAATTCGGACCGCCGCATTACTTGCTGCATGTTTCTCATTACCTGGTGGCGTATTAAGAGCAATTGGTGGATGGTTATCTGACAAATATGGTGCCCATCAGGTCACTTGGTGGGTAATGTGGGTAAGTTGGATTTGCCTTTTTTTACTCTCTTACCCCCAAACCGATTTCACTATCCAAACGATTAATGGGCCTGAGACTTTTCACATTGGCCTGAATATTTATTTGTTTACTGGCCTCATGTTCATCTTGGGCATTGCATGGGCGTTTGGTAAGGCCAGTGTTTTCAAATATATCGGCGACGACTACCCAGAAAATATCGGCACCATTTCAGGAATTGTTGGCTTGGCCGGTGGTTTGGGCGGATTCATTCTGCCGATTATGTTTGGCGCCATTTTAGATGTCACAGGGATTCGTTCAAGTGCATTCATGCTGATGTACGGCGTAGTGTGGGTATCGCTTATCTGGATGTATCTCACTGAAGTTCGTAAATCTGAAGTGATGGGTGCTAAATCCATTCCATCGCTTTCTTAAATATCGCAAAGAAAAGGAAACATCATGTCCTCGACCGTAATTTCGCGCTGGGAGCCGGAGAATAAGCAGTTTTGGGAATTTACTGGAAAGCCGATTGCGAAGCGCAATTTATTGATCTCGATCCCGGCCTTAACCCTTGCATTTGCAGTCTGGATGGTGTGGTCAGTAGTAGTGGTGAACTTACCGAATGTTGGATTTAAATTCTCGACGAATCAACTTTTTTGGTTGGCATCCCTTCCTGCATTATGTGGCGCTACTCTGCGAATTTTTTATTCTTTTGCAGTTCCAATCTTTGGAGGCAGACGCTGGACGGCAATTTCAACGGCATCATTATTAATTCCTGCTGTTGGCATCGGATTTGCAGTCCAGAATCCGGCAACCCCTTATGAGTTTTTTATCTTGCTAGCCTTGTTATGTGGGTTGGGTGGCGGAAATTTTGCTTCCTCAATGGCTAATATCAGCTTCTTTTACCCCAAAGCGCAAAAAGGCACGGCTTTAGGCCTTAATGCAGGTCTAGGTAATTTGGGGGTATCTATTGTTCAGTTAGTTGTACCGCTAGTGATTACAGCAGGCGTATTTGGTAGTTTAGGTGGTGACTCCACAATAATTTTAAAAGCCGGTAAAGAAGTTCCAATGTGGCTGCAAAATGCTGGCTTCATTTGGGTGCCTTTTATTGCGGTATCGGCAATTGCTGCCTGGTTTGGTATGAACGATTTGGCTGAGGCAAAAGCCTCTTTTGCTGATCAGGCAGTGATCTTTAAGCGCAAACATAACTGGCTCATGTGCTGGTTGTATTTGGGTACCTTCGGCTCTTTTATTGGCTACTCAGCTGGCTTTCCTTTGCTGATTAAGAGCCAATTTCCTGGCGTTAACGCGCTTAGTTATGCATGGCTTGGACCATTGGTTGGTGCATTAGCAAGACCTATAGGTGGATGGCTGGCAGATAAGCTAGGCGGCGCCAGAGTTACATTCTGGAACTTCATTGCAATGGGTGCTGGTGTACTTGCAGTCTTGAATTATCTGCCTCACAAAGGCGCGGGTGGTGACTTCTACGGATTCTTGTTTGCATTTATGGTGTTGTTTGCAACATCTGGAATTGGCAATGGATCAACTTTCCGCATGATCCCAGTCATTTTCATGACAGAGCGTCAACGTGCCGCTGGCAATACTCAGGCTGACAAGGACCAAGCAATTCGTGATGCCAATAAAGAAGCTGCAGCAGTGCTCGGTTTTAGTTCTGCAGTAGGTGCTTACGGAGGATTCTTCATTCCCAAGAGTTATGGAAGTTCTATTGCTGCTACAGGCGGTCCTGAAGCTGCCCTGTACTCGTTCATTGTTTTTTACGTTACCTGTACGTTCATTACCTGGTGGTATTACAGCCGTAAGAACGCACCAATGCCTTGCTAAGAAAATATTAAAGGATTGATATGAGTCACTTTTTAGATCGCCTCAAGTTTTTATCTGCAGATAAAGAAGAGTTTTCAGATGGCCATGGTGTGACGGTCGGAGAAGACCGCACGTGGGAAGACGCTTATCGTTCGCGCTGGCAGCACGATAAGATCGTACGTTCAACGCATGGTACCAATTGCACGGGATCATGTTCTTGGAAAATTTATGTCAAAGGCGGCATTGTTACTTGGGAAACTCAGCAAACTGATTACCCGCGCACTAGACCTGACCTGCCTAATCACGAGCCTCGGGGTTGTGCACGCGGCGCGAGCTACAGCTGGTACATGTACAGTGCCAATCGCGTGAAGTATCCAATGATCCGCGGCCGACTGCTAAAGCAGTGGCGTGAAGCAAAGTCGGTCGCCAAATCTCCGGTAGATGCTTGGGCAAATTTAGTTGAAAACACTGCTAAGCGCAAAGAGTGGATGGAGTTACGGGGTAAGGGTGGTTTCGTTCGCAGTTCGTGGGATGAGGTAAATGAAATCATTGCCGCAGCGAATGTCTATACGATTAAAAAGCATGGACCCGATCGGATTATTGGCTTCTCTCCGATCCCAGCAATGTCAATGGTGAGTTATGCAGCTGGATCGCGTTACTTAAGTCTAATCGGTGGCGTATGCATGAGCTTTTACGATTGGTATTGTGATTTGCCACCAGCTAGCCCCCAGGTATGGGGTGAGCAAACCGATGTGCCGGAATCCGCTGATTGGTATAACTCTACTTTCATCATTGCATGGGGCTCTAATGTCCCTCAAACACGTACTCCCGATGCGCACTTTTTTACTGAGGTGAGATATAAGGGTGCTAAAACGGTGGCAATCACTCCGGACTATGCCGAAATTTCTAAATTAGCAGACATTTGGATGCACCCTAAGCAGGGTACAGATGCTGCGATTGCGATGGCCATGGGGCATGTCATTCTGAAAGAGTTTTATTTCAATAAGCGCACTGAGTATTTTGATGATTACGTACGTCGCTATACAGATATGCCAAATCTGGTGATGCTGGAAGAAAAAGTATTGGATGACGGCAGAAAAGTATTGGTTCCTGGACGCTATGCGCGTTCAAGCGATTTTGATGGCAAGCTTGGCCAGACTAATGGCGCCGACTGGAAAACGGTTGCATTCGATACAGCTGGCAAGCCGGTAGTACCGAATGGGTCCATTGGATTTAGATGGGGTCCGGAAGGACGTAAAGACCAGGGTAAATGGAATCTAGAATCAAAAGAAGCTAATTACGGTAATGATGTGAAATTGAAGTTATCACTAATGGAGGATCAGTCAATACATGATGTTGTCCCCGTTGGATTCCCATACTTTGGTGGTATTGATACACCATATTTTGATGCAAATAAGCAAAGTGATGTTCTTGTTCAGAATATACCTGCTAAGAAAATTATTCTTACTGAGAATGGCGTTGAAAAAGAAGTATTTGTAGCAACAGTTTTTGACTTATTGGCAGGTAATTATGGAATTGACCGTGGATTAGGTGGTGAATGCGCCAAATCTTATGATGACAATGTTCCCTATACTCCAGCATGGCAAGAATCTATTACCGGAGTAAAGCGTGAGCAAGTAATCGCAGTGGCTCGTCAATTTGCAGAAAATGCAGAAAAGACTAAAGGCAAGTCAATGGTCATTATTGGCGCTGCGATGAATCATTGGTATCACTGTGATATGAATTACCGCGGCATCATTAATATGTTAATGATGTGTGGCTGTATCGGCCAGAGCGGTGGTGGCTGGGCTCACTATGTAGGTCAAGAAAAATTACGCCCACAAACTGGTTGGACCCCCCTGGCTTTTGCACTGGATTGGATTCGTCCACCGCGTCAGCAAAACTCTACCAGCTTCTTTTATGCGCATACCGATCAATGGCGCTATGAAAAACTTGGTATGGAGGAGGTGTTATCGCCCCTAGCAAATAAAGAGGAGTACACGGGCAGCATGATTGACTTTAACGTCCGTGCAGAGCGGATGGGTTGGTTGCCATCGGCTCCCCAGTTAAAGACAAATCCCCTTGAGGTTGTAAAAGAGGCTCTTGCTGCAGGTAAAGATCCTAAGGAATATGTTGTTGATGGCTTGAAGTCTGGAACATTACAAATGAGTTGCGAGGACCCAGATCATCCAAGCAATTGGCCGCGAAATATGTTCGTATGGAGATCTAATATTTTAGGATCCTCAGGAAAAGGGCACGAGTATTTCTTAAAACACCTACTGGGAACAAGTCACGGTGTTCAGGGCAAGGATCTTGGAGTTGATGAGGCAAGACCTTCTGAAGTCGAGTGGCATGATAAGGCGCCTGAAGGCAAGCTTGATTTATTAGTGACCTTAGATTTTCGGATGAGTACTACCTGTTTGTATTCCGACATTGTTCTACCTACTGCTACTTGGTATGAGAAGAATGACCTTAATACTAGCGACATGCATCCATTTATCCATCCGTTATCTACAGCCGTTGACCCTGCTTGGGAGGCTCGTAGTGATTGGGATATCTATAAAGGATTTGCGAAAAAGTTTTCAGAAGTGTGCGTAGGTCATCTGGGTGTTGAAAAAGAGATTGTGATGACTCCCTTAATGCACGATACGCCCGCTGAATTAGCTCAGGCATTTGATGTGCAGGAATGGAAGAAAGGTGAGTGCGATCTCATACCCGGCAAAACTGCGCCTCAAATTGCCGTAGTAGAGCGTGACTATCCAAATACTTATAACCGCTTTACAGCCTTAGGTCCACTGATGGACAAGGTTGGAAATGGCGGGAAGGGTATTGCCTGGGATACCAAGGTTGAAGTGGAGCAGTTGCGCGAGCTCAATGGTCGTGTTGAGCATGGTGAGATGAAGGGGATGGCAAAAATCTCAACGGATATTGATGCTGCTGAGGTTGTATTAATGCTTGCTCCTGAGACAAATGGTCATGTAGCAGTCAAGGCTTGGGATGCATTATCCAAAATCACGGGCCTTGAGCATGCGCATTTAGCTTTGCATCGCGAGGATGAGAAGATTCGTTTCCGTGATATTCAGGCGCAGCCAAGAAAGATCATCAGTTCGCCAACTTGGTCTGGACTGGAGAGTGAAAAAGTTTCTTATAACGCTTGTTATACAAACGTTCATGAGTACATTCCTTGGAGAACATTGACTGGCCGTCAACAGTTCTATCAGGATCACAAGTGGATGCGGGCATTTGGCGAAGGATTTGTTTCTTATAGACCGCCGGTAGATTTAAAGACCATTATTGAGGTCAAGGGCATTAAGCCTAATGGAAATAAAGAAATTGTTTTGAACTTCATTACGCCGCATCAAAAGTGGGGCATTCATTCCACCTATAGCGATAACTTGATGATGCTGACTCTGAATCGTGGTGGACCAGTCGTTTGGTTGAGTGAAGATGATGCGGTTAAAGCTGGTATTGTGGATAACGATTGGGTTGAGCTATATAACGCCAATGGAGCAATAGCAGCGAGAGCTGTCGTGAGCCAAAGGGTAAATCCAGGAATGGTCATGATGTATCACGCTCAAGAGAAGATCATCAATACGCCAGGATCTGAGATTACTGGTATGCGCGGTGGTATTCATAACTCGGTAACGCGGATTGTTCTTAAGCCCACACACATGATTGGTGGTTATGCGCAACTTAGTTATGGATTTAATTACTACGGAACGATTGGAACTAACCGAGATGAGTTTGTGACAGTTCGGAAGATGCGAAATATTGATTGGCTTGATAGTGAAAATGCCAACACAGTTCAAGCGTAACGGAGAAAATAGATGAAAATTCGCGCACAAATTGGCATGGTCTTAAATCTGGATAAATGTATCGGCTGTCACACATGCTCCGTTACTTGCAAGCAGGTTTGGACGAATCGTCCAGGGATGGAGTACGCCTGGTTTAATAACGTTGAAACAAAACCAGGAATCGGTTACCCAAAAAATTGGGAAGATCAAGAGAAGTGGAAGGGTGGCTGGAAGCGTAAAAGCAATGGCAAGATTGAGCCTAAACAAGGTGGTAGGTCCAAGATTTGGATGAACTTATTTGGCAACCCTAATTTGCCAGAAATAGACGATTACTACGAACCATTTACATTTGACTATGAGCATTTACAAAGCGCTCCCGAATCTAAGGCCACTCCGACTGCTCGCCCAAGAAGCTTAATCACTGGCAAGCGCATGGAGAAGATAGAGTGGGGCCCAAACTGGGAAGAAATTCTTGGTGGTGAGTTCGCAAAACGTAGTAAAGACTCCAACTTTGATCAAATGCAAAAAGACGTATGGGGACAGTTCGAAAATACATTCATGATGTATATGCCACGTCTGTGTGAGCATTGTTTGAACCCTGCTTGCGTTGCATCTTGTCCATCAGGTTCTATTTACAAGCGTGAAGAGGATGGGATTGTTTTAATTGACCAGGATAAATGCCGTGGATGGCGTATGTGCGTCTCTGCATGTCCGTACAAAAAGATTTATTACAACTGGAAAAGCGGTAAAGCAGAGAAATGCATTTTCTGCTATCCACGTATTGAGGCGGGTCAACCAACAGTCTGTTCGGAAACCTGTGTTGGCCGTATCCGTTATTTAGGTGTCATGCTTTACGATGCCGACCAAATTGAAAGCGCTGCCAGCGTTGAGAACGAAAAAGATTTATATAAAGCACAGTTGAAGGTATTTTTGGATCCAAATGATCCAGAAGTACAGAAACAAGCTTTAGCTGACGGCGTGCCTCCATCTTGGGTGGAGTCTGCCAAAAAGAGTCCTGTATACAAAATGGCGATGGATTGGAAAATTGCATTACCACTTCATCCAGAATATAGAACGCTTCCAATGGTTTGGTATGTTCCACCACTTTCCCCGGTTACTGGGGCAGTGGAGGCTGGTTATGTCGGAGTAAATGGCCATATTCCAGATGTGAAGCAGTTACGTATTCCGGTGCAATATTTAGCCAATATGTTAACTGCTGGAGATGAGGCTCCGGTGATATCCGCCTTAGAAAAAATGTTGGCAATGAGGGCATGGCAGCGAGATAAGCATGTGGATGGCACACGCAATCTAGAGGCATTGAAACAGGCTGGCATCTCCGAAGATCAGGTAGAAGATATGTATCAGACCATGGCGATTGCTAACTATGAAGATCGTTTTGTCATTCCAACATCGCATCGTGAGTATGCAGAAAATACATTCGATATGAAGGGAAGTTGCGGCTTTACTTTTGGAAACGGATGCTCTGATGGCGACTCTGAAGCAAGTCTCTTCGGCGGTACTAAGCGTCGCACCATTCCAATTAAGCCGGCTGTTTAGGAGACATGATGAAACATTCACTACCATTACGAGCGCTTTCTAGATTTCTTCAGTATCCAGATGCAGAGCTTATTCAGCATTCAGCCGAAGTGACTAGTGCGCTATTGGCAATGCCAAAGCTCACTAAAAAGGTTCATGCCGGTCTAGTTGATTTTGTTAACCACCTGGAATCTGCAGATTTGTATGACCTGCAGGAAGAATATGTAGAGTGCTTTGATCGAGGTAGGGCGACATCCCTGCACTTGTTTGAGCATGTTCATGGAGACTCTCGTGAGCGCGGTCAAGCTATGGTCGACTTACTTCAAACTTATAAAGATGGTGGTTTAGAGTTAAGTGCTAATGAGCTTCCCGATCACTTGTCGGTAATTCTCGAGTTTGCCTCAACACTACCCTTAGATCAGTCCAAGCAATTTATTGGGGAAATGGCCCATATCTTGAATGCCGTCTACTCCACTTTAGTTGCTCGTAATAACCGTTACGCATGGTTGATAGCTGCAGCTATAGAGTTCTCCGGTGAAAAATTCAAAATTGTTGAATTGAAGATTGAGGAAGAGTCTATGGATGAAGAGTGGGCAGAGCCTCCAGCATTTGGTGGATGCTCAACCCGTGGCCAATCCAAACCTGGTGAAGAGCAACCGCTTCAATTTGTCAAACGTGCGAAAGAGTTCAAAGGAGTTCAGCCATGAGCTATCTAGATACATTTATTTTTGGAATTTATCCTTATATTTGCCTTGCGGTATTTTTTGTAGGAAGTCTTATTCGGTTTGATAGGGATCAGTACACCTGGAAAAGCGACTCAAGCCAATTATTACGTAAGAAACAATTGCGCATAGGCAGCATCTTCTTTCATATTGGCGTACTCTTTTTATTCTTTGGCCACTTCTTTGGCATGCTGACACCACATTTCTTGTATGAGCCATTTATTACGGCCGGTCAAAAGCAAGTAATGGCTATGGCTAGCGGGGGAATTGCTGGGGTGTTTGGATTTATCGGCCTAACAATCTTATTGCACAGACGTTTAACTGATGACCGCATTCGCGCGACATCTAGGCCTAGCGATATTTTGATTGCAGTTTTGCTTTGGCTTCAGTTATTTCTTGGCCTTGCAACCATTCCTCTATCTGGCCAACATTTAGATGGTTCGGTCATGATGAAGCTGGCAGGCTGGGCTCAACATATAGTCACCTTACGCGGTGGAGCTGTTGAGTTATTAAGTGGGGTAGATTGGGTATTTAAATTGCACATGTTCTTAGGTATGACAATCTTCTTAATATTCCCATTTACTCGCCTAGTCCATGTTTGGAGCGGGTTTGCATCCATCACCTATCTGGTAAGACCATATCAAATTGTACGTAGTAGAAAATTCGGTATGGGTCGTAAGTAAACGATGAGAGCAATTGACGATGCCAGATGAGTTATTAGATCGACTGCGCAAATTTCGGACAGAATATTTCCCGGCGCATCGCCAAGAATTTACAAGCCTTATTCAAAATGGGCAGACACCTAAAACCTTATTTTTAGGTTGTTCTGATTCCAGAATTGTTCCATATTTACTTACCGGAACGGGGCCTGGGGACTTGTTTATTTTGCGCAATGTAGGCGCCATTGTTCCACCTTACGATGGCTCCTATGGTATTCATGGGACGGCTGCAGGAATTGAATTTGCAGTAATGCAACTAAAGGTCAGTCGAATTGTTGTATGTGGACATAGTCATTGTGGGGCAGTCAGGTCAGCTTATGAAGGGGTGCCAGAAGAGGCGATTAATTTAAGTGCTTGGCTTGAATTAATTGATGAGGCACTTTTGCCGGTCTGCCAAACCCCTGAGGCACTCCGAAGGGTGGAGCAACGCTCAGTCATCTTGCAGCTAGAACGTTTAATGGAATACCCAATGGTTCGCTCACAAGTTGAAAACAAGGAGTTAACCCTTCACGGTTGGTATTACGTAATTGAAGAGGGTGAAGTGCAGGTATTTGATGTAACTGAAGGAAAGTTTATCCCGGCGCACCATGCAGATAACTGCGGAACTGGGCCTTACGCTGATGATCATTTTGATGGAGATCCAAAACATGTCGAATAACCAGACTGCAGAAATGGCGGCAGCATTAATTAGCTCAAGACAATCATTTTTGCCTAAAAGGCTATTTCAGCCTGGGCCTACCCCAGAGCAATTGGAAACTATTTTTTCGATGGCTGCGACGGCGCCTGATCATAATTTGACTCGTCCGTGGCGTTTTGTTATCTGCCCTCTTGAGTGCAGGGGGTTATTAGCGGACGCCTTTGCAAAATCATTGCTTGAGCGGGACCCGGGCGCAACTGAGCAACAAGTTCAGGACGCCATGGTTAAAGCCCATAGAGCACCTTTGGTAATGCTAGCAATTGTGAATGCTAGAGGTACGGATTCAGAAGTTCCACCTAGCGAACGAATTATTTCTGCTGGATGTGCCATACAGAACGTCTTTTTAATTTCCCATGCTATGGGATTTGGTGCAAGTCCAACAAGTGGTAAATCAATGTATATGAAGCCGGTAAGGGAGCTATTTGGCCTTCAAGATTACGAGGATCCATTGTGTTTTATTAATATAGGCACCCCAGATAGATCCACCCCTCCAAAGTCACGTATGGTCCCCTCCGAATTTGTGACTACCTTGGAGTTCTAAGCGCCTAATTAACTAATAACCTAAACAAATATAGCTTGAATATTGATTTCTGCTAAATTCTATAAGATATGAGTAATCGTTGGGAAAACTATCTATCTAGACTTAAAAAGTATATTCCGCCCGATCCTTATGGATTTTCTTGGCTAGAAATCCTTAGGATTTGCTTTGGGGTAGATGTACTGATTATTGCTGTCATCATGTTTAATGAGCTAGTTGGCACAACTGAGCAAGCGGTGCCTATCAATGCTGCTTTTTTGGTGATGGCGCTGATGATTTTTCTAATGCCATCTAGCCCGATGTTTCATCCTAAGGCAATTATCGAAGGCAACGTGGTTTCTGCATTATTGGCTGCAGCCAGCGTCTCTATCTTCCCTTCGCCATTTGTGGGAATGCCAGCAGCGGTTGTCGCTTCAGCTTTAGCTATGTATAGTTTAAAGTGCTTTAGCCCAACAGCTTTATTACTGGCAATGTTTATCGCCGCTGGAAATATTAGTAGCTATTACTTTGCGATCTATCCTATTTTTGCGGACTCGTTAGTCCTGGTTGCCGCTGCATATCTGTACGGAAAATTAACCAAGAAACCCTACCCGATTAAGGAACTTAGCAAACAGGGTTAAAAGCAACGCAACATATGTAATTTAGATTAAGTCCTAGTCTTGGGATGCGCTTTAAATTACCTCAATGCAGTATTTTTGACTAAGTGGGGGTGTGTATGGGAAAGAAAGATTCTTGCCCGTTGGACGGAAGCTGGACTCGCGATCATTGCACGGCATATAACGATCGTAAAAAGCATCAAACTCTGTCTGAGTGTGTGCATAGAGATAATTGCACTAATTTTAGGAAAATTATAGAGTCTGATCTGGATGAGTCAGTATCAAGTTCAAAAAAAATTTTATTAAATGGAATTCCTAATATTTTTGAGGATTAATTTCTTTTTTGGAGGCATTAATCGATACACTTGAAAACGCAAAATCTCCAATCTGAAATTAAACTACGAGAACCTTTAAATTTAGTTGGGTTATTTATCTAGGCGTTGCTTTGACTAAGGTTTAAGCTTCAAAAGACTTCGCAAATACCCAAATCTACAATAGAAGGACAGCTATTGCTAGATTAAGCGATCACATATTGGCCATTGAATTCTTATTATCAATGTTGTGTTTTTTGGATTTATCTTCGGGTAGAAATAATGCATTTTTAGTTTATTTAATTTTTTTGCTGCCTGAAGATCATTATTCATTATATCTTAAAATATAATGAATAATGATCCAAGAAAAAGCAAAGTAGACAAAAAGCGAGAGTTAACTTTGATTGAGTTGATCTCCTGTGAGATGGGTAATTAAATCGCTATTTGACAACCAAAAGGAGCATCATTAAGGGACACATCTCGTTCACTTAAGTTTATTGATGGTTCGCAAAATATAAACCTAGATTCAAATATGAATACCACAATTAAATTAAAAGAACTTTTTAGTTCACTGCTGCTCCGAATGCGTGAATTGGACATTACCCGTCGTCAATTACTGATGGGTCTCACGCTTACATTTTTATTGGTCGTATTTGGATTTGTTGTTCTAAATTCTGGGCCTTTAGCATCAACTAAAGTGACGATTATTAAAGTTAGCGACCAATCGCTTGCGCCTACGCTATTCGGGGTAGGAACAGTTGAAGCCAGGCGGGCGTATTTGATGGGGCCGGTAGTTGCTGGACGCGTTTTAAACGTATATGTAGATGTGGGCAATTTGGTTAAAGAAGGGCAATTACTTGCCGAGATGGATTCTATTGATCTGAATCAGAGAATGATTGCTGCTGAGGCACAAGTGACTGATGCAAAAGCACGTTTACTACTAGCTTCAGAAACGCATAAGCGTTATGTTGAATTGGGTAACAAGAATTTTATTAGTCCAATTGTTGTTGAAGGAAAGTCACAAGAGCTCAATTCAGCAAAAGCGATTGTTCAAAAAACGACCGCTGATTTGGCTGGGCTTAAACAACAAGAGCTTAATATTAAATTAAGGGCTCCAGTAGATGGGATCATTACATCTAGGGATGCCGAGCCAGGCTCAACCGTTATTGCTGGTCAGGCAGTTTTAAAGTTAATCGACCCAACGAGCCTATGGATTAAGACGCGTTTTGACCAAGGTAAGTCAATGGGATTAGCCGTTGGCTTAGATGCAAATGTGATATTGCGCTCTAATCCACATCACCCAATCTCGGGCAAGGTAGTTCGCGTTGAGATGCTCAGTGATAGCGTTGCAGAAGAACGCATCGCCCAAATTGAAATGATAGATATGCCTAAGACTGTTTCAATTGGAGAGATGGCAGAAGTGACATTGCAATTAGCCCCCAGTGAATATGGCCTTAGCTTGCCCAATGCAAGCATTAAAAAGAGGGGTGATGAAACTGGGGTATGGGTGCTCAAGGATGGCAAGCCCCATTTTGCTCGGGTACAAATTGGACAAAACGGCTTAAATGGTCAAGTGGTTATTCTGGGCGGACTTAAGAGTGGTGATGAAGTTGTTCTCTATAGCGATGCTGAAATTAAAGAAGGTCAGCGCATTAAGGTGGTAGATGCTTTGTTAAAGAAATCGCCGTGATTAGTCTAGCGGGTCGTGACATTGCTCATTCTTGGGGTAAGTTTGCTCTAACGGGATTGGGTCTTGGACTGCTAATTGGTGTCACTCTAACAATGGCAGGGGTATATCGAGGCATGGTGGATGATGCCATGGCCCTACTAAACAATAGTGGTGCAGATCTTTGGGTGGTACAAAAAGATACCCAAGGCCCTTATGCTGAAGCATCAAGCATTCGAGATGACTATGTAAGGGGTGTGCTGGGAATGCCAGGCGTTGCACGCGCAGCTAACATTACCTATCTCACAATGCAGGTTCGTAAAGGACAGAGTGATACTCGAGTCATGGTGGTTGGGGTAGAAAGTGGGCAGCTTGGTGAGCCGGCCTATTTGATTTCCGGTCGACATATTGTTCAGTCACACTATGAAGCATTGGCGGATGTTAAAACGGGGTTTGAGCTAAACGACCTCATTCAAATTAAGCGCCATCAGTATCGGGTAGTGGGTTTAACTCGCCGTATGGTCTCATCGGGTGGCGATCCCATGGTATTCATTCCCATTAAAGACGCACAAGAGGCGCAATTTTTAAAGGACAACGATGCGATTCTGAATGATCGCGCCAGAAACGTAGCCAATCCCAGTTTGAATCGCCCTATTCCTGGCTTATTAGATGCCATTACAGCATCGCAATCTACCAATCACAGCGTTAATGCCATCCTTGTTCAAATCCAAGCCGGCAGTAGTCCAGAGGAAGTAGCCAAACCAATCCGTCGCTGGAAACATCTTGAGGTGTATACAAGGGCGCAGATGGAAGAAATCCTTGTTGCCAAGTTGATCGCAAATTCTGCGAAACAAATTGGTATGTTTCTAGTGATCTTGGCGGTAGTAAGCGCTGCCATTGTGGCTTTCATTATCTACACCATGACCCTAGGAAAGATTAGGGAGATTGCCGTGTTGAAATTGATTGGCACTCAAAATAGTACTATTGGCAGCATGATTCTGCAGCAAGCCCTTGGCTTGGGGTTAATTGGTTTTGTTGTGGGAAAAACTTCTGCTACTTTTTGGGCGCCGCTGTTTCCAAAGTATGTTTTATTAGAGCCTGTAGATGCAATCATCGGATTCATTTTAGTGATGGTCATATGCGCTTTAGCTAGTACCTTGGCGATTAGAGTTGCTTTGCTGGTAGATCCCGCCCAAGCAATTGGAGGCTGATATGAGTACTTACAGCATTCAATTAGAAGGACTTAGAAAAACTTACGGACATGGTGACGCTGCTGTAGATGCCCTCAAAAATGTCAATATGCAAATTGCTCCAGGTGAAGTGGTGGGGCTTATTGGCCCATCTGGATCCGGAAAAAGTACGCTACTGAAATGTCTAGGGGCAGTCATTGAGCCCACAGCAGGTCGCATGACTTTGGGTGGTGAAGTGATCTACGAGAATGGTTGGAAGATTAAGGACTTAAGAGCTCTGAGAAGAGACAAAATTGGCTTTATTTTCCAGGCGCCTTATTTAATTCCATTTCTGAACGTGACGGATAACGTGGCGCTTTTACCTATGCTTGCGGGGGTGCCAAACAATATTGCTAGAGCGCGCGCTAGAGAGTTGCTAGAGGCTTTAGATGTTGCACATCGGGCTAATGCTAACCCATCAGAATTATCCGGTGGAGAGCAGCAACGCGTCTCTATTGCAAGAGCATTAGCCAATAGACCGCCTGTCATTTTGGCTGATGAACCGACAGCTCCTTTGGATAGCGAAAGAGCCTTAGGAGTGATGGGGATCTTAAATCAAATGGCTAGCCAATATCAGACTGCAATTATTGTGGTTACTCACGATGAAAAAATCATTCCTTTATTTAAGCGGATTTACGCTATTAGAGATGGGCAAACTATTGAGGAATCTAGATAGAAATCCATTATTAATTTCCCAGTCAATAAAAGTCACCTTAGGTCGTTAGTCGCAGTTCACCAAAAAAGCGTTAGTTAAAGTAATGCTTAATAGCCTTGTAAAATTTTTTTGGAGCAACAAGGTGTTCAGAGCGCTGCCCCAAAGCTTTTTGATTTAGAAGGCCAAAGAGTGAGAGAGCGCTTCTTTTGCTTTCATTGAATTAGTCGCACAAATATATACACACGCCGATATTTTGGAGGCTTAACCTCTTGAAATTCTGGTGGCTTTCATTAGATGTATCCTCTCATAATCCTTTGGTGCCGGGTTCAAGTCCTGA
Source organism: Polynucleobacter sp. MWH-Jannik1A5 (assembly GCF_018881795.1). GTDB lineage: Bacteria > Pseudomonadota > Gammaproteobacteria > Burkholderiales > Burkholderiaceae > Polynucleobacter. The sequence continues at coordinate 139,628 of NZ_JACVPQ010000001.1, read as the reverse complement.
TGGGCCCACTAAAAAACTCTTAAACCATCTTCGGCTGATTTTGCTAGCTGCCCGTCCCTTATGGGTCGAAAGCGGTCTATCGATATTTATCCTAAATAAATCCATTTGTTGAAAAATTCGGCCTTATAACTAATGAGTGCCCCAAGACTCCAAAGCTCTTCAACAAAAGTGGAATGCCCGCATTAAACATGCGCGCGCTCACTGGGCTACCTTTCATAAACGCGTAAAGCACAACCGCAATACTGTCGCCGGCTTCAATTGGAATGCCGACCCGGCAGGTAAAGAGTTTTACGGTCTCAGAGCCAACTTAATTCATGGAACCATCTCTGCAGTCTTGCCCAATGTCTATGCGCGCAACCCAGAAATCTCAATCACTCCAGCCCATGCGGGCGCTGATATCAAGCTCTTTTGTAGCACCCTTGAGAAAGTAACCAATAGAGCGCTAGAGCACGCCCAACTCAAGAATCGAGCTAAATCCACCGTAAGGGCGGCGCTTACCTGTAGCTTCGGAATTCTCAAAGTCATGTATCAACGAGATCCCAGTAAGGATTCATATATCCAGGGTCGCATCAACGATGCACAAGAAAACCTCCTGGCTATAGAGGGGTTAGCACGAGACCTCCAAGAGAGTGACCAACGCCATCATCATGATGCCAAGAGGGCAGAGTTAGGAGAGCTCATTGAGTCGCTTCAGGAGCAATCAGAAGTGCAATCCGCTGAAGGCTTAGTGATTGACAGAGTCCTCACAGAAAACCTCCTGATCGATCCATCGATCTGTGAGTTCTGGGATTACACCGACGCAGACTGGATGTGTCAGGTTATCCCAATGAAGCGATCTCAAGCTGAGGCTCTGTATAAAAAGAATCTTGCCAATGCAAAGATCTACCAACCAGGACAAGGAGAACCATCGTATAAAAGGGCCAAGCGCTTGGCTTCAATGCAGTTAGATGCTGGGCCAGTAACTGATGATCAGCAAATAGCGGTCCTAGAGATCTGGGATAGAACTACTCAGCGCGTATACACAATGGTGGAGGGCGCGACTGAATGGTTACGCGAACCCTATTCACCACCTAGGGCGGGTGAACGCTGGTACCCATTCTTCCTATTGCCGTACCAAGTAGTCGATGGTCAGTTTATTGGCCCAAGCCTTGTAGACCTAACTGAGCGACTGCAAGATGAGCATAACGAAGCGCGAGATCGATTCAACCAGCATCGGGATCTTTGTATTCCGGGATGGGTAGCCTCTGCTGACATTAACGAGAAGACCATCAAGAAGCATTCGGATTCTCGATTTGGTGAGATCACGATTGTGGATACAGAAGGAAAGCCTCTTAATCAGGTGATTATTCCCAGAGGGCATCCCAAGATAGATCCGATCGTCTATGACACCAGTGCAGTGCGCTATGACTGGGAGCAAGTCACAGGTTTGCAAGATGCAGCAAGGTCTACCGTAGTAAGACCTAAGACTGCTACTGAAGCCAACATTTTGCAAAGAGCCTTATCTGGGCGCGTATTCGAATTTAAAGACCAAATAGAAGATTGGCTGCAAGAGATAGCGCAATACAGTGCCCAGGTTCTACTGCAAGAACTTACTAAGGAGCAGGTAGAGCGCTATGTGGGCGCGCCAATTACTAAAACAACCATGGTTGATGGTCAAGCCATCACAACCAAAGAGAAAACATACGACTGGCCAGAACTCACCAAAGAACGAATCTTTGACATGGTCGACCTGCGTATCCGCGCCGGCACGACTGGTTCGCCTGATGGCATTGAAGAGAAGGAGGGTTGGTTAAAGGTCTTACCAATGATCACCAGCCTGTCTATCCAAATGCAAAACCTACAGGCCAGAGGAATGGATTACGAACATATCCGTAGCCTCCTACACGAGACTCTCTTGCGATATGACGATCGTATCGATTCAAATCTATTTATACCCAAGATTGAAAAGCAAGCCGATGGATACAGGGATATTTCAATGAATTGGCAATGGGAAATCGATAGGGAAAAACAAGTCAAACATCAACATTTAAAAGAGGAGACAGTAGATGACACAAGAAGTGAAAAACTTTAGCTCTGGAGTATTAACCAATGGAGGTTTAGTTCAGAAAGAGCAAGAGCGTGAAGCAAAGCGCCAGCAAGAGAAATTGCGTAAAGAGGCTGAAGAGAAGAGTGCGGCTGAAGCCGTTGCCAGGCGCATAAAGGCAAGGGAAGAGCGCGCCTTAGAGAGGGCGGAACAAGAGGCGCAAGCTAAGGCTAAACAATTAGCGGATGAAGAGCGACGCAGAAAAGCTGATGAGAAGCTAGCTCAAGATGAAGTGGCAAGACTACAAGTGGTTGCTGCAAAGGAAGCGGCTAGATTAGAGAGGCAGAAAGACCTTGAGAGAAGACTTGCAGAAAAGGCGGCACTCCAGCAGCAAGAAGAAGCTAAGCGCAAGACTCAGCAAAAGTCTGCCGCCTTGCTCGATAGCTTAAGCAAAGAGCCTGAGGTTGAAGATGGTGAACCCACTCATGAGCAAGAGGCTGAAGAGGAGAGCGTAGAACCCGTCTTTGCACCAGTGAAGGGTGAGGTGCTAATACCGGCTGAGATGCCTTCATTAACGTCCAATTCAGAACCGGAACCAATAGTTGCCAGAGACATCAGTGAATTATTGCCACCTCCTGTTGTGCTTACCGTTGAGGCTGAGTCGCAAGCTCCCATTCAGGTGGAGAGCGGCAAAGAGCTCATTGAAAGAGTCTTGAGTTCTACCGAAGAAGCGCCTAAGGAGCAGATAGAGGAAACAGCTCAACCCAATCGTAGTGAAAACCGATTTCAAAAGATGGCTAATACCAACCGCAATCTTGTCAAAGAGAACGATGTGCTCAAGTCAAAGGTGGAAGACCTTTTGGATAAGTTGCATAGCTATGAAATTGAAGGTGAGCTGGTAGGTAGCATGATGGATTCAGTAGATCGCAATAAGAAAGAGAAGTGGCACGAAAAGCCGGGGCAGTCCTACCTAAACAAGGATCACTTCAGCGTTGTTAAAGAGGCTAAGCAGGAAATGCTCAAGTACCTTTCTACAAGACAGGGCGAGATTGATCATTGCTATAAGTCTGAGCTCTTTGCTAAATATATGGATGACCCGTTTTACATGAATGTATTCGTGCAAAACCATGGCGTATTTGAATGGTGGCCAGTAATTGATTCGATTTACAACTCCATAGGCTTGCCAAAACCAGACTGGTCTAAGGTAAAGGTTACGGGCCACGCGCCACAACCGATTAGAGCTAGAACAGCGACCTTGGGATCACCTGTTGCAAGCTCTGAGCAACCCATGGATCGTATAGCCCAACACCTAGGCAATATGGGTATCTAGTCTATTGCCTAGCAAATAACATTAAGGGCGCGATATCGCCTTTATCTGCAGCGCGCAGGGCTAGTAGGTAGTTTTGACGTGTAGTGCCTGGGGTGGCGATTGAAGTATTGCCGCCCCAAGAAAATCTTTTACCACCAAGACTGACAATCAAAGCATCGGCTATCAAGCGTGCATGACGACCGTTACCGTTTGGAAACGCATGAATCAACACTAGCTGATGATGAAAGCGCACAACAATCTCATCAATGGGCATCGCCCTATTTTCAATTTGATAGGCAGTGTTATCTAAGAGATTCTTAAGGGCAACCGCAATCTGAGTCCAATCAATGCCAATACTCTTAGCGCTCTTTCTGAATGTGCCAGCCCACTGCCATGTTTGATTAAACATACGGCTATGCAATTCACGCACTAAGCCCTCATTCAAACCTTGAATGATCTTTTGACGAGCAATCCAATCTGCCCCTTCGACAATATTCATTTCCTCCCAAGCATTTAAATCGGCTTGAGTGCTAATGTGCTTGGGGATTAGGCCAAGAGCTTCATCCGGATCAATCGGAGTGGCTCCTGGCGCATATTCAAAATGCATCACCATAAATTCCTTCTAGGGCCATCCAGAATCTCTTTTGCGAGTAGTTGAAGTTGCTTTTCACTTGCAGACTTGTCTACCGACTGATCCTCAAGACTCATCGAATGAGAAATAGGGTGCAGCCTTTCACGCGCAACTAAAGTAGCGCGATCTTCCAAGATTTCCTCTAAAGATTTGCGTGGCACAAGGGTGTATTGCAACTCGCAATCTAAGGCGCTCGCCAGCTTGCGCAGGCTAGCTAAAGTGATCTTTTCATCAGCCTCAGCTTTTTCAAGCTTAGCAATGCTATGTGGCGTAACTCCGAGCTTGCGAGCCAATGCAGAGGCTGACATGCCCAAAGATTCGCGAATAGCCTTAACCCAGCCACTACCTGGACGGGTTGGAGGGCGAACTTCCCTAAGCTTGGTAAGGGCCAAGTCCATTTGATGGAGTTGTAAGTTGGCAAATTTCTTATTCATATTGATACCTATAGGTATTAATTAATATGTCTAATTGTAACCTATAGGTATAAATTAATACACTTAATTGATACCCATAAGTATCAAATAGCTATAAAAAGGAGGGTTTTTCGCTTAAATAACAACGCCATTCCGTCAAGGGCACCCCAACGGGGTGGCTTGCGAACCCTTGATGGCCACGACCTAAGAAACGCTCATTTATGCCCAAGGTGGCGCAATGACACATTGGGCATAAAGACTCATAGCAAAATAATCAAGACACCAAACAAAAACCCCAGATATATCCAAAGCTCTTAACAACTACCCAAATAATGAATGTATGTAGCAACGGTTAACTACCAAGCTACTGGTTCATCCCATGCGTTAAAGCTAGAGTCGCGCCTAGTAGCGTAGCAATGGATAGGTTCACGCACTATCAAGCGGTATGAATCCAACTAATTCATAAATACAGATAGGGGTGGCGTATGCCAATTTCAAATACAGACTTGCAAGAGCTAGCTAAGGTCTCCTTAGATGAGTACTTGCGTAATCTACCGGTAGATCAAATAGCGGTAGAGAGACCTTTCCTTAAAAAACTAATGCAAGGGCGCAAGAGTCTATTAGGGGCCAAACAGAATGTGGTGGAGAACATTCGCAAAGAGCATGGGAGTAACTTCACCTGGGCATTTGGGGAGGAGACGGTCAAGTTCAATAAGCGTAATACCACTGAACAAGCCTCATTCCCATGGCGCAGGGCGGTAGATGGCTTGTACATTGACTATGACAGGCTCTTTAGTAACGGCATCAAAGTTCGTGAAGGTGGGGCGCGAGGCTTTAAGTTAGAGCATAACGAGCGAGTTCAGCTTATTAACTTGCTGGATGAACAGTTAGAAGTCCTCAGAGAGGGTTTCCTCAATAAGCTAGACCTAGAACTACATCGCGACGGCTCGCATGGTGCGGATGCATTAGTAGGTTTAGATAGCTTAGTCAGCCTGGCACCAGACGCGGGTACGGTAGGTGGCATCGATCGAGCCAAAGCAAGTTACTGGCGCAACTATGCAGTTAAAGATATTGCGTCAACAGCGCCAGGTAACTTAGTCGGGGAGATGGAGACTGCATGGCGACAATGCATTAAGCATGGCGGTAGCCCTGATTTCATCATCGCGGGTGGTAAGTTCATTGATACCTATCGCAAGCAGGTCACAGTGACCCATATTGCTGGATCTGGTGAGACTAAGTACATCGATGCCGGTGTAGGTGCTGGCGTAAATACAGGCCTAGCGTTTAAAGGCGTGGAGATCATCTGGGATCCGCAGTTTGATGAACTTGATGCCATGGCAAATCGCACGGTGGAGTGGAGTAAGCGTTGTTATTTCCTCAACACCCGCTTTATGAAACTACGGGATGATGACTTAGACATCGTTGCCCCAATCCGTCCGCATGACACGCTAGCCATGTATGCCATGGTGAATCTACGCTGCGCTTTATCCATCTCACGTGCTAATGCCCATGCGGTATTGGCGATTCAATAAGGAAAAGTAAATGAACAGAAAAGAACTCATTCATAGCGACTTCCAAATAAAAGAGGTAGAGGCGGTAGTGCGCAGGGATGCATTCACGACCATCCATGTGCACGTACCGCCGTATGAAACCAACATCCTTCGTAATCTTTTTGGGCGCGAGAACGTCACGGTGTTCGAGCGCCCATCAAAGACCACTATTACTCCAGAGCAGGAGTACGACCGTCTATGCGCTAAGTATGGCCATGAAGTTGTGGCAAAAGTCTTTGGTGAAGATGATGGTGATCGCCTAATGGAAATAGTAGAGGGGCTAATGGCCGAGGGAAAACTCCCAGTTCAAGAGCAAACATTAGAAAAAGCTCACGAGCTAGATCCAATACAAGAAAGCAAAGGTGCCAAGAAACGCTAGCAGAAGGGAAGGCCATCGCCACGACCACTAGCAGCAGGTGTTTGGGTGCGGCTGCGGGTGTTGAAGTAACCATGGTGTGTGGGCGCGCGTAACTGCGCCCCACTGCCTACACCGAAGAAAAGCCTAGGCGGTAGTGGGGCGGTGGACTTCCATATCCCAAGCATCAAATAAAGAATCTATTACATGCTTCCAATCATTACCTCTCTAGTGCAAATCTTGGCTGTCAATGGCCTTGGTCTGCTTGCGGGTGCGGTTCAGGCTAAAGGTAAAGAATTTATTGAGAGCAAGATTGGAGCGCGTATTCCAGACAATCCCAGTCAGGAAGACCTCATTAAGCTCAAGCAACTAGAGGTTGAGCAAGAGCAACTCCTTTTGCAGTACACGCTCAAGCAAAAGGAACTGGAGATAGAGGAATCAAAACTTCTAGCGGAGATGCATCGAGCTTCTCAAGTGAATGCCACGCAGCGCTGGCAATCCGATATGGGTAGCGATTCCAAGTTATCAAAGAACATTCGTCCAGGTACATTGGTTTACATCCTCACGGCCTACCTCTTGTTCGCTTTGCTCTCCGCCATGGGAATTGATATCAATGAGGCTTATGTAAAGCTTCTAGGTGAATGGGGCCAATTAGTCATGCTGGCTTATTTTGGGGGAAGGTCTGTTGAGAAGATCTTTGAGATGCGCATGAATGGTTCAAGAAACAGGGAAGAGTCCCCGTGAGTAAAGGCGTGAGTGGTTTGGTTGCGGAGCAAGCTGCATTCTTGATCGATGTAAGTCGTCTTATTCAGTTTGCAACAGCAGAAGGTTGGATCGTTACTGGTGGTGAGCTCTGGAGGTCTCCAGAGCAACAAGAGATCTACTTCAAAAGTGGTAGATCAAAAACTATGAACAGCAACCACCTGAGACGTTGCGCTATCGATCTTAATTTCTTCTGGAATGGAAAGCTAGTCTGGGATAAAGAATTGATTCGTACAGTTGGTGAATACTGGGAAGGCCTAAGTTCAAAGAATAGGTGGGGCGGAAACTTTAAAGGGTTTGTTGATGTTCCTCACTTTGAGAGATCACCATAGGCTAAGATATGAATATTCATTGCTTACATCCACAACTAAGGTTTTTATATGATCAATAATGGTCAAGAATTACTTGATAAATTCCATCTGGGTGGTGATAAGGAATTTTATGATCCCGTAATTCTTACTGATGCTGGTGCGGGATTCTCTATTCGGCGAAATTATCCAGAGGAGATTCGTTATAAGCCAGCTAAATATTCAAATAAAAATCCAGACAACGTTGCAGTCATTTGGGTTGTTTTTGATAAAAAGCGAATAGAGCCAGACGAGCCAAACTTAGTTCCAATACGTTGCCGTATTGCTACGATGAGTATCTATAGGGCGCAACATTGGGATTATGACTTTGAAGATCCAGAGTGCCCATCCAAAGACTCCGTAGAAATGTCTAATGCGTCTCCTCAACCCTTTTCACTTGATTTTCCGAGTGAGTATTTTTATAACACTGAGAAAAATATATTTCTCACTAAAGAGGGTGTAATAGTTTCTGGAATTGATATATTAAATTCAATATTCAGAGATCATGTAGATTCCGTGCACTTATTTAGAGGCTTAAAGTACAAATTTGAGTCTCTAAAAAACTCAGCTGAAAATTCATTTTTTGAAGTCTTTATTAAGTTAATAAGAAGCACGCTTAAGTATTTATTTGGGAGAACAATTGATGAGGACTGGAAGGTAAATAGCGCTTTTCATGGTTATCCAATAAGCGCATTTAAAAAGCTCCAACTATCATCCATTGAAATATTGGGCTATAGAGCGTCTAAAAATGTAATTGTTATTTTTTGTCTGCTCGTGGCATACGTATCATTTATGTTTTTGCCCCTAGATAATGAGACTTATGCCAGCTCAGTGTTGGATAGTGAAGTATTAACAACGGTTCATGCTGTTTTGGCTCTTATTATTTTGGATGAACTAGTGCCGTTAATGCTATTTGGCCTTATGAATTTATTGATTTTCTTGCGAAGAAAACGATTTTTTTCACGGTTAAAAAATTAGATGAGAATAAATTCTCGCCATTTCTCCATTAATTTTGCTCGCTTCTCAAGTTGATCCTGCCTTCTATAAGCAGCCTCAGCCTTGTTCTTAATAGTATGTGCTAAAGCCAGCTCAACAGTTTCATTTGAGTAATCCGTTGTCTCTGCAGCCCAATCCCTGAAGGTAGATCTAAAGCCATGCGGGACATAATCAGCATACTTTGACATCTTCCTCATCATGGCGAGCAGAGCCATATTTGATAGCGGGCGATCCTTGTGTAGGGTACTCGGGAATAAATATGAATTCACCCGCATTTTTTTGAGTCCCCCAAGAATTTCCATTGCCCTAGTATTTAACGGAACCCGATGCTCTTTACCAGCCTTCATTCGTTCAGCTGGAATCGTCCAAACCTTGGCCTCTATATCAAACTCATCCCACTTCGCCTCGATTACTTCACTGGTTCTGCTCGCAGTCAGAATTAATAGCTCTAGCGCAAGAGCTGAGAATCCTGAGTGAGTACGCAGATCAGATACAAATTCCCCAATACGTTGAAAAGGCAGAGCAGGGTGGTGCATGCTCTTTTTAATCTTGCTTGCCTTAGGCAGAAGATGGCTTAGCGCTCCTTGATAGCGTGCTGGATTCTCACCTTGCATGTATTGATGGGCTTTGCACCAATCAAAAATTACCTCAATACGTTGGCGAACTCTTGTGGCTGTTTCGGTGCGCACATTCCAAAAGGTTCCCTCTACTTCACCGTTTTTGTTCTTGATATCTTGTTCAAGAACTCTGACAACATGACTAGTGCTTATGTGGTCGACTCTTAGTTTGCCAATGATGGGTGATACGAACTTATTTATCGTAGTGGTCCATTGATCTTGATGTTTGCTATTCGACCATTCAACTTTTTTGGCCTGAATGCATCTTTCTGCAGCAGCTGCAAAGGTAATCGTATGGACATTTGCCTCGATAGCATTTGATCGCTTGGCGATTCTTTGTTCAAGTGGGTCAGTCCCATCAAGAATGAGGCGACGTAGATCTAACGCCTTCAATCTAGCGTTAGCCAGCGAAAAGGACTCGATTGGGCCAATTCCCATTTCCCTTCGCTTGAGAGTTATTGGGCTAGTAAAGCGAAAGATCCAGCTACGGGAGATGCCGGTAGAGGTCTGCGTAACTTGAAGATATAGACCTTTATTTTCAGGATCAGCATGATATCCAGGTCTGTTAACTGAGATAATTCCACGTGCAGTAAAAGAGGCCTTGCGAGGACTTTTCACTCCTTGTTTATCATCATGATTTGCGCTCAATCTACCCACCACTGTACCCACCAGTTAAACGTAGATTTTAGTGAACTTGAATGGGTTAGACTGGAGTAGGGTTACCCTTGTAAGCCATGTATTACAAGGGTTTTGTGGGTAATTGTAGACTTAGACGGAGGGTGAATTTTTTGACTCCCTCTCCGCCAAGACCTTAAATGGCTTTAAACCCCTAAAAACGGGGGTTTTAGGGCTGTCATATAACCGTAATATTCCCGCCGTATTGTTCTTATATCGCGCCGTTGCGCATATTTAATGTAAGGACTGACCAAATGAAATCTTTTCTAAAAAAAGCCCTAGTGATAGGAGCCATTTCACTTGCTCCAGCGGCATTTGCAGCAGATATGACTGGTGCCGGCGCAACTTTTCCGTACCCAATTTATGCAAAATGGGCAGAAGCTTATAAAGCTAAAACTGGCTCAAATATGAATTACCAGTCCATTGGGTCTTCCGGCGGCATTAAACAGATCAAAGCCAAAACAGTGGATTTTGGCGCTACTGATAACCCAGTCAAATTTGATGACTTAGAAAAAGATGGTTTAGTTCAATTCCCGGCGATTATTGGCGGCGTGGTACCAGTCATTAACGTAGAGGGTGTTAAGCCATATGAGTTGAAGTTATCCCCAGATACCTTATCCGATATTTTTCAGGGTGTTATTACAAACTGGAACGATAAGCGAATTGTGTTGAACAACCCTGGCATGAAGATGCCTGATTTACCAATTACCGTTGTTCATCGTGCCGATGGTTCTGGCACTACAGCTATTTTTACAAACTACTTAGCTAAGGTTAGTCAAAACTGGAAAGATGCTGTTGGTGAGGGTGCCGCAGTGAAATGGCCTGCAGCCTCATCTGTTGGCGGTAAGGGCAATGAAGGTGTTGCTGCAAACGTGTCGCGCGTTAAAGGTGCAATTGGTTACGTTGAATATGCATATGCCAAGAAAAATAAAATGACTAGCGTTTCTTTGAAGAATAAAGACGGTCAATTTGTTCAGCCTGACGACGTTACTTTTGCCGCAGCTGCTGCTGGCACAGACTGGTCTAAGATACCTGGTATGGGCACATTTATTACTAATGCCCCTGGTGCTAAATCATGGCCTATCACTGGTGCATCTTTTATCTTGGTTTACAAGAATCCAGAAAATAAAGCAAATGCAGCTGAAGTATTAAAGTTCTTCGACTTTGCCTTCAAGGATGGCAAAAAAATGGCCGAAGAATTGGATTACGTGCCAATGCCTGATGTGACTACTGATTTCATCCGTAAGAATGTATTTACAAAGGTGGTAACCAAGTAAGATTCGATAGTTAGCGATCTTAAATCTACCTTAAAAACAGCTCCGCCTTGGGTGGGGCTGTTTCAATATATGAATAAGCGTAACTTATGAAAGAAACTACTCAGTCCCCCTCAGCGCCGACGCCTCAAGCTCTTCGCATTGCTAAGGTGCAACGCGTTCAGGACTTTCTGTTTCATAGAATCACCCAATTTTTTGCATTATCGGTCTTGCTTGCACTGGTTGGAATTATGATTTCTCTGGTGATTAATGCATGGCCTGCTTTAAGCACATTTGGTCCAGGATTTTTCTTCACCCAAGAATGGGATATTGTGAATGGGGAGTTTGGCGGCCTTATTGCAATTTATGGAACCTTGGTAACTTCATTGATAGCATTGCTGATTGCCGTGCCCTTAAGTTTTGGTATTGCAGTATTTTTAACTGAGTTATGCCCAAGCGCATTGCGCAGACCTCTGGGTACAGCGGTAGAGTTGCTTGCAGCAGTTCCATCCATCATCTACGGGATGTTTGGACTCTTTATTTTTGCTCCATTATTTGCTGATTACATTCAACCCGCACTGGCTGGCACGCTTGGGAAGATACCGGGATTAGGCATTTTGTTCTCTGGCGCATTTAATGGCATCGGCATCTTGTGTGCTGGCCTTATTTTGGCAATGATGATTCTCCCATTCATCGCCTCTGTGATGCGTGATGTGTTTGAGATTGTGCCGCCGGTTTTAAAAGAATCTGCATATGGGATTGGCTGCACAACCTGGGAAGTTGTTAAGAATGTCGTTCTGCCGTATACCAAGGCAGGAGTAATTGGCGGCGTAATGCTGGGTTTAGGTAGAGCGCTTGGTGAAACTATGGCAGTAACTTTTGTTATTGGTAATGCCCATCGCCTATCTCCATCCTTATTTGCTCCCGGCACTTCAATTGCATCAACACTTGCTAATGAGTTTGGAGAGGCTGAGATTGGTAACCACTTATCCTCTTTATTTGCCTTGGGTCTAGCGCTTTTTATTATCACCTTTGTAGTGCTGGCTTGTGCAAAGTGGATGTTAAGTAATATGGAGAAGAAGCAGGGATTAAAGACATGAATAATATCTCCAACATTGATCAAGCTATTTTTGCAAGGCGTAAGCGAGCAAACAAAATTGGCTTAATGCTCTCCACTGGTGCTATGGCATTAGGGATGATTTTTTTGCTATGGATTTTGAGCGTTTTAGTTTTTAAGGGCTTCTCTGCCCTTAGCTTAAATTTATTTACGCAAAGCACACCTGCCCCTGGTTCTGATGGCGGCGGTCTAGCTAATGCAATTGTGGGTAGCTTGATGTTAATCGGTTGCTGCACACTCATCAGCACACCAGTAGGCGTATTGGCTGGCCTGTATCTTTCAGAGTATGGGGATCGAAGCAAAGTTGCTGCAATTACCCGTTTTGTCACTGACATTATGTTGTCCGCACCATCTATTGTTATTGGTTTATTTGTGTATGCATTCGTAGTTGCTCAAGTTAGACACTTTTCTGGTTGGGCCGGCACGATTGCTTTAGCTTTAATTGCTATTCCCGTAGTAGTGAGAACTACAGAAAACATGCTGCGCTTGGTTCCGGGTAGCTTACGCGAGGCTGCCTATGCGCTTGGCACGCCAAAATGGAAAGTGGCTTTCATGATTACTCTTCGCGCCGCTCAGAGCGGTGTGATGACCGGTATCTTGCTTGCTCTGGCTCGAATCAGCGGTGAGACTGCGCCTTTACTCTTTACGGCGCTGAATAATCAATTCTTCTCGACGAATATGAATGCGCCAATGGCCAATTTACCGGTAGTGATTTTCCAGTTTGCCATGAGCCCTTACGACAACTGGGTTGAGCTTGCTTGGGGTGGCGCATTACTGATTACATTTGCAGTGCTTGGGTTAAATATCCTGGCTCGCGTGGTATTCCGAGACAAGGTACAGGGATGATGAGTAATATGAGAACAATGTTTGACTTAAATCAGGTTGATGGTCAAGGGGGTGTAGTGGATACAGTAAATCAAGAACCACAAAATGCGGCTATTAACGCTATTGAAGTGCGTAATCTGAATTTTTATTATGGCGCATTCCAAGGTTTAAAGAAAATCAATTTAGATATTGAGCAAGGCAAGGTTACGGCCTTTATTGGCCCATCAGGTTGCGGTAAATCGACACTTCTGAGAACGTTAAACCGTATGTACGATCTATACCCAGGTCAGCGTGCAGAGGGTGAGATTAACTTTTACGGACAAAACATTCTTGAGCCAGGCCAAGACTTGAATCTACTTCGCTCAAGAATTGGTATGGTTTTTCAGAAGCCAACACCGTTCCCAATGTCGATCTATGAAAACATCGCTTTCGGCGTACGTCTTTATGAAAAGCTCTCACGCTCTGAAATGGATGAGCGCGTAGAGTGGGCGCTGAACAAGGCAGCTTTGTGGAATGAAGTGAAAGATAAATTAAATCAAAGTGGTTTATCCCTCTCAGGTGGTCAGCAGCAGCGTTTATGCATTGCTCGCGGCGTAGCGGTAAAGCCTTCAGTAATTTTGCTTGATGAACCCACATCTGCTTTGGATCCTATTTCAACCGGTAAGGTGGAAGAGTTGATTCATGAACTGAAGAATGATTACACCATTGCCATTGTGACTCACAATATGCAACAAGCAGCGCGCGTATCGGATTACACAGCCTATATGTATCTAGGCAGCTTGATCGAGTACGGTAAAACAGATGAAATATTTATTAAGCCTAAGCGCAAAGAGACAGAAGATTACATTACCGGCCGCTTCGGTTAATTGGAGACATAAATGCCAGATAAACACCTATCATCACAATTCGACGCAGATCTTAATTCACTCTCAAGCCGCTTGCTTGAAATGGGTGGGTTAGTTGAATCACAGATTTCAACGGCAATGCGTGCTTTTACGCAAATGGACGCTGAAACTTGTAATGTCGTGATCGAAAATGAAAAGTTGGTAAACGATCTCGAGATTCAGATCGACTTAGCTTGTACAGAATTGATTGCACGTAGACAGCCTACAGCACGTGACTTACGTCTCGTAATGGCAGTATCTAAAGCAATTACCAATTTAGAGCGTGCAGGTGATGAGGCTGAGCGCGTTGCTAAGCGCACCAAGCGCTTAATTGAATCTGGATTGCCACACAACATTAATGTTGCTGAAATTCGGTTGTCGGGTCAAATGGCCATCTCTTTATTGCGTCGTAGTCTTGATGCGTTTGCCCGTCTGGATACTATTGCGGCTGCTGAGGTGGTGCAAGAGGATCGCCAGATTGACGAGGAGTTCAGGGGCTTTGTTCGTAAGCTCATTACCTATATGTCTGAAGATCCACATATGATTAGCACTGGCTTAGATATGCTGACTATTGCTAAAGCAATTGAGCGTATTGGCGACCATGCAAAAAATATTGCAGAGTTCGTAATCTATATTGCCAAGGGATCTGATGTTCGTCATATTCCTCATGAAGATTTAGTACGCGAAGCCAATAGACAATAATTAGGATCTCGAATAATGACTCACCGCATACTCATAGTTGAGGATGAGCCATCAATTGCAGAATTGATTGCGATTAATCTGTCACATGCTGGATATGAAGTAGAAAAAGCCATGCAAACAGAGTTGGCTTTGGCGATGATGAAAGATCAATTGCCCAGTCTGATTATTCTGGATTGGATGATGCCAGGAAAGTCAGGAGTGCAGTTTGCTAAAGAGCTCCGCGCTAATGAGCGCACTAAAGGCTTGCCTATCTTGATGCTCACCGCAAAAAGCGAGGAGTCTGATAAGGTTCTTGGGTTGGACTCTGGTGCGGATGATTATGTGACTAAGCCTTTTTCTCCTAAAGAGTTGGTGGCAAGGGTTAGGGCAATATTAAGAAGGCAGACTCCTATTGAGGATACGGGCCCGTTGACTGTTGGTCCGTTAAAGCTAGATCCAAGCTCTCACCGTGTATTGGCAGTCTGGCCAAATCAGGAGCCTAAACCAATTGCTTTGGGTCCTACTGAGTTTCGTTTGCTGCAATTTTTTATGGCCAACCCTGAGAGAGTCCACTCTCGTGGCAGTTTATTAGATAAGGTTTGGGGTAGTGAAGTCTATATAGAGGAAAGAACGGTTGACGTTCACATCAAACGTTTAAGGGCGGCGCTGGTGCCATTTGATTGCGACCGCTATGTAGAGACTGTCCGCGGTAGCGGCTACCGTATTACTAAGACCCCAACGGAAACTTAAGGCTTTTTAAGCATTTTTCTAGAATTTTCTAGAGGCTATTAGAGATGCTCTAATATTGCAGCATGCTCTCCGTTTTAACCCGATTCTTTGTCATCATTTGTGTCGCATTTATTGCGGCATTTATCGTACTGTCTTTCTGGGGCGCAGAGTGGGCTATTGCGGCTGGGGTTGCAGTACTTTCTATACCGCTTGTGTATGCGTACATCAATTTAGCGCGCCTGAGAAAATACATTCTTGCGGACTCTGTCGAGAACATGCCTTTGCCAAGTGGTTTTTGGGAAGAGGTATTTTTTAGACTTCAGCGACTCGTCAGAAATCTAAAGCAGCGTATACGCAGTATTGAGCAGCAACACGATCATTTTATTGAGGCATTTCAAGCCTCACCTAATGGCATCGTCATGCTTGATGAGAGTGATCAAATTGAATGGTGTAACAGCATCGCCGAAAGATTTTTTGGATTGATCTTTAAGCGCGATGTGATGCAGCGTGTAAATTTTCTAATTAGACGTCCGGAATTCATACAGTATCTAAATAAGCGTAATTTTGAAGAGCCTCTCTTGATGGAGCGCATGGGTGCAGACGGTAGCTTAAGTTTGATGCTGCAAGCTTTCCCATTTGGTCAAAAACGTCATCTTCTTTTAGTTCAGGACGTTACTGACTTGCAAAAAGCAGATGCCATGCGGCGTGATTTCGTGGCCAATGTTTCGCATGAAATGCGTACGCCAATCACCGTCTTAATGGGTTTTCTGGAAACAGTTCAGTCTTTAGATCTTAAAAAGGATCAGCAAGACCAATACCTAGACATGATGATGTCGCAAGCCCAAAGAATGAAGAGCTTGGTTGAGGATCTATTGACCCTGGCTAATCTCGAGTCAAATGCATTGCCAGCTACAAGTACTGTGGTGAAAATCGAAACTTTGATGGCGCTCATTAAAAATGACGCTGAAGCACTCTCACAAGGAAAACATTCATTAAGTTTCGATGTGAATTCATCGAAAAATTTATTGGGTGATGAAAGAGAGATTCTTTCTGCGTTTAGTAACTTGGTTTCCAATGCAATTCGCTACACCCCGGACGTGGGTGCAATTTCGGTGGAGTGGAAGGTTAACGAACAAGGGCAGGGGGAATTCTCGGTATCAGATACTGGCCCAGGCATTGCATCTGAGCATCTTTCAAGGCTAACGGAGCGCTTTTATCGTGTTGACCGGAGTAGATCAAGGGATACGGGTGGTACAGGTTTGGGCTTGGCCATTGTGAAGCATATTGCCAACCGGCATCAAGCTCAGCTAGTGATTGAAAGTACTCCAGGTAGGGGCAGTAAATTTATGCTTCGCTTCCCTAAAGAGCGAGTTTCAGCTTAATTCTCACTCCTTCTTTTTCTTTTTCTTCTTTTTAGATTCCTTAGGAAGCTTTTCAGCTTTGCCGTTGGCATAAAGGCACCAAACCTTAATCTCCTCTAGTAGTTCTACAAGATCTATGTGTGGAAGCTTTTTTAGGTCAGCCAATCCAATGCTGCCAGACTCTTGCAATTGCTTTACAGCATCTTCGTATTGATATTTACTCATAATGATTCAATCCAGGGATTAAGTTAGACCCAATCCTAGCAAAGTAATATGACAGTCTGAATTTATAGATTTAATGAAGTTTTTTGCTGCCTATACTCAGGTGATTGACATATTCTTGTCACAATTCTGGTTCAGTATGGCATTGTGAATAAGACCATCCAGTACCCGCAAGCCATTGTTACTTGCCCCCATTGCCAGAACTCTGAGATCGTTAGCTCGGAGGAAGGTGCTCAGCATTTTTATCGCTGTCGTTCTTGCAGTGCAATTTTGAAGCCGAAGTCTGGAGATTGTTGTATTTTGTGTAGCTTTGGTAATCGAGATTGCTTGAGCTCTGAGCAGAACTTAGCCGCCTAAAATTCCTTTGCTCCCCCCAGCCAGATAGGCTTGGTATTGATTTCATCAATATGTCATGGTTTGTACATAAAATAGACATAATTGATGCAGCATTCCATTTTTGGGGAACATTTTGGCCAGTAATCCCGTAGATCCTTCAGCAATATCCGCAGACCTTGTAGCTGCGGTTGACTTAGGCTCTAATAGTTTTCGAATGCTGGTAGCCCAAGTCGTCAATACGCCGTCAGGGACACAGCTGCGTCCTATAGACACCTTGCGTGAGACAGTTCGTTTGGCCGCAGGACTAACGGAAAATAAGTTGCTTGGTAATGATGCTTATCAACGGGGCTTAATCGCTATTAGACGTTTTGGTGAACGCATTCGTGGATTTGATCCTGCTAATGTTCGCGCGGTTGCTACTAATACATTACGTGTTGCTAAAAATGCCCAGCAGTTTGTTGAAGATGCGCAAGAGGCTTTAGGCTTTCCGATTGAAGTGATTGCTGGCGTAGAAGAGGCGCGTCTCATTTACATTGGGGCGGCGCATGAGGTACAGGCTATTCAAGGTAATAGGCTTGTCATTGATATTGGTGGTGGTTCTACTGAATTCATTATTGGAAAAGGTTACGAGCCAAAGTTGATGGAAAGTCTTTATATAGGCTGCGTCTCACATAGTTTGCGTTTTTTCCCCAAAGGAAATATTGATGCTCATGCTTTTAAAGAGGCTGAGCTAGCTGCCCGCCGTGAAATACAGGTGATCTCCGGAGCTTATTTAAAAAGCGGTTGGAAACAAGTCATCGGCTCCTCTGGAACTGCTAGAGCTTTGGCAGAATTGATTGCTAGCAATAATTTCAATGGGCATAGCGATGGATTAATGATGGGTCGCGTCAATGGGGCAAGTGGTCTCATTACCCGTGAAGGCTTAAAGAATCTCAAAAGGCATCTGCTCAAGTACGAGCATGTTAATCAAGTTGAGTTGATCGGCCTCAAGGATGATAGAAGGGCCGTATGGCCTGGAGGCTTAGCAATTATGCTGGCTGCATTCGATGAATTGGGTATTGAAGAAATGGAAGTGACGGACGCCGCATTGCGTAGCGGCGTTCTTTATGACTTACTTGGTCGATCTCAGCATCACGATATGCGTTATGTCACCGTAGAGCAATTTATGCAACGCTATGCTGTGGATCGTGAGCAGGCCGATAGGGTGGGCAAACTAGCAGCTGATTTTTTACAGCAATTGCCTAAACCTGAATCTGAAAGTAGGGCGGATAACGTTGCTCTATTGCAATGGGCCGCGAATCTCCATGAGATTGGTTTATCAATATCCCATAACGGATATCACAAGCACTCTGCCTATATAGCGGGCAATGCCGATATGCCGGGATTTTCCAAGAATGACCAGGCAAGACTTGCTGCTTTATTAATTGGCCATACCGGAAAACTTGGTAAGTTGGCCAATAATCACGGCTTTGAAGACTGGCGCATGCTCTTTTGTTTGAGGCTTGCTCAAGTTCTTTGTCGCGGTCGAAATGACACTAGCATTCCAAAGGTAAAAGTTTCAGAGCATGAAGGCTCCTACCTGGTGAGTCTTTCTAAAGAGTGGGCTGCCGAACACCCTTTGACAGAATTTAGTCTTTTAAAAGAGGCTGCAGAGTGGGAAAGAGTCGGCCGCTCCTATCAAGTTAGCTTTAAGTAACTCAAGCTACATATAAAAAGCCACCTCATTCTGAGGTGGCTTACTAACAAATCCATTCCTTAAAACTAGAGACCTAAGAAATGCTTTGCGTAACGTGGATTAATTTCAGATAGTCTCAACATTGTTAACAGATCAGCAGTATTAAAGTCTGGATCCCAGGCAGGGGCACTGCAAATTTTGGCTCCGAGCTTGAGGTAGCCCTTAATCAAAGGAGGAGGCTGAACATCTAAGCCCCCATTTAACTTGTCCAAAGGAAGTGGTAGACGTGGGAAGGCGTGGAATTCTGTAGGCGCCATTTGATCATTGCCGAGGGAGTTATAAAGACTCGCTGCAAAGTGTCCGCCATCAGCCATGGGGATGCTGGCGCATCCCAACATGATTTCATAGCCGTTCTTTTGCATATACTGTGCCAGGCCACTCCAAAGAGCCATGATCACCGCGCCTGAGCGATAGTCTTGGTGAACGCAAGACCTACCTAATTCAACTAATTTAGGGCGCAGATGGTCAAGGCGAGAGAGGTCAAATTCAGAATCAGAATAGAGGCGTCCAATTTCTTGGGCCTTATGTGGAGGTAGCACGCGGTAGGTGCCTACGACCTTTAGGCTGTCTTGATCACGAATTAATAGATGGTCGCAGTAGGCGTCGAATTCATCAACATCGAGACCTTCTGCATTCATCGGTAGCTTCGCCCCCATCTCTTCAGCAAAAACTTTATACCGCAATCTCTGGGCTTCTTTAATTTCACCAGGGGTGTTTGCCCAAATAATCTGAAAAGCCGGTTTTTTGGGTTTATCAATCTGTACCGCAGGAGTTATTGTCGCTTCTCTAGGTTCAGCTCTTGTCTTTGTAACAAATTTCTTTCCAAATAGCTTTTTAGCTATCTTCTTAGAGAGTTTTTTGAAGGTATTGGGCTTATTTCTTTTAAGCGCCTTGACTTTCTTGGGTGGAAAAATCTCAAATGATCCGATTGGATTGGGGATATCAGACATAACTAGCCTCAGTAAGTGAATGTTTTAATAGCTTGTGCATTTAGATATTGACAATTAAAGGAGCGCAAACTGCAGCCCAAAGAAGAGTGGCTACGAATAGAGCAAGCATGACGGCAGCACTGCCAAAATCTTTTGCACGTTTGGAAAGATCGTGGTGCTCAAAAGAAATTCGATCTATCGCCGCCTCTACACTAGAATTCAGTAGCTCAATGACGAGCACCATTACCAGGGAGGCAACTAGAAATGACTTTTCAAAAAGCGATATTGGTAATGCAAGTGCAATAGGCGTTAGCAATAAAAGCAGGGTAAGCTCTTGTCGAAAGGCACTTTCTTCTCGGAAGGCGTATACCAATCCGCACCATGAGTTCTTAGCTGCATGCCATGCTCTAGTAAGGCCTCTGTTGCCCTTATGTGGGTTCTGGTCAACGTGGTAAGGGAAGTTCACGAATAACTTTCTTTAAGCTAATGCAGTGACGTGAACTTCTGGCGTTAGCACAGGCTTTAGGTGTTGAGCAAACTGCTCAGAAGCCGCGCGCCAGGAAAATTTCTCAGCATGGGCACGTGCAACTTCACGTGGAATCTTAAGTGCCTGAATGCAAGCCTCTCGCAGATCTTCATTCATTGCACCTGAATTTGAATTTCCTAGTACATCAATAGGGCCCGTGACTGGATACGCTGCCACAGGCGTACCGCATGCCATTGCTTCCAATAAAACTAGACCAAACGTATCGGTCTTGCTTGGAAATACAAATACATCTGCAGCTGTATACACTTTTGCTAGCTCATGTTGTTGCAGTACTCCCAGATAGTTCACTTCTGGATATTTTTCTTTTATTCCAGCCAGAGCCGGACCGTCTCCTACTACCCACTTTGAACCTGGCAAATCAATTTCCAAAAATGCATTGATATTCTTTTCGACCGCTACACGTCCTACGTATAAGAAAATAGGGTGCGCTGTATTTAATGCTTTTGATTCTTGTATCTTGAAAATATCAAGATCAACACCCCTTGACCACAACACAACATTCTTTAGCCCGTATTTTTCAAGGTCATCCTTAACTACGATTGTTGGCGCCATGACCGCCATTGATCGACCATGAAACCAGCGAATAAAGGCGTAGGTAATTGCCAATGGAATGCCTGTACGTGCCTTAACGTACTCAGGAAAACGGGTGTGATATGCGGTAGAAAATGGCAGGCGATTTTTTACTGCGTAAGCGCGAGCAGATAATCCCAAGGGACCTTCGGTGGCGATATGCATGGCATCAGGCGCAAACTCTTTAATTCGACGTGCCACCTCTTTGCCTGGAAAGAGAGATAAGGCGATATCAGGATAGGTTGGGCATGGAATGGATTTAAAACCGGTTGGGGTGATCATCTCCACCTCATGACCCATGGCAATTAATTCCGCGCGGGTTTGTTTGAGAGTGCGAACAACGCCGTTCACCTGTGGATCCCATGCATCGGTAATGATCATAATTTTCATAGCGCAGCCTCTTTAATAAGTATTTGAACGGCAGGTTGAGGGGTAATTTGAGGGACTTCAATTGGCTCACCTTTAATGTGCGTCCAATGAATAATTTTGAGTTCACCAGTGTGTGTTTCAACCAGGGCGGTGAGGCTTTCGACCCAATCACCATCATTGCAGTACAGCAAGCCATCGATTTCGCGAATTTCTGCCTTGTGAATATGCCCACACACAACACCATCACAACCTCTTAGGCGAGCTTCTCTGGCCATAATGTGCTCAAAATCTGCGATATAGCTGACTGCGTTTTTTACCTGGTGCTTGAGGTATTGAGACAGAGACCAATACTGCAAGCCCATCTTGGCGCGGAGCATGTTGAAGTAGCGGTTGACGTAAAGAATGAATGAATACATGGTGTCGCCAACATAGGCCAGCCACTTGGCGTATTGCATTACTCCATCAAATTGATCGCCATGAGTTACCCATAGTTTTCTACCATCGACGGTTGTATGGATTACCTCTTCAACTACCTTGACATCACCAAACGAGAGTCCAAAAAATTGTCTGGCGCTTTCATCATGATTGCCTGGAACGTAGATGACTTCACTTCCTTTGCGAGCCTTACGCAGGAGTTTTTGTACTACGTCATTGTGTGATTGGGGCCAGTAGAATGACTTCTTAAGTCTCCAGCCATCAATAATGTCGCCTACTAGATAGAATTTCTCGGCCTCGTTATGCTTAAGAAAATCGAGAAGGTAGTTTGCCTGACACCCTGATGTTCCTAGGTGTACATCTGAAATCCAGATAGCTTTGTAATGCATCATGAAACAGTATTAAGCCAATGGAGTGTGAAAGCAGCATGACAGTTCTGAGGCAGTTTTATGACGATGCAATAATTATTGGAATTTGATTTATATTGCTAATCCATATGAGCAAGAAGCATTCCTTAAATCAATCGAGAAATACATCAGTAGCTTGGTGTTGGGTTCTGGTATGGGCTCACGTGATCGCTGGCTTGGCTACTTTGTCTTTTCAGTTCCCTTTTGCAGATCAAAAAAGGAAAAATCAACTGATTCAGGCTTGGTCAAAAAGATTGCTAAATATTTTTGGCATCGAGCTAAGGTTAAAAAATCAAGCAATTCTTCCAAATACTCCATTCCTGCTTGCTTCGAACCATATTTCTTGGATGGATATCCACGCAATTAATGCTTTTAACCCCATTTGTTTTGTTGCAAAGTCAGATGTAGAGGGGTGGCCGATTTTTGGCTGGATGGCAAAACAAGTGGGTACGGTGTTTATCAAGCGAGACAATTCCCGACATGGTAAGCACATTGCGGGAGAGGTTTCTAAGGTTCTTCAAACACAATCTGTCTGCATCTTTCCGGAGGGCACTTCCACAATAGGGGAGAGTGTTTTGCCATTTAAGCCTAATTTATTTGAATCTGCAGTGACTGCAGATGTGCCAGTCTATTCTTTGGCGATTGCCTACTATTCGTCAGTAACTGGCAGGAGAAGTGAAGTTGCAGCCTTTGTTGGTGAAATGGGGCTGCTAGAGTCTATGGCTAGCATTTTGCGTAATCATCGCTTGATTGTTGAATTAACTTTTTTGCCTCCTTCTGGAGGGCATCCAGAAGCCCCCAGAGATCGCAAGTGGCTAGCCTTGCATAGCCAAGAGGCAATTTCCAGCTATTTAAATGGCTATCAGACCTTGATGTAATAAAAGTGTCATCTTTCCTAGCTATAAAGGTATTCTAGGAGTGGAAACTAATGACATCTAAGCATAAAGAAATGGCCGAGTGGTATCGCCGTGCTCAAGAAGAGATTCTTGATAGCATGGATGAAGAGCTTGAAATGGAGCTTGATGATGATCGCCTCTCTCCTGACGGTGACAGTAAATCCCAGATTCCACGCAATGTCTACTTCCGCGAGTTATTTAGACTGCAGGGTGAGCTGGTAAAGCTGCAAGACTGGGTAGTTGCCAACAAGCTTAAGGTAGCAGTTTTGTTTGAAGGTCGTGATTCAGCGGGTAAGGGCGGAGCCATTAAGCGCATCACGCAACGATTAAACCCCCGTGTTTGTAAGGTAGTAGCATTACCCGCGCCTAATGAGCGTGAAAAGACGCAGTGGTACTTCCAAAGATACATTTCTCATTTGCCTGCTGGTGGTGAGATCGCTCTATTCGATCGAAGTTGGTACAACCGTGCTGGTGTAGAGAAGGTGATGGGGTTTTGTAATGATGAAGAATACGAAGAGTTCTTAAGAACAGTTCCTGATCTTGAGCGGATGATGATTAGCTCAGGCATTATCTTAATTAAGTACTGGTTCTCAATATCTGATGATGAGCAGTACAACCGCTTCATGATGCGTATTCATGATCCACTTAAGCAATGGAAACTAAGCCCAATGGATCTCGAGGCAAGAAGGCTTTGGGAGGCCTACACCAAGGCAAAAGAAACGATGCTTGAGCGTACGCATATTCCAGAGGCGCCGTGGTGGGTGGTAGCTGCCAATGATAAGAAAAAGGCGCGCTTAAACTGCATAACCCACTTGTTAAGTCAAATTCCCTATCAAGAAATTGATCATCCTGTGATTACTTTGCCTAAGCGAGTTCATAACCCAGACTATCTCCGAGGGCCAGTGCCTCAGAAAATGTACGTACCTGAGGTCTTCTAAGGAATTTTATTTTTCGAGTTTAGATAAATCGCCATCCCATTTAAAGGCGATTTCTTTATCTGTCTTCAAAAGTGACTTATCTTTTCCTGGGTAAGAAACTCTAGAGAGTAAATCTCGAATTAAATTTAAGTGAGTCAGTTTCTTGTCGTTAGCTTTTACGATTGTCCAGGGCGCATCTTTAGGACTAGTTTTTTCTAGCATTTCATTTCTACATTTGCTGTAGGCATTCCAATTTTTCTGCGCTTGCTGATCAATAGGGCTAATCTTCCACTGCTTTAGAGGATCATTTTCCCTGGCTTTAAGACGCAAAGCCTGCTCTTTCTTGGAAATATCTAGATAGTATTTCAAGATAGTGATCCCTGAGCTTGCTAGGATAGACTCAAAGTCATTTACGGTTTCAATGAAATTAACGTATTGAGCTTTGGTGCAGAAATTCATAACCCGTTCAACGCCAGCTCGGTTGTACCAGCTGCGGTTGAATAGGACAAACTCACCTTGTTTGGGTAGTTGTGCCACATATCTCTGAAAGTACCACTCTGCAGATTCGCTATCCGATGGTTTACCAAGCGCAACAATACGAGTTTCACGTGGGCTCAGATGTTCTGTGATGGCTTTAATGGTCCCATCTTTACCCGCTGTATCTCGACCTTCTAGTATGACCAGGATCTGATCACCATTTTTGATGAGGCTGTTTTGCAGCTTCACCAACTCAATTTGCAATTGGCGAAGTTCGGAGTTGTAACTAGAATCCTCCAGCTTTTCTTTGTTTTTGTGACCCATTAACTTGCTTCGCTATTGACCGCGGGCTTTTTAGCCACTGCTCTTTTAGCAGGCGCCTTTTTTGCAGGAGTCTTCTTTGCAGCAACCTTCTTTGTTGGGGTCTTTTTAGCAGGTACCTTTTTTGCTGCAGTTGATTTCTTAGTGGGAGTCTTCTTATCGGCGACTTTTTTCTCTAGCTTATCTAAAGCTTTTGCTAGCTTATCGATGAGCTTTTCTCTATCGGACTCTAATTTATCGAGCTTTTTCAATAATTGCTTCACCAGTTTTTTTTGGCTCATGATTTTCCTTATTTTTATTTATGGGCTATTAGTAAATCTTTACTATTTAGTCCATCCTACGTTTTAAATACATCAATTTCAAGCGTATATGACACTTTTGTGACGGTTAGCTACCTTATATGCGGCTCTAATGCGTAGTGACCTAGAATATCTATACTTTCTACCCTAAAGGTTTCGCTATAAATGACACGTCATTACGCCCTTATTACCATCGCTCTGCTATTGGTAGCTTGCTCAACGCCACAAAGTGAATTTGGTGTCTATCAACAGTCAGATGGCACGATTGGAGTACATGCACCCAAAAATTCAAAAGAGACAGATGCTCAAGAAGCTGCTCTCATGGAATGTAAAAAGCAGGGTAAAAGAACAGTGACGATTCTAGAAAGCAGAAAAACGGTCAATGACCGTTTTCCCTTAACTTATATCTATCTTTGCAGATAGTGGCGGACAGTTACTCCGCCATCTTTTTGATTAAATTAGCTTAGCAGCCACTTCTTAATCGATTTGTTTACGCACATCGCATCTAAAGCAAGACCGAAGAACTCGGATCCGTTAGTTACCATGCTCTCAATCGCTTCTACTTTGCCTGACTTGATGCCACGCAAATAGGTTGCTGCACGATAGCGCAAGAAGTGCTCTGTTTCGCCTTCTTCATTCTCGGTTGAGCAAAGCTCTAGGCTGCCATAGCGAGTTTCTGGGTTGATGTTCAAGATAGCCAGGCTAACAGCACCAACTAATTTCTCGGGAACTGGGATAGGCACATAAGAGTAGAGGGAGATCATCATTTCTTCTTCATCCACTTCAATGATGTGATCAATATCTAGCACATCTTTTTCAGTTAATTCAGTCTCACCAGAATCGCCACCACCAAAAGTAGACTCAAACTGCAACATCGCAGTATTGCTTCCTTTAGAGATCTCGATCATGTCAGGGTAGCCAAGCAAGCCTTTCCACCAATACATTAATGAGAAGGTGCAAGGCTTCACTTCAACCAGTCCCTTTTTAGTGGACTTCGCAAAATACAAACCGTAAAACTCGTCATCTTGCTCAAGACCATATTGGTCTACTTTTGGTGATTTAGATGAAGTTGGTTTTACCGCCTTCTTGGCAACTTTCTTTGCTGCTGGTTTTTTAGCCGCAGGTTTCTTTACCGTTGATTTCTTAGCTGCTACTTTTTTAGTTGCAGGCTTCTTTGCAGCGACTTTCTTCGCTGCTGGTTTTTTCACTACCTTTTTTACTGTCTTTTTGCTTGCGACTTTCTTAGTAGCAACTTTCTTGACAGCTTTTTTTGCAGGGGCTTTTGTTACCACCTTGGTAGCTACTTTCTTTTTTGCTGGAGACTTCTTTGTAGCCATGGTCTATTACCCTTCTTTTGGTAGTTATTGTGCTTAATGCACTAGCTGATATTACTGCAATTTCCCTAAGGAATTCGCCTTTGCTATATGGGGTTTTTCCGGCGAATTACAAGGGGATGGGGTAAAACAAAAAGATGTCAAAAAAGATTGTTCTTGGAATAGAGGGTTGCTAAACTAAGTTTGAGTAGTTTTGATAAACCAAATATGAAGAGGGTCTATGTTTCCTGAATATCGCGAACTCATTACTAAGTTGAAAACGTCAGATCGTCACTTTTCGCATTTATTTGATAAACACAATAATTTAGATCAGAAGATCCTGCGTATGGAGGCTCATACGGAGCCAAGCACTCCTGAAGAAATTGAGATTTTGAAGAAGGAAAAGCTTTTATTGAAGGACCAGATCTACGCAGTCCTCAAAAAGGCGAGCGCTTAAGTCAATTCTACTGAAAAGCCTAGATTGAAACTGGATCTAGGCTTTCTTCAGAAAGCAGGCCTTAAGCAGCATATTGCCAGCCTCTGTTTTGCAATCTACCTCGTGGTCGCCAGAGACCAAACGAATACCCTTGATTTTGGTGCCAACCTTGAGGGTTGTAGATGAGCCCTTCACTTTGAGGTCTTTAATCAGGGTCACCGTATCGCCGTCAACTAAGAGGTTGCCATTGGCATCCTTCACGATCAATCCAGCCTCTATTTCTTCTGTGGCTGCAGCTATAGGCCATTCATGGCCACATTGGGCGCAAACGTAATTCTCCCCATCAGGGTAGGTCATGTCTTCCTGGCAGGCAGGACACTTCGGTAAATTATCTGTACTCATAAGCTTATTTTAGTCTAGGGGTGATAAGCAGCATCCGATTGCCTATAGTCGCTTTAGAATGGTCGGGTGAACAAAGTTCTAAAGATTTCCCTGATTGCCTTTATCGCCTTCCTTTTGTTGGCGGGCTTAGGTGCTTGGTATGCAGCATCCTTCATTAATCCCACGCAACTCACGAAGCTTCTCAGCTCCTCGGTCAAAGACGCTACTGGCCGTGATCTCAAAATCAGTGGGTCTGTGAGTCTAAATCTGTTTCCAGTGATCAGCGTGAAGGCAGAGCAGGTATCTTTAAGTAATACCTCTTGGGCAAGTAATCCCGATATGCTGACATTCCAGCAAATTGAGTTAGATATCAGAACGCTCCCTTTGCTGAAGGGTAGTGTTGAGATCAGCAGAATAGGCGTCAAAGGATTAGAAGCCAACCTGCAAACCAATAAAGCCGGAGAGGGTAATTGGAATTTCACCCCGCCAGTGTTGGCTACCAATGGCGCAGCAAGCCCAACATCGGCCCAGACGTCGATGAGTGATGCTGACAATAACCCGTTCGTATCTTTTAAAGCAATTGATGTTGCCGAAGCTATCATCCGCTACCAAGACGGCAATAAAACTGCAAAAGTTATCCATTTTCCAAAATTATCTTTTGGTAGTAGCGACGGGAAATCCACGGTGCTGATCGAACTGCAATATGCCAATTACACCGCTACCCTGCAAGGTAAAACGGGTTCGATACGTAACGCATACTTTGCCTGGGATCAGTCTCCGGTAAAGATGGATCTGGATTTAGCTCTCACCTTAAATGGGAAAACGCTTGCCATTAAGGGAGAAATTGATAAGAAGCCTCAGGTTTTGCCACAATTTAGGATTGATTTAAATTCCAAATCCTTTGATTTAGCCCCATTAGCTGGGTCCGCTGCCATTGCTGGCAAAGCTGGAAGTTCTACCTCTTTAAGTACGCATAAAGCCCAAGGTAAATATTTCTTCTCAGATGAGTCGCTGCCATTTGATGTATTGCCTTTGGCTGACGGGTCTATCAATATCAATATTGCTGAGCTAGGTATACCAGGACAAGTCCCATTTACGAACTTTAAAACGACACTGCAATTTAAGAAAAACAGCATCGATGCAAATGATGTCAGTTTTAATCTTGGCAAGGGCAGTGCTCATGCACAAATCTCCATTGGTGGTTTTGATGGATCAGCTCCCAAGGTGTCTCTTAAGGGCCTAGCTAAAGACTTTAGTTTGGAGCAAATTATTGCGACTACGGATTCGAGTGCCAAAGTTTCAGGAGGTGATACTCGGATAGCCTGGAATTTACGAGGAAGTGGCGTAAGCCCCCATCAACTCGCTAGCAGTGCCACTGGTGCAATTCAGATTTCAGTAGGGCAAGGAAAAATAGATTCAAAGCTGATTAATAAAGGCGGAGACTTTGTCGTTACAGTATTAGATGCAGTTAACCCAATGCGGAAAAATTCTACCCAAACTATTTTGGAATGTGCTGTTGCCTATTTGCCGGTCAATAACGGGATGATTAATATTCAAGATTCCATTGGCGCAGAAACAGACCGACTCAACATCACGCTATCTGGCTCAATAAATCTCGCGAGCGAAGCCTTAAATCTCAATATCAATCCAAAAGAAAAGTCAGGCTTGACCACCGGCGTTGATCTAGGGGGCCTTGTTAAGATTGAGGGGACATTGCAAAACCCTCAGGCTGGCGTAAATAAGGTGGGAGTAGTCAATAGCGCTGTCTCGATCGGACTAGGCTTCTTGACTGGGGGAATTAGTATCGCTGCCGAAAATGCTAAATCTTTGGCAACCAAGTCGCAGCCTTGCAAAACAGCGCTGCACTCTTGGTCGGATATCTATTCAGTAAGCAAATAGGAAAAGCTAAGCTCGATAAAGTATTTCTTAAAAGACCAGGCCGCTAACAAAGAGGCTAAATAAAGAAATAAAGATGCTGGCAAAGAATGCGGTCCAGAAGCTGGAAATCGTAAAGCCACTCACCACTGCAGAAACAAGCATTAATACCAAAGCGTTAATCACGAGCAAGAAGAGGCCCATCGTGACTACGGTTAACGGAAGTGTGAAAAGCACCAATAAGGGTTTCACAATCGCGTTTGCAAAACCCAGAAGCAGGGCGGCAATGATTAAAGAGCCACCATCCGCAAAGCGCAGGCCACTAAAAATGTAGCTGGCAACCCAAAGGGATAAAGAAGTTAAGCCCCATTGGACTAAAAATAGCGTTAAGTTGCTCACGGAGGTTTCCTTTATTAATGTTGTAAGGGGCTTATGCCTAATGGCTATATTAGCAGTTGACTAGTAGTGGGGAGGAATTTCATCTTTAAGGCTCCCGCCACCGCCACCACTACTGCTAGCTTGCTCTTTGATGGCTTTGAGTTCGCGATACAGAAACTCAATTTGTTGCTGCTGTTTGTAAACTGTTTCGTTCAGTTTCTCGATGAGATCTTCAGTAAAGCTCAGCTTGATCTCTAAATTGGTGATTCTTTCTTCAGACATATTCAAGTTGCCTTCTTATTCAGAGATGAGTTCAAAGCGACCATCTTCCATTTCTGTTTTGGGCCTAATCCAAAAATCATGTGATTGCATCGATTCATAAACGTAGGCGGGCTCGAGGGTAGCCTCTACATTGGCAAGGAAGACCACTTTATAAAAGCCGCCAGTCTTAATGTGCCGAAGTTTGCTGCCTGGTTTAAATAGACCATCATCAGGGTCTGCCATTTTTGGTTTGCTCATAACGATATTATCAATCAAATGTCTTGTAATCAGCGGTAATGAGAACTTGTGCCGCCATTGCTGTATTTGCAAAGCGAAGCACTTCATTGTCTTTGCTAATGAGAGTGCTGGGCTTTGCAGTAAATGCAAGATCTAAAAATACCTGATCATCAGGGTCTTGGCATACCCAGGGCGCCTTCAGTAAATCATTGTCATTCAATATTCTCGCTAATCCCTGCCATTGAAGGGTGATCCGCTCTTGTTGGGCTTGGTCTAAAGAAAATAAAGGACGTGCAACCACGTCAGCAAATTCTTCTAGAGTGGCATGAGTAGCCAGCGCATCTATTTTTCCATCAATGAGTGCTTGCTTTAAGTGAAGTGCACGAAAGTCATTAAAGACAAATAGATCTAACAAGACATTGGTATCAAAAACTACCACCTGCATATCTGGGGCCTATTGATTGTTACGCCAAACTTCGGGGGTAATGGTGACTTGCCCCTGGTCGGAAGAAACATAAGCCTCACCATCTTGAATATTGACGTGAATGACCATACTACGCTCAACCAATTTATTTAAATCTTCAGCCTGTTCAGCTGGAATCGAAATCACCTGTAAATTGCGTGCGCGAGTTAATTTATTAGCAATGCCATCCCACCAGATTTTGCTTGTGTGTCCGCCATAGCAATACACAATCACCTGATCTGAGCGACCACAGGCCTTCAAAATGCGCCGCTCGTCTGGCTGGCCAATCTCAATCCACAACTGAATGGCATCGGTCAGGTCTTTAATCCAGAGGTCGGGTTCATCGGTATCGCTAAGACCTTTTGTGAATACCAGGTCTTCGTGAGCCTGCAATGCAAAAGCGATGATCCGGATCATCATTCGCTGCTCAGTCTCTGAGGGGTGCTTAGCAATGGTTAAGGAGTGACTACCGTAGTAATGACGGTCAGAATCTGCGACATGAAGGTCGGCTTTGTGGATAGTTGCGCGTAGAGCCATAACGCATTATCGCCTTTATGTTCGATCTCCTAGCCTGAGTGAGTCCATAACCAGTATTATTTGGCTTATGGCTTCTTCGGGGGCTAAAAAGGCCTCAAATGACTGTGTATCGTAAAACCCCATGATCCGTATTACTGAATTGCGTCTACCTATTGACCATGCTCCAGAAGCTGTGGAGCAGGCGATTCTGAAACGCTTGGGTTTAAACGCCAAAGACTTAATCGGCTTTGAGGTCTTCAAGCGAAGTTACGATGCCCGAAAAAACGTTGCCTTATCTTTTATCTACACCGTAGATTTATCGGTCAAAAATGAAAATGATCTGCTGAAGAAATTCGCGGGCGATATTCATATTAGGCCATCGCCAGACACAAGCTACCACTTTGTAGCAAAAGCACCTGACTCTATCCAATCTGGAAAAGTACTACGTCCAGTCGTTATTGGTTTTGGCCCTTGCGGAATTTTTGCTGCCTTGGTGTTGGCACAAATGGGCTTTAAGCCAATTGTTTTGGAGCGTGGAAAAAAAGTTCGTGAACGTACGCAAGATACTTGGGGCTTATGGCGCAAAAATACACTTAATCCAGAGTCGAATGTTCAGTTTGGTGAGGGCGGTGCCGGCACGTTTTCAGACGGCAAGTTGTATAGCCAAATCAAAGACCCCAAGTTTTACGGACGCAAAGTCATTCATGAGTTTGTGAAAGCCGGAGCGCCAGAAGAAATTACTTATGTAGCTAAGCCGCATATCGGCACCTTTCGCCTAGTTGGCGTAGTGGAAAAGATGCGCCAAGAAATCATTGAGCTAGGCGGTGAGATACGGTTTACTCAAAAGGTGGTTGGCTTTGATATTCAGAATGAGCAAATCACTGGGGTCAAAATAGAAGGGCAGCCAGACTTACCCGCTAGCCATGTCATCTTGGCTTTAGGGCATAGCGCAAGGGACACCTTTGAAGCGCTGCACCATGCTGGGGTCTATATGGAAGCCAAACCATTTTCGGTAGGATTTCGTATTGAACACCCCCAGTCGCTGATTGATCGAGCGCGTCTCGGTCCACATGCAGGTAATGAGCTCATTGGTGCTGCGGATTACAAGTTAGTGCATCACGCTAAAAATGGCCGCTCGGTCTATAGCTTTTGCATGTGCCCTGGTGGCACTGTCGTGGCTGCGACATCAGAGCCCAACCGAGTTGTAACCAATGGTATGAGTCAATACTCGCGCAATGAACGTAATGCCAATGCTGGCATCGTGGTGGGCATTACTCCGGAAGATTATCCGGGTGGTCCGCTTGCGGGTATTGAGTTTCAGAGAGCGATCGAGTCCAAAGCATTTGAATTAGGCGGCGGCACTTATGAGGCGCCGGGTCAGCTCATTGGTGATTTTTTAGAGGGTAAGCCTTCTACTGAATTCGGTAGTGTTTTGCCTTCATATAAGCCAGGTGTTCACCTAACTGATCTTGCTGACAGCTTACCCGCCTATGCTATCGAGGCCATTCGAGAAGCAATACCAGCATTTGAGAAGCAAATTAAAGGCTTCTCCATGAAAGATGCCGTCTTAACTGGAGTTGAGACGCGCACATCCTCGCCATTGAGAATTACCCGCGGCGCCAATTACCAAAGCCTTAACATCAAAGGACTTTACCCAGCAGGTGAGGGCGCTGGTTATGCTGGTGGAATCTTGTCTGCAGGTGTTGATGGGATTAAAGTAGCAGAAGCAGTAGCGCTAGACTATTTAGCAAAGTAACTTTCACATAAGTCTTCTATGATCTCTGTAGCAAATTCATCAACAGCACAAGAAAAAGATGTCTTATTTCATCCTGAGCTGCTGAAAAAGTTTGATATCAATGGTCCACGCTATACGTCTTATCCCAGTGCCGATCGTTTTCATAATGATTTTGCTGAAGCAGATTATTTGGCGGCTCTAGAGCGAGTGGCTAAAGTGGATGAGCCTCTTTCTCTCTACTTTCATTTACCGTTCTGCCCCAATATTTGTTACTACTGTGGCTGTAACAAAATCATTACCAAGGATCATGGGCGTAGTGCCAAATATATTAAGTACCTCGCCAAAGAAATGGCGATGGTCACTAAGGCGATGGGTGCGCAAAAGAAGATTCCCATTACGCAATTACATTGGGGTGGCGGCACGCCTACCTTCTTATCTCACGAAGAGATGATCGAGCTCATGCATCACACCCGTGAGCATTTTGAATTGCTGCCCGGTGGCGAGTACTCCATTGAGATCGATCCTAGACGCGTTACTGAAAAAGATATCGCACTCTTGGCGGAGTTGGGCTTTAATCGCATCAGTTTGGGTGTGCAGGATTTCAATCTCGCTGTGCAAGAGGCAGTCCATCGCGTGCAAACGATTGAAGAGACCCAGGCAGTCATGGACTGGTCCCGAAAGTATGGCTTTAAATCGCGAAGCGTAGATTTAATCTATGGGCTTCCCAAGCAGACACCGGCAACCTTTAAAGAAACTGTAGATGCGGTATTAGCAATGAATCCTGATCGTCTATCGGTCTATAACTATGCGCATCTGCCACATATCTTTAAGCCGCAACGCCGGATTGCTGAAGCAGATTTACCGCCTGCCGCTGATAAGTTGGATATTCTTTCCAATACGATCGAGCGCCTCGGTGAGGCTGGCTATGTCTTTATTGGGATGGACCATTTTTCTAAACCAGATGACGAATTAGCGATTGCTCAAAAAGAGGGCAAACTCCATCGCAATTTCCAGGGTTATTCGACACAAGCTGAGTGCGATCTACTGGCCTTTGGTATTTCTTCTATTGGCAAGGTAGATGATTGTTACTCCCAGAATGTGCGAACCTTGGATGAGTATTACGAGGCGCTAGATCAAGGGCATTTACCAGTACTGAGAGGTTTGCGTCTTGATCAGGACGATCTGTTACGTCGAGAGTTGATCGGCGAATTGATGTGTCAATTCGAATTAGATACAAAGTCTTTTGCTAAATCACATCAGATTGATTTCCAGGCTTACTTTAAAACTGAGATTGAAGAGTTAAAACACCTTGGAGATGCAGGCCTTTTAGATTGGCAGGGTGAAACAATCTTAGTACCCACGAAGGGTCGCCTCTTAGCGCGCCGAGTTGCAATGACCTTTGATCGACATCTCAGAGAGTCTCAAGCAAAAGGTACTTACTCCAAGGTTTTATAGGGTAAATCTCTAGTCATTTGATCTAGATCAAATAAGCTCTAAAACAGTGTTGCTTTTAAGCAATCAAAAAATTCTCAAATACTTTCCATTTGATTTACATCAAATTCCCGCATTGGTATCAATTTGAAAATAGTTTCATCGAAATTGATAACAAAAAGGGAAACCATCATGCGTATTAAGTCACTCGTAGCAGCCATGGCTGCAGTTGCATCTTTAGCCCCAATCGCGGCTCAAGCTCAAGCGGAAGAAAATCCTTGGATGTTGCGTGTGCGCGCAGTATATGTAGACTGGCAAAATGGTCAGGCAAACGGTTCTTCTACAGTTGCAGGCGTACAAACCAATAACATTAATGCTTCAAATCAATGGCTTCCTGAATTTGATGTTTCTTATTTCTTCACTAAAAACATTGCAACAGAATTAGTGTTGAGCTATCCCCAGCCTGTGAATATTAATTCCAATTTGACATCAGGCCCTACAGGTACGGTTAATGCGTTGCCACCATCGCTCTTACTGCAATATCACTTCACTGACTTAGGTGCTTTTAAGCCTTACATTGGTGCAGGTATCAACTACACTATTTTCGGAAATCGTAATAATTTCTCGCTTGGTGGCGTGAATAATGCTCTTACAGTTAGTCAAAATAGCGTTGGATTTGTTGGCCAAATCGGCGCAGATTATATGATTGACAAAAATTGGGGTGTAAACGTTGATTTGAAATACGCCACAATGAGTACTACTGTTACTGGTCAAAATGTTGCGCCAGGTCAAGACCTTGGTAAATTGACTTTGAATCCATTAATGCCAGCTATTGGTGTGACTTACAAGTTCTAAGGATTCAGTTCTTAGATCTTGAGATAGGGCCCTTCAGGGGCCCTATTTTTTTATCGAACGATTCTTAAATTAAATCTTGAATAAGCATTTCAAAAGCAGCTTCATCAAAGACTCGGTTATTGAATCGATGTAATAAAGAGTGGGTAGGTGGCTCTGTTCTGCGCTTGGCATATTGATCCCAATGAGCTAGCTTCCATTCATCCCGAGGATCGGCGCGCTTCTCCATTCGTTGTTTGGCTTCAGCCTCATCTAAATCGATCCAAGCAATTTGAATGGTGGTTTGTGGCGGCACACCAAGCGCAACTGCATCAAACATTCTGCCGCTCTGAATCTCTTTTGAGAACGGCCCAACTAAGATGACATTGACACCCAGTATTAAGTTCTCTCTAGCAATATCAATGAGTCCTTGGTATTCCCAATCTCGCAAGTTTGCAAGGTAGTAGGGGCTATCACGATCATTTGGGTTTTGAGTAGTCAGCTTCATGACCTGGGCGCTAAACGCGCCGTATGCAGTGTCTTTGTCTAGAAAGAAGAAATCCTCCCCAGTCTTTTCAATAATCAAAGGCAACGCTTTTTTGGCCAAAGTAGATTTGCCAGTACCCGCATGACCAGCGAATAGGATGAGGCGGGGCGCGGAAGGGGTTAATTTGCAGACCATATGGAGCTAGTCTCGCAGAAATCGGGGGAAATATCTCGTGTTTTGGGGAAGTGACGATAATGTCGCCATGGCTTTAATCGTACTCACTGATGCAAAACTGGCTTTTGGCCACGTTGACCTCCTCGCAAACACGGCTTTTTCTCTGGAATCAGGGGAGCGTGTTGGCTTAATTGGCCGAAATGGCACTGGCAAATCTTCTTTGTTGAAGATCTTGGCCGGTATCGAAAAAATGGATGATGGGCTCCTGCAGTATCAACAGGGTCTACGCATTGCATATGTTCCTCAGGAACCTATTTTTGAGGCTGAAGAAACGGTGTTTGATGCGGTATCCAAAGGTGTGGCGCAAGCAAAAGCCCTGCGAGAAGAGTACGAGGCACTGAGTGTTGGTGAATGGGATGATGCCTCCCATCATCGCTTGGACGAAGTGCAGTCCCAATTAGAGGCTCTTAGCGGTTGGAATTGGGAGCAGCGCGTTCATGAAACTTTAGATCGCTTACATCTAGAAGCTGATCTCAAAATCAATACTCTTTCTGGTGGAACTAAAAAACGCGTAGCTCTAGCACGTGCTCTGGTTGAAATGCCGGACGTACTATTGCTCGATGAGCCAACCAACCATTTAGATTTAGATTCGATTGCATGGTTGGAGGAGTTGCTTAAGGAATATCAAGGCTCTGTCATTTTGATTACCCATGATCGCGCCTTCTTGGACAACGTCTGCACACAAATTGTTGAACTTGATCGTGGCATTCTGCGAAGCTATCCCGGAAACTTCACTCAATATGAGGTTTTAAAAGAACAAGAGCTCAATGCGGAGTCTTTAGCTAATGCTCGGGCAGATAAATTACTGGCTCAAGAAGAGGTTTGGATCCGCAAAGGGGTGGAGGCGCGCCGTACTCGAAGCGTAGCCCGTATTGCTCGCCTTGAAAAGTTGCGCACCAGTCGTGCTGAGCGTCGAGATGCTATGGGGCAGGTGAAGTTGGCGGTATCTGCTGGTGATCGTAGTGGCAAAATTGTGGCTGACCTACAAAATGTCAGCAAAACCTACGATCGTCCAATCGTGAAGGATTTCACGGCAACTATTTTGCGTGGCGATAAGGTTGGCTTGTTAGGCCCCAATGGCGCTGGTAAGACTACTTTACTTAAATTGATTCTAGGAACCATTGCGCCTGACTCGGGTACCGCAACCATGGGAACCCGAATTGAAGTTGCCTATTTTGATCAAATGCGTGAAGGCTTAGATCTCAATGCTTCACTAGAGGATTACATCAGTCCAGGTAGTGAGTGGATTGAAATCAATGGCAATAAAAAGCACGTCAAGAGTTACTTGAGTGATTTCTTATTTGCGCCAGAGAGAACCAATTCACCAGTAAGCACCTTATCTGGTGGTGAGCGTAACCGTCTATTGCTGGCCCGCTTGTTTGCTAGACCAGCTAATGTATTGGTTCTAGACGAGCCAACCAACGACTTAGATATTGATACCTTAGATTTACTTGAGCAACTCTTACAAGATTACAAAGGTACTGTCTTCTTAGTTAGCCATGATCGTTATTTCTTGGATAACGTAGTAACGAGCATTATTGCGAATGAGGGCGATGGCTTCTGGCGCGAATATGAAGGTGGTTACGAGGATTGGAAGATTCAAAAAGCCCGTTCAGAAAAGATCCGCGCATCTAATGCAAACTCTAAGTCAACAGAAAGGGTGGAGAGCAAAGTAGAGACCAAGGCAGAGCCTAAAGTAGACACTAAGCCAGCGCCAAAAAGCGGCGTTCAAAAACTCAATGGCAAAGAGCGTCAAGAGTTAGAAGCATTGCCTTTGCAAATTGAAGAATTGGAAACAGAGCAGGCAGATATTGGAATTGCTATGAGCAATCCAGATTTATATAAGAACGAACCTGAGCTGGCAGCCAGCATGCAAGCTCGTTTGAGTGAAATTACTGCTGATTTAGATCAGAAGCTGCAGCGTTGGGAGCAGCTTTTAAGTCGCTCCGAATCCTAGGCCATCACTAGCTTAGAGCCTTACTTTAAACGCGCGCGCAGTTGAGCAATTTCATCAAGCAGGTCGAGCGCCAGGGCGACGCCAGGCGCATTCAACTCTAGATCGTGTGTGAGATGCGCTGCAGTTTTGGCCCTTCTCAATGAGTCACCGCTGAAGCGCCAATCTTCAGGTGAGGATCCTGCTGGACTTAGTACACCTTCAGAAACCCAGGTCATGATGAGATCTTCTGGTGTGCGCGATGCGTGTGAGAGCTCAACAATCGTCATGTGAACTTCGTTCTCAACTACTGCGCCTTCAATCCAAGTGATATTTGTTTGCGTCATATCCATCATCCCTTCAAGTGAGATCTGGGGTTGAAATCAAAAGCCTTCTCAAAGTTTTGGTAGGCCTCTTTCTGAGCATCGGTTTGCGCTGGTGGCAGGGCAATGCTAGGAACCACATATAAATCACCTGGCTCAGAGCTAGGGATGCCTTTGCCTTTGAGGCGCATCTTGCGACCTGCTACTGTTCCTGCTGGGATTTTTAATTCCAGAGTGCTGCCTGCTGGGGTAGGCACATTGACTGTCGTACCTAAAGCAGCTTCCCATGGGGCCAGTGGAATATCAATAAATACATCCTTACCGTCTACGCGATAGATGGGGTTTGGATGAAAGTCGATTTCTAAGTAGAGATCACCGGCAGGACCTTCGCCCATACCAGGGCCGCCTTGGCCAGAAAGTCTTAGATTTTGTCCGGCTTTAATACCCTTGGGGATGCTGACATCTAGCTTACGTTCTTGAGTGCTGACATGACCACTCGCATCTTGTGTAGGCATGTGCAAGGCAATCGTACGCTTAGCGCCGTTGTAAGCGTCTGCGAGATCAATCAAAATTTTGGCGTGATGATCTTGCCCTTTAAAGTTCATGCCCTGACGACTGTTGCTACTGCGTCCACCTTGGCGATGCTTACCTCTGCCAAAAAGAGATTCAAAGAATTCACTTTGATCACCCTCGAAGCCGCCACCATAGCCAGGATGACCGCCACCATAGCCAGCATCAGAATATTCAAAACCTTCATTCCAATTAGGAGGAGGTGTGAAGTCTTGACCGTTTTTCCAATTCTCGCCAAAGCGATCATAGGCCGCCCGTTTTTCGGTGTCCTTTAAAACGGCGTAGGCTTCACCGATTTGTTTGAACTGTTCTTCAGCTCCAGCTTCTTTATTGACGTCTGGATGATATTTGCGCGCTAGTTTGCGATAGGCTGATTTGATTTCAGCCTCGGTAGCGCTGCGAGCAACGCCAAGAGTTTCGTAGTAATCCCTAAATTTCATAAGCTTGTTTCAGTGTCGTTTCTATCTGGGTTGAGCTAATAGGATTAATTCTACAGTTCTCTTAGCTCATTACCCCAATTTGCCAGGGAACAAATTCATAGTCGCCCAGGCCAAGAAGCTCACTCTTAGAGGGTTCGCCTGAGGCGGTCCTAAGGAATAACTCAAATATCCGCTGCCCCATTTCCTGGACGGAGACAGTGCCGTCCAAAATCTCCCCGCAGTTGATATCCATATCCTCGGTAAGGCGCTGATACATCGGGGTATTGGTGGCTAATTTGATACAGGGTGCAGGCTTAGAGCCAAACATAGACCCGCGACCTGTAGTGAAGGCAATCAGGTTAGCGCCGCCAGCAATTTGCCCAGTCGCAGAAACTGGGTCAAATCCAGGGGTATCCATAAATACGAAGCCTTTAGCTTTGACTGGTTCAGCATACTTATAGACTTCCATCAGCGGACCGGTACCGCCCTTCATAGATGAGCCTAGTGATTTTTCAAAGATATTGGCTAAACCGCCAATTTGGTTGCCTGGACTTACTTGACCATTAATTTGTACGTCTCTACCAACAGAGTACTCATCTTTCCACCAGCGAATTCGTTGAATCAGTTTTTCGCCTACGGCTTTGCTAACTGCACGGCGGGTGAGGGTATGTTCAACACCATAAATTTCTGGCGTCTCCGAAAGAATTCCAGTGCCACCATGACAGGACAAAATATCAATCGCAGCCCCTAAAGCTGGGTTAGCTGTGATGGAAGAAAAGCCATCCGAGCCGCCACATTGCAGACCAACGCATAAATGACTTGCGGATACAGTCTCACGCTTGGCTTTATTTGCCTCAGGTAGTAATGCTTTTACTGCTTCAATGCCGGCTTCGATCGTTTTGCGAGTGCCGCCTGTTTCTTGCATGATAAAAGTGTGCAAGTTAGCATTCTCAGTAAGGTCTTCTTGCTCCATCAAGCCTTTCAGTTGATTGCGTTCACAGCCAAGACCTACGATGAGTGCGGCAGCTAGGTTAGGGTGCCGTGCATACCCGGCCATCGTGCGGCGTAGAAGTTCCATAGGCTCGCCACTCATCTCCATGCCGCAGCCAATATCATGACTAAAAGCCACCACACCATCTACGTTGGGAAACTCTTTGAGGCGCTCAGGTGTAAACCAATCTGCAATTTTGTTCACAACTGTTGCTGAGCAATTAACGGTAGAAAGAATGCCGATGAAATTGCGCGTTCCTACTTTGCCATTGGGTCTGACATAGCCTTGAAAAGTAGCGCGTTCAGATTCGGGCAAGAGAGTTGTAGGCTTGTATTCGCTGGCGTAAGCATAGTCACGATCAAACTCACGAAACTCAGTGTTATGACTATGGACCATGGTACCGGCTTCAATATCGGTATTAGCAAATCCTACGGTGACGTTGTACTTGAGAATGGGTTCACCCTTCAGTATTTTTTGAGAGGCGATTTTGTAACCTGCTGGCACTTGGCTGCGGCTTGTGAAGTTCTCGCTAGGTACCTCGGTACCAATGCCAATATCTACTCGCGCAACAACAATATTGTCATTGGGAT
The DNA here is from genome assembly GCF_018881795.1 of Polynucleobacter sp. MWH-Jannik1A5. GTDB lineage: Bacteria > Pseudomonadota > Gammaproteobacteria > Burkholderiales > Burkholderiaceae > Polynucleobacter. The sequence goes on along the minus strand of NZ_JACVPQ010000001.1, from coordinate 99,236 downwards.
GTAGGCGAATAATGGGGCCAGCCAGTTTCTTTCCAGAGGTTTCAATCATGATCTATAAGCTTTTCAATAGGATGAGCTGATCGTATGACGAAGTAGTCAGATATTTAATGACTCAAGTCAAAAATTAGTACTTCTGCATCGACTCCAGCACTTATTTCTAAGGAAGGCTCATCTTCAATGAATAGGGCGTCACCTGCAACTAACTTTTGGCCATTGATCGTGAGCATTCCGCGGATGAGATGGGCATATGCTTTTCTCTTGGGATTAAGTTTCATTGTTGCGGATTGAGGGCCATTGAAAAGTCCCGCATAGATGGTGGCATCTGCATGAAGTTTCAAGGCGCCATCATTTCCGGTGGGGGAGGCGATGATGCGAAGCTTGCCCTCTTTTTCAATTGCTGGAATTGTTTTTTGTTCATAGCTAGGCTCAATCTCAGAAACGTTGGGCTCTATCCAGATTTGCAAAAAATGGGTAGTTTGATCTTTGGCGTGATTGAACTCGCTATGGGTTACTCCGCTGCCAGCACTCATGCGCTGAACATCGCCTGGGGGAATGGACTCAATATTGCCTATGCTGTCCTGATGCGCCAATTCTCCTGAAAGAACATAACTAATAATTTCCATATTGCGATGGCCGTGTTTACCAAAGCCCATTCCGGCTGTAACACGATCCTCATTAATCACGCGCAAGTTTCCCCAGCCCATAAAGCGAGGGTCATGGTAGCCGGCGAATGAAAAGGAGTGAAAGCTTTTAAGCCAGCCGTGGTCTGCATAGCCACGATCTTGGGATTTTCTGAGATTTATCATGGTTTTAGGGTATCCAAAAGCAAATTGAAAGAATCTGTATAAGGACATTATCATTAGCTTTAATGAATTTTGCTGATCGGTAGCGCATGGGAAGTTTTAAACAAGACATTAGGGAAATATTTTTAGGTCTTTCTGAGAGCGCTCAGGAGAAGTGGAGTGACTTCACCCAATTCTTACAAGAGGCTTGGCCACTATTACTTCTCTTACTGGCAATATTGATGGGTATCTGGTTGTATGCTGATCCCCCGCCGCCCAATCATGTTCAATTGGCTACAGGATCTGCCGGCGGATCCTATGAGGCCTTAGGCAAAAAGTACCAAGAATATTTTGCAAAGAAGGGCGTCACTCTGGAGCTTGTGCCGACCTTAGGGGCGCAAGAAAATATTGAACGCTTAGCGGATCGCAATGATCCTGTTCAGGCTGCCTTTGTGCAAGCAGGGGTGGCTCATGCTAAAGAAGTTAAGGGAGTCCAATCACTAGGAGCAATCGCCTACGATCCAGTATGGTTTTTTTATCGTGGCCCAGAAGTGAAGAATAGCGATCTAGAGGCGCACAGAGGAAATTTCAAATATTTCTCATCTAAGACTCTTTCTATTGGTGTGAAGGGCAGCGGCACTTACGCACAAGCATTTAAGATTTTAAAAATATCAGGATTTGAGCATCTTCCACAGTTCGTTTATTTACCTGGAGGAGAAGCAGTTAAGGCTCTACAAGCAGGAAAAATTGACGGTGCTTTTATCGTTGATGCTTTTGAAGCTCCTAATGTACAGGCGCTGCTTAATGACCCATCTGTGCATGTTGTCACCTTTAAGCGCGCCGAGGCCTATGTCAAGCTCATTCCCTACCTTCATATTTTGGACGTACCTCAGGGATCTTTTAATCTAGAACGCAATTTCCCTCCGCAAGATATGAAGTTACTTGCTACCACTACTAATCTATTGGTGGATGATCGGATGCATCCTGCAATTCAATTCCTCTTTCTAGAGGCTGCTCGAGAAATTAATGGTCGTGGTTCATTTTTCTCAGAGCGTGGAGAATTTCCTTCGTTCAAGGATTCGATATTGCCCGATAGTCCTATAGCAGTACATTACGAAAATAATCACTACCCACTGTTGTCGACCTATGTGCCGTTTTGGTTGGCTGAGCTGATAAATCGACTGGTCTTTATTCTGTTGCCATTTTGCGCTCTTGCATACCCAATCCTGCAATCGCTGCCTGGATATCGTACTAAGCGGATGCAAAATAAGATCAATCGTTTATATGGTTCCCTCAAAGCCTTGGAGCAAGAGTTGCTTGATGGTTTTAATGATGAACAGCGCGATGAATATCTGCAAAGACTGAACTTACTTGAGTACCAGGCGCTCAGAATCAAAATCTCCAAACGCATGTCAAGCGACTACTACACCTTGCGTACCAGCATTGATTACGTGCGCAATTGCTTGAATAGGGGCGAACATCCCTATGGTTACGAGGATTTAGGTGGCAATAACGATCCTATTTAGGCTCATAGGTATGTTTCGATATAGCTTGGGTATATGATCTAAAGAAATAAAAAAATTACATAAGCTATGAGACCATACGATCACCCCTCCAGAGCGTTATTGCATGAAGAGGTTCATGCGCGACCTCCCATTCCATTGTGGCCAAATGAGAGGGTGATTTCACAATCCTTTTTATTGGATGCCGCTTCTCGTCAACAGCAGATAGCATGGGTACAAAAACTCAGTAGCGCCTTGGGATGCACCCCCAGTCGTGATGACCACTCTTTTATGACGCTCCATTTAGCGCCAGAGCCCGAAAGAGTATTGGTGAAGTGGGAGTTGCATGGTGAATTCGCGACCATTGCAGTGATTGTTCATAATAAGACTAAGGTTAAGGAGCCTTTGCTCAAGTCAAGATTGGAAATTGAGCAAGATCTAAATTTACTGTTTAAAAATTTGGGATGTCCGACTATTTCTGAGTCTGGTGGCCAACGAATTTCTGCCTTAGATTTGGTTTTTGAACATCGCCCTTTATTTACTGAGGCGCTAGAAGTATCTGAAATTTTTAGCGGTAACACTGTACTGGGTAGTTACATTCTGTCGAGCAAAAAAGCGCAGTTATGGACTGACTTACAGCTAGAGCAAGACGGCTTTATTTCCTTCTTTATTCCGCATGATGTATTAGGTTCAAGACAATTGGGTCGTATAGCCAGAGGCTTAGCAGAGGCTGAAACCTATCGCATGGTTGCCATGGTTTCATTCCCTGTGGCTAAAAGTCTTTCTCTACCGCTAAGAGAGGCGGAGTCCGAGTTAGCCGCTTTATCTGAAAAAATCTCTCAGCTACAGGCTGAGTCTGGCGTTAATACCGAAAAAGATGGCTTATTTCTAGAGGAGCTCTCCCGACTGGCTTCCCGCATTGAGCAATGGATCTCGGGATATGGGCTGCGATTTACTGCTGCTGAGGCTTATAGCCAATTACTCTCAAAAAATTTACTTGAGCTAAATGAGACATCCATTCCTGGGGTGCAAACATTATCTGAGTTTATGGATCGACGTTTCCAACCTGCCATGGGTACTTGCATTTGGACTCAAAGACGTTTGCGCGAATTGTCGGATCGTATTTCTAGAACAACCCAAACCCTGAGAACTCGTATTGAGTTTGTTAACGAGCAGCAGACACAAAAATTGCTGGCTAGTATGGATCAGCGCGCTAGACTGCAGCTCAGACTTCAAGAAACAGTGGAGAGCTTGTCGGTGCTGGTGTTGACTTACTATGCTGTCGGTTTATTGGTTTACATCATGAAGGGTGGAAAAGAAGTAGGTCTTGCTATTCATCCTGAGATTGTTGCCGCTATAGCTGCTCCTATCATCGCTATTACATTCTTAATCATTAGTCGGCGTAGACGGCGTAGGCTGAAAGTTTAAATGCGCTGATGAAATAAAAAAGAGACCCGAGGGTCTCTTTTTTATTGACTGCAAAGGTTATTAGCCTAAGCTATCAGCCCAGATGTTGTGAGCCCAACCCCAAGCATAAACACCTTCTAATGTGGAAGGTGCAGGAGAAAGGCCTCCAGACCCTGGAACTGTTTTAAAGGTCTTCTCAGCTGCGTTGTATTGATGAACGCTGGCAACGTGAACCACTTCCTTGGAGTTCACAAAGCTGTAGCAAGTATTAGTTAACACTGGCGCAGGGTTCACTTCCCAACCACTGAGTTCTGCCACGATCGCTGCAGCAGCTACTTTGGCATGCTGGTTAGCCATGTGTCCAGACTTTGGCATTGCTGGCGCAATCTGAATCGCATCACCAAGTACGTGAATATCTTTACGTGCAGTGGATTCAAAATTGAGGAAGTTCACATTAGCCCAGCGACCATTAGAGTTTGCTAAGCCAGTTTTGATGGCGATTTCACCAGCGGCCATTTGTGGCAAGACATTAAGTACATCCGCCTTCACATCATCCTCAACTTCGAGTTTCAGTGTTCTGGTTTTGGCATCTACGCCAACCACATTGCTCTTTGGTCGGTACTCAATGATTCCAGCGTACTGCTCAGCCCAAACTTTTTTGAACAAGGCGCCCTTAGAGGTAACGTCTTGGTTAGCATCCAAAATGAGCACCTTGCCTCGAGGGTTGTTCTGCTTAAGGTAGTTAGCAACTTGACAAGCGCGCTCGTACGGTCCAGGAGGGCAGCGATACGGGGCTTCTGGAATGCTAATGGCAAAAGTACCGCCTTCACGCATTGCTGCAATTTGCTTATGAAGTGCGACTGTTTCTGGACCGGCTTTCCAAGCTTGCAGAGTAACGCCATCTTTATTTGCTTGTGCAAGACCTTCAATGCTCTTGAAGTTGAGTGATACGCCTGGGGATACAACCGCTTTGTCGTAACGCAAAGTTTTGCCAGAGGCCAGTTTTACAATTTTCTTATCTGGATCAATGCTACTCACGCTATCTTGAATAATCTTGATGCCATGACGTTTACTGAGTGTGTCATATGGTGAGGTGATTTCAGCCAGTGTGCGTGAACCACCAATCACTAGGTTAGACATTGGGCAAGAAATGAAAGAGGTATTAGGCTCAATCAATGTGACCTTAGCTGTGTTGTTGGAAAACAGGCGGAGATATTTAGCGGCAGTAGCACCGCCATATCCGCCACCAATCACCAGAATTTCTGCTTTTTGTAAATTAGCATGCGCTTGTCCAGAGAAGCCAGCCAATAAGCCAATTGCTGCTGCGCCTTGGCCAATAAAGTGTCTACGATCCATGATGGGCTTCCTTATTATTTCTTGCCAAGTTGATTGGCGATGGTTTCGAGTTGCTCGTCGGTATAGCCTTTAGCTAACTGCGGCATGATGGTGCCTTCACGTGCGCCAGACTTAAATGCTTTCATTTGAGTCAGAATTTGTTCGCTGGTGAGGTTATTAATTAATGGCATACCGCCATCAACTACACCTTTGCCATCCGTTCCGTGACAATTGGCGCAAGTGGCTGCAAGGCCACGTTTGTAAAGATTGCTGGCGTCTGCATTTTGGGCGAGGGCAGTGCCACTCCAGTGGCTAACGCCAATATAAATAGATGCTAGGATTGCGGGTTTTAAATACCTTGCTCGCATATAGTAGTTCTCCGTTCGGATTATTTCTTAGTAATAAATTGCAAATTCGTTTGTTGATATCTTAATCAAGAAAGTCTTGAAAATGGATATTCACATCAGATTCGTTTTTCATAAGCTCATTCAAAAATATAGCCATCAGCAGTTTTCCAGGGATTTCCTATAAGCCCTATAAACTATAGATATGCGTGGCTCATTTTCTTACCGTTCTGCCGTATTAATTCTCCTTTTAGGTGTATTTACCTATCTTTACGGCTTAGATAGTCGTTTTGCCCCTAAAAATGGTGACGAATATCCCTACATGCATATTGTGCGGATGACAGCTGATGCGGGGCATTGGTTACCGCTACAGTCTGAAATGGATGGCATTAAAAATACCAAGCCCCCGCTTATTTTTTGGCAGGGTATTGCTAGCACCTATTGGGCGTCTGATTGGACTTTAGCTAATTTGCGTTGGCCTAGCGTTTTATATACCGGCTTAACTGCTTTCTTCCTGTTTTTGGCAGTGCGTCGGTTTAGTGGCAAAACACAAACGGGATTATTGGCAGCGGTAGTCTGGCTCTCTTTTTTTGCGACATATCGCTATGGCCGTCCATTCCTAGCTGACCCTCCTGAAGTGTTTTGGATATCGCTCCCATTTTTGGCAATCTTATATTGGGGTAAGAGCGCTTTTGAATCGAGATTCTTTTTTCCGCTGATGGCGGGGGTGTGTTTTGGTTTGGCATTATTTGCAAAGTCGTTTGCGTATATTATTCCTGCTTCATTTGCCATGGGTCTTTACTACTGGCGTTGGCGGCAGTGGAGTATTCCTCAAGTAGTGATTCGGGATCTTTACAAGCTAATCTTGATGGCTGTACTTGCCTTGGGAGTATTCGCCTTATGGTTTGCCCTAGACCCATACCCTGAGGCGATCTGGCAGGAGTTTGTCCTTGGAGAAAACGCAGGCAAGTTTGCTGCCCGTCAATCGAGCTACATCATGGATTTACTTCGTGGTGGCGACAGCATCTGGTTGCTATTACTGACTACTATTGCAAATGCTGGTTTATTCAGCTTTGTTCTGATATCTACTTTGATGCAATGCTGGCGTACGCGTCGTTTTCTCAGTCTGGAAGAAGTTCTCTTGTTGTTATTGGTTGTGGCATTCTTGATTGTGTTTAGTTTGCCTAGTCAGCGCTCAGGTCGCTATCTGCTGCCTGTGATGCCAGCATTTGCTGCATTGATTGCTTTGTATTGGGATAAGTTGCCCTTGTGGGGATTTCGGATTGCCTTACTCTTGCAATTGCTGGTGATATCACTTTTGCTCTGGATTGGTGGCAATCTGCAGTTTTCCAATTTCATGAGTGATGCAGGTCAGTGGGCCTATTCCTATAGTCATTGGATCTTGATGGCGGGAAGCTTGCTGGCAATATTGGTTGGTTTGTTTAAATGTAGCCAAACTAAAACACTGGCATTGGCCGCCTGTTTTCTAGTCTATTGCGCGTTGACCAGTAGTCTTGCTCCCTTAGAGGGGGGTTTGGGGCGCTACTCTGCTGAGACCATCACCCAGTTACAAAGCAAGGATGTTTGGATTCCTTGTGATTACCGCGCCAAGGACGAAGAGTACCGTCTGCTCTTGCCAGGCGCTAAATTGCATGGCTACTTAGCCAAAGATGCTGGAGATGTTTCAGGCCTATCCGCCGCTTATCCTCTGGTTGCGGTACAGTCGCCTCTTGGTATTGCGCCTACGCTATGTGAATCCTGTCAGATTATTGGGAAGCGAATGGAGATGAGGGCACGCCACTCTAACGAAGAGATTGCAGAGATGTTGGCTGGAAATATTGGCAAACATCTGTTTGTAAATGAGTATTTAATTGCCACTCCAGCTGCTATGCCAGATGTATCAAATTTGAAGGATGTTTGTAGATGAGTCGGATTGTTGCACTCTGTTTTTTATTGCTTGCCGCTGTCTTGGGCTTTCTGCATATTGATAGTCGACCTGTATGGGCACCTTTTGCACTGCCCTCTGTATCTCCAGCGGAAGATCAGGTGGATGAGTCTGTAGTAAGTAAAAATAAAGCTCTGCCTAAGGTTGTTATTCCTGCGCCCCAATCCAACTGGTTACCAGACACTGGTGCTCCATCGGTGCATGCAGCATCCCTGATTGCCTTGAAGGATGGCGCGGTTCGGGCATTTTGGTTTGCAGGTAGTCGTGAAGGCGCTGCAGATGTTTCGATTTATAGCTCGGTATACGACTCGCATTCTGCCAATTGGAGTGCGCCTACGGTTGTAATGGATCGCATCAGTGCGGAGAAGGGGCTATCACGCTATATCGCCAAACTTGGCAACCCTGTACCGGTTAGATTGGCGGATGGACGTCTCCAATTGTTCTTCGTGACGGTTTCGATTGGCGGGTGGGCTGGTAGCTCTATCTCTGCAATCACATCTGATGACGAGGGATTGACTTGGAGTAAGCCGCAGCGCCTAATTAGCTCGCCCTTATTGAACTTAAGTACGCTTGTGAAATCCCCGAGCATCTCATTTACTGATGGCTTGTTGGGCTTGCCTGCCTATCATGAGTGGATAGGGCGCTTTGGTGAGTTTTTAAGAATCGATGCCGGTCAGGTGATTGATAAGCGTCGTATGAGCTCTGGCCGCAGTGCGATTCAGCCGCTGGTGTTTGTGAGCGACGCTCAAGATGCTAGCGCCTATTTTCGGCAAGCTCGCAGCGCAGGCCTGCCAAAACAAATACCAGTGAGTAAGACGCAAAATGCTGGCCAAACCTGGCAATGGTCTGAGGATTTAGCAATCGCCAATCCAAATTCTGCGGTTGCTGGAGTGGCTCTGAAGAGTGGCGCTCGTATCCTGGCTTTAAATAATATTGAAACTGGTCGCCATCGATTGGTTTTGATGATGAGCAACCCACAGTCAGGGCAGTGGCAAGTCATTGAGGTGCTGGAGGACGACGAGTCCTTAGCGGATGCGCAGCGAAAAGAATTTTCCTATCCATACTTAATTACCGTTAATGGCAACGACGCCCATTTGGTCTATACCTGGGATCGTAAAAAAATTCGCCATCGTTATTTTTCTGCTACTTGGTTAAAGCATGCTTTCAGCAAGATTGAGTCACAGGATCTGGAAACTAAAGACCAGGAGGTTCAGCAATGAATTCATTAATGCAAACCTTGGCTTTGATTGAGCTATCCATCACGACCTCAGTTATTTGTATTTGGGCATTGCAAAAATTCTCCCCAAATCCTTTTCCATTCGCCGTAAAGCTTTTCTTGGTTCTGTTAATCGGCAATGTATTGTTCTGGCCGCTAGGTCTAGGTATGGAATTACCTCTAGTAGCATATGTACGTGGCGTTACTGGTGATCTGAGTATCGTTTTAACTTTGCTGCTATGGAGTTCTTTGCTGCCTTCAAGCAAACCAACACCCATCGCCTTTAAATTCGCGATTGCCATCATCGCAATTGGTTTTTATCCATTTGCGCTAGGTTTAGGAATGCTTGACCCCTACGCATGGGGCTATGGATCAATGGCATTCTTAATAGCAGTGCTTGTATTTGCGGTAGTTTGTGCTTTGGCCAATTGGACTAAGGGCGTGTGGATTATTGCGATAGCCATCATTGCTTGGGCGGCTCATTGGCATGAGTCCACCAACCTTTGGGATTATTTGCTTGATCCGTTCTTAGCTATTTGGGCGCTAGTTGCCTTTATTGGAATGCTTTATAGAAGGCGCCGCGATAAAGCCCGCTCTGGATATTTATTTAGACCGGGTTAATAATCGTTGAAACGCAAAGTAGTGATTTGAGATGAGTTAAGCGATCTATTTACATAGGTCAATGCCGAGGCAGATATGAAACAGACAAGTCAGCAAAGTATTCCCGTATTGGGTAAATCAGCAGGATTCCTCGCCTTAGCAACAATTGCTTGTGGATCCCTTATGGCCGGGTGTGCAATGAATCCCGGTCCATATCAACCCAGTGGAAACTATTACCCTCAGCCTTATGATCAGAGTCAGGGTTATGCTCAAGATACAAGCTATAACGCTGGCCCACAAACCATTTCTTCAGAGCAATTGCAGTCATTGGTCTCAACCATAGCGCTATACCCTGACTCATTGCTCTCGCTGATGCTTTTAGCCTCAACCTATCCACTAGAAGTGGCAGAAGCCTATAACTGGCGAACCGACAATGCTGCGCTAAAGGGCGGTGACCTGCAAAATGCACTGAAGGCACAATCTTGGAACGACAGCGTGAAATCTCTCATGTCGTTTCCAAAAGCATTCAATATGATGGGCAGAAAATTACAGTGGACCCAAAATCTGGGGAATGCCTATAAGCTTCAAGCTGCAGACACTATGAAGGCAGTGCAAGTCCTCAGAAAAATGGCTGTAAAGGCTGGCACCCTGAAATCTAATCAGCAAATTACTGTCACTACTGATGCAGATGGCAATGTTTTGATTAGCCCAGCCAATACAAAAGTGGTTTATATCCCAAGCTATAACCCCACAGTGGTTTATGGGCCATGGCCTTACCCAGACTATCCGCCATACCCCATCTATGACCCAGCCTGGGGTTTGATGACTTTTGGTTTGGGATTTATGATCGGCGATGATTTTTGGACTTACCCCAATTGGAATAACGGCACGATTAACTCTACGACCATCAATTCATCCGGGCGCGTACCTTCTCGCCCAATTATCGGACCGGCAAATATTGCCAACCAGCAACGTTTGCTAAACGATTGGAAAAATAATGCAACACCAGGGGAGAGGGCAGCGGCAAGAGCCGATGGTCAGCGCGTTAATAACGCTTTTCAGAGAGACGCGACCCCTGAAGAAAGAAATCAAGCGGCACGTCTAAACCAAGAAGCGCGTAATGATGCTCAGATGGATAGAGCGAACCCAAATATATATCGCGAGGCAGCTCAAGAGAACGCGCTGCGGGATCAAGCGCGCTTTGATGGCAATCAAGATCGTTCACGCAACTTTGGCGCTAGTCGTCCAGGAGGATTTGGCGGTGGGGGCGGTGGTCATATGGGTGGATTTGGTGGTGGCCATATGGGTGGCTTTAGACGTTAATCTATTTTTAGAGAAAAGAATCATGAAAACTTTAGCTGTCACATTCCTATTTATTGCATCCACTCTTTCTGTTGCGCCTAGTGCATTTGCGCAAAAAGATCTCCCAGCGGATGATGCTAGTACCGCTGCATTTGTTGAGCTCTGCAAAAACCCTAATGATGAGCAGGGTCGTAGTTTTTGTTTTGGTTTCGGAGAGGGCGTATATCAAGGTTACTTGGCGAATCGCCCTGTGGATGCGAAGTCAGCTATCTGCTTTACAAACAAGAGCGAGACCCGCAGTGTGATCCTGCAAAAGTTCTTGGTGTGGACTAAGGCAAACCCTCAGTTCAATCAAGATCGCGCAGCCAAAACCTTAATGCGCTTCTTTACTGATCAGTACCCATGTAAATAAGTATTCAGCCCAATAAAAAAGCCAGCATTGCGCTGGCTTTTTTATTTATTGCAGTTAATGCTTAGTCTGGAATATTCGCCTTACGAATCACTGGACCCCAAACGTTGATCTCTTTTTCAAGATGATCTTTCAAGCCTTTGGCAGAAACCTTGTCTGCTGGAACGATGTCAATATTGGCATCTTCTAAACGCTTCTTCACATCAGGATTATTCAATGCTTTCTTCAAAGCAGCATTGATCTTATCCATGATTGGCTGTGGAGTGCCTTTTGGTGCGTAAACGCCGTGCCAAACTTTAACTTCGAAGCCTTTGAGGCCTTGTTCGTTCAAAGTTGGAACATTCGGAATCGCTGGCAAACGCTTCATGGTGGTTGTACCAAAAGCCTTTACACGACCATCCTTGATGTACGGAATAGTCTGAGTTGTTTGGTCGCACAAGAGGTCAACTTGACCACCCAACAGGTCTGTTAATGCAGGACCAGTTCCTTTGTAAGGAATGTTGGTAAGTTTTACGCCCAAACGGCTTTGGAACAACAGACCGCATAGCTGTGACACAGCGCCAGGACCAGCATTTGCCATGGTAACTTTTGAACCATTAGCACGGATGTAAGCCTCAAGTTCTTTAAAGTTGTTTGCTGGCAAATCTTTTTTACCCAATAACACCATTGGTACGTCAGCAACTTGGCCAACGTATTCAAAGCTGGTCATTGGATCGTATGGGAGCTTGTCATACAAGGCGTTAGCAGTAGCCATGCCCATGTGGTGAATATAGATGGTGTAGCCGTCTGGTGCAGCGCGTGCTACCTTGGTAGAGGCGATTGTGCCGCCAGCACCTGGAACGTTCTCAACAACCACAGTTTGGCCGAAGGCTTGACCCATTGGCACTGCAATTAAACGGGCGATAGAGTCAGTAGGGCCACCAGCTGCAAAGGGAACGACCAACTGAATTGATTTAGTAGGCCAGTCTTTTTGCGCAAGAGCGCTAGTGCTTAGAAATGCGCCAGCGGTTAATGCTGCAGCAATTCCTGAAAATAAAAATTTCTTCACTTTCAATTTGATCTCCATGTTGTTGTTATGTTTGTCAATTTTGCCACTTATAAAGCGTTTTTGTGTTGAAAGACCCTAGTGTTTACCAGTAATTGCTAGGGTTCTTTGGGCTAATAACACCACTGGCCTATCAATCATGCGACCATCCAGCTTTACGGCACCGCCTTTAGAGGCTTTATCTGCATCAATCACTCGCTGGGCCCATGCCAGTTCTTCTTCTGTAGGTGTAAACGCAGCAATGACGATGCCTACCTGCTTAGGATGAATACACAGTTTTCCGCCAAAACCCATGCGTTTTGCACGTTCTGCATCTTCTGCAATACGCTCAACATCATCTGTAGAGGGCGTAACCCCATCAATTGGAGGGGCAATTTGCGCCAGGCGTGAAGCTAAAACGATTTGGTAGCGAGCGGTTTGCAGTTCCGTTTCTTGGCGATCACAAACCATACCAAGGTCAGCCTGTAAATCTAAGTTGCCTAAAGCAAGGCGAATAACCTGATTGGAGTTGGCGATTTCTTTCAGCTGATCTAAGCCGACCGCAGTCTCAATCATGGGAATGATGGCGGTGTTAGGCAATATCAAAGCGGCGCCATTAATTTGATCGAGGGATTCGCTTTTAGGAATGAGTAGGCATGCCACTTGTAGTTCTTGCGCAAGAATGAGATCGGCCGCATAAAACTTACTGCCTGGTGAGTTCGTACGAATCACCAAACGTTTCTTTTGCTCAGCACTAAAGCTTGGCCAAGCAGTACGAATGGCATCGCGTGCGCTGACTTTATCTTCCTCGGCAACAGCATCTTCAAGATCTAATACAACACCACTGGCACCGCTATCAAGTGCTTTTATAAAACGCTCAGGACGAGTACCTGGAACAAATAAAAAGTTGGTGCTAAATCCTAAAGGTGTATCAAGTGGGTTCATAGGTTGGTATCTGCTTAATTCGAAGGAAGTAGAAAGCCTATCTTGGCTTGTTTGCGGATATTCCACAAGAGATCAATTGCTTTATTCATCTCAGCTGGGTTGGCGCCACCGCTGAAAGCGGCTAAACGCATTGCTTTGTCGGTAATTTCTGCGCGAGACAAGGTATTGCCAGGATCGCCCTTAGGTTCGTCTACGCGACCATCCAAGACTTGCCCGTTCTTTAAATGCACTTTGACTTTGCCGATCCAGCGTTGTGGATAAGCGCCATCGACTTCAGGATCTAAGGTCATAGAAACGCGCTCGCGGAATGCGCAGATCTCATCATCATGAAAGTGCTTGTCAAATTCTTGTAGGCCGGCAAATTGATAGTGAGCAACTAAAGCCAAGACTGTGCCCATAGAAAACTTCGATTGATGGACGGTAGCCGGATCAGTGACTGGCCCTAAAACATCGATAGCGCTCTGATGAACTAAAGTCTCGACCTTAGCGATATCGCTAGGGACTAATTTATTAGCCAACATTACTTGTAATAAAGCATCTGCAGCAGGGTGAGTATGGCGGCATGAGGCATAGTACTTAAAACTGGTTTCTGCTAAAGCCCAGCGACTGCCCAAACGATCTACGAGCTTACTTGGATCGCTATCGCTCGACATACCAGCAGCGAGACCTTGCTTGCCTTCCAGAATATGCTGTGCACCCGTAAAGCCAGCTTGGGCAATATAAGCAGACATCAAGCCGGTAGAGGCTGCATGTGCGGTGTGTAGTTGCTTTGAGTCGGCAGCATCACGCAGAAATTCCCAAAGACCAGCCGATTGTGTGCCTGCTGAACCAAAGGCGTTGAGCATTTGCTCTGGAGAAAGTTTCAGAAGTCTTCCAACTGCTGCAGCCGCTGCAAGAGTGCCGGCGGTGCCAGTGGTGTGAAACACTTTGTAATGAGAGCGACCTAAAAATTCGCCAACGCGAATGCCAACTTCATAGCCCGCTACTGCAGCAACCAATAATTCTTCGCCAGATGCACCAAGCGCTTGTGCACAAGCAAGTACCGGCGGAAATACTACTGTCGCCGGATGAAAGACTGAGCCATTGTGCACATCATCTTGTTCTGCAACATGGGATGCTGCCGCATTGGCCATTGCCGCTAAAAAGGGACTGGAGGTTTTGCGAGAAACCAGAATCTCAGATGGGCCAGCGTGTGCCGCATCAAACCCACCCATGTTCTGAGCAAATTGGGTAATGAGTTCAACCGGGCGCGAGCCTTTGCCGGCGATAGCAGAACCAAACCAATCTACCAATAAATCTTCGGCACGGTTCATGACATCGTTAGGGATGTCTGCAGCCTTGAGATTGGCTGCAAAGCTGGCGAGCTCACGAGAGAGGTGTTGAGTAGTCATAAATAAATAGTGTTTGATTACGCTAGTACGGCAGTGGCTTGCATCGTAAGCCAACTTTCATGATCTTGCGCCCAGATCGAAATCGTTTTTCCGCTTGGATCTTTTTCCAAATCAGGCTTGGCATTCACTTTAAAAATATTGATGTCAAAAGTAGGGCGAATGGCGCGGAACTCAAAACTCTTGAGCTTGCAGCCTGGAATGCTTTGACGCACTAGATCAACTAGTAAGGTTGCAATCAAAGGGCCGTGCACTATTAAACCTGGATAGCCTTCTACCTCGGTAACGTATTTGCGATCGTAGTGAATGCGGTGACCATTAAATGTTAGTGCTGAGTAGCGAAACAGCAATACATCATCTGGCGTAATTGTTTTACTCCATTTTGCATCTGTTGGTGCAGGAGTAGGGGCTACAGGCTTGTCGTCTGGTCCAGGAGCATCGCGATACACGATGTCATGTTCTTCAATAATTGCTAAGCCATTTTGATTGGAGATCTTGTGATTGACCAAAACGAAAATCAAATCACCAGTGCGACCTGCTTTATGAGTGACAGACTCAATTGTGGAAACTCTCTCAATTTCATCGCCAACAGATAATGGTTTTAGCCATTCAATACGACTACCTGCCCACATGCGACGAGGCAATGGAACGGGGGGTAAAAAGCCGCCGCGTTTTGGATGACCATCAGGGCCAATTTCAGATTCGCGGGCATGAGGCAAGAAGTACAGCCAGTGCCATAACTCCGGTAAAAAAGTACCCTTGCTAGGCGCGGGATCTTCGCGATCCAAGGTGGCCGAGAGGGCGCGCACTGGCGCTGATGTAACTGTATCTTGTAATGACTCCGTTTTACCGAGCCATTCTTGAAGGTGAGTGATAGTTTGAGGTTCGATTCGCATAACTTCCATTATGCCAATCTTGGAGAAAAACTCACCCCATCAAGATGGAGATGTAGTGAAAGAGTAATCCAGCTAAGGCAGACCCACCCAATACCGTGAGAACGCCCTTTTGAAATTTAAATAAGGCTAATCCAGCCAGGGCGCAGATCAAGATCGAGATCCAAGAAATCGAGCCACCAATGCCCCTTGGCAAAAAGACGTGATATGCAAAAAAGAGGCCTAGATTGGCAATGACTCCAACAACAGCTGCAGTAATGGCAGTTAGTGGAGCTGTAAAGCCAAGTTTGCCGTGAGTTGACTCAATCAGTGGTCCACCAACCAAGATAAAAAAGAAGGAAGGTAAGAAAGTAAACCAAGTGGCAACGCATGCACCCAGCACACCAAACCAAAAAGGATTACTAGCGCCTATCAAGTGTTGAATATGTCCCGCAAGGTAACCAACAAAAGCGACCACCATGATGAGTGGGCCCGGCGTAGTTTCACCAAGCGCTAAGCCATCAATCATTTGGTTAGCGCTGAGCCAATGGAAGTGATCAACAGCACCCTGATATACGTAGGGGAGGACTGCATATGCGCCACCAAACGTCAGAAAGGCAGCTTTAGTAAAGAACCAGGCTATTTGTGGATATAAAGTTTTCCAGCCGAAGAGTAAGACTAGAGCGCCTATAGGTAGCAACCAACAACCCAGAGCAATCAAAGAGTGACGAATTGTTTTTTGATAACTAAATTGCGCATGTTCTGGAGTTGGGGTGTGATCATCAATAATCGCACTGCCATACCCACTAGTTTCTTTACTTCCATGAGTATTTTTTTGTTGAAAATACTCTGGATATTTTTTGCCACCCCAATAGCCAATAGCAGCAGCAATCGCCACGATGATCGGAAAGGCAAGATTGAGAATAAAGATGGCTAAGAAAGAACCCAAAGCAATCCATTGCAACGCTTGGTTATGAATGGTGCGTTTACCAATACGTACTGCAGCATGCAAGACTATCGCAGTGACAGCTGGCTTGATACCAAAAAAGATTGCTGCAATCCAAGGAACCTGCCCAAAGGTGAGATACACCCAGGATAGGCCAATCAATATGAATAAAGAAGGCAACACAAAGAGTGTTCCTGCCAGAATGCCGCCCCAGCTGCGGTGCATCAGCCAGCCTATATAGGTCACCAGCTGTTGAGCCTCAGGCCCGGGAAGGAGCATGCAATAGTTCAGCGCATGTAAAAAGCGCCGCTCAGAAATCCAGCGACGCTTTTCAACTAACTCTTGGTGCAGAACGGCGATTTGTCCTGCCGGCCCACCAAAACTAATGAAGCCAAGCTTGGCCCAAAACTTCAGGGCCTCGCGTAGTGGAACACTCAAACTTCGTCCATTCCGCCAACTACTTGGCTAAAGCCGTTATCAACATAAATGATTTCAGCAGTAATACCATTTGCTAAATCAGACAACAAGAATGCTGCAGTGTTTCCTACATCATCAATGGTGACATTGCGACGCAGTGGTGCAGTTTGTTCAACCGCTTCCAAAATCTTGCCAAAGCCTTTGATGCCAGATGCCGCCAAAGTTTTAATTGGGCCAGCAGAAATACCGTTGGCACGAATACCTTTAGGGCCAACTGAGCCAGCGAGGTAGCGCACGGAAGCTTCAAGAGAAGCTTTAGCTAAACCCATGGTGTTGTAGTTGGGAACATTCTTCATCGAACCCAAATAAGTCAGGGTGAGTAAAGAGGATTTATCGCGCAACATTGGTAAAGCCTCTTTTGCCATTGCTGGGAAGCTATATGCTGAAATGTCATGGGCAATCTTGAAGCCTTCACGAGAGAGGCCATCTAAGAAGTCGCCGGCAATTGCTTCGCGCGGTGCAAAGCCAATAGCATGAACAAAACCGTCAAACTGAGGCCAGGATTTAGCCAAATCCTTGAAAAGGGCGCTAATTTGCTCATCGCTGCCCACATCACAGTCAAAAATCAGGTCGGTATTGAATTCTTTTGCAAAATCAACGATGCGGTCCTTAAAGCGTTCACCTACGTAGGTAAAGGCTAGTTCAGCGCCTTCGCGGTGGCAAGCCTTGGCAATGCCATAGGCGATAGAGCGGTTTGAGAGGAGGCCGGTAATGAGGATTTTTTTGCCGGAGAGAAAGCCCATGTTGTGTCCTTTGCTTCAAATATGATTAGCTATCTACAATTGTTGCATATATGCCCACCCTAAAACCCATTCGCCAAATTGCCCATTTCCTGCTACTAGCGCTGCTAGTAGGGCTAGGTGTCAATGCGGCCATGGCAGGACAGGGCATTGCGCAATACGGTAAACCCAAGTATCCCGATGGATTCGCCCATTTTGATTACGTGAATCCGAACGCCCCTCGGGGTGGAACCTTGGTATTGCCCAATCCGGGGCAAAGAACCAGTTTCGATAAATTCAATCCGTTTACTTTGCGTGGCATTACTGCCCCAGGTATTGATTTGATGTTTGAGTCTTTGGCTGAGGGAAGTGCTGACGAGGTATCTAGTATTTATGGATTATTGGCTGACGATATTCAGGTGGCCAAAGATCACAAGTCAGTAACGTTTCATATTCGTTTAGAAGCAAAGTTTTCTGATGGCAGTCCAGTATTAGCAGCTGACGTTAAATATAGCTTTGATACTTTAATGAGTGGTAAAGCCCACCCACGTTACAAGACAACTTTTGCCGACATTAAAGAAGCAGTCGTTTTATCTGAACGCTCCATCCGCTTTGACTTTAAAAATGACAATGCAGAGTTGCCAATCTTAGCGGGTACCTTTCCAGTGTTCTCGCGTAACTGGGGTAAGCGACCTGATGGGTCGATGATCCCATTTGAGAAGCTTGCGTTTGAGGCGCCGATTGCAAGCGGCCCTTATTTGATTGAGTCTTTTAAAGCTGGCAAGTCGATTGTCTATAAAAAGAATCCAAACTATTGGGCCGACCAGCTCAGTAAGCCACTCAACGTGCGCGTTGGTTTTTATAACTTTGACCGAGTGCTGTACAAGCTCTACAGCGATGATGCTGTCAGGTTGGAAGCCTTTAAAGCAGGGGAGTTTGATGCTTTAGTCGAGTATCGCGCCAAGATTTGGGCTAAGGGTTATGTCGGTTCAAAGTTTGATAAAGGTATTTTGCTGAAAAAGGCATTCCTCAATCACAACGGTGCTGGGATGCAAGGTTTTGCAATGAATGTGCGCCGCCCAATATTTAAAGATGCACGAGTTCGCGAAGCATTGGGGTATGCCTTAGATTTTGAGTGGCTCAATCGTCAGATATTTTTTGATCAATACAGTCGCATCAATAGCTACTTTACGAATAGCGACTTAAGTGCCAATTTTGACGGCCCTCGTAAACCAACTGAAGCTGAATTGAAATTACTCAAGCCCTTGAAGGCAAAATATCCGCAGTGGGTTCCAGATGCTGTCTTTGGTCCAATGCCTGCGGCACCATCAACCAAGCCGCCTGGCAGTTTGCGTCAGAACTTAAAGAAAGCGCGCGAGCTTCTCATGCATGCGGGATGGCAGTATCGCGATGGTGCATTGCGTAATGAAAAGGGCGAGCCATTTCGGTTTGAGATTGTGGAAGATGGCGGTTTCTTCTTGCGGGTGATTTCTGCCTATGTTCGTAACTTAGAGAAGTTGGGAGTGCAGGTCGATATTCGTACGAGTGACTTTGCCTTGCATCAAAAGCGGATGAACGAGTATGACTTTGATATGACCACTGTACGTTTCCAGGATTCTCAAAACCCAGGAAACGAGCTCTGGGATCGCTTTGGTAGCCAGGCTGCCAAAGAAAAAGGTTCCGATAACGTGATTGGCGTGCAATCACCTGTAGTCGATGCCTTAATTGATGAAATTACCAAGGCGCAAAATCGTGAGCAGTTAAGAACTGCTACTAGAGCGCTTGATCGTGTCTTGTGGAATAGTTACTACGTAGTTCCTCAGTGGTACAACCCAACTCATCGCGTTGCCTTCCGTCACGAGATGCGCTACCCAGAGCCACCTTTGTACTATTCAGCTGAACTGTGGATCATGCAAAATTGGTGGAAAGAGGAGTCTAAATAATGCAGGGTCAAATGCGCGCCTACATCTTCAAGCGTTTGCTCTTGATGATCCCAACGATCTTGGGTGTATTAACTCTTACCTTTGCCGTAGTGCAATTTGTTCCAGGTGGTCCAGTAGAGCAAATGGTATTGGAGTTAAAGGGTAAAGGTAGTGCAGCCACAGGCGGCTCAGAGTCATCGGGCTCTGGTGCAACCTATCGTGGTCGTCAAGGTGTCGATGCGCAACGCCTTGAAGAGGTGAAGGCCTTATATGGTTTTGATAAGCCACCTCTTGAGCGTTATTTCATGATGTTGGGTCGCTTTGCTAGATTCGATTTAGGCCAAAGCTATTACCAGCACGAAAGCGTTTGGCGTTTAGTAGTTTCTAAATTGCCGGTATCGATCAGCATCGGTTTATGGACTTTCTTTATTACCTATTTAGTTTCTATTCCTTTGGGTATTGCTAAAGCGGTACGAGACGGCTCACGCTTTGACGCTATCACTAGCAGCATGATCCTTGTGGGTTATGCGATTCCGGGATTTGTGTTGGGCGTCTTATTGCTAGTGGTCTTTGGCGGGGGAAGTTTTTTACAGATCTTCCCGTTAAGAGGTTTAACTTCTGATAATTGGAGTGATCTCAGCCTCATTGGTAAGGTAATGGATTACTTATGGCATTTGGTGCTGCCGATTACCGCATCAGTGCTTGGAAGCTTTGCAGTAGTCACTATGTTGACCAAGAATTCATTCCTAGAAGAGATTCGTAAGCAATACGTTCTGACTGCACGCGCAAAAGGACTTACAGAAAAACAAGTTCTGTGGAAGCATGTATTTCGCAATGCGCTCTTGCCGCTGGTAACGGGTTTCCCTGCAGCATTTATTGGCGCTTTCTTTACGGGCTCCTTGTTGATAGAAACCTTGTTCTCTTTGGATGGGCTTGGCTTGCTTTCATACGAGTCAGTAATGCGCCGTGACTATCCAGTTGTATTTGGCACTCTCTACTTATTCACCTTAATTGGTTTATTTACAAAGTTAATTTCTGATCTTTGCTATGTATACATTGACCCACGCATTCAGTTTGGTGCGGGAGGCGGTTCATGAATCGTTGGCAACGTTTTAAAAACAGTCGCATGGGCTACGCCAGCCTGTGGATCTTCATGGTGCTCTTCGGTTTATCGATGTGCGCCGAGTTGATTGCCAATGACAAGCCTTTAGTGGTTCGCTATGAAGGTCATTTTTATTTCCCGATCGTGAAGAGCCAACCAGAAACGGTATTTGGTGGAGACTTCGCCACGCCGACTGATTTCTTAGATCCAGATATTCGTCACAACATCACGAGCAATGGTAATTGGGCAATTTACCCGCCGATTCATTACAGCTACGAGACGCTAAACTATTTCTCTAAAGTGCCTAACCCGGCGCCACCATCATGGGAAAACTGGCTCGGTACAGATGATCGTGGGCGCGATGTTTTAGCGCGTTTGATCTATGGCTTTCGCTTGTCTATTCTTTTTGGTTTAGCGCTCACGATTGTTGGCGTCACTGTGGGCATCATCACTGGATCCTTGATGGGATTCTTTGGCGGTAAGTTTGATTTGATTTCTCAGCGACTGATTGAGATTTGGTCGGCTATGCCAGAGTTGTACTTGCTCATTATTTTTGCTTCGATCTTCAACCCCAGCGTTTCCTTGCTCATTATTTTGTTGGCAGCCTTTGGTTGGATGGGTTTATCAGATTATGTGAGAGCAGAATTCTTCCGTAACCGCGCCCTAGAGTATGTGCGCGCAGCTAGAGCCTTGGGTCTAACAAATGTACAAATCATGTGGCGCCATATATTGCCCAACAGCTTGACGCCAGTGATTACCTTTTTGCCATTCCGCATGAGTGCAGCCATTCTTTCTTTGACGAGCTTGGATTTCTTGGGCTTGGGAGTGCCTCCGGGTACGCCAAGCTTGGGCGAGCTGTTATCTCAAGGTAAGAGTAATCTCGATGCTTGGTGGATCTCCTTATCAACCTTTGTAGTATTGGTAGCAACCTTACTGCTATTGACCTTTATGGGCGAGGCATTGCGTAACGCATTTGATTCTCGTAAAGCCGGCTTGATGAGTGGAGGTCGCTCATGAGTTTGTTGCGCTATGAAGATCTGTGTATTTCTTTTGGAACGGGTCGCCGCGAAAAGTTTGCCGTTAATCATCTTGATTTAGAAATCGGTATAGGTGAGCGCGTTGCCCTCGTTGGTGAGTCTGGTTCTGGTAAGACCCTGACTGCGCTAGCGCCACTGAGACTTGAGCCAGAGGGTGCGAAAGTTTCTGGAAAGATTCTCTGGAATCGAAAAGACGGGAAGGGCGAAGTCGATTTGCTATCCATGTCTATTCAGGACATTCGAGAGATTCGTGGTCGTGAGATTGCGATGGTGTTTCAGGAGCCGATGACGGCTTTGAACCCATTGTTTACTGTAGGCAATCAAATTATTGAAGCGGTGCAGATTTATCAGCCCTTGATCTCCAAAGCAGATGCAATGGATGCCGCGGTTGATTTACTGCGCAAGACAGGCATTCCTGAACCTGAGCGCCGTTTTCATTCTTACCCCCACCAGCTCTCTGGTGGTCAGAGACAGCGCGCCATGATTGCGATGGCTTTGGCGTGTAAGCCGCGACTTCTCATTGCTGATGAACCAACAACAGCATTAGATGTGAGTTTACGTTTGCAGATTTTGGATTTGCTCAAAGAATTGCAAGAAGAATCTAAGGATGATGGCGGTATGGGAATTTTATTAATTACCCATGACCTCAATTTAGTGAAACACTTTGCGCAGCGTGTGGCCGTCCTGAACCAAGGCAATCTAATGGAGTCAGGATTAACGAAGCAAGTGTTTGAACATCCCGAAGATCCATATACTCGCGCTTTGGTAAGCAGCGAGCCTGTGCGTGACTTGGCACCACTGATGCCATTGGCTCCAGTGCTGCTAAAAACAGAAGAGCTATCAGTAGCCTACCCAAGTTCTGAGTCAGCATCTTGGTTTAAAAAGGCGCCACCTCATAAGGTTTTGAAAAAAGTCAGCTTCTCGCTAAAGCAAGGTCAAACCATTGGTGTGATTGGTGAGTCTGGTTCTGGCAAGACGACTTTGGGGATGGCTGTGCTCGGATTACTGGGCGACTCAGCAGCAGAAGTATCTGGCGAAGTTGATGTTCTTGGTAATGACTGGCAGAAACTTAAGCCAGTCGAGAGAAGGGCGCTGCGCTCCAGCTTGCAAGTGATCTTTCAGGATCCTTTTGGATCGCTGTCACCGCGCATGAATGTCTTGCAAATTGTTTCTGAAGGTTTGGATGTGCATTTTCCAAAGCTGTCGACAGCAGAACGTGAGACTCGCGTAGTGGATATGCTGAAAGAGGTAGGCTTAGACCGCTCAGCCCTACTGCGTTATCCCCATGAGTTTTCTGGTGGTCAACGCCAACGCATTGCAATTGCGCGTGCACTAATTTTGCGTCCCCAAATTTTGGTATTAGACGAACCAACCTCCGCATTGGATGTTTCTATTCAGAAGCAGGTGCTAGCTTTATTGACCGAACTGCAAAAGAAATACAACTTGGCCTATCTGATGATTAGTCATGACTTAGCGGTTATCAGGGCCATGTCTCACGAGGTTATGGTTCTCAAAGGCGGGAAAGTGGTGGAGTTTGGTGATACTGAGACCCTGATCAAGCATCCCCGTCAAACCTATACCAAAGAGCTTTTTGCGGCCGCAGAGCTGACTTAAGAGGGTTTGGGGCGGGGGCCCAAATCCCCGTTAAATGGGCTAAATTGGTGCATTTGCCCTCATTTAGTGAAAATTCATGTTTATAAACAAGGACTTGGGACTAAATTGAAGACTTGGTTAATTAAGGGTTCTTTGTTAAACTGATTCGATGTCATTGAAAAAAACAATGCTTTCTAAATTTCTAGGTTTCGGTCTAGGCGCATTCATTTGTCTATCCGCTTATGCGGCAGACCCTGCGGTCGAGGCAAATGCAGATGCGGCTGTGCCTAAAGAAAGTATGTTCCAGGCAGGTCGTTCTTATATTGCCCGTGTTTCAGATCGACTGGCAGACACCGTTACCGGCAAATCCGAAGAGTTGATTAATCGTGCGATGGAAGTTATTGGCGTGCGTTACCGCTGGGATACCGAATTGCCACAATCTGGTTTGGATGGCAGCAGTTTTGTTGGTTATGTCTTCAAAGACAAACTTGGATTTTTATTGCCACGCAAATCGACTCAGATGAGTCGCGTTGGTAAGCCGATTACTCGTGAAGAATTGCAACCAGGCGACCTCGTATTCTTCAACACCATGCGTTTAACTTTTTCTCACGTTGGCATTTACGTGGGCGATAACAAATTTATTCACTCACCTTCTAAAGGTACGAATGTCAGAGTGGATGATCTCGGCAGTCTCTACTGGGATAAGCGTTTTGATGGTGCGCGCCGTTTAGATGGTAGCGATAATCTTAATGATTCAGAGCGTCAAGAACTTCTCAACGAAGTCAAAAATCTCAAGCGTAAATCACGCAGTCTCTAGGGCTGTAGGGCTACAGGCCCAATAGATATCAGCCTTTCAGCTTTTCTTTAATCAGCGCCATTTGTTCTTGCGCTGCAACTTCGCCGGCCAAAATAGCGGCATTTCTGGACTTGAAGTCGCCACTACTCATTTGTTTTAGTTGAGGCTGAATAATAATGTCGGCACTTTTTAATTCGTACTGATTAATACTTCGTTGCATGATAGAAATAGTTTGCTGTAAGACGCCTAAGGTTCCGCTGGCATCTTGATGAACCGGTTCAGAAGAAATATTGACTGCAATGACTAGGGTGGCACCCATTTGTCTTGCATAGCTGACTGGTACTGGCGCCACTAAACCACCATCTACATATTCTTTGCCGCTAATCACTGCTGGCTGAAAAACACCAGGTACGCTGCAAGAGGCGCGCACTGCTAAACCGGTGTTGCCCGTTCTGAATAAAACACCTTTGCCTGACTGCAATTCGGTAGCAACAATGCCCAGGGGTATGCGCATTTGTTCAATGGATTTGTTTTGTACTTCTCGGTTCACCATGTTTTGCAGGGCATCCCCTTTAATGAGTCCACCAAAACGACCGGCAAAAGGCAGTCCCCAGTCAGCAATAGTGGCCTCATCTAGGTTGAGAGCCAAGCGATTGAGTTCATTGCCAGTCGCCCCTGAGGCCAATAAGGTAGCAATCACGCTACCAGCACTGCTGCCAACAACAATGTCGGGTCTAATGCCTTGGGCTTCTAAAGCCTTAATAACACCTACGTGAGCGAAGCCTCTGGCTGCTCCGGCCCCCAAAACTAAGCCAACAACCGGTTTTTTGCTACTCATAAGACTGCAGGAGCTCAAGCCCGCGCCCCCAAGAATAGTGCCCACACCAATCCCAAGGCTCAGGAGCTTGCGACGCTCCATATAGATAGGGGCATCAGATGTCGAAAAAGGGGGTTTGGTGTATTTCTTATGCATGTGGCTATTGTATTGAGCCTACCTTATAATGGGCGCAAGGTGAACGAAAAGGACTTCGTTTCAGCGCGGGCATATCCCAATAAGAACTGATGAGATGGATTGTCCGTAGTCGCTAGAGAACACCAAAACCCATTACTAAATACATTTTTAAAGCCTCATCAGGATGATTCCTGGTAGCCCGAATTTTATGGACGATCACAATAAGCGCGTAATTGAAACAGCCCTCCTATGTGCGCAGGAGCCACTCACCGTTGCTGATTTGTCTCGCTTGTTTGTAGAAGACATCATTACGGCAGATATCGATGAAGCATTGGTCGAGCTGCAACGAGCCTGGGACGACAAGGGTATGGAATTGGTGCACATTGCAACTGGATGGCGTTTTCAGAGCCGTCTTTCGATGCGTGAGTATCTTGACCGCCTGACTCCAGAGAAGCCGCCAAAGTATTCGCGCGCAGTGATGGAGACATTGGCGATCATCGCTTACCGTCAGCCGGTTACTCGTGGTGAGATAGAAGAGATTCGCGGTGTGGCAGTGAGTAGTAACGTGATGAAGCAGTTAGAGGATCGTGGTTGGGTAGAGGTGATTGGACATAAAGAAACAATTGGACGTCCTGGTTTGTACGCAACTACCAAGCAATTCTTGGATGACCTGAGTTTGACGAATCTGCAAAGCTTGCCGATTTTGGAAGATGCAGCGCCAATGGCTGCCGCAGAACAATTAGGTCAAGCAGTGATGGAATTTGATCCATCTGCAACCGTAGAAACAGTCATCATTGATACGGATGCACAAGAAGTGAACGAGACAGAAGAGATCACAGAAATCACTGTAGAAGAAACAGTCATCGAAGTGACCGAAGAAATTACTGAAGAAGATATCCCTGAGTCTGAAGACAAATCAGACGAAACAAAATAACGATTAATGACAAGCTCCAACGAAAACGATTCATCCCCGGTAGTAAACCCATCGGCAAACCCTTCAAATTCAGATGCTGCACCATCTAACCCTGATGGTCAGAAGACTGAGGGTGGGGAGCGCGGTGAACGTGGAGAGCGTCGCCCACGCCGCCAGGGTTCAGGCAAGCACCCGTTTAATAAGAAGCGCCCATTCAATAAAGACCGGCCACGTCGCGAAGGTGGCGAAGCAAATGGCCCACGTGAGGGCGGCAATCATCAAGGCAATAACCAATTATCAAAGTTAGCACCGAACCCCGCTGAAAGCGAAGCATTGTTTGCTTCAGTGGTATCCGGTGAGTTTGATGCAGCCTTGGATGCTCCTGAAGTTCAAGAGGTTAAAAATCCTGATGGTGTAAATGAGAGTGAGATCTCTCATCAAACTGGTGCTGAGCGCCGCGCACAACGCGCACAACGTTCGCGTGAAGATGAAGATCCAGATGCGCCAACGGAAGATGAAGTCAGCAGTTTGCAATTTGCGAACGTCGATGATTTACCACTCAGTTTGCGTGATGAAGTATGGTCAGACCTCGATGGTTTAGATGACGACGCTGATGATGAAGATACCGTTAAGTTGCATAAGGTTTTAGCTGACGTTGGCATGGGTTCACGTCGCGATATGGAAGACTTGATTATTCAAGGGCGCGTATCTGTAAACGGATTGCCAGCTCATATTGGTCAACGTATTGGACCAACAGATCAAGTGCGCATTAATGGTAAGCCAGTACATCGCAAGATTCAGACTAAGCCGCCACGCGTGATCATGTATCACAAGCCTGCAGGCGAGATCGTTAGTCAATCTGATCCTGAAGGTCGTCCGACTGTGTTTGACCGATTACCAAAGCCACGTCAAGGACGTTGGATTGCGGTAGGTCGCTTGGACTTCAATACTGAAGGACTGTTGTTGTTTACCACTTCTGGTGAATTAGCAAATCGTTTGATGCATCCGCGATACGGTGTTGAGCGTGAATACGCTGTTCGTATTTTGGGTGATTTGAGTCAAGAAAACACAGCGCTATTAAAGAGCGGTATTACGCTTGATGATGGCCAAGCAAAATTCTTACGCCTAGCAATGGGCGGCGGTGAAGGCGCAAATCGTTGGTACCACGTTGCATTAAGTGAAGGCCGTAATCGCGAAGTACGGCGCATGTTTGAAGCAGTGGGTCATACGGTATCTCGCCTAATCCGAACTCGTTACGGCATTTTCTTATTGCCCCCACGCTTACGTCGTGGCAAATGGGAGGAGATTGAGGCCGGTGGCATCTACAACTTGATGAAGTCTGCAGGCTTAAAAATGCCGCAGCCACAAGACAAGGGCCGCAACCCCAATCCAAATAACCGTGATCGTCGCCCTCTGGGGGAGGATTTCCAGCCAGACCCAATGCAAACCTCCGTTTCTTACTGGGGTTCACGCGATGCCTTAACCCTTGCTAGCGGCCATAACGGCTTAACGCATCAGGGCAGAGGCGGCAAACCTGGCGGCGGCGGAGGTTCTGGAGAAGGGCGCGGGCCTTTCCGTGGACGCACCCAAGGCGGTAGACCTGGTCAAGGTGGTCAAGGCGGTCGCAATGCTCAGGGTGGGCAAGGCGGCGGCCAAGGCCAAAACCGTAGTAAAGGCGGCAAAGTTCACCATGGCCAGTCCGCTTTTGTGACTGGTAACCCACAAACCCCTGGAAATGGGCCTAAACGTAGCGCACCAAAAGGGCGCAAACCCTTCAATAAGGGACCAAGAAAACCGCGAAATCCGGGCGAAAGCTTCTGATTTGTATCGGTTTTCTGCCAAATAGGCTATAATTTTGGACTTACAGCAGAATTCTGCTGTTTTTAGTAGTTACCGACTGATGTTGCGATCAACGTAAGTCGGCCTGTTCTGAATTTCGAGAATATGGGCTTTGAAGCCCATTTTTTTTTGCCATTTTGGTATGAAGGGGTGTCGTGAAGGATCAGCAGGTTATTTCTGCAGAGCTGGAAAACTTAGGTTACACGCTAGTTGAGATTGAGCGTGAAGCCGGAGGTTTGCTGCGCGTCACGATTGAAAACCCAGATTACGAGCGCTTGATTACGGTATTAGATTGCGAAAAGGTAAGCCATCAGTTGAGCTACACCTTGCCAGTTGAAAACATTCCGTATGAGCGTTTGGAGATTTCGTCTCCAGGATTGGATCGTCCAGTGAAAAGTGCTGCTGATTATGAGCGCTTCACTGGAATGCAAGTGGATTTGAAGTTGCGTGTTGCTGTTGGCAATCGCAAGAATTTTCGTGGTGAGTTGCAAGGTTTGCTGAGTGGTGAATTGAATTCACCGGATGCAAAGTTTGGTTTGGTATTTGAGGGTGCTGATGGTCAGCCTTCTCAATTGGAGTTCTCTTTAGCCGAGGTCGATAAGACTCGGTTGGTCCCTGTTATTGATTTCAAAGGAAGAAAGTCATGAGCCGAGAAGTTCTCATGTTGGCAGACGCGCTAGCGCGTGAAAAGAACGTTGATCAAGCTATCGTATTCGAGGCGTTGGAGATGGCTTTGGCCTCTGCAACTAAGAAGCGTTATGCCACAGAAGACGTGGATATCCGCGTTTCGATTGATCGCGAAACTGGTGAATACGAAACCTTCCGTCGTTGGTTGGTTGTTCCGAACGAAGCTGGTTTACAAGAGCCTGATAAAGAGATTCTGCAATTTGAAGCTCAAGAGCAACTTGCTGACATGGAAGTTGGCGACTATATCGAAGAGCAAATCGAATCTTTAGCCTTCGGTCGTATCGGCGCGCAAGCTGCTAAGCAAGTGATCTTGCAACGCATTCGTGATGCTGAGCGCGAGCAAATTTTGAATGACTACCTTGAGCGTGGCGAGAAAGTCATGACCGGTACCGTGAAGCGTGCCGACAAGAATGGCCTCATTATTGAATCTGGTCGTGTCGAAGCGTTGCTGCGTCGCGATCAAATGATTCCAAAAGAGAACTTACGTTCTGGTGACCGTGTACGTGCTTATATCCTTAAAGTGGATCGTGAAGCTCGTGGCCCACAAATTGAACTCTCACGTACTTGTCCAGATTTCTTGATCAAGTTGTTTGAGAACGAAGTTCCAGAGATGGAGCAGGGCTTGTTAGAGATCAAAGGCGCTGCCCGTGATCCTGGTATCCGCGCAAAGATTGCCGTCATTACTTATGACAAGCGTATCGACCCAATCGGTACTTGTGTTGGTGTTCGTGGCACACGCGTTACTGCGGTGCGTAATGAAGTGGCTGGCGAAGCAGTCGATATCGTGTTGTGGTCTGAAGACCCAGCGCAGTTCGTGATTGGTGCTTTGGCTCCAGCCCAAGTTTCTTCTATCGTGGTTGACGAAGAGCGTCACGCCATGGACGTAGTGGTTGATGAAGAGAACTTGGCAATCGCGATTGGCCGCAGCGGACAAAACGTTCGTTTGGCGAGCGATTTGACTGGTTGGCAGATCAACATCATGACTCCTGAAGAGTCTGCTGAGAAAACTGAAAAAGAAGCTTCTTCCGTACGCCAATTGTTTATGGACAAGTTAGACGTAGATCAAGAAGTAGCTGATATCTTGATTGAAGAAGGCTTCAACACATTAGAAGAAGTGGCTTACGTGCCATTGTCTGAAATGTTAGAAATCGATTCATTCGACGAAGACACTGTGAATGAGTTGCGTACTCGTGCTCGTGATTCCTTGTTAACGATGGAGTTGGCAAAAGAAGAGCGTATTGGCGAAGTTTCACAAGACTTGCGTTCCTTAGAGGGAATGACCACAGAGTTGATTGCGAAGCTTGCTGACAATCAAGTACATACCCGTGACGACCTTGCTGAACTGGCTGTTGATGAGCTAGTTGAGGCGACACAAATTGACGAAGAAACTGCGAAAACGCTCATCATGAAAGCGCGCGAACATTGGTTTACTTCATGAGAGGAAGTAGTGCATGGCAACAACAGTAAAAGTACTCGCTAAAGAATTAAAACGTACCGCGCCAGACCTCTTGGAGCAGTTGAAGGCGGCCGGTATCGAAAAAGGTTCTGAGGACGACAGCATTACCGAGAAGGACAAAACTGTCCTGCTCGAGCACTTGCAAAAAGCGCATGGTAGCGCTGACACAGGCGCGCGCAAAAAGATTACTTTAATCAAGCGCGAAAGCTCAGAGATTCGTCAAGCAGACTCTGCTGGACGTACTCGTACTGTGCAAGTGGAAGTGCGTAAAAAGCGCGTGCTCGTTAAGGCGGGTGACAAAGCTCCTGAGCTAGCAGCAGAAGAAGCTCCAGCGAAAGCGGCAGCTAAAGCTGCGCCTGCTAAACCAGTTATTTCTGAAGAAGAATTAGAAAAACGTGCAGCCGAGGCAACTCGTCAAGCTGAGTTACTGGCTCGTCAAGAAGCAGAAATGAAGGCAGCTGAAGAGGCGCGTCAAAAAGAAGTGGCTGCTCCTGTAGCAAAAGAAGAAGCCGCTTCAATAGATGAAGCCCCAGCAGCAGCTGCGGCAGCTGCAGAGAAAAAAGCAAAAGCAGATAAAGCAGCTAAAGATTTAGCGGCAAGCAAAGAAAAAGAACTGGCAGATATTCGTGTACGTCGTGCAGCTGCCGAGGCAGAAGCTTTAGCAATTCGCGACATGATGAGTGCTCCAGCTCGTGTTCTAAAGGCCCCGAGTGAAATCGCTGCTGAAGAAGCGAAAAAAGGTACTTTGCATAAGCCTGCAAAAGCTGAAGGTGCTGATGATAAGAAGAAGGCTGTTGCCAAAGTTGGCGGCAAGACTATTAAATCTTCTGAAACATCATCTACTTGGCAAGAAGAAGGCGCCAAGAAACCTGGTGGCTTAAAGACTCGCGGAGATTCATCTGGTGGTGTTGGTGGTTGGCGTTCGGGCGGTGGCCGCAAGAAGCAACGTCAAATTGCTGAAGCGAACGTTGACACAAACTTCCAGGTTCCAACTGAACCAGTGGTGCGTGATGTTCATGTGCCAGAAACGATTACTGTTGCTGAGTTAGCTCATGCAATGGCAGTGAAGAGTGCAGAAGTGATTAAGTTGTTGATGGGTATGGGCCAAATGGTCACCATCAACCAAGTGCTTGATCAAGATACTGCAATGATCATTGTTGAAGAAATGGGTCATAAAGCCCATGCAGCTAAATTGGATGATCCTGATTTAGATCTTGGCACCGATGGTCATGACGCAGAGTTGTTGCCACGTCCACCAGTTGTCACTGTGATGGGTCACGTTGACCACGGTAAAACTTCTTTGCTCGATAAGATTCGTGCAGCAAAAGTGGCTACTGGTGAAGCTGGTGGTATTACCCAGCACATTGGTGCGTACCACGTTGAAACTCCACGCGGCATGATTACGTTCTTGGATACTCCGGGTCACGAAGCCTTTACGGCCATGCGTGCTCGCGGTGCTAAAGCAACCGATATCGTGATCTTGGTGGTGGCAGCTGATGACGGTGTAATGCCGCAAACCAAAGAAGCGATCCACCATGCAGTAGCGGGTGGCGTACCTTTGGTAGTTGCAATTAATAAGATCGATAAACCTGAAGCGAATTCTGAGCGCGTTAAAACCGAGTTGGTTGCAGAGCAGGTTGTTCCTGAGGAATATGGTGGCGATGTGCCATTTATTCCAGTGTCCGCTAAAACAGGTGAAGGTATTGATGCTTTATTAGAGAACGTTCTCTTGCAAGCAGAAATTCTGGAGCTCAAAGCGCCTAAAGATTCACCAGCTCAAGGTTTGGTCATTGAAGCACGCTTGGATAAAGGTAAGGGTCCAGTTGCAACTGTGCTCGTTCAATCCGGTACGCTCAAGCGTGGCGATATGTTGTTGGCTGGCTCTACATTTGGTCGCGTTCGCGCCATGATGGATGAGAACGGCAAGCCATGTAATGAAGCTGGACCGTCTATTCCTGTTGAGATTCAAGGTTTGGCAGAAGTTCCTGCGGCAGGCGAATCAGTGCAAGTAGTTCCAGACGAGCGTAAGGCTCGTGAGATTGCATTGTTCCGTCAAGGCAAGTTCCGCGATGTGAAGTTGGCTAAACAGCAGGCATTCAAGCTTGAAACCATGATGGAAAACATGGAAGAAGGCGCAATTGAAGCTAAGTTGTTGCCACTCATCATCAAGGCAGACGTGCAAGGCTCACAAGAAGCTTTAGCTCAGTCATTGATGAAGCTCTCGACACCAGAGGTGAAGGTGCAAATCGTTCACGCTGCTGTGGGTGGCATTACTGAAACTGACGTGAACTTAGCGGTTGCCTCTAAGGCGGTTGTTATTGGCTTTAACTCACGCGCAGATGCAGCAGCACGTAAGTTGGCTGAAAACAATGGTGTAGATATTCGTTATCACAACATCATTTATGACGCAGTTGACGAAGTGAAGTTAGCTCTGAGCGGTATGTTGACTCCAGATAAGAAAGAAGAAATCACTGGTCTCGTTGAGATTCGTCAAGTCTTCTTGGTATCTAAAGTTGGCGCAATTGCCGGTTGCTTGGTTGTTGATGGTATTGTTAAACGTACTTCTAGCGTTCGTCTCTTACGTGACAACGTAGTTGTTTGGACTGGTGAATTGGATTCACTTAAGCGCTTCAAAGATGACGCAAAAGAAGTTCGTGCCGGTGTTGAGTGTGGCTTGTCATTAAAAGGCTACAACGACATCAAAGAAGGCGATCAGCTTGAGGTGTTTGAAGTAACTGAAGTTGCACGTTCACTCTAAGCAATATGCACAAGACTAGCCCGCATCGTAACCAGCGTCTCGCCGATCAAATTCAGCGAGACCTGGCCGAGCTCATTCCCCGTGAATTGCGCAGCCCAAGCTTGGGTTTGATTACTTTACAAAGTATTGAGCTCACACCTGACTTAGCGCAGGCCAAAGTGTTTTTCACTGTGTTGGGCGCAGAGCCTGAGCATGCTTTAAAGGCGCTTCAGGAAAAAGCAGGCTACTTGCATTCATTGCTGTTTAAACGTTTGCACATTCATACAGTGCCTACATTGCATTTTCAATATGACAGCTCAGTAGAGCATGGCATAGAAATGTCTCGACTGATCGACCAAGCTGTAGAGAGCGATCATAAAGACGAAACAAAGTAATTCATGGCTATCAGAATCGACGGCGTAGTGCTGCTAGATAAACCCGCTGGAATGAGTTCACAAGGTGCAGTGACTGCGGTCAAGCGTGCTTTCAACGCGGATAAAGCTGGTCATACTGGTACTTTAGATCCAATGGCTACCGGCCTATTGCCGATCTGCTTGGGTGAGGCTACTAAGTATTCACAAGACTTGCTCGAAGCTGACAAAACTTATATCGCACAGGTGAAATTTGGTTCACGCACTGATACAGGTGATGCAGAAGGTCAAATCATTGAAGAATTGCCTTTACCAGTATTCGCAAGTGATGCAGAAATGAAAGCAGCCTTAGATGCGCTGCTGCCTAAATTTACTGGTGCCATTTCTCAAGTGCCGCCAATGTATTCAGCGCTCAAGCGCGATGGTAAGCCTTTGTATGAATATGCCCGTGCAGGTGTAGAGCTAGAGCGTGCACCACGTGACATCGTGATTCACTCCATTCGCTGGACGAATATCAACTGGCCAGAAGCTACATTGGAAGTGAGCTGCAGCAAGGGCACCTATATTCGTGTTTTGGCTGAAGATATTGGCAATGTATTGGGCTGTGGTGCTCATTTGGTAGGATTGCGTCGTACTGAAGTAGGGCACTTAACTCTCGAACAGTCTTTTACGATTGAATCAATCCAAAGCGGCTTACAAAACACTGCTGACTATATATTGCCAGTAGATGCGCTCTTGCAAACCTTGCCACACCTCACAGTAGATGAGCAACAAGCTAAGCGTCTGGAGATGGGGCAACGTGTCCCGCTCAATTTACCTTCTATCGAGGCATTGGTTCGCATCTATCGTGCAACCGCTGCTCCCCATAACTTTATTGGTACTGCTGATTGGCGCTCTGGAGTTTTACATCCGAAACGTTTGATTTCGCAGGCACATTAAACAATCATTATTTATAACCTTTTTACTTATCTTTAACTTTAGAAGCTTCACATGACTAAACGCGCACTTCGTAACATCGCCATCATCGCCCACGTTGACCACGGTAAAACTACTTTGGTTGACCAACTCTTGCGCCAATCTGGCACATTCCGCTCCAATGAAAAAATGACCGAACGTGTCATGGACTCAAACGACTTGGAAAAAGAGCGTGGCATTACTATTTTGTCCAAGAACTGTGCGGTTGAGTATGACGGCACACATATCAACATCGTTGATACCCCAGGACACGCAGACTTCGGTGGTGAAGTAGAGCGTGTACTCTCTATGGTTGACGGTGTATTGCTCTTGGTTGATGCGGTTGAAGGCCCAATGCCACAAACCCGTTTCGTAACCAAGAAAGCCTTGGCTTTGGGTTTGAAGCCAATTGTTGTGATTAATAAAGTTGACCGCCCAGGTGCCCGTACTGATTACGTTATCAATGCAACTTTTGAGTTGTTTGACAAATTAGGCGCTACTGAAGAGCAGTTAGACTTCCCAGTTGTTTACGCTTCAGGCTTGAATGGCTATGCTGGTTTGACTGATGATGTTCGCGAAGGCGATATGCGCCCATTGTTTGACACAGTGTTAAAGCACGTGCCAGTGCGTGATGACAATCCAGAAGGTCCTTTGCAGTTGCAGATTACCTCGATTGAATACAGTACTTACGTTGGTAAGATCGGTGTAGGCCGTGTTAATCGCGGAACTGTTAAGCCATTGATGGACGTTGTGTTTATGGACGGTCCTGATGGCGTTCAACGCAAAGGCCGTATTAACCAGGTATTGAAATTCCGTGGCCTAGAGCGTGAAATCGTTGACGAAGCGCAAGCAGGTGACATCGTATTGGTAAACGGTATTGAAGATTTGGCTATCGGAACAACAATCTGCGCGCCAGACGTTCCAGAAGCATTACCAATGCTCAAGATTGACGAACCAACATTGACCATGAACTTCATGGTGAACACTAGCCCATTGGCTGGTCGTGAAGGCAAGTTCGTTACTAGCCGCCAGATTCGTGAACGTCTTGACCGCGAATTGAAGTCAAACATGGCTTTGCGCGTTAAAGAAACTGATGATGACACCGTATTTGAAGTGTCTGGTCGTGGCGAATTGCATCTCACTATTTTGGTAGAAACAATGCGTCGTGAAGGTTATGAATTAGCAGTTTCTCGTCCACGCGTTGTGTTCCACGAGGAAGATGGCGTGAAGATGGAGCCGTACGAGAACTTAACGGTTGACGTTGAAGATACAACTCAAGGCGCCGTGATGGAAGACTTGGGCAAGCGTAAGGGTGAATTGCTCGACATGGTGAGCGACGGTAAAGGTCGTACACGTCTTGAGTACCGCATTCCAGCCCGTGGTTTGATTGGCTTCCAAGGCGATTTCATGACCATGACTCGTGGTAACGGTTTGATGAGTCATACATTTGATTCATATGCACCAGCTAAAGACGGCATCTTGGGTGAGCGTCATAACGGCGTATTGATTAGCCAAGATGATGGTGAAGCAGTTGCCTACGCATTGTGGAAGTTACAAGACCGCGGTCGTATGTTCGTAAGCCCTGGCGATCCTTTGTATGAAGGTATGGTCATTGGTATTCATAGTCGTGATAACGACTTGGTTGTGAACCCGATTAAGGGTAAGCAGTTAACCAACGTTCGTGCATCCGGTACCGACGAAGCGGTTCGCTTGGTGACTCCAATCGCCATGAACCTGGAATACGCAGTTGAATTTATTGATGATGATGAGTTGGTTGAGGTAACGCCGAAGAGTATTCGTATTCGTAAGCGCTACCTCAAGGAGCATGAGCGTAAAAAAGCCTCACGCGAATAAGCTAGCTTAGCTACACAACAAAAGTCACCTCCGGGTGGCTTTTGTTCTTCAATCAGTACTAATATTCCAAAAATAGAAACGCATCAAAGTCAGAAAATAAAATAAATGCTGCCATCAATCGAACAACGTCTTGCCCAAGAACTTTCCGCTAAACCCGCCCAAGTAGCCGCTGCCATCGCTTTGATGGACGAGGGTGCAACTGTGCCCTTTATCGCTCGGTATCGCAAAGAAGCAACTGGTGGCCTAGATGATGCACAGCTGCGCTTATTAGAAGAGCGTCTGAGTTACCTTAGAGAATTGGAAGATCGCCGCAAAACGATCGTTGCCTCAATTGAAGAGCAGGGCAAGATGACGCCAGAGTTACTCAAAGCCATCATGCTGGCAGAAGATAAGACGCGTTTAGAGGATCTGTATCTCCCTTACAAGCCAAAGCGCAGAACTAAGGCGCAGATTGCTTTGGAGGCTGGCTTGGAGCCGCTAGCGAATGATTTGCTCGCTAACCCTGATTTAGATCCTGAAACAGAAGCTGCTAAATACATTAAAGAAGCATTTGACATAGATGGAACCAGTAACCCTGGCGTACCGGATACCAAGGCCGCTCTCGAAGGCGCCCGTCAAATTTTGATGGAGCGTTTTGCTGAAGACGCCACGCTAGTTCAATCCCTTAGAGAGTATTTGCAAGATCACGGAGTAGTAGAGTCCAAAGTGATTGCTGGTAAAGAGCAAGAGGGTGAAAAGTTTGCAGACTACTTTGATTACTCTGAACCCATTAAAGCCATTCCTTCTCATCGCGCTTTGGCTTTATTTAGAGGACGCCGTGAGCAAATGTTGATGGTGAACTTGCGCCTAGACTCCGAAGAAGAGAAGCCAAAGTGGGACTCATCTCACAATCCTTGTGAGAATCGTATTGCTAATCACTTCAAGATTAAAAATGATGGCCGTTCAGCTGATGCATGGTTAGCAGATACCGTGCGCTGGACTTGGCGGATCAAGTGCTCATTGCATCTAGAGTCTGAACTCATGACTGCCTTGCGTGAACGCTCAGAGACTGAGGCAATCAATGTATTTGCCCGTAACCTCAAAGACCTGCTCTTGGCCGCTCCAGCTGGTCCTAGAGTAACTATTGGTCTAGATCCTGGCATGCGTACTGGTGTGAAGGTGGCAGTCGTTGATGCTACAGGCAAAGTGGTTGATACGGATGTGATTTACCCTCACCAACCTAAGAATGATTGGGCAGGTTCATTGCATACCTTGGCAAAATTGGCTGAGAAACACAATGCGACTTTAATCTCTATTGGTAATGGCACGGCATCGCGCGAGACCGATAAATTGGCTCAAGAGCTCATTAAGGCAAAGCCTGAGTTAAAGCTGACCAAGATTGTTGTGTCTGAAGCAGGTGCATCTGTTTATTCGGCATCAGAGTACGCTTCAAAAGAATTACCAGGTATGGATGTTTCATTGCGTGGTGCGGTATCTATTGCTCGACGCTTACAAGACCCACTTGCAGAATTGGTCAAGATCGATCCGAAATCGATTGGCGTTGGTCAGTATCAGCATGATGTGATGCAAACCCAATTGGCCAAATCATTGGTTGCTGTTGTGGAGGATTGCGTGAACGCGGTCGGTGTTGATGTGAACACAGCCTCTGCACCATTGCTGGCAAGGGTTTCAGGGTTGAGCTCTACTGTGGCTGAAGGCATTGTGGCCTATCGCGATAGCAAAGGCGCATTTAAATCCAGAGCAGACCTCAAGAGTGTTCCACGCCTTGGAGATAAAACCTATGAGCAGGCTGCAGGTTTCTTGCGCATCATGAATGGTGATGATCCGTTAGATGCCTCAGCAGTCCATCCAGAGTCCTATCCACTGGTTGAAAAGATTCTGAAAGATATCAAGAAGGGTGTAAAGGAAGTGATTGGTGATTCCAGTCTCCTTAAATCACTCTCACCGGAAAAGTATGCCGATGGTCAGTTTGGAGTGCCGACAGTAACCGACATTATTAAGGAATTAGAAAAGCCAGGTCGCGATCCGCGTCCTGAATTTACTACTGCAACTTTTAAAGATGGCGTAGAAAAGATTAGCGATCTGAAGGCAGACATGATTCTGGAAGGTGTTGTTACCAACGTAGCGGCCTTTGGCGCCTTTGTTGACATTGGTGTTCATCAAGATGGCTTGGTGCACATTTCTGCGTTATCCAATACCTTTGTTAAAGATCCGCATAGTGTTGTTAAAGCAGGGCAGGTAGTGAAGGTCAAAGTGCTTGAGGTGGATGAAAAGCGCAAACGCATTGCTTTAACAATGCGCCTATCTGATGAAGCGCCAAGAGAGAGTTCTAAGGCAGGTGCTAAGCCTGAACAAAGAGCCCCAAATCGCCCTAGATCAGCCGAGCCTAGAAAACTCCAAGAGGATAGAAGGCAGGCGCCACCCATCAATAATGCGATGGCAGCGGCATTTGGCAAGCTCAAAAAGTAAAGAGTGAGCCAAGCTCAAACTAAGTATCAAAGTATTTACAGGCCCTAGCGGCCTGTAATATTAATGTCATATATTTCTATATAATTGGAAATATGAAAAATACAGACGCTGTCCAAGCTTTTTTAGCTTTAGGTCAAGAATCCAGGCTTAACGTCTTCCGTTTGATTGTGCAGCGAGGGGATGTTGGCCTAACGCCCAGTCAAATTATTGAGAAGTTGGGTATTCCGAACGCTACTTTGAGTTTTCATCTCAAGGAGCTAGTGCATGCGGATCTCTTAATAGTTGAGAGGCAGGGCAGGAATTTAATTTATCGCCCGAATGCCAAGCTTGTGCAAAGTCTTAGTGAATTTTTATTAGAAAACTGTTGTGGTGGGCAAGATTGCAGCACTGTCAAAGTAGTTAAAAGGTCTAAATCGATATGAAGCAATACAACATTCTTTTTCTTTGCACTCATAATTCAGCGCGCTCAATTTTGGGTGAGGCCTTAGCGTCTACTCATCCGAGTGGCAAGTTGCGAGGTTTCTCAGCAGGCTCTACACCTGGAACCAGTGTCAATCCGATTGCGGCAAATATCGCTGTAGAGCTTGGTATGGACCGCGCCTTACTCAAATCCAAAAGCTGGGACGTTTTTGGCGAGCCCAATGCACCTAAGATGGACTTCATCGTTACTGTTTGCGATAACGCTGCAGGTGAGGTGTGCCCATTCTGGCCGGGTAATCCAGTAACTGCA
The DNA here is from genome assembly GCF_018881795.1 of Polynucleobacter sp. MWH-Jannik1A5. Taxonomy (GTDB): domain Bacteria; phylum Pseudomonadota; class Gammaproteobacteria; order Burkholderiales; family Burkholderiaceae; genus Polynucleobacter. Next base: position 60,611 of record NZ_JACVPQ010000001.1, on the reverse strand, counting down.
CACTGGGGCTTTCCAGACCCATCCCGAGTTCAGGGTACAGATATAGAAAAGAGGGCTGCATTTAATGAGGTGATGAATGGCCTCAAAAAGCGCATCGATATCTTGGCTGCAATGCCATTAGATAAATTGGACTCCATGAGTCTTAAAAACATTCACACTCAAATATAAGCGGCATCATGACTTCACTAACCAAAAAACTGTCTTTTCTAGATCGATACTTAACGGTTTGGATCTTTGCCGCGATGGCGCTGGGTATTGGCTTGGGATACTTTTTTCCTGGAGTAGAGGGCTTCATCAATTCATTCCAAGTAGGCAGTACTAATTACCCTATTGCGATTGGCTTGATTTTGATGATGTATCCACCATTTGCAAAGGTCCGTTACGAAGACTTGCCGGACGTCTTTAGAGATAAGAAGATCTTTGCCATTGCCTTCTTGATGAACTGGATCATTGCGCCGGCATTCATGTTTATTCTGGCGATTACCTTTGTTCCTGATCAACCAGAGTACATGGCCGGTCTGATCTTGATAGGTATTGCACCATGCATTGCCATGGTCATTGTTTGGAATGACATCGCTAAAGGCTCTACAGAATATGCAGCTGGCTTAGTCGCATTCAATGCCATTTTTCAAGTTCTGTTCTTTAGTCTGTATGCCTATTTCTTCTTAACAGTATTGCCGCCATTCTTTGGTTTAGCTGGCTCTAACGTCAGCATTACGATTGCAGAAATTGCCAAAACTGTCTTTATCTATTTGGGCATCCCTTGTATTGCTGGCTTGCTCACTAGATATATCGCACTTAAATTTGTTTCTAAAGAGTGGTATCACGAATACTTTGTGCCAAAAATTGGGAAGATTACTTTAATTGCCTTGTTATTCACAATCGTGGTGATGTTCAGCTTGAAGGGTAAATTGATATTGCAGCTCCCAGGCGATGTATTGACTATTTCTATCCCATTGCTCATTTACTTTGGCGTAATGTTTGTGATTACCTTTGTCATAACAACCAAGATGGGTATGGATTACAAACGCTGTTGTACTTTGTCTTTCACTGCTTCGAGCAATAACTTTGAGCTTGCCATTGCAGTTGCCATAGCTGTATTTGGCATTAATTCTGGTGCGGCATTTGCAGCGGTGATTGGCCCTCTTGTTGAGGTGCCGATTATGATTGGCTTGGTTGCAGTTGCTCTGTGGATAAAAGATCGCTATTTCAAAGCTATTTGAGATTAATTTAAACTAAGCTCCTAAGGGTATTTTTCAGTGGAGCTTTATGAAGGTTAATTCAGAAGGGGTATCGGCATCGCGGGTATATCTACCCGCTGATCAAGCTCACTCGAATTTACTCTCCTTTTTTCTAAAACAATTTCCTCATATTGCAGAAGGCGAGTGGGTATCTCGTTTCAATGAGGGTCTGATTCTTGATCAAGAGGGCAATACTTTAGAAGCCAATGATCAATACCTCCCTAATACGCATTTAGTCTATTTCAGAAGGTTAGAGCGCGAGCCAGAAATTCCATTTGAAGAGAAAATTCTCTATCAAGATGAGCATATTCTGGTTGCTGATAAACCCCACTTTTTACCGGTAACACCGAGCGGTCTTTATTTGCATCAAACTTTGCTCAATCGCCTCAAGAAAACTACAGGCATTCAAACGCTAAGCCCCATTCATCGCATTGATCGAGATACCGCTGGCTTAGTCATCTTTTCGGTAAATCCAAATGAGCGTGCCCAATATCAAAACCTATTCAGAGATAGAGCGGTGAAGAAGGTGTATGAGGCTATTGCGCCGTACTCAAATGAACTCCAACAAAAGCTTCCGATGACTTATCAAAGTCGCCTGGAGGAATCTGAGCATTTCTTGCAGATGCATGAAGTGCAGGGTGAGCCAAATTCAGATACCTTGATTGAGATTCTGGAGGTCAAGGAACCGTTCGCAAGATATCGACTAACGCCTGGCAGCGGCAAAAAGCATCAGCTACGGTGTCACCTAAACTCCTTAGGTGTTCCAATTAAAAACGATCAAATCTATCCAATTCTTACTCCGTATCAAGAATATGACTTGGACTTTTCTAAGCCTCTACAGTTATTGGCCAAGGAGGTCTCATTCCAAGACCCTATTACTGGGCAGCTAAGGGTGTTTAACAGTCAGCAGGAGCTGTTGATTTAAAAGAGTTAGCCTTGAGCGCTCTAGTTTTTTAAGGCAGAAAAGCTCTGCGCTTGCGAGCGATGCCAATACAGTTCAAAAACTCGCGGTAAATTTAGGTTCGGATCAATGTGATCGGCTGTAAGCAGAAGTCCTGCTGGCATTTCTGGCAACAAGAAGGATAAAAGGCGTACTTCATGTTTGTTGATGCGTCGAATGATGTGCGGTGCATCAATCTCACCAGGGTGATGTAGTCCTGCCGCCTCAACCAGTGCCTTTAATGTCTTTAGAGTTTCATTGTGGAAATTAAATACGCGCTCGGCTTTATTTGGAACCACTAGTGCCTTTTGGCGTAATGGATTCTGCGTGGTCACTCCGGTAGGGCAGTTTCCGGTATTGCATACCTGCGCCTGAATACATCCAATGGAGAACATAAAACCACGGGCACTGTTGCACCAGTCTGCGCCCAAGGCAAAGGCAACCGCCATATCAAATGCGCTAATTATTTTTCCAGCGCAACCAATCTTAATTTGATCGCGAAGATTCACGCCAACCAGTGTGTTGTGAACCAGACGCAACCCTTCTTGAAGTGGAGTGCCAACGTGATTAGTAAATTCAACTGGTGATGCGCCTGTGCCACCTTCAGATCCATCCACCACAATGAAGTCAGGATAGATGCCGGTTTCTAGCATGGCTTTAACAATGCCAAACCACTCCCATGGGTGACCTACGCAGAATTTAAATCCAACTGGTTTGCCACCAGAAAGATCACGTAGTGTCTTAATAAAATACATTAGCTCTAGCGGAGTAGAAAAAGCGCTATGCGAAGCAGGGGAGATGCAAGCCTCACCTTCTTTAACGCCACGCGCAGCAGCAATTTCAGCTGTTACCTTTGAGCCTGGCAGAATGCCGCCATGACCAGGTTTAGCACCTTGACTTAACTTTAGCTCAATCATTTTGACCTGAGGATCAACGGCATTCTCAGTATATTTTTCCGCATTAAATCTACCATCAGGATTGCGACAGCCAAAGTAGCCGGAGCCAATCTCCCAAATGAGGTCGCCACCATGGATGCGATGGTATTTGGAGATGGATCCTTCACCTGTGTCGTGAGCAAAACCACCTTTTTTGGCGCCAAGATTTAAGGCCATGACGGCATTTGCGCTTAGAGATCCAAAACTCATTGCTGAGATATTAAAAATACTGGCCGAATATTTTTGTTTGCAGTCTTTTCCGCCAATCTCAATTCGAAAGTTGTGACTCAGCAAGCGGGTAGGGGCTAGTGATTGGTTAATCCATTGATATCCCGGGGCCATCACATCTAAAGTAGTTCCGAATGGAATTTCATCGGGCACAGCCTTAGCGCGTGAATAGACTAAAGTGCGTTGCTCTTTAGAGAAGGGGGTTTCATCATTGTCACCCTCAATAAAGTACTGTCGAATTTCCGGGCGAATAAACTCGAGCATGAAACGTAGATGTCCAATTACTGGATAGTTGCGCAGGATGGCCACTTTGGTTTGCAGGAGATCATAAATGCCAACCAAACTTAGGAATCCAAATATCAGCATGAATTGGTATGCTTGCCGATGGAGCTCTAGCGCTGCAAAACTAGCGATGGCCGCCAAAATACACAGTCCAAATGGAATGTATCTAATGGGTATGTATTTATTGGGTGAGATGGCCATATTTAACCTAAATGTGAATAATTTCAGTATACGAATTTAATGCTAATTCTGTTCATTTGACTTAAATCAAGCGTATAAGGCATTTATGCGGCCTGGCAGGAGTATTCTCAAAGGGTAGTCATTATTAATAATAGGAAGAATATGTCATTAAATCACGCAGTTATTTGGATTGACCATAAAGAAGCTCATGTAATGTTTTTAAGTGAACAGGCTAGTGAAGCTGAAGTGATTCGCAGCAAAACCACTCATGCTCATTTGCATCACAAGGGCGGTGAAGTGGGTAGCGGCAAACTTGCTCTAGACTCCAAGTATTTGCATTCAGTCATTAATGCCGTAAATGAATCCAAGGAAATTTTGATTCTGGGACCAGGTTCTGCAAAATTAGAATTAATTAAGCATGCACATAAACATGACGCTAAGATTGCTGAAAACATTGTTGGCGTAGAAACGGTTGATCATCCTACCGATAAAGAGATTCTTGCTTATGCGCGCAAGTTTTTCTATAAAGCGGATCAAATGCTGTAAATCTAGATATATAGGAAAACGCAAATGACTAAAGAAGCTTTGGGGCCAGACGGCCTACCGGGACATGATTATTTTCTGGATGCTGTAAATCATATTGATGAAGCTGTGGCCAGCAATTCGATTGCGGCTGGTGCGGCCAAAGGTATCGTGTTTAGTTTGGTAGAGACTTTGGGGGCTATGGTTGGCGATCCTGATCTGCCAAACCATCTCAAGTCTGGATATATGGGCGCTTTAGATCTCGCAGTGGAGCTTGAGGCAAAGTTAGCCAAGCTCAAGTAAGTAAAAAAGAGTCTCTGTACTCAGAATGGATAAGGGCAACTTCGGTTGTCCTTATCCATTTAAAATGGCGCCTATATTGCACTTTTATTGATGTTTATGACTCAACCCCAAAAGAAACGCTTTGCTGTCGCCCCCATGATGGAATGGACTGATCGCCATTGCCGCTCTTTTCATCGCACGCTTACTAAAGAGGCTGTTCTCTATACCGAGATGGTCACCACGGGTGCACTCATACATGGCGATGTGCCACGTCATTTAGATTTCTCGCACGATCAACACCCCGTAGTTTTGCAATTAGGCGGCGCAGAGCCCTCCGATCTAGCAAAGTCAGCCGCACTTGCTCAACAGTGGGGCTACGATGAAATCGATTTGAATTGCGGCTGTCCTTCTGAGCGCGTTCAGCGCGGTGCCTTTGGTGCATGCTTAATGGCAGAGCCTAATCTGGTGGCGGAGTGCGTCAAGGCAATGAAGGGTGTGGTGGATATTCCGATTTCTGTAAAGCATCGCCTAGGCTTAGATTCCATGGATGCTGCAAACTCAGAAGCTGATTATCAATTTGCCCTGAACTTTATCTTGGCTGTAGCCGATGCTGGCGCAAGCCAAGTCACCATTCATGCGCGCAATGCAGTGCTTAAAGGTTTATCTCCCAAAGAGAATCGGAGTAAACCACCGCTGCGCTATGAAGTGGCTGCCAAACTCAGGCTCGATGCACAGAAGCAGTTTCCGAATTTAAAAGTGTTGCTCAATGGCGGTCTAGAAACTAACGAACAAATTGCCGGTCATTGGGACAGCTTTGATGGCTTCATGGTTGGTAGGGCAGCCTATCATTTCCCGGCATTGCTCTTGGGTTGGGACGACATGATTAATACCAATGGAGATGCTGCCGGATACCTCTTTAGTGAAACCGAATGGCACCGCATCCAAATTGCATTGGTGAAGCAAGTCCATGCCTGGTTTGATGAATGCCAGGCTAAAGGTAAGCCTTTCTATATAGGCGCTTTCACTAGACATATTTTGGGCCTTGCTCATGGCAGGGCGGGTTCTCGCTACTGGCGTCAACGACTCTCAGATCACCATGCCTTAGCTAAAGTTCAGAGTAAGGCGGCAATCACAGACTTCTTTATCGATGCAAGCTTGTGCCTTGGAGATTGGGCTGCTTTTGAGTTCGAAAGCCCCTAAATACGGGCTGCAAAGGGGTATTTTTGACAGGTTTTTGAGCAAAAAGCTATAATCTATGTCTTCAGTGGCGGACGTAGCTCAGTTGGTAGAGTCCCAGATTGTGATTCTGGTTGTCGCGGGTTCGAGCCCCGTCGTTCGCCCCACTAAATATCTCGAGAGCTCCCTAGTGGAGCTTTTTCTATTACAGTCTCTGATATGAAAAAATTTGATTTCTCTACCGTCCTATTTGGACTGCTGCTCACAGCCATTGCTGCGTACTTCATGCTGAGGTCATCTCCAAGTCAGAGCGCTCCAAAATCATCTATTCCCACGGCCCAGGTTGGTAATCTCGTTTGGGATCAAACCGAGATGACTATTGCCGATGTCAAAACATATGCCGCATCGACTGGCTTTGTTAGTGCCGCAGAGAAGAAGGGTGGCGGTCTATCGTATGAAGGCGGTTTTGTACAAAAACCAGGATGGACATGGAAAACGCCTTATGGCGTTCCAGCAAAAGATGCTGAGCCAGCAGTTCATCTAAATCAAAAAGAGGCAGAAGCGATTTGTCGTTACTACGGCAAACGTTTGCCTGCGGATGCGGAATGGACTGGCGCTGCTTTTCTGGAGCAAAGAGCCAACCCTCCAGCAGGCTACACCAAAGGCCAGCGCTACCCATTTCCAGGTGGCAGCAATCCTTCTCCATCGCATTGCTTAAGCGGCTGCGGTGACTACAAGGGCTTAGCGCCTGCAGGGGCATTGAATCGCGGCGCTGGGCACGTGACGACCAACACTACTAAGCCTGGCGTCAATGGTATGTATGACATGGGCGGTAATGTCTGGGAATGGACTGCAACAGAGCGCAATGGTGGCTACATTACTCGTGGCGCTTCATGGTGGTATGGCCCCGAAAGACAACAGGAGTCTGATGTGGAATCAAAACCAGGTGATATCGCTGTGGTTTACATTGGATTTCGGTGTGTAGCTGATGCCGTGAAACAATAGGGGATGTCTACCCCAATCCCGCAATTCTCCGATATAGAAATCACACCTGATTACGAGGCGGTGATTGAGGCTATAGAGCGGCACGATCCTTATATCTTTGTTAGTGGTAAAGCGGGTACTGGCAAAACCACTTTAATTGGTTATCTGCGTGAGGCTATTCCGGGTAATGTGGTGGTGGTTGCTCCTACAGGGGTTGCTGCATTGCAAGTCAAAGGGGTAACAATTCACTCCTTCTTTAGATTGCCACCGCGACTCATCTTCCCTGAGGAAGACATCAAGCCACTTCGTGATAAGCGTCTATATAAAGAGATTCGTTTACTCATCATTGATGAGATCTCCATGGTGCGTGCTGACATGGTCGATGCGATGGATTTATTTCTGCGCGAGAACGGTCCGCAAAAAGGCAAGCCCTTTGGCGGCATTCAAGTGATGTTTGTTGGGGATTTATTTCAGCTACCCCCGGTGGTCTCGAGTAGCGATATGCAAGTGCTGGCTGATCGTGGATATGAGGGACCTTATTTCTTCTGCGCTATGGCATTGCATCGCAAAGATGTCACGATGGTTGAGCTCTCTAAGATATTTCGACAAAAAGATGAGCACTTTGCCGGTCTACTCAACCGCATTCGGATTAATCAAGATGTTGATGAGGCCATTGATATCCTCAATGCGCAGTGCTATCGCAAAGATGAACAAGTTGATGAGCAGACTATTACTCTCACCACGACAAATGCCCGCGCTGATCAAATCAATGGAGCAGGGCTGCGAGCCATTACCACCGAGGGTAAGGTGTATGCCGGTAAATCGACTGGAAAATTCAATGTCGATGAGCGCAATCTACCGTCACCAAATAGTTTAGTACTCAAGGTCGGCGCTAAGGTGATGTTTACAGCAACTGATCCGGGTTTCCCAAAGCGTTGGGTCAACGGCACGATCGGAGTCGTGCGTGAGATGCTGCCAGACAAGGTAAAGGTCATGGTGCAAAACGGCCCTTACTCTAATACCGTTGAAGTGACTGGTCATCAGTGGGAATCCTATCGCTATGATCACGACATGATGTCGGGGAAGATCTCTCCGAGCATCATCGGCACTTACGTGCAGATTCCGCTAATGCTTGCTTGGGCTGTGACTATTCACAAGAGTCAGGGCAAGACTCTCGATAAAGTAAAGGTTGATCTCTCATCGGGAGCCTTTGCCTCAGGGCAGGTATATGTAGCCCTCAGTCGTTGTAAAACGATCGAAGGTATTTCCCTACAAAGACCCATTGAGCCAAGAGATGTGAGTTGTGATCAAGAGATCAAGCGCTTCTATATGAACTGTCTTCCTACCGCTAAATAGGGGTATTTGAGTCTATTTGACTTGCCGTTTTTAATGTAATAACATTGTTATTACTATGAATAAAAGTCATAAATCTCCTCAACAAGCAAACGCGCCTTTGCAAATAGCTATACGACCTGTTGGTAACTCTAAGGGTGTGGTTATTCCAAAGATTATTCTTGAGCAATCTGGGATTGAGGGGGTTGTTGAGATGGCAGTTGACGGCGAAAAAATTATCCTCAGCAAGCCAAAAAATATATTGCGTGAACATTGGGCTCGGGATGCACAAAACCTTGTCAGGGCAGGAGAGGATGAATTGGTTCTCGGTGACTTTGCAAACGAGGAAGATGGAGATTGGGTTTGGTAAAAAGCATGGTGTCCCGCGGCGAGATATGGCTTATCAACTTGGATCCAACGATTGGCAGTGAAATTAAAAAAACAAGACCCTGTATTGTGGTTTCACCGCAAGAGTTAAACGACCATTTACGAACAGTTATCGTAGCGCCAATGACCACCAAGGGTAGGCCCGCAGGGTTTCGAGTTCCCATTACACATGACGGTAAAAAAGGACTGATTCTTTTAGATCAAATTAGATCCATAGATAAATTGCGCCTCGTTAAGAAAATTGGGAAGAGCAATCCCAAGACTTTATCTGCAAGTCTTAGCGTTTTACAGGAAGCTTTCGCTCTTTAGTAAATTAAAAACCAGCAGCCAATCCGTCTCGGCGATGATCGCTACCAGCAATATAGGCTGAATCTACATCTTCGCTTAACTTGGCAATCGCTTGTGCGCTACCAAAATCTAAGCTGTTAGCAGGCTGCACAGCCACTTCATGGCCTAGGGCTTTTAAGCCCTCAACAACACTTGCTGGCATTGAGGCTTCAACTGTCAGCTTACCTAAATCATCAATCCGCCAGCGGGGCGCATCTGAACAAGCTTGAGGGTTGAGATATTCATCAACAAAGCGCATCACAAACTGGATATGACCCTGAGGTTGCATATTGCCACCCATCACGCCAAATGCCATCGTGGGCTTGCCGTCTTTGGTCAGGAATGCTGGAAGAATTGTATGGAATGGACGCTTACCTGGCGCCACTTGATTGGGGTGCCCATCTTCTAATCTGAAGCTCATGCCGCGATTATGAAAAGCAATACCACCCGGTGCGACTACGCCAGAGCCAAAGCCTTTGAAATTCGATTGAATATAAGAAATCATCATGCCGGATTCATCGGCAGCGCATAAATACACAGTGCCACCAGAGTGAGGGTCGCCAGCACCATAGCTTCCTGCTTGATTATGATTAATCATTGAGGCGCGATTTGCCAGGTAATCTCTATCTAACAAGCTAGTAACAGGCATTTCCATTGAGCGCGCATCAGAAACATAGGCATACACATCGGCAAAGGCCATGCGCATCGCTTCAATTTGCAAATGGATACGCTGCGCAGAGTTGGCAGGGTATTGCTTTACATTCGCTGCTTGCAAAATACCTAAAGCGATTTGCGCTGCTATTCCAGAGCCATTCGGGGGGATTTCATGGAGGGTGTAGTCGCCGTAGTCAAAGGCAAGGGGCTCAACCCATTCTGATTGATTGTTGGCAAAGTCTTGCATAGTGAAGCAGCCACCAGTAGCTTGAGCAAAGTCGACCATGCTCTGAGCGAGTGGACCTTTATAGAAGGATTCGCCTTCTGTCGCCGCAATTTCTTTTAGGGTTTTGGCTTGTGCGGGGTATTTCCAGATTTGACCTGCCTGTGGTGATTTGCCATCAATTAAGAATGACTCAGAAAAGCCAGGCTGATTCTTCAGGATCGGAATTGCTTCGCGCCATTGACGTGCAATTACCGGAGATACTGGAAAACCATTTTCAGCGTAATCAATTGCGCGTTTGAATAATTGGGCAAATGGTAGCTTGCCAAATTTTCTGGAGAGATCAATCCATCCTGCAACCATACCTGGAACTGTGACCGTATTCCAGCCGATTAAATCCATCGCCGATTTACCAGCAAAATACTCCGGCTTCCATGCGGCAGGAGCACGACCAGAAGCATTTAAGCCATGCAGCTTCTTTCCATCCCACAGAATGGCAAAACCATCACCGCCTAAGCCATTCATCGTGGGTTCGACAACGGTAAGGGTGATGGCAGTTGCCAACGCAGCATCCACTGCATTGCCACCATTTTGCAAAGCTTCGATACCAGCTTGAGTTGCTAGCGGTTGAGAGCTAGCAACGGTATTTCTGGCTAGTACCGGAGCGCGGCCACCACCAAAGGGAGGGGAAATCAACATAGCGAGTCTTCTAGTTATGAAATGCGGTTACGAATGAATGAATTAATCAATCAATCTTAATATTAGAGGCCTTCACAATCTTGGCCCATTTTTCATGTTCAGCAATGGTGATCTCAGCTAATTTTTCTGAATTCGCAAACTGAGGGTGGATACCTTGATTGGCTAACTTCGTTTTAAAGTCTGGGTTTGTCAGAATCTTGCGAATTTCTCTTTCTAGGCGTGCAACTATTGCAGGTGAAGTTCCCTTAGGTGCGTAGATAGCAAATAAATTCTCTACATCAAATTTTTTCATACCATCTTGCTCAAACGTAGGAACGTTTGGCATCAAAGGTGAGCGCTCTGAAGAGGCAATTGCAATCGGTCTTAGCTTGCCACTTTGAATATGCGGCAAGGATGCGGTGATGCTATCAAACATCATCAAGGTGTTACCAGCGATTAAATCGGGCAATGCAAAGCTGCTGCCTTTATAGGGAATATGCACTCCAGTGGCGCCGATACGCTGCATAAATAATTGAGACTCTAGATGGGATAGCGTGCCATTGCCTTGTGAGGCGTAATTAAAGTTGCCATTCTTGGATTTAATGAATGCAATCAGTTCGGTCATATTTTTGGCAGGAACACTGGGGTTTACTTCTAAGACGTGAGGTACTGAACCCACTAAAGCAACGGAAACAAAGTCTTTTTGCAAGGAAAAGGGTGGGTTAGCAAAAAGCGCTTGGGCAATTGCCTGATTTGTTAAGGCGCTGAAGTGAACGGTATAGCCATCCGGGTTTGCTTTGGCTGCGGCAGTCATACCAATCATTCCGCCACCGCCGGGTTTATTTTCAATAACTACTGCCTGACCTAAGGCATCTCCCAATGGTGCAGCAATACTACGTGCAAAGACATCGGTTGAGCCTCCTGCAGGGAAAGAGAGAATCATTTGAATCGGTTTTTTAGGCCAATCAGTATCGGGTGCTGCAATGCCGACATTGACTAAGCCAAGAGCAGCAGTGATGCCGAAGACGATGCGATGAATGAGATTCATGGGTGCCTTTGTAGAGTGTGAGTTGAATTTTTGAGTGAGAGGATTATTTTTCATCTTTGAGCCAATACCACTTATAGAGAAAACTTTGCCCCAATCTTCTAAATGGAGCCAGCGCCTCTGAGCGTACTTGTCCAAAGAGATTAGGAAATTCGAGAGGGGAGTTATAAATCGGTAACTTAAACACTTCAGAATTAACTTTGCTTCCAGCAACTAGTTCGGCCAAACGTTTGCCAGCCCAGGTAGAGAAGGAGACGCCATTACCACCATAGCCTAAAGCGTGCCATACCATTTGCTTGGGATCAGGTTGAGTGATACGAGGCATCATGTCATGGCTGACATCAACCCATCCCCACCAGGAGTAATCAATCTGAATACCTGCAAGTGGTGGAAACTTTCTGGCGATAGCATCTGTTAATAGTTTGAGATGTTCTGGGGCATTTGCATCGGCACCACTAATGGAGCTACGACTACCTAACTGCAAACGATTGTCTTTCAGTAAGCGGTAATAAAAACGCAGTGTGCGTGTATCCGTTAAGAAAGTGTGCGAACGAAAATTACATGCTGCTATCTCTGCATCAGTCAGCGGTCTGGTCACTACTGAATTTGACAGAATAGGAAGGATGCGATTTTTGATGGGCTTTAAGCCCTGCATGCCATAGCCGCCAGTGCAGATGGCAATCCGCTTGGCGCGAACAATGCCGCCTGGAGTTCGGATGTGATGAACGCCATTGATTGTTTCCCAAGACTCAACCGGGCTGCTGGTGTAGATCTTGACCCCTAAGCTTTGCGCTTTCCGAAGCAATCCATAGGTAAATTTCAGTGGATGAATGCCAACGCCTTCACGCTCTAGAAGTGCTCCAGCAGCATCACGATCGTCGCAGTATTGTTCTCTGAGCTCTTGCGCACTCATGAGGAGTGGATCGTAGCCAAACACTTCTTTTCTAACTTTCGCTTCATTCTGAAGGTAAGTCATTTTCTCTGGGCGATGGGCAACGTATAAGTGACCGCCATCAGTGGCATCACAATCAATTTGACTCACTAACTCTTTGAAGTTTTCAAAGCCGGTGTAAATCTCTCGATCAAGTTTTTTAGCGGTATCTAAACCCCAGCGCTCTATCCATTGAGAGCGAGATAAACGACCGCTGGCATTTTGTCCTTGACCACCGCTTCTGCTAGAGCAACCCCAAGCAGTTTGGTTAGCTTCCAGAATGACTGCCTTGATGCCATGCTCTTGTGCTAAGTACAGTGCAGTTGAAACCCCGGTTGATCCTGAGCCAATTACGACAACGTCGGTATCAAAGTCTTGAGTGACGGGCCCATCATTAGGCGGAGGTGTGCCGGCGCTTGCTACCCAGTAACTTGGCGCATAGTCTCGACCTGTCCCTGGGTTTTGGGAGGTGAGGGGATCATAAAGCGGGTCGTATTTCATTGGGAATTAGTCTAGGGCATTCCCAATTATTTTGCTGCCGGTAAATTCGGGCGATTCTTGCGAAAGACATTCTTTAATTGAATCTTGCCATCTTTGAAAGTAAAAACATCTACTCCATCAGCTTCCACTCGTGATCCGTCGGCTGCTGTGCCGGTAAACGTCCACCCAGAGACCCCAAAGTTCTCATGCACAAAATGTCGATCATGAATCCACTGAGCATCCGGGAAGTTGATCCAAGCGCTCTCAAATGCTGCTTTGACTGCTGAAGGGCCTTCATGGCGTGCACCGTAGGATTCAGGGCCAGCAGCGGTTTGAAAAACGCAGTCATCACTCATAAAGCTCATCAGAGAATCGATATCGTGACGATTCCAGGCGGCGCTGAAGGCGGCTAAGGTGGCAACGGTAACTGGGTCTTTAGTGTTTGACATAGGGCTTATTGCTTAATTCATGAGGGTGATCAATGAAATTCGGTTTGATTGCTATAGTATCGAATAAATCTAATAAACACATATGAGACAAGCATGGACACTTCTGTAAAGCCAGTTGATATGTCAGCCTATTGGCTGCCGTTCACACCAAACCGCTATTTTCAGCATCATCCGAAGATCATGCAGTCTGCCAAAGGAGCTTACTACTACGACGATCATGGACGTAAGCTGTTTGATGGTCTTTCAGGGCTCTGGTGCTCCCCATTAGGGCATGCTGATCCGCGTATTGGTGCAGCCATCCAAAAACAATTTGAAACCATGGACTATTGCCCGGCGTTTCAGATGGCGAGTGAAACGGCATTTAGCTTAGCAGCCCGAATTGCCAAAATGGCGCCAGCGGGATTAGATAAAGTCTTTTTCACCAACTCTGGTTCAGAGGCTGTCGATACCGCATTAAAAATTGCCATTGGTTATCACCGCGTCATGGGTAATGCATCTCGTACACGTTTAATTGGCAGAGATCGCGCTTATCACGGTGTTGGCATTGCAGGCATATCAGTCGGTGGCATGGTTGCCAATCGCAAAATGTTTGCCAGCATGATGATGCCAGGTGTAGATCACTTGCCACATACGCTCAATCTCTCGCAAATGGCTTTTTCAAAAGGGCAGCCAAAGTGGGGCGCACATTTGGCTGAAGAGCTTGAAAAAATTGTCACATTGCATGATGCCAATACGATTGCCGCAGTGATTATGGAGCCCGTGCAAGGCTCTACAGGCGTCATCGTTCCGCCAGATGGTTACCTGCAAAAAATTCGTGAAATCTGTACAAAGCACGGCATCCTATTGATCTTTGATGAGGTGATTACTGGTTTTGGTCGCTTAGGCGCCAACTTTGGAGCCGATCGTTTTGGAGTAACGCCTGACATGATTACCTTTGCTAAGGGAATTACAAACGGCGTCATTCCAATGGGTGGCGTCATTGTCCGTGGTGATATTTACGAAAGCATCATCACTAATGGTGGCCAAGAGCAGTCCATTGAATTCTTCCACGGCTATACCTACTCAGGTCATCCGATACCTGCAGCCGCTGGTCATGCAGTGCTAGATATTTTTGAATCCGATGATTTGGTTAATCGTGCGCGTTCGCTGGAGCCTGTTTTAGAAGATGGGTTGCATGCACTAAAAGGTAAGTCCGGAATTTTGGATATTCGTAATTTTGGTTTGTCAGGTGCTGTCGAGTTGGATCCTGTACCAGGTAAACCAGGTCTGCGCTCCATGAAAGTCCTGGAGGCTTGTATCGAGAAGGGTGCGTTGGTGCGTGTAGCGGGTGATGCGATTGCTGTAGGCCCTCCATTCATCTCCACGCCAGAAGAGGTGCAATTTCTCTGCAGCGTTCTGGGCGAAGCGATTGATGTTGCTATGCAGATTAAATAATCAGATCAACAAAGAAATACAGCAAAGAAATCAAGCAAGCTATCACTTATTAAATAAGTGATAAATCACAGGGATAGCAACGGCGCTCACTACGCCGTTCATTCCCATGGCAAGGCTGGCATAGGTTCCTGCTTCAGGATGAATGCTAAACGCGCGCGAGGTTCCAATGCCGTGTGCGCCAATGCCAATAGCGAAGCCTCTTTGCCACCAGGCCTTCATGCCCAATGCATTGAGAACAAAAGGTGCCAAGATTGCACCTAGGATTCCGGTGCTGACGGCAAAAATTGCAGTAAGAGTGGGCGAGACGCCAATGCGCTCGGCTATACCCATCGCAATTGGTGCAGTGACTGATTTGGGATACATAGCTCCGGTGATGCTGGAGTCTGCCCCAAGCAAAGTAGCAATGCCCACTGCGCTAACGATCGACACTAGGCCGCCAGTACACAGCGATGCAATCAGAGGAGCGGATCTTCCTTTAAGGCTGCTGAGCCCTCGATAAATTGGTATCGCCAAAGAGACGGTCGCCGAACCCAGCAAGAAGTGAATAAACTGCGCGCCCTCAAAATAGGTTGAGTAGGGCATTTCAATAAATTGAATCATGCTCGCCACAATCAGAATGGCAATAGCCACTGGATTGGCTAGAGGGTTCTGATGGGTTGCCTTATAAATAGTTAGTCCAATTTGGTAGGCGGCCAAGGTAATAAATAGGGCAAACAGAGGGCTACCTGAGAGGTAGACCCATATCTCGACTATGGAGTGCTTCTCACTCATGAGTTTCTTTCTTGCTCAGTAGGCGTGCGATGAAAGCGCTAGAGGCAATGGTAAGTATGACGCTACCAACCAGGGCGCTAATAATGGCCAATGCATTGGCTTGCAATTGGGGCAGAAATAGCACAACGCCAACAGCTGCTGGGACAAAGAGCAGGCCAAGGTATTGACTGAAGCCGTCGGCAACCATTGCCAGATCAGAATTGATTCCCTTGCGTAAAACAAGCCATAGAACCAGAAGAACTAAACCGATGACTGGTCCAGGTAGTGTGGGTAGTAGAAACTTAGAGACAAGCTCACCAAGGCTTTGAAAGAGAAGAATTTGTACGAGGCCAGAGATCATGCCTTGATCTTACTGCTCAATAATTTATGTTGCAAAGCAATAAATCAATTCTTGGTTAAGATGAACGTACTAAAAACAGGGGTATTTTTAATGCCCTAAGAACGATAAAAGACTTAACAGGAGAGCACGCATGGCCGAACTAAATGTGAATGGCAAAAAGTACAAGCTGGATGTAGATCCAGACACCCCTTTACTTTGGGTAATCCGCGAACAAGTTGGATTAACCGGCACTAAGTATGGTTGCGGTATTGGTGCGTGTGGTGCTTGTACAGTTCTCTTCGATGGTCAGGCTGTTCGCAGTTGCGCAATACCCGTCTCAGCTGTAGAGGGTAAAAAAATTGAGACCATTGAAAGTTTAGAAAAGAATGGCCAGTTGTCTAAAGTACAAAAAGCTTGGGTTGATAACCAAGTTCCTCAGTGCGGTTACTGTCAATCTGGCATGGTGATGGCAACTACAGCTTTGTTACGTAACACGCCAAAGCCTACAGATGCACAAATCGATGCGGCCATTACTAATATCTGCCGTTGCGGCACCTTCCAAGAAGTGCGTGCAGCGATTCATGCTGTAAGCAAGGCTTAAGGGGAAACACATGACTACAAATACAAATACTTCCCGTCGCCACTTTGTTATCGGTTCTAGTGCTATTGCCACAGGACTAGCAATTGGTTTTGATCTTTCCTTTATGTCTAGTGCTCATGCTGCTATGGGCACAGGCACTACTGCAATGACTCCATTAGCAACCCCAGAAATTGGTGTGTGGGTTGTGGTGAAGCCAAATGATGATGTTGTCGTGCGCATTGTTCGCTCTGAAATGGGCCAAGGCACGATCACTGGTTTGGCGCAGATGGTTGCAGAAGAATTGCAATGCGATTGGAAAAAAGTTTCTTATGACTACCCATCTCCTGGTGAGAATTTAAAACGCAATAAAGTTTGGGGAAGTTATTCAACGGGTGGTAGCCGCGGTATTCGTACATCCGAGCAATATGTTCGTAAGGGTGGTGCTGCAGCACGCATGATGTTGGTTCAGGCTGCTGCCAACCAATGGAACGTACCCGCATCAGAGTGTGTCGCTAAAGACAGTGTGATTACACACACACCATCTGGCAAGAAAACCACTTTCGGCAAAGTATCTGTTGCTGCATCTCAATTAGAGGTGCCTAAGGAAGTTCCACTCAAGGATCCAAAAGAGTGGAAGCTCATCGGCAAGTCTGTAAACCGAATTGACGGCGTTGCTGATAAGGTTACCGGAAAGCAAGTCTATGCAATCGATTTGAAGATGCCAGGCATGTTGGTGGCCAACATCAAGGAATCTCCGGTATTTGGTGGCAAAGTGAAGAGCTACGATGCAACCAAGGCTCAAAGCATGAAGGGCGTTAAGAAGATCGTTCAGGTTGGTGACTCCGCAGTAGCGGTTGTTGCGGAAACTTTTTGGCAAGCTAAAACCGCTTTAGACCAAGTCAATATTGTTTGGGATAACGGTTCAAACGGTGATCTTTCTAGCGCTGGTATCAAGAAGATGTTGGAAGAGGGGCTTAGCGCAAATGATGCATTTGCTCACAATACAAATGGTGATGTGAAAACGGCTATGTCTAGCGCATCCAAAACATTGGAAGCCACTTACTTCTACCCATTTTTGAATCATGCAACCCTAGAGCCACAGACAGCTACTGCCAAATGGACGGCAGATTCCTGTGAGGCTTGGGTGCCTACTCAGGACGGTGAGGCCTCGTTAGCTGCAGTTATAGCTGCATCAGGATTGCCTGCTGACAAATGTAATGTTTACAAAGTGAACTTGGGTGGTGGCTTTGGTCGCCGTGGTGCCTTCCAGGATTACACAACGCAAGCAGTGAATATTGCAAAGCAAATGCCAGGTACGCCTATTAAGTTGATCTGGACTCGTGAAGAAGATATGACGCAAGGTCGTTACCACCCAGTAATGATGTGCAAGATGTCTGCTGCGATCGATGACAAGAAGAACGTGACTGCAGTCAATATGCGTTTATCAGGCCAGTCTATTTTGGCTGCTGTACGTCCAGCTGTTGTGGCGGCCAATAAAGGTAAAGATCCTTTGGCATTCCAAGGCGTTGATCCGACGGGTGAGCATGGTATTACCTACAGCTTCCCCAATCTCAATATTGATTATGCGATGCGCAACACAACCGTGCCACCAGGATTTTGGCGCGGTGTGAACGTAAACCAGAATGCGATCTTTATTGAAACCTTTATGGATGAAATGGCTGAAGCCACTGGTGTTGATGCAGTGGAGTTCCGTCGCAAGCATATGGAAAAGTTTCCACGTGCGGTAGCGGTGCTCAATGCTGTAGCTGATGGTATTGGTTGGAATACACCGGCTAAACCAGGCGTATTCCGTGGTGTGGCTCAAATGCGTTCCTTCGGAAGCTATGTGGCTGCAGCCTGCGAATTGTCAGTGACCAACGGTAATGAAGTGAAGATTCATCGCATTGTTGCGGCAACGGACCCTGGTTATGTCGTTAATCCTGCGCAAGTAGCTCGTCAAGTATCAGGCTCTTTTGTATATGGCTTATCCGCCTTATTCGAAGAAGAGATCACGATCGAAAAAGGGGCTGTTGTACAAAAGAACTTCGATACCTTCGGATCGATTCGCCTCTCTCAAATGCCTAAAGTAGAAACTATCATCATTCAAGGTGGTGGCAAGGACTGGGGTGGAGTAGGTGAGCCAACGATTGCGGTAGCTGCACCAGCGGTACTGAATGCAATTTATCGTGCAACTGGTAAGCGTTTGCGCACAGTTCCTTTGAAAAACAGCGGTATCAAGTTGGTTTAATAGTTAGTTCAAAGTGAAATTGTGTCCATGAGAAAGAGGATTGCACTAGCAGTATCTTTGCTAGTCATCCTCAATCTCCAGGTTGCGCAAGCTCAAATTATTAAGGGGGATTCGTTTGTCGAATCCCTTTCTGTTGAGCCCGGCGACCCGGTGCGTGGTAGAGCCATTGTGGCAAGTCGTCAAACTGGATTGTGTTTGTTATGCCATAGCGGCCCTTTTCCAGAAGAACGCTTTCAAGGCAACTTGGCACCCGAACTCAAGGCAAGCGTTGCCCGCTTGAATGCACCACAACTGAGGGCGCGTATTGTGAATGCATCACACTTCAACCCACAAACCATCATGCCGTCTTACTTCCAAATAAATAATCTTAATCGTGTAGCCCCTAAATTTGCCAGGCAGACTATCTTGAGTGGTCAGGAAATTGAGGATGTGATTGCGTTTTTAGTGACATTAAATAATGAATGAATCCTATCAAACCCAGATGAATAAAACCATTCAACAGCATCGTCGAAACTGGCTAAAGCAAGTTAAGGGACTCGGACTACTCGCCCTTGGTATTTGCCTTAATCCATCCGCAGCCTTTGCGAAAAAAGAAGATGCCGATGAGGCGATCAAAAAAATTACAGGTGGCGCCGCTATTCGGGAAGGTAAGGTTAAGCTCACCATTCCACCCCTGGTAGAAAATGGCAATCTAGTTGTTCTGAAAGTAAGTGTCGATAGTCCAATGACTGCCAGCGATTACGTGAAGACTATTCATGTTATTGCAGAGGCCAATCCATCTCCGAATATCTTTACTGTTTTCTTAACACCACGTTCGGGGACTGCAAACGTTACCACTCGCGTGCGTCTGGCTGATAGTCAGAAGGTCTGGGCTATTGCACAGATGAGTAATGGTAGCTTTTGGCAGGGCTCTGCTGAAACATTAGTAACACTTTCTGCTTGTACGGAGATGGTATGAGTAAAACTTCCCGCACATCCATCACCATGCCGACAGCGGCAAAAAAAGATTCCATTATTGAGATTCGTGCCATCGCACAACACGATATGGAATCGGGTTTTCGTTATACCGAGGGTGGCAAGCGCATTCCTCGCGATATTATTCGCACCTTTACCTGTACTTATAACAATGTTGAAGTCTTCAAGGCAGATTTTTTCTCTGGTATTGGCGCGAATCCATTAATCATCTTCACCACGGTGGCAGTTGAGTCTGGCATGCTTGAGTTTAAGTGGGTGGGGGATGATGGATATGAGGCAGTCAATCAGGCGCGCATTACTGTTTCGTGAATAAGCTGACCTTACTTTTTCTCGGCAGCATTTATTTTTCTCTTAGCCCATCCGTAGGGGTGGGGGCGTCACCTATTCAGCAGTCTAGCTATGAACTCATGTCTGCTGAAAACAAAGCAATGCAGGATGACCCTTTGTTAAATCCTGCGATGTTTTGGGTGGGGGATGGTGAAACTTTGTGGCAACAGCCATTGGGCCCAAAGAATAAATCATGTGGTTCATGCCATGGTGATGTCAAAAAATCTATGCGTGGTGTTGCTACGCGGTTTCCCAAAGTGATTAAGGGTAAATTGCAGACCCTTGAGGGGCAAATCAATCAGTGTCGTGTGGGTACCCAATCTATGCCTGCACTGGCATATGAGAGTAAGGATCTTTTGGCATTAACAGCCTTGATTGCATTTCAATCTAAAGGGATGCCGATTGCCATTCAAGAAAGCCCAGCCAATGCAGTTTTTATGAAGAAGGGGCGTCAGATATTTAATGAGCGCATGGGGCAACTCAATTTATCTTGTGCGCAATGCCATGAAGATAGAGCAGGCTTGAAGTTGGGTGGAAGTCTTATTCCGCAAGGGCATCCGAATGCTTATCCTATCTATCGCTTGGAATGGCAAACCTTGGGTTCAGTGCAGAGACGCCTTCGTAACTGTATGAGTGGTGTCAGGGCCCAGCAGTTTGAATATGGTTCGCCTGAGATGGCTCAGCTAGAGTTATTTCTCATGTGGCGTGCTAGAGGTCTCCCCCTAGAATCTCCAGGGGTTAGACCCTAAAAATAGCCGCTACTAATTAATCAGAGAAGACTACGGAAGTCGCTCCATTAATCAGAACGCGATCATGCAGGTAGTAGCGCAATGCTCTAGAAAGTACGGTACGCTCTAAATCACGCCCCTTGCGTACTAAGTCATCCGGCGTATCACCATGGGTAACGCGAGTAACGTCTTGCTCAATAATCGGTCCCTCATCCAAATCGCTAGTCACGAAATGGGCGGTTGCGCCAATCAACTTGATACCGCGTGCATGAGCCTGATGGTAGGGTTTAGCACCTTTAAAGCTTGGCAAGAATGAGTGGTGTACGTTAATGCAACGGCCAGAAAGCTTGGTAGATAAATCATCAGACAAGATTTGCATGTAGCGAGCCAAGATCACCATATCCACTTTAGACTCTGCAATGATTTCTAAGAGTCTTGCTTCTTGCGCTGGCTTAGTTTCTGCAGTAACAGGCAGGTGGTAAAAGGGAATGTCCGCAAAATCGATGCTGGCATACACGTCACGAGGATGATTAGAAACAATGCCGCAAATAATCATCGGCAATTCACCAATGCGCCAGCGGTAGAGTAAGTCAACCAAGCAATGATCAAGCTTAGAGGCCATGATCAAGACACGCTTGAGATCTTTGACGGCACGCAATTCCCAAGTGAGTTCAAAGCGTTTGGCAATATCTTGAAAGCCTGCTCTGAGTGACTCTGCATTTGCAGGGCAGCTGAAGCTAACCCTCATAAAAAAACGTTTAGAAGCCTTGTCATCAAACTGTTGGGCTTCTTCAATATCACCGCCTAATTCAAAAATATAGGTAGATACTGCGGCAACAATGCCTGGTTTATTAGGGCAGGTAAGCGTCAGGTAGTAGTTTTCTGTAGCCATTTTAATTATTAGATATCCGTCAAATGCAGTTGGAGAGAAGCTTTAATGCCTCAATTTTAGTCTGTAATTCCCTTGGTTGGCGCTAAGCCAGTTGCTTGCTGCTTGGGCAATTCAATAATGACATCTGCGGGGCCCATTAGAGGCTCACTCTTATCTGTC
Source organism: Polynucleobacter sp. MWH-Jannik1A5 (assembly GCF_018881795.1). Lineage (GTDB taxonomy): Bacteria > Pseudomonadota > Gammaproteobacteria > Burkholderiales > Burkholderiaceae > Polynucleobacter. Next base: position 38,902 of record NZ_JACVPQ010000001.1, on the reverse strand, counting down.
ACTGTCGGTAGGACCACTTCGATGCAGATGGGCTTAGAGTCTATGACATTAAAGAAGCTACATTCCTTCTTAGTGACTGCAGAAGCAGCATGTTCCAGCGGGGATTTTCCGGTGGTTGCAGTTGAGGCAAGACTTGCTGCTGTGCCAGGATTAGCAACAGCAGCAGTACCAACGGTGCTGGCTGCGGCTGAACCACTACTACTTAAAAACGCTAGTGGTGCAGCACAAGCAGTCAATAAACCAAACGCACAAATTAAGCTAAACCAGAGGCCGACATTCAATTGCCGGCTAGGAAATTTATTTGCTCTGACAAGCAACATTAAATACTCCGGCAGCCCAATGGCCATTGGGGATGGCTTCAAATACGCTGTCAGGAGTTTTTTGATCTACGATCACTTTGCCTTTACCGCGGTTTCCAGTAAAGACCTTGAATTCAATCGGACGATATTTACCGGTGCTGCAATCGTATTCATTTAAACCAATGATGGAGTTCACATTCTCTTTAGTTTGCGGATCTTGACCTGGTTTTTTGAAATCCAGCATAGACATAATCTGCGCTAAATTACCTTGGGTTTGAAGGGTGGCGGTATCCACAAATACGACGGATTGATCATTGCTACCAATCTCTTGCCAGGCAGCCGAAGCATTTGCGCTAACGAGTAATGCGGCAGACATAGTGAGCAGGGTGATAATCGATTTCATGGGTATTAAGTCCTTAGTAATGGCTGTTGACATTTATGTAGCATTTTAACTAGCTCTAGTTGATGTGCCAATAGCAGCTTAAAAGCTTACTTATTACTCAATTCTAGCTGGCGACTGATCTTTTCAGACTTCATTTGCAATGGGAGATATTCAGTATTTGCCCATAATGAGTTCATATTGCGATATAGCTTGCTTTGCACCCATCCAGACTGACCAGTTTGATATATGAAGACAGATTTTTCTAGGTCTGATAAATCGTAGACTGTTCGTAAGCTTGGCGCTTGCAGAGTCTCGTAAGGATTTTTAGACCGTAAAAGCTCCAATCGGCCCACATTGACTGAAAAGCTATCTCCTGGAAAGGGCGTTTTAATATTAAATAAGCTTCCTAAAACTGGGACTTTGCTAAATGGGCGATGCTCAGAGATGGCGATATGTGCTTTTCCCCAGGCCCATGATTTAGGATCGTTGCCATACTCTTTGCTGAGGTAGTCGAGGGCTTTGTCCAAGGCAAGATTGGATGACTCTAAACAGGATTCAACGGATTCAGTTTTTGGATCATCGCACCAAGGGCTATTTGGGTTTTGAACTTGATTGAGCAGAGGCGCACGATAGTTGCGCGCACCATAGTTATCGGTAAATAAATAACCTAAGCGTGAAAAAAGATTGCGGGTCAGTTGATCAGCCCATGCATTAAAGATCAGCGCGCCTGCGCTATCAACCCTCATATCACCATTAAAGTTCCTAGCGATCTCCATCGCTTGAGTGCTTAGCGGATGAGACGATTGACTAGACTTGAAGAGTTCGAGTAGAGGTGCTGCGCCTAGCGAGAGCGTATCGCCTTGCATTGTTTTCATATCATCAAATGAATGAATATTTTTAGACTTAATGAGATCGACAATACGGTGATAGCGCGTTGGTAATTCCCAATCACCCGTTAAAGGATTGGGATCATTGGTCGCCACTATTTTTTGATTGGCTGTAGCAATCCAGCCTTGCTCAGGATTATTGCTAGCAGGCAATTGCTCAAAAGGAACATAGCCATTCCAGTCATATTGCTTCTCCCAACCGAGTGCAGGCGCTACTCCATATAAGCCGTGATGCAACTGTCTTTTGGGGGCAATACCAGCTGCTTGGTAGGCAATATTGCCTTCAGTATCTGCCATCACCACATTTTGCATGGGAGCGTAATTTTTTCGTAGTGCCTGCTTAAATTGATCGAGATCGGCAGCGCGATTGATTTCTAACAGCCCTGCAACAGATTGATTTTCTACATCAAGCGCTGTCCAGCGCAGTGCCAGCGCATAACGATTGACGTCAATTGCACGTTTCGCTCGTGCATAAGAGTCTGAGATCACAGGCCCATGTCGAGTTTCTTTGACTAAGAAGGTGAGAGAGGGTGCGCCCTTGATGTCGATGATCTCTTGATGCACTTTGAAGGGAAGTGGTCCGTCCGGACCACGATACATTCCCGGATTCTTGGAATCAATTTGTTCAATATACAAATCTTGTACATCGGGCCCGGTATTGGTGAAGCTCCAAGCAAACTTATCCGTTCTTCCTAAAACTACAGCCGGAATTCCTGGGAGCGTTCCGCCAATCACGTTTAATCCCGGCGCTTCCAGATGAGCGAAGTACCAAATAGCTGGGGCAGATAGTCCTAGATGAGGGTCATTCGCCAATAATGGTTTGCCAGTACTGCTCAGCTTTCCACTTAGGGCCCAGTTATTCGAGCCAATGCCATCTTTGCCGCCAAGGTAATCCCATTGGCTCAATTCAGTAGCGGGTAAGTTTTGAGGTTTACTTTCCCCTGGGCCCGGCGTGGGATGAAACACCTTGAGCTCTTTATAGAGCTTGGCAAAATCCATGTTGCTGACGGGTTCACCGGGTTCATTTGGTGGAGTTACATCCCATACTTGTTTGGTGCTGAGGTATTGAGACAGCTCCAGTCTTTGTAATTCTCTATGCCAGTTACCGCCAAGGTCATACGCCATCATCAGCATCCAGGCAACGCTATCGGTAGGAGACCAATGACCTGGCTTAGAGCCTGTCAAGAAATACTCTATTGGAAGCGCCCATCCTAACTGCGCATTGCCGGCATTGACGCCATCTGCATATGCTTGCAAGAGTCGCTTGGCAGAAACGGGGTAGCGATCAAATTGACGTTCAGCTGCACGCTTGATTCCGAGAGTGCGCACAAAGCGATCAATCTTGACAGTGTCGTTGCCAAGTATTTCTGAGAGGCGACCGCTTGCAATGCGCCGATTCATTTCCATCTGCCAAGAGCGCTGGTTGGCATGAAGGTAACCTAATGCAAAGTAGGCATCCGCCTGACTTTTGGCTTTGATGTGCGGAATCTCAACATCATCAAATGTGATGACAATGGAATCGCCCAAGCTTTTAATGGTGCGCTTACCGGAGATGTTAGATTGCGCAGAATATAAATAGGCAATAGCTGCCGCTATAAGCACTATCAGGCACAGTCCAGTCACCCATAGGGCGACTCGCAAAAGCTTGCTTAATCCAGTAGATTTGCCCGGTAATTTCATCTGGATAGTTTAGTGGTTTTGCTAGGTCTAGCCTTGATTAGCCGGCCAATCGAAGCTCCAGGAGCTTGCATGCTAAAATTTGGTCTGTCTTGATTTATTTAGCACGGCTATATTGTTAGTGCGAGCCCGAGTGGTGAAATCGGTAGACACAGCAGATTTAAAATCTGCCGACTCAAAAAAGTCGTGCCGGTTCGATTCCGGCCTCGGGCACCAAAGACACTCATACCTCACTTATGAACTTACCAAAACTCTTACTTTGTTCTTGCTTGATCTTGTCATCTGCACTCGCATGGGCTGTTGATGTGATGGAATTTAATTGCAAGCGCTCGGAAAAGGGTTATACCGAAGAGTATGAGATGAAAATCATGCTTGCGTCAGGCACTCAAAAAGCCAAGGTATTTTTAGATGGTCGTGACTTAGATCAGTCCGATAATCTTGGATCTCAAGTCGTCAAGAGCGTGACTCTTGCGCGACCTAATATTCTGATATTGATAGAGGCAAAGTTTCAACCTGAAGAGCTGATGGGGGTTTCTTATCCTGCTGGTAGTGTTGTGACCAACATTACTCTTGATCCCATCACAGGCAAGTTCAGGAAAGTAGAAAAAATACAGGGCGGTATTTTGGGCGCAACAATCGGCAACGGCACCCACATCAGCGATGAGACTTGCCAGGTATCTAAACTGCCTTACAAGATTAAATAAGGCCAAATAGAGCTAATCTGCAGCAATCAGCACTTAGTTTGGCTCAGTCACAAACCCCAATTTAGTTAGGCCAGCACGGCGAGAAGCAGCCAATACTTGCGCTACATACTCATACTTCACTGACTTATCAGCGCGTAGGTTAATTTCTGGCTGCGGCTCCTTCTGAGCGGCTTTCTCTGCATAGCCATCAAATGTTTTGAGATCAATCGCTGTGCTATTCCAGAAGATTTGGCCATTCGCATCAATCGAAAGCTGAACTGACTCGGGCTTCACTTCATTGCGAACGCTATTGGCTTTTGGTAACTCGACTTTTACCGCCTGCTGAATCACAGGCAGCGTGATGATGAAAATGATTAACAGTACCAACATGACGTCCACCATCGGCGTCATGTTGATTTCTGACATGATGCTGTCGTTGTTTTGGTCGTCTTGAATATGAAAAGACATCACTATTCTCCGGAGTTAACGCGAGCACCGGTTACAAAGTAGGCTAATAGATCATTGCCAAAGCGATTGAGGTCTGCAATAAATAATTTATTTGCGCGGTTGAGTACGTTAAAACCTAAAACAGCCGGAATTGCCACGGCAAGTCCGAGGGCGGTCATGATGAGTGCTTCACCAATGGGGCCGGCGACTTGGTCAATCTGCGCGCTGCCAGAGCTGCTGATGGAGATGAGGGCATGGTAAATACCCCACACTGTTCCAAAGAGACCGACGAATGGGGAGATCGCGCCTGTAGAGCCCAGAAAGGTAAGTCCTTTTTGTAGTCCAGCAGCAATGCTATCAATGCTATTTTTTACGCTTCGCGACATCCACTCTGAATAGTTCAATGTTTGCAGTAATTCACGATGATTGGTGGATTGATTTTGATGATGCGCTGACGCCTTAATTGCGGATTTAGCAATTTGATAATACGGGTTAGATGCATGGTTGCTGAAAGCCTGTAAACCTTGATCAAATGAAGTGGCGCGCCAGAATTGCTCGAGCTCAGGTTTGAGTTTACGTAGATTACGTAAGTCCCAAAGACGGGTTAGCAAAATAACCCAAGTCACAATAGAGCAGGTGAGAAGGATGATGGCTACAAAACGGGTAATCACATCACCTTCAAGCCAGAGATTTGCTATGCCAAATGGTGTATTCATATTGATTAATTCTTGAGGTTAAATTTAATTAAAAGATTGGTAGAAATTCTTTGGGGTGTGCCATTTACTATAAAAGGTTTAAAGCGATAGCGTTTGCCAATTTCAGTGGCGGCACGATCCAGTCTTGGAAAGGTGCTGGACTGCAACAATGCCACATCTTCTACGCTACCCGTTTCATCAATAATTAATCGGACTACAACAGGGCCTTGCTCGCCAGAGCGTTTCGAAAAGGATGGGTAGTACTCATCGGCATCTGGCTGGTAAACCACAACCAGTTTACCAATGTCGGTTTGGATCGGGGTCCCGCTAGCGCCTCCGCTAGTGGCGGAGGCTACAGCAGCATTTTGTGTTTGCGCTTCAGATTTACTTTGAGACTGGTTTTGTTGTTGTTGCTGCTGTTGTGGTGGCGTTTGCTGTGCCTGGGTGGGGCTAGGCTTCTCGGTTGGTTTTTCTGGAGGTTTTTCTTTTGCTACCTTTTTTTCTGCTTTAGGCTTCGGTGCGGGGGCAGCTGGTGCTTGCTGGCTCTTATTAGCTGCTTCTGGGCTAACCAAGTTCGCCATCACACGTGCATCATCCATTTGTGGAGGGCGTTTACTAAGGTGAATGAACTCCAGGGCAGGAAGGGCATGCAAGAGTAATACGATGCCGATGATGATGCGTTCACTTTTATTGAACGGTAGGCGAGCATCTAATTTTTGAAGCCAATTACTCATCTGACTTCACCTAAGCTCTGCGCTTGCACTGAATGTGACATTAAATCAGCTGACATTAAATCTTGCGCCATTGATAGCAAGGATTTTTCATTCTTACTACTTAGTAACAATACTGAACCAAACTCAGCACTCGTGCCACTTTGCTTAAGGGCATCTAATTGCCTTTTTAATTGCCTCACAACGGCATCGCTGGTGTCAATTAATGTGATGGACTCACCCAGTAACTTACGAATTGCTTTTCTGAGGAAAGGGTAGTGTGTGCAACCAAGCACTATGGTATCGGCACCAGCATCCTGAATAGGTTCAAGATGTTTGGCTAATAACTCTAGGGTTTCTTGGCCATCGGCCTTGCCAGACTCTATGAGTGGTACCAGCCCAGCACCCGCCTGTTTGATGAACTGACAATCACTCGGCAGGGTTGCCAACAGCGCATTGAATTTATCGCTCTTCAGAGTAGCTTCGGTTGCTAAGACGCCCACGATATGATTTTGGGACTGCATTGCCGCTGGCTTAATACCTGGCTCAACACCAATAATGGGAATAGACAGTTGTTCGCGGATTTGTTTGATAGCTTCTGCAGTTGCGGTATTGCAAGCAATCACAATAGCGTCGCAGCCTTTGTCTGCTAAATGGCGGCATAACACTAAGCTACGTTGCGCAATCCAGTCACTTGATTTTTCACCATAGGGTGCATTTTCAGAGTCGGCTAGATAAATGTAATCGTGCTCTGGAAGCTGACGCAGAGCCTCATCCAAAATGGATAAGCCTCCAACGCCAGAATCAAATACCCCGATGAGTGCCAATGATTTACCGTGCTCTTTAATTACTAACTTAGTAATTAAGCAACCTTAACGGGAATACCAGCAATTTTGGCTTGCCACTCTTTAGGACCTGTTTCATGCATAGAAATACCTTCAGAATTCACGGCAACTGTCACAGGCATATCCTTAACATCAAACTCATAGATCGCTTCCATGCCTAAGTCAGTAAAGCCAACGACTTTGGATGTTTGAATTGCTTTGGATACCAAGTAAGCAGCACCACCAACAGCCATGAGGTATGCAGACTTATGATTCTTGATTGCTTCAATTGCTACAGGACCGCGTTCAGCTTTACCAATCATCGAAATCAAGCCAGTTTTCGATAGCATCATCTCGGTGAACTTATCCATGCGTGTTGCTGTTGTAGGTCCAGCAGGGCCCACTGCTTCATCGCGTACTGGATCTACTGGGCCAACGTAATAAATAACGCGATTCTTAAAGCTGACTGGAAGTTCTTCACCTTTAGCCAGCATATCTTGAATGCGTTTATGTGCTGCATCACGGCCAGTCAAAATTTTGCCGTTGAGTAATAGTGTTTCGCCTGGTTTCCAGCTGGCAACTTCTGCAGCCGTCAACGTATCTAAATTCACACGCTTGGATTTTTGAACATCTGGTGTCCAAGTAACATCTGGCCAATCTGAAAGAGAAGGTTTTTCCAATTTAGCTGGACCATCACCATGTAAATGGAAGTGCACGTGGCGAGTAGCCGCACAGTTTGGAATCATGGCCACTGGCAATGAAGCAGCATGCGTTGGATATTCCATAATCTTGATATCGAGCACGGTTGCCAGGCCACCAAGGCCTTGTGCACCAATACCTAGCTTGTTTACTTTGTCGTAGATTTCTAAGCGCAATTCTTCAGCGCGAGTTTTAGCTCCACGGGCAATGAGTTCCTGAATATCTACTGGACCCATCAGTGATTCTTTTGCCATGAGCATCGCTTTTTCTGGTGTGCCACCAATACCAATGCCGAGGATGCCAGGAGGACACCAGCCTGCACCCATGGTTGGAACGGTTTTCAGAACCCAGTCCACGATCGAGTCAGAAGGGTTGAGCATCACCATCTTCGCTTTGTTTTCAGAGCCACCACCTTTGGCGGCGCAAATGACTTCAACATCATCACCAGGGACGATCTCGTAATGAACAACAGCGGGAGTGTTGTCGCCGGTATTTTTGCGTTTGCCTGCTGGGTCGGTTAACACCGAAGCGCGTAGCGTATTGTCTGGGTTCAAGTAAGCACGACGAACCCCTTCATTGACCATTTCAGTCACGCTCATAGTGGCATCGGGCCACTGGACGTTCATGCCAATTTTGAGAAAAACCACCGCAATACCGGTGTCCTGGCACATCGGACGGTGACCTTCGGCGCACATCCGGCTATTCGTCAGGATTTGAGCGATCGCATCCTTTGCTGCCTCGCCTTTTTCAAGCTCATAAGCCTTGCCCATTGCAGTAATAAAGTCCTTGGGGTGGTAGTAGGAGATGAACTGAAATGCGTCGGCAACGCTTTGAATGAGGTCGTTTTGTTTGATATTTGTCATGGTTTTAGGCTTATTTCCACATTATTAGTAAGGTTTGCCCTATTTTAAGGGTTTGCCATAGAGCAAATCCCCAGTGTTTTCACTTATCTTCTAAGGTCTTGAGGGTGTAAACCTGTCATTTTGCGACATTTTTTCGCATTTGTAGTTGATTTTAGTTTATTGATTATTTGATAGAGGGCTGTGAAGCATGGAACCATTAAAACAAGAAAACCGCGTATTTAACCCACCTGCAGACTTTGTAAAGGGTGCGGCTATTCCAGGCATGGAAGCCTACAAGAAGCTTTGTGATGAAGCAAATACAGATTACAACGGTTTTTGGGGTCGTCTTGCTAAAGAGAACCTTTATTGGAAAAAACCATTTACGAAAGTTTTGGACGAATCCAAAGCACCTTTTTACAAATGGTTTGAAGATGGCACAACCAACGCTTCTTATAACTGTTTAGATCGTCAAGTTGAAGCTGGCTTAGGTGATAAGACTGCCATCATTTTTGAAGCAGATGACGGCACAGTTACTAAAGTAACTTACAAAGAAATGCTCGAGCGCGTTTGCAAAATGGCAAATGCACTACGCAAGATGGGTGTCAAGTCTGGCGATAGCGTCATTATTTACATGGCGATGACCATCGAAGGTATTGTGGCAATGCAAGCATGTGCTCGTATTGGTGCAATTCACTCTGTTGTGTTTGGCGGCTTCTCTGCCCAAGCGTTGCGCGATCGCATTATGGACGTTGGTGCAGTTGCAGTGATTACTGCTGATGGCCAGTTCCGTGGCGGCAAAGCATTGCCACTCAAAGCCATTTGCGACGAAGCCCTGTCAACAGGCGAGTGCCCGAAGGTTAAGCATGTCATCGTGAGCAAGCGCACTGGTACAGATGTTGCTATGCAAGCAGGTCGCGATGTATGGATGCAAGAAATCGTTGCTAATGAAGCAACTACTTGCGAGCCAGAGTGGGTAAGTGCTGAGCACCCATTATTTATTCTGTACACATCAGGCTCAACTGGTAAACCAAAGGGTGTGCAACACTCCACTGGTGGTTACCTCTTGTGGGCAATTCTCACAATGAAGTGGACATTTGATATCAAGCCAAACGATGTGTTCTGGTGTACTGCCGACATTGGTTGGGTAACAGGCCACTCTTACATTACTTATGGCCCACTCGCAGTAGGCGCTACTGAGATTGTGTTTGAAGGCGTTCCTACATATCCAAATGCTGGCCGTTTCTGGGACATGATCCAAAAACACAAAGCATCTATTTTCTACACAGCACCAACTGCAATTCGTTCATTGATCAAGGCATCTAGTAACGATCAAGCCGTACATCCAAAGAGCTACGATTTGTCATCACTGCGTCTCTTGGGTTCTGTGGGTGAACCAATTAATCCAGAAGCTTGGATGTGGTACTACGAGAATGTTGGTAACTCCAAATGCCCAATCGCCGATACTTTCTGGCAAACAGAAACTGGCGGTCACATGATTTCTCCTTTGCCAGGCGCAACACCAATGATTCCAGGTTCATGCACATTGCCATTGCCAGGTATTCAGGCAGCAATCGTTGACGAAGCTGGTGTTGATGTTCCAAACGGTCAAGGCGGCATTTTGGTTGTGAAGCGTCCATGGCCTTCTATGATTCGTACGATTTGGAATGATCCTGATCGTTTTGTGAAGTCTTATTTCCCAGAAGAGTTGGGTGGTACTTTGTATCTGGCTGGTGACGGCGCAATTCGTAACAAAGATACCGGCTACTTCACTATTACTGGTCGTATCGATGACGTCTTGAACGTTTCCGGTCACCGTATGGGAACAATGGAAATTGAATCTTGCTTGGTTGCAAATCCATTGGTTGCTGAAGCTGCCGTAGTAGGTCGTCCAGATGAGTTGACTGGCGAAGCAATTTGCGTATTCGTAGTGCTTAAAGGCGGTCGCCCAACAGGCGAAGATGCCAAGAAGCTGGCTACTGAATTGCGTAACTGGGTTGGTAAAGAAATCGGTCCAATTGCTAAACCTAAGGACGTCCGTTTTGGCGATAACTTGCCTAAGACCCGTTCTGGCAAGATCATGCGCCGTCTCTTGCGTGTGATTGCTAAAGGTGAAGAGGTTACTCAAGACACCTCAACCCTTGAAAATCCGCACATCTTGGACCAGCTCAAAGAGTCTCTGTAAGCGCGTAAATACGCTTTTAGAGGAAACCCTTTCGGCAATCGTATAATCATCGGTTCCGGAAGGGTGGATGAGCGGTTTAAGTCACACGCCTGGAAAGCGTGCGTAGGTTAATAGCCTACCGCGGGTTCGAATCCCGCCCCTTCCGCCAAGTAGTCAAGAAACCACCTTCGGGTGGTTTTTTCTTTTGTAACTTCCCGTAGTATCTAGTTACTTAGGTATTAAACATAGAAGCAGATAATGGAGAAAATATGATTTATGCAATGTTATTAATGGATCGCCCTGGTACCGCAGACTTACGCGTTCAAGTTCGACCAGAGCACCGTGCCTATTTAGCAAAAATGGCTGACCGCATGGCTTTTGCTGGACCCCTCACATCAGAAGATGGCAAAACAACGATCGGTAGTTTGATTGCAATTGATTTTCCAAGTAGGGCGGATGTAGATGCATGGTTAAAGGATGAGCCTTATACAAAAGCAGGCGTCTATGAGAAGCCGATCATCAATGTCTTTAACAATATGTGGACTCAAAAGGTCGGCTTTCCACCAGCACCATAACTAGCAGTCAATTTTTTAAAAATCTAGCAGCGCATTAAATGGTTTTTACTCTATTACCTCGTCTCAGGATTTGGTTGATCAGGCTTAGCATCTTGATGCTCTCCTGCATCATCATCTTCTGGGCAGGCGCTCATCTCTTGGTGCCTGGCTTAATCAAAAAGTCCGCTTCAGAATTTGCTGCCAAGATTGGGTATGAGATTGCTTATCAAGACCTGAGCATCTCTCCGCTCAGACTTCAAGTGGAGATCGATGGCCTGCATTTGGCAAAAGAGGGTGCATCTAAACTGCTGCAATTTAAAAAGCTGTCAGTTTCCCTTCAATGGACAAAGCTTGCATTAGGTGAGCTGGGTTTTGATGAGGTTTTGCTAGAAGGACCCAAGATACTGGTAGAGAAGAGTGCATCCAAGGGGGCGAACCCCGGCTCTTGGAACTGGCAGGAGTTGATTGCCGCTATTGAGAAGTCTATGCCGCCTACAGATCCTGGCGAGCCCAAAAATCCTCTCAAGATATCGATCAAGCATCTATTGGTTAACGCTGCTTCAGTGAGTCTATTAGATGACTCCACTAAATTGAAGCAAGAGCTCAAGCCATTTACGATGAAGTTGCTGGATGTGGCTAACTACGATAAGCAAGGCGTAGTAACAGGTGTGCGTGGGCAATACGACTTTAATCTTGGCGCGCTCCAAGTACTCATTCCGGGTGTCAATAAAACCATCACTTACCAGCAAGTGGCTATTACTGGTGGCTTGGATAATCCTCAGCCCGGCAATTTGGGGGTCCAACTCAATGTGAAGTTAGATGATGGTGCTGTTCGCTCTCACTGGGACTTCAATACGGAATCCAAATCCGTAGATGCTCAGTTGGAGCTTGAGAATCTAGCAATCGCTCCACTCATTGCGTTTTTGCCGGCCAATAAAGAGTTAATCGGTAAAAGCGGCGCCATCAACTCGGCGCTCATTATGAAATTTGGGCCTGATGCCGATATCGTTGCAGGCGATATTCATATTTCAGATTTGACGATTCTGGAAAAAGATCAAAAATATCCTCTCATGATGTGGAAGATGGCAGATATCCGTCAGTTTGAATATAAGAGCCTTAAATCGAAACAAGTACCCAGTCATAATCTTTCAATTGATGAATTGATCGTAAATTCACCGACGCTTCAATTTGAAATCAATGAAGAGGGATTTTCAAATTTCAGAAGATTATTTTCCAAGCCTGCAAGCGAGCAGAGGGCTGAGCTTGCTGACGCCGCTAAATCAAACGCTGCCTCCACCTTCAATCTTGATATTCGCTCCACCAATCTCAAGAACGGCGAAGTATTCTTCGCAGACTTGGCAATGCGCCCCCATTTCAAAGTAGACGTTAAGAAATTTAATGCTACGCTCTTGGGTATTAGCAATACACCTGGGCGTTTTGCCACGGTTGCAATGGATGGCGTAGTCGCAGGCTCCGGAAGTATGCGAGCTAAAGGGCAGACATCTTTTGATGATCCACGCCGTAATCACGACATCTTGATGACTTTCCGCAATTTACCGCTTACCGCATTCAATCCTGCAGTCATGACATTTGCTGGATATCAAATTGCAAGCGGTCGTCTGAATCTCAATTTAAATTACCGCGCAAAGGATGGTGAATTAAATGGTAGTAATCAGATTGTTATTAAGAAGATTGTTTTAGGCGATGAGGCACCAGACTTTACTGGCAAAAAATTGCCTTTAGGTTTAGCGATTGCTTTATTGGAAGACTCTGATGACACCATCGATGTCACTATTAAAATTGCAGGTAATGTGGATTCGCCAGAATTCAGTGCTAGCGGCTTGGTTTGGCAGGCCATCAGTAATGTTCTAAGTAATATTGCTACTGCACCATTCAGGGCCTTGGCGGCATTGATTGGTATTGGCGGTGAGGAGGGTGTAAATGCCGTCCCAGGCGAGGCTGTGTTTCTAGCAGTTGATCAAGATCGCTTAGAGAAGTTTGGCGAGTATCTCATCAAGAGACCCAATTCCAGTTTAGAAATTATCGGTACCTATGATCCTGTGCAAGACCGCAAGGAACTTGCTAGGGCAAAAGCAGACTCCACTATTTTGAAAGATGCTGGATTTAAATTAATACCAGGAGAGCCGATACCTATTCCAAGCTTATCGGACCCTAGAGTGCAGTCAGGCTTGAAGTCAGCGTATGCGCAATATATTGGACGTATCAAGTTAGGGCAGCGCCTATTAATGTTGCCTGATGGTGAGCAGCGTAATGAGCAATTGCATGCCGAGCTCATGGCCGGAATGGAAATTACCGACGCCGAATTGAAGGAATTAGCCCAAAGCAGGGCGAAAGCTGCTTACGAATTGATGATTAAATCCGATTCCAGTCTCAAAGACAGGATTCAGTTGGGCGAGGTCAAAACGGTAGAGGCGGGAAAAGAGGGTATTCCACTCGATGTTGAGGTCAGAATCAAGTAGACTTGAGGTCATGAATTCAACAAAAATGCGCATTTTCTCCATCTTCACGCTACTTACTGTTTTGGGCCTCACTGGCTGCGGTTCCATTGAATCAGCCGCCCAAGACGACTGCACCTCGATTGGATGGCAGATTGGTAGTAAGGGCTATCAGGACTGCTACAAAGCAAGACTGTACGAGCGCAAGTTGGATTACTCTCTTCCGCCAGGCGACAAGCCCTCCCCATCCTTCATTTAATTAGGGTAAACCCTTGATTCAAGTCCTTGAGCGCCGTCAAGGACTTGGGGTATTAATTAACCCAAAATAAAGCGTTATTTTGCGCATCTCAAGTCGTCTAAGTATTTGGCTTAGCAGGACTTTTGGTGGGCAAGGTGTTAAAAATGCTGCATCAATGCAAAGCAATAAATATAAAAATTAGAGACTACAAAATATGAATCATCCAAAGCCTTCTGGAGAAGTCAAAGCGATTGCTGTTGCAACTGCAGATGATTTGAGGGAAACCATTCGTCGTAAGAGTAAGTTGAAGGGTCGTCAAGCTGATGATGCTTCGATAGCGGAAGTGCGCAAACTCATTGGAGATGCGCCACATCGCAGAGACTTACTCATTGAAAATCTACACAAGCTCAATGATGAATATCGCGCTTTGCATGATCGTCATTTAGTAGCCTTAGCTAAAGAAATGAATCTGCCAATGGCAGAGGTATATGAGGTTGCCACTTTCTATCACCACTTTGAAGTAGTACGCGGCAATGATCCAGTTGCAGACATCACCATTCGTGTTTGTGATGGCATCGCTTGCGAACTAGCTGGTGCGCAAAATCTATTGGCTAAATTGCCAGGTATTTTAGGTAATCCGAATATCAAAGTCATTGCAGCCCCATGCGTAGGTCGTTGCGAGCAGGCGCCTGTAGCGGTGGTTCATCAATACCCAGTGCTGTTTGCTACAACCGATAAAGTTTCTGCTGCTGTAAAAAATAAGTTGACCACACAGCCAATGGCTAAAGATGATGCTGTGTTTGAGCCTGCAGCTTTAGCAGAACAGGGCGTTTCACCCCAAGGTGAGATGCAAGCCGTTTCTCCTGACTATGTTGGTTACGAGTCATATCGTGCGCAAGGTGGTTATGCGCTTGCTAAAGAGATCCATGAAGGTAAGAAAGATGCCGAGAGCATCATCAAGGCGATGGAAAGCTCTGGTCTACGCGGATTGGGTGGCGCAGGATTTCCGGCGGGTCGTAAATGGCGCATTGTGAAGGATCAAGTCGCTCCTAAATTGATGGCTGTGAACATCGACGAAGGTGAGCCGGGAACATTTAAAGACCGTACTTACTTAGAGCGCGACCCACATCGCTTCTTGGAAGGCTTATTAATTGCCGCCAACGTAGTCGGTATCGATGCTTGCTATATCTACTTGCGCGATGAATATCATGGCTGTAGAGAGTTGCTAGAGGCTGAGTTGGCAAAACTCAAAGCTAATCCGCCATTCAAATTACCTACGATTGAATTGCGTCGTGGTGCCGGTGCCTACATCTGCGGTGAAGAGTCCGCGATGATCGAAAGTATCGAAGGTAAACGTGGTGAGCCACGTATGCGTCCTCCATATATTGCACAAGTAGGTCTGTTTGGCAGGCCAACGCTCGAGCACAACTTTGAAACTTTGTACTGGGTGCGCGATATTGTTCAGCGTGGCCCTGAGTGGTTTAGTTCATTTGGTCGTCATGATCGCAAGGGCCTTCGTAGCTTTAGCGTGAGTGGTCGCGTGAAGAAGCCGGGCGTGAAGTTGGCTCCTGCCGGTATCACCATTCAAGAGTTGATTGATGAGTACTGCGGTGGTATGCAAGATGGTCATCAGTTCTACGGCTATTTACCTGGTGGTGCATCAGGCGGTATCTTGCCAGCGATCATGAATGACATCCCGCTTGACTTTGATACCTTGCAACCATACGGATGCTTTATTGGATCTGCTGCAGTCATGGTGTTTAGCGATAAAGACAAAGCGCGCGATATGGCGCTGAATGTCATGCACTTCTTTGAGCATGAAAGTTGCGGTCAATGTACTCCTTGCCGCGTAGGTACGGGCAAAGCAGCGCAATTGATGCAAGCCAAGTCTTGGGATCAAGAAACTTTAGAAGACTTAGCCACAGTGATGGTGGATGCTTCTATTTGTGGTCTTGGCCAAGCAGCACCAAACCCCATTCGTTGTATTCATAAATATTTCCCAGAAGAAGTGAAATAAGCTACTTATAAAAAATAGGGAATAACGAGACAATCATGAACGCACCCACAAATCCTAAAGAACTTGAATTGCAAACCGTTGAGTTCAAGCTAGACGGCAAAACGATCGTTTCCTACGAAGGTGAAACAATTCTCAAGGCCGCCAAACGACACGGCATTGATATTCCGCATCTGTGTTTTAAAGATGGCTATCGCCCAGATGGCAACTGCCGTGCTTGCGTAGTGGAGATTAATGGTGAGCGCACCCTAGCACCAAGCTGCTGCAGAAGCGCGACACCTGGCATGGAAGTAAAGGCGAATAGCGAACGTGCAATCAAGAGTCAAAAATTGGTTTTGGAGATGTTGCTCTCTGATATGCCTGATGAAGGTTTTAAGTGGGTAGGCGATACCAAGGAAGAAGAGCAAAAGAACCAGCATGGCGAGCTCAGCACTTGGGCCGCACGCATGGATGTTACCGTTCGCCCAGAACTTAGAGCAATTCGTCGTGAAAAAGTCAGCAGCGATGTTTCTCACCCAGCGATGGCGGTCAATCTAGATGCCTGTATTCAATGCAATCGCTGCGTACGTGCGTGCCGCGAAGAGCAGGTCAATGATGTGATCGGCTACGCGATGCGTGGCGCTCATAGCGAAATCGTTTTTGACTTAAATGATCCGATGGGCGATAGCACTTGCGTAGCTTGTGGCGAGTGTGTCCAAGCTTGCCCAACTGGTGCGCTCATGCCAAAAGGTTTGATTGGTTCGCAAACCGTCGATCGTAAGGTAGATTCTGTTTGCCCATTCTGCGGCGTAGGTTGCCAAATTACTTACAACGTCAAAGATGAAAAAATTGTCAGCGTTGAAGGTCGTGATGGCCCAGCCAACCACAATCGACTTTGCGTTAAGGGTCGCTTTGGTATGGACTACATCCATAACCCACAACGCCTGACTAAGCCACTCATTCGTAAAGCAGGTGTTCCTAAGGATGAATCTATCCTGGAAGGCAAGCAAGATTGGTCAGACATCTTCCGCGAAGCAACTTGGGAAGAGGCCTTGGAATTGGCTGGCGGCGGCCTCAAGAAACTGAAAGATCAATACGGCAATAAAGTATTAGCAGGTTTTGGTTCTGCAAAGGGGAGTAATGAAGAGGCCTACTTATTTCAGAAGTTGGTGCGTACCGGTTTCGGTAGCAATAACGTAGACCATTGCACACGTCTATGTCACGCATCATCAGTTGCTGCGCTTCTAGAGGGCGTAGGCTCAGGCGCGGTCAGTAATCAGGTAAATGACGTTGAACATTCCAGTTTGATTTTCTTGATTGGCTCGAATCCAACTGCAAACCATCCAGTAGCTGCTACCTGGTTTAAGAATGCTGCTAAACGCGGTGCCAAAATTGTATTGTGCGATCCTCGTGCAACCGATATCAGCAAGCATGCATGGCGTACGATGCAATTTAAGCCAGACACTGATGTGGCGATGCTGAATGCGATGATCTACACGATTATTGAAGAGGGCTTAGTTGATAAAGACTTCGTAGAAAATCGTGCTAATAACTTTGCAGCTTTAAAAGAGAATATCAAGGGCTACAGCCCTGAAGCCATGGCGCCAATCTGTGGCATTCCAGCAGAAACACTACGTGAAGTGGCTAGAGAGTTTGCAACTACTAAATCAGCAATGATTTTGTGGGGCATGGGTGTCAGCCAACACGTACACGGTACTGATAATGCACGCTGCTTAATTGCGTTAGTGAGTATCACTGGCCAAATTGGTAAGCCAGGTTCAGGCTTGCATCCGTTGCGTGGTCAGAATAACGTGCAAGGCGCCAGCGATGCCGGTTTGATTCCGATGATGTTCCCGAACTATCAACGTGTTGATAATCCTGAAGCGCATGCTTGGTTTGAGAAGTTCTGGGACACGCCTTTAGATAAAAAGCCTGGATACACCGTAGTCGAGATCATGCATAAGATCACTGCGCCCGATTCTGATCCAGACAAGATTCGTGGCATGTATGTCGAAGGTGAAAACCCGGCGATGAGTGATCCAGACTTAAATCATGCACGTCATGCATTGGCATCTTTAGAGCATTTGGTTGTACAAGACATCTTCATGACAGAAACAGCGCTATTGGCCGACGTAGTATTGCCAGCAAGTGCTTGGCCTGAGAAGGTAGGCACAGCAAGCAATACTGACCGTATGGTGCAAATGGGCAAGAAAGCCATCAATCCTCCGGGCGATGCAAAGCCAGACTTGTGGATCATTCAAGAGATTGCTAAGCGTATGGGTCTCAATTGGAACTATCAAGGTCCTGACGCCGGTGTTGCTGCGGTCTATGACGAAATGCGTCAAGCCATGCATGGCGCTATTAAAGGCATTACTTGGGAGCGTCTGGAGAAAGAGTCTAGCGTGACTTATCCATGCTTATCAGCTGAAGATCCAGGTCGACCCATTGTGTTTGATGATGAGTTCGCTACAGCGGATGGCAAGGTGAAGTTGGTTCCAGCAGACATCATTCCTGCAAATGAGCGTCCTGATGCTGAGTACCCATTCGTATTGATTACAGGCCGTCAGTTAGAGCATTGGCATACCGGCAGTATGACTCGTCGCGCTACCGTGCTCGATGCGATTGAGCCTATGGCTACCGTATCTATGAATGGTGAAGACATGACTCAGTTGGGCGTATCCGCTGGTGATGTGATTACTGTTCAGTCTCGTCGTGGTGAAGTAGGAATTCACGTTCGAAGAGATGACGGCACACCAAGAGGCGTGATTTTCATTCCGTTTGCTTACTACGAAGCTGCTGCAAACTTAATCACCAATCCTGCCTTAGATCCATTTGGCAAGATTCCAGAGTTTAAGTATTGCGCTGTCAAACTGGCCAAAGGCGGTGAAGCAGCCGGGATCATGGGATATGGAACAAATGCCCCAGGCGGATCTAAGGTCATGTCTAACGTCTAATTACCGTTCTTGCAAACCACAAAAGGGCTCCCATAAGGAGCCTTTTTGTATTCAAACCCCACATTCTTCATTGCTACTTATTTCATGATTAGAGATTCATTGGTTTGTACCTCATAATGTTGCGATGAATAAAGTGCAACAATTGGCGCCACAAGATGATCTTGATGTAGACCTGAGAAAGCTCAAAGAAAAAATTAATAGCGCTTGCAATGAAAATCCTGAGCTTCCTAGATCATTCGTAAGGGCATCAATCATCTCTTTGAGTGATTCCAAGAGAAATTTGTCAAAATTCGTGCCCCGATCTAATAAAAGTGGCTAATTATCTTTTTTGTCTAATTGCCCTTTAGAATAAGACCTTCATGGCCAGTTCAAAACCCTCCTCAAACACCAGCGATAAAGCAGAACTACCTGTCCTCATTATTGGGGCTGGGTTAGCAGGCCTAACCGTTGCATTGCATATGGCTGAATCCCAGCCGGTGATTCTGATGGCAAAGCGCGGCTTGGGCGAAGCAGCAACCGCTTGGGCGCAAGGCGGCATTGTTGGGGTGGTTGATAAAGAACACGACAGTATTGATTCGCACGTAGCTGATACCTTAGATGCTGGCGCGGGTCTTGTTGTTGAGTCGACTGCACGTTATATCGCAGAGGAAAGTGCTGAAGCCATTCGTTGGTTGGTAGAGCAGGGCGTTCCATTCACAACCGATGAATCTGGCCCAATGGGTTTACATTTAACTCGCGAAGGCGGCCATAGTCACCGTCGCATTGCGCATGCTGCTGATGCCACTGGTAAAGCCATTCATGAAGTGCTTTTGGATAAAGCCAGAGCGCACAAAAATATTCAGATCTTGGAACATTGGATTGCACTCGATCTCATTACCAATCGTCAGTTAGATGCCAAAACACAGCGCACTAAGCCGAATCGTTGTTATGGCGTATATGCACTCGATATTAAAAACAATCGTGTAGAAACGATTGAAGCAAAGTCAGTTGTACTCGCTACGGGCGGTGTAGGTAAGGTCTACCGCTATACCAGCAATCCTGATACCGCTACTGGCGACGGCATTGCCATGGCCTGGCGTGCAGGTTGCCGTGTAGGTAATATGGAATTTATCCAATTTCACCCAACTTGCCTTTATCACCCAAGCGATCGTACTTTCTTGATTACAGAGGCGATGCGGGGTGAGGGTGGTTTATTGAAATTACCTGATGGCACTCGTTTCATGTCTGAACATGATGACCGCAACGAATTAGCACCGCGTGACATTGTTGCTAGAGCTATCGACTTTGAGATGAAGAAGCACGGTCTAGATTACGTTCATCTAGATGCAACTCATTTAGGTGAGGCTTTTATTAAAGAGCATTTCCCAATGATCTATGCCCGTTGCTTAACTCTGGGTTTAGACATCACCAAAGAGCCAATTCCGGTAGTACCTGCTGCGCATTACACCTGCGGTGGCGTAGTCACCGATCTCAAAGGTCGCACGGATTTACCGGGCCTTTATGCAGTAGGTGAGGCGACCTATACCGGCTTACACGGCGCTAATCGTTTGGCCAGCAACTCCTTATTGGAGTGTGTTGTTATCGGTAAAGCCGCTGCAGAAGACATCTCCAGTCTAAAGACTCCAGTAATGCCGCACTTGCCTTTGTGGGATGAGAGTCAAGTTGAGGATGCTGATGAGCAAGTGGTCATTGCCCATAACTGGGACGAGTTACGTTCACTGATGTGGAACTATGTTGGCATTGTGAGAACCAATCGACGCTTAGAGAGAGCCCTTCATCGTATCAAGTTACTGAGATATGAAGTGCAAGAGTATTACGCGAACTTTAAGGTTACGCGTGACTTAATTGAACTGCGTAATCTTCTAGAGTGTGCAGAACTCATCGTACGTTCAGCACTAATGCGCAGAGAAAGCCGTGGCTTGCATTACAGTCGCGACTATCCAGGTACTTGGGCGGTTTCTTATCCAACTATTCTGACGCCTCAAGCAGAGGGTGCTGAAAGTGAATCGCCCTCATAAAAGTACACGCAAAACGCTATAAAACAGCGTTTTTTGGTGATAAGCTAGTCATATCTGAAGAGGAATTTCATGGCCAGCTTTAAAGAGGAAGTCTACGAACATATATCTGCGGTTTATCAAACTATTGCAGATGAAATTAAGAATGGCCTGAACTTATTAAGAGAGGTATGGCCCCTCATCTTTTTGTTAATTCTTGCACTAGGTATTCTGATTTGGGTTGCCAAGCCCGCACCCCCTGATAAAGTTTTAATGGCTACCGGTAAGGGTGGCTCCTACAAGGTCTTGGGCGAAAAATACAAAGCCTATTTCGAGAAAAAAGGAATTCATCTCGAATTAGTAGAGACCCATGGATCCAAAGAAAACCTACAACATTTAATTGATCGCAAAGACCCCATTCAAGCAGCATTTGTGCAGGGTGGCATGATCGCGACCGACAATCTATCTGGCGTTCAGTCGCTAGGCAGTGTGGATTACGAGCCAGTATGGATTTTTTATCGTAAGAATGTCTTTAATGAGAATAAGCATATTTCTGATCGAGATATTGCCAAGCTCAAAATCAATATTGGACAAGTTGGTAGTGGTACTCACACTCAGGCAGTCAACCTCTTCAAGTTAAATCATCTCAATCCCGATGCTCCAAATTTGTTAAGCATGAATAATGCAGATGCGGTTAATGCAATAGCCAAAGGAACGATCGATGCCGTATTTTTAGTAGATGGCTATGATTCTCCCAATGTTCAAAATCTCATCAAAAATCCTGATATCAGTTTAGTGACATTTAGCCGGGCAGATGCCTATACCCGTTTATTGCCGTATTTCGAGGAGTTGCTTGTGCCTATGGGTGGCTTTGATCTGGGGAAAAATAGTCCAGATCATCCTATTCAGCTCATTTCCACTACAACCAATCTCTTAATTGATGATCGTCTGCATCCAGCGATACAGGTGCTCTTCTTAGAGGCTGCTAAAGAGGTTAATGGGGTGAAGTCCTATTTTTCAAAGGCAGGAGAGTTCCCGGTTTATATGAATACAGAGGCGCCGCTGAGTGATGAGGCCAAGTTTTATTATGAAAAAGGCACGCCTACCTTGATGAAGTATTTGCCATTTTGGATGGCTGAGTTTATCGAGCGTATGTTTTTCCTCTTACTTCCTTTTGCTGCTTTTGCTTATCCGATTATTAAGTCGATTCCAAGCTACAGAACGAACTTGGCTAAGAAGCAAATTAATTCAATCTATAAAGAGTTGGATAAATTTGAGCAAAATACAATTCAGACATTCGATCCTAACCGTCGTGGCGAATATATTGAGATACTCAACGAGATGGAGCGCAGAGTGCTTAGCTCTAAAGCTGCTAAGCTAGCAACCGCCGACTGCTATAGCCTAAGAAACAATATTGAATTTATTCGTAATGCCTTAGAGAAGCAGGTAATTTATAAGGGTAGGTGAGAGTAATTTAGTGCGCTAGGTCGCAAGCACACTTATTAATCTATTAAATCCCAGTGCACCGTGGCCCATTGGTTTTCAGGTTTATGTCTTGGGCTTTGGCTATATCGCTCACGGCACTTGCTATAAATTTAACACTTCCATTTGATTCCTCAATGCATGCTTGAAGGTAGAGAACCATCTCCTGGGGTGTGCGCAAATGCTCTGCCACATCATAGGGGCTAGTTATTTTGTTTTTCATTTCCCCTTTTCTTGGTATAGAAATCAGGCTTCTCACGTGATGCGCATAGTTTGTGTGATTTAGTCTAGAGATTTGCCCAGAATTCTTCTATAAAAGCCGTTTGCTTGCAACCCTAATCCATTGTCGGATACAATGTTATAGCACTCAGTGCTATATATTAAAATCTCGACTATGAAAATAGTCTTGAAAACAAAAACATTCGATCGTTGGGCAAGAAAAATTATTGGGGCTATAGAGCTTTGTAATGCTGCTAGAGAGATTGAGCGAGGAGTTTATGAGGTTGACTTAGGTGGCGGGGTATGTAAAAAGAGAATCCCACTTCGGGGTCAGGGCAAAAGCGGGGGTATTCGTACTATTGTTGCCAAGAAAAACAAGGAGGCAATTATTTTTGTCGTTGGCAGGGAAAAGAGTTCCCCTGGCTCTGACTTTAGTGATGTCGAGCAAGAGGCAGCAATGATTATTGCTAAGTCATTCGAGAGGGCGGATAGAAATAGATTGCGGGAGCTGGTTAGGGTTGGAATATTGAAGGAGCTAATTTGCAATGAGTAAAAGATTAAAATCTGAAGACAGAAGGGTATTTGACGAGCTATTGGAAATGGCTCAGGCTTTGGACGAGCACGGTCTTTTGACTAAGCATGATTATGCAAAAATGAAGACTCTTTGCTTAGAAAAGCCACCTTTATTTACACCTAAAAAGGTGACGGACATACGTATTCATCAAGCAAGAATGAGTCAATCCATTTTTGCCTCGCTACTAAATGTGAGCGTCTCTACAGTTCAAAAGTGGGAGTCGACAGGCTCTGGCAAACACCCTAGCGGTGCTGCTGCCAAGCTACTTCAGCTAATTGAAACCAAGGGTATTCAAGTGCTATTAGTGTAGCCAATTACTGCAAAATACGCATCGAGAAATCAACTGCGTTCACATCTTTGGTCAGCTTACCAAGAGAGATGCGATCAACGCCAGTGCTGGCGATAGCGCGCATTTGATCTAAGTTAATGCCACCAGAGGCTTCTAATAAAGCGCGTCCAGCAGTGATTGCAACCGCTTGCTTCATTTGATCAGTGTTGAAGTTATCGATCAAGATGCTCTTCGCGCCAGCAGCCAAAGCCTCTTCGAGTTCAGCAAAGTTTTCTACTTCGATCTGAATATCCACACCCGCATTTAAGGCTTGAGCATTCTTAAGGGCTGCAGTCACGCTACCAGCAGCGGCAATATGATTCTCTTTAATGAGGATGCCATGCCAGAGTGCTAGGCGTTGATTCTTGCCACCGCCAACGAGTACGGCATATTTTTGAGCTTGGCGTAATCCTGGAATGGTCTTGCGGGTATCTAAAACAGCGCAACCTTTAGGATTCGGGCTTGCGCCTGCGATGGCATCAACGTGCTGGCGAGTAATGCTTGCTGTCCAAGAAAGCGTTTGTAAGAAGTTAATGCAGGTCCGCTCAGCAGAAAGTAGAGCTTGAGAATCAGCTTCAATATCGCAAACCTTGGAATCGGGCTTCATTAAATCGCCCTCAAGGTAACACCAAGTAACTTTGGCATTAGGGTCAAGCTTCTTGAGCGTGCCTTCAAACCAATCTAAGCCGCAAAGCACAGCCTCCTGACGAACAATGAGCTGAGCCTTTACTAGCTTGCTAGGAACAAGCTTTGCAGTCCAATCACCTGTACCAATATCTTCCATCAAAGCATCTGCAATATTGCGTTGGCGAGCTTGCTCTAAGGTTTCGTTGTATTCAAACATGAAGATCGATCAAAAAAAGAAAGAATTAAAAAACTAAGCAGCGCCAATATTTTTTACAAAACCATGTTGCGCTTTAGCTAAGAGGTCTGGGTGGTTCTTAGTAAAATCAAGCATGCGCTCGATGCAGCCCAATGCCTCAATCCGAATGGGTTCATCAATAAAGATTTCACCGGAGGCATTTTCTAAGCAATCCAAAATACCTTGTAAGCCATTCATGGCCATCCAAGGGCAGTGTGCACAGCTCTTGCAAGTTGCACTGTTGCCAGCGGTAGGCGCCTCAATCAATTTCTTATTGGGCGCTAGTTGCTGCATGCGATGCAAGATACCCTTATCAGTAGCAACAATGTACTCAGTAGCGGCGCCTTCTACGACAGCCTTAATCATGGCAGAGGTAGATCCTACAACGTCAGCAAGGTCGACCACTGCTTGTGGGGATTCAGGGTGAACCAAGACCATAGCATTCGGGTGAGCTGCTTTCAGCATCTCCAATTCAACCGCTTTAAATTCATCGTGAACAATACAGGCGCCATTCCATAACAACATATCCGCACCAGTTTGATCTTGAATGTAGCGACCGAGGTGACGATCTGGGGCCCACAGAATTTTTTTACCTTCAACTTTGAGTTGATGAACAATGGCTAAAGCACATGAGCTGGTGACCATCCAATCGGCTTGTGCTTTAACTGCTGCCGAGGTATTTGCATAAACCACGACAACACGATCAGGATGCAATGCGCGAAATTTGGCAAAGTCACTAGCGTCACAACCTAAATCAAGAGAGCAGGTTGCATCTAAGTCTGGCATGAAGACGCGTTTTTCTGGACTGAGAATTTTTGCTGTTTCACCCATGAAGCGCACGCCAGCAACGATTAATTTCTTAGCGGCATGATTTTTGCCAAAGCGTGCCATCTCTAATGAGTCAGCAACATAACCGCCAGTAGATAAAGCTAAGTCTTGAATATCGCCATCCACGTAGTAGTGGGCAACTAAGGTGGCGTCTTTCTCAATCAGGAGCTGCTTGATGCGGTCAATCACTACCGCTTTCTCAGCGCCATGAAGTTGGGGTGGTGTCTTGGCCCAAGCTTGGGCAGTGCAGGTGGCGCCAGCAGCATCCTGCTGGGGGTAATCGAAGGAAATGGGGGTGCTAACAGTTGAATTCATACGAAATCTTAACCTGTTGCGCGCTTTTGTTCGTAATGGCCTATTAGCTATATAGCTAGGAACAATCCGAAACCATTCATAGAAATGGTTTTTCCATATAAAATCACGTAATTACTTGAATTTATTGATAAATCTATGCCGCATACTTTTTTACGCATGAGCCAAACCTCGTTTAAACCCTCAAGACTTCTATTCTTAGTATTTTTGGCTATATTTTGTTCTATTGCCAATGCCCAAATTGATGCTGGCGCACTGCAGCAGGGCTTGGAAAAGCAGTTGCCTATGCCTTCACCGCTTGCTTTGCCAGATGCGACTGCTAAGGACCCTCTGCGCACCACCCCGCAAAGCGCGCCAGGAGATGTTACTTTTGAGGTCAAGTCCTTTGTGCTTGAGGGAGTCAATTTACTGCCCGAAGCGAGCGTGCAAGTAATCTTGAAGCCTTGGGTAAATCGCCCAGTTAATTTTGATGATTTGCAAAAAGCGTGTGATGCAGTAATGGATTTTTATCGCAAGTCTGGTTACACCGTGCAAGCAATCTTGCCGCCACAGAAAATTGCCAATGGCGTTGTCAAGATTTTAGTGACCGAAGCAAAGTTAAGTAGCGTCTTTGTGGATACGCCCAATGGTCCCACCCGTTTCAGCAAAGAAACCGCTGCTGAGTACATTACGTATGCCAACCCTATTGGCGAACCTCTCAACATGAGAGCAATTGAGCGTGCACTCATTATTCTGAATGAAACTCCGGGTGTCATGGTCTCTAGTCAGCTTGAGCCTGGCGCTAAAGATGGCGAAACAGCGGTGAGGTTACAGCTTAACCAGCCGCAGTGGTACCAAGGCAAGGTAGAAGCCAATAACTACGGCAGTAGAACCACTGGCGCCAACCAAGGTGTCATTGCTTTAAATGGTATTAATCCGCTGGGCATAGGCGATCAAATCTCTGTCAATGGTGTTTATTCTGAAGGCTCTCAGTACGTTCAGGGTTCTTATTCTTTGCCTCTATCTAAAGATGGTTTGCGTATGGGCATATCTGGTACCTATTTGAATTACAAGAACGTAAGTAACTACGCCCTGAGCTCAAGCGCAGGCTATGGTGATGCATGGACTACAGGAGCGTCACTGGCTTACCCACTCATTCGTCAGCAAGGTACTAACGTCAACATTAATGCTAATTACGACGTCAAGAGTTACATGAATAAAAACTTGCTAACGATGACAACGATTAGCAGCTACAACATAAATAATGGTTCTTTAGGTATTTCCGGCAATCACTTCGATACCTTTGGTGGCGGCGGTGTGAGTGCTGGATCTGTGACAGTAGTTCATGGTTATCTTGATATTTTGGGAACTAGTGCGCAAGGTTATGGGCAATACACGCCCGCTAGTTTTACAAAGTTCACATTCTCAGGAAATCGTACACAACAGCTAACAGAGGATGGCGCTACTACAGCCTATATTGCTGTCAATGGCCAATTCGCATCCGTGAATTTGAATTCTGCTGAGCAAGTGTATATGGGTGGTCCTTACGCTGTTCGCGCATATCCAGTTGCGCAGGGTGGCGGCTCACAAGGTGGTGTTGGCACAGTGGAATTTCGTCATCAATTTCCTGAGCGCGTAACTGGCAGTGTGTTTTATGACATCGGCCTCGTTCAGCAATACAAAAATACCTGGCAAGGCTGGCAGGGCGCATCCAATGCAAACAATACCTACTCCCTAAAAGGGGCTGGCTTTGGTGTGAAGTGGGACTGGGAAGGTTGGAATCTAGGTGCTATGGTTGCATGGCAAATTGGCAAAAATCCACTGTATTCCAATGGCCAGCCTGTTAATACCGATGGCACCACAACTAATCCACTCGGTTGGGTCACTGGAAGCTATCAATTCTAAAAAACCATTTATTAGCGAGTTGTAGGCCAATGAAAAATAATCTGCTAATCAACTTATTTGCTTTGGCCGCAACAGTATTTGTTGCCAATGTTTCTGCGCAGACAAAACCTGAGGCTAAATCAGACTACGAGTTTGTAGCTACAGTAAACGGGTCCCCCATTACGCAGGGCCTCCTCAACTTAAATGTGAGAGCCCTTACTAGTCAGGGGCAAAAAGATACTCCAGAGTTGCGTCAGGCGATTAAAGAGGATCTCATCAATAAAGAATTGATTGCGCAAGAAGCAACTCGCTTGGGCCTTGCCAAAGAAATTGATTTTCCAGATCAGATCACACAACTCAAACAAAACTTATTACTTCAGGCGTTCCTAGAAGAGCACTTCAAGAAGAATCCCATTACGGATGCCAAAATGCGTGAAGAGTATGACCGCCAGCGCAAGTTAATGGGCGAGGGTAGTAACGCCACTCAATATCGCCTGAGTCAAATCGTAGTTTCTACCGAGACTGACGCAATTGATTTAATTCGTCGCATTCAAAAAGGCGAGTTATTTGGCAAGCTGGCTCAAGAGTATTCCATTGATACGGGCTCAAAGGCTCAAGGTGGGGCATTGGGCTGGGTGTTGCCAGGCCAAGTTATTCCGGCTGTCGCAAATAGCCTTCCCAGCATGGGTAAAGGCGCTGTTTCTGCTGCCCCAATTCAAACCCCGGTTGGGTGGGTGATCATTAAGGTGGACGATAAGCGCCCGTTTAAGGTTCCCACCTTTGAAGAGGCTAAGCCCCAGCTTCGTCAGGCTTTGGTTCAGCAGTACATTGCTGAAGCTGTAAAGACCTTGAGGGCAAATGCGAGGATCGCGCAATGAATCTCTACAAAATCACCCAAGTTTTGCTGATGGCCTTGGTAACAAGTCTGCCTTTATGCGCTCAGGCACAAAAGCTAGCCTCCCAGAATTGGGTAGTAGACCTGAATGGTCAAAAGAACGAAGCCTATACCGCCAATGACTCCAAATCCTCCTTTGGGGTCTTTTGTTCGGGCGAAAAGTGCCTGTTTTATCTCCATCAGGCTCTGAAATGCGATCCAGGAGCTAAATACTCTGTTTTGATGAATAGCCAGGTTATTTCTACCGCTTTAAGCATGGAGTGCACCCAGATTGGGGGTAATCTGTTCCAGATCCTAGATCCCTTTGAAGCCGTTTTAAAGGCCACCCAGACAGGGGAAATGATCGGTTTTGCTGTAGCTCTCCAGTCCGGCGCTTTTGCCGTAACTCGGTTCAGTTTGGCAGGGGCAAAACCGGCTATCGAAAGGGCGCTTTTGGAGGCTGCAAAAAGTAAATTTAGGGACCAAAAACCACCCCCTGAAAACACCCCAAAATCGACCCTAAAAGACATCGCAATTTAAGCTAAAAAAGCCCACTTTTTTTAACGTAATATTTGCGCGAAAAAAACCGTAGCAAATCCAAATCATTTGTCGAAAATATTTGGACTCAACCTCATCACATGACAACTCTTCATCAATATACAAATCGCTAAAACTCACATAGCGACATCTAAAACATCATTTGAAGAGTGTGATGCAAGTCAAACTTAAAGTAAAAGATCATCAAAGAAATGATCTGCTCATTAAAACTTAAGGTATTACTTGAAGTAAAAAAATAGCAGAAATCAACTATTCTCAGCAGTAGATAGCCTAAAAAAATTTCTTAAAATTTGACCAAATCCCAAGGCAAAAAAACAGTTAAAAATTGACCTCATTGAGGCTGAAAAATCAGACCATTTTTACTCTATCCGGGGTATCAAAAAAAGCCAAAAATAGACTCCAAAAACAAATATTTCTCGGTCTAATTTTAATTCGTATGAGGCTATGAATTTGCCTAAAAAGGTTCATTCAATTGATAGAGAGGGAAGCAAAGAAATCAATCAAAAATGTAGGTAAAAAATCCTTCAATAAATGACACATTTTTTCTACATACAAAAGAATTTTCTAAAACAAAATGACTGATATTTTGATGTAAAAATAAGCTAAAAAAGCTATTAAAAATGACCCCATTTTTGAGTAAAAAGACCGCTTTTTAATCCTCATTTTTGGAAGCTCAAAATCGTCCGAATTGCCTAAAAAGACCCTATCAGAATTGCACTATTTTTGAGCATGAAAAATGGGCTCCTCTCTGACCCTTGTAATTACAGGGCGTGCCCTAAGTAAAAAATTGACCGAAATCAAGGTTAGCTTTAGGGTGAACTTTTGTGTATCCTAATTGTTCCCTCAGCCATATAAACAGGGCGTTCTAGGGATTTCTGAAGTAAATAAAAAGTAAGAAAAAAGTAGTAGATGAGCGAAGTATTTTTTGTTAACGAGTTGCAAGTGATTGCACTCTAGTAAATGAATTTTTTTTGAAAAAACTAGCAGTCAAAATTTTCGATCAGCAAGCAATTTTCTTTGCGAAAGTGAAGAGGAATTTTGCCGTCAAAAATTCACGTGGACTGATTGGATTTTTGATTGTCAGCCAGTGTAATTTTGCGATCGCTCAGACTGCTCCAAATGCACTCCCAACAGGGGGCCAAGTTGTCGCTGGAAACGCAACAATTTCGCAGACGCAAACCGCTAATTCTGCGACCATGAATATCAACCAAACTTCACAACGTGCTGTTGTGAATTGGGACAGTTTTAACGTCGGTAAAAATGCCCAGGTGAACTTCAATCAGCCAAATGCTTCAGCTGCGACTCTTAATCGGGTAACTGGTGCGACTGCATCCATGATTGATGGTGCGATCCGTGCAAATGGACAAGTGATCCTCGTAAATCCAAATGGCGTGACCTTTGGTAAGGGTGCGGAGATCAATGCAGCGGCTGTTGTTGCCTCCACCATGAACATCGCAAACAAGGATTTCATGGATGGAAAATCGACCTATAAAGGCAACGGAAAAGGGGCCGTCGTAAATGAGGGAAAAATCAGCGTAAATGACCCCAATGGATACATCGCGCTTTTGGCCCCAGAAATCCGCAATGAAGGCTACCTTTTGGCCCGAAAAGGACCCAATAATGCAGTCGCTTTAGCCTCTGGGGAGCAAATTACCCTGGATTTCAGGGGTGACCAGCTGATTTCAGTCAATATCGACAAGGCAGCCTATGGGGCTTTGATCGAAAACAAGCGGATTGTAGAGGTTAAGGGTGGCTTAGTCGTGGTTGCCGCAGGATCGGCCAATCAGCTCATGGGATCGGTCATTAAGAACACAGGGCGTATTTCTGCTTCTTCCATGGTCAATAACGGTGGCGTTATCGAATTGGTGGCCGCCAATGTGACCCAGGCCGGTACCGTGGCCGCCAATGGCAAAGGTGAGAACTCGAAGGGTGGTCAGGTCAATATCGTGGGTGAGAACATCACCTTGGCCCAAAACTCCAAAACTACAGCTACTGGTAAAGCGGGTGGCGGTAGCGTTGAAGTTGGCCTTGGCAGAACTCAGGCTACCAATACAAACCAAGCGCCTGTCCAAGAAGTGGCAAAAGTAGCTAGCGTGCTTACCACCACTGCAAGCATCGATACTCGTCAAGCAGCTGCGCAACAAGTTGCTGCTGTAGCAAGTCAAACAAAACAAATTGCTAAAACAGTCACAGTTCAAGACAGCGCACTGGTAGATGTTTCATCCACTCAAAAGGGTGATGCTGGAAACATTGTGATCTGGTCTGAAGTCAAAACCACTGTCAATGGAATTCTGAAAGCAGTTGGCGGATCACTCGGTGGTAATGGTGGATTTGTTGAGACCAGTTCAAAAGGAACTGTGAATGTTGGTAAGCAACTGGTCATTGATACGAGCGCTGCAAAAGGTAAGTCAGGTTTGTGGTTCTTAGATCCAATTGATTTGATAATTGATGCGAGCGCAGCGAATGTCATTTCATCTGCGTTAACAAATAACAACGTAACGATTGCTGTGAATGGCAATGTCTGTCCGAGCCTTGGCAGCTGTACTCAAAACGGTAGTGGCAGCTTGACACTTGCAAGCGGTGCAGACATCTTGAAGCAGGGTGGATCACTCACAACATTGAAATTCATTTCATCTGGAATCTTTAATCTCAATGCCAACATTTCTGGTGCAAATCTGAACGTCATCATCAATAGTTCAATTGCATATCTGAACGTTGGTACAGCGATCAACGCATCACAAGTAACAGTGCAAGCACAAACAATTTATGCGAATGGAACAATCAATGCATACGGTGTAAGTAATGCAACAACACCGCTTGGTGCTGCGATTCAATTGCTTGCGCAAGCAGTGTATGTATCCGGTCGCTTGAATGTTGCAAGCAATACAAACACAAGTAACAACACCAATACAAATAGCAACACTATTACGTATAACGGCAATGTGATTCGTAGAGAAGATATTCCTACATTCTTAACGGCGCAAAACAATGCAACGACTGCACTTGATGTGGTCTATTCAACGACTGCAGCGAACGATTCAGTAGCAGATCGCGTCAATACACAGACGAATGTCATCTATTTGAATGCGGTAAGAGAGATCAACCTCTTCAGCACAGCAGAAATCAAGGCTAATGGCACTACAGGGGGTTACATCAACCTCACTGCGCAGGCCTTTAATGCTCAAAGTGGCTCATTGATTCAAGCCAACGGCAACAATGGCCCCGGTGGCGATATCCACCTAACAACTAGTGATGTACACCTTTCAGGAGCGATCAGTGCAAATGGCACAACGGGTGGCTCTTTTGCGCTTTCTGCAAATTCTGCTCAATTTGACGGCACTGCGACTATTCAGACCAATGGATCGAACGGCCCTGGAGGCACCTTATCTATTGATGTTTCACAAGATATTAATATTGTCAATAGTGGTTTATACGTAAACGGCACATCGGATGGCGGTAGCATCCGAATCCTCTCTCGTGCGGGGAATTTAAGTCTCTTTGACTCATTAATTCAGACAAATGGCGGCAATGGTCGCGGCGGAAGTATCGGAATTTCAGCATTCAATAACACGACCCTCACAAATACAGTAGTAGAAGCAACTGGTTTTACCCAAGGTGGACATATCCTCATTGGCAATGATGCGCAGAACCACACACTACCGTTCTCCATCTTCACTCAAATTGATGCAAACAGCAGCATCAGAGCTAATCAAACGAATTCGTTAGAAACAAATAACGGTGGTTTCATTGAAACTTCTGGTCAAGCAGTAAGTCTTCTTGCCTGCATCAACGCGGGTATAGGGGGCTTGTGGTTGATTGATCCAAACAATATTACTATTGGCTCAGGTACAACATCAGGAGGATCACTTCCGAGCTTTACGGCTGGTGCAAGCAGTTCAATAGTTAATGTTTTAGAAATTACCAATGCATTGAATGCAGGTAACAATGTCACGATTTCGACAGCTGATGGTTATATAGATATAACTCAAAATATTGTCGCAAATTCTAATGCAAACCTCACAATTACTGCTCAGGACTATATTTGGATTAGCTCCGGTGTAAAGATCTGGCTAAATTCGACTAGCTCTACAGTAACAGGGACTTACACTCCTACTGACAATTCGGGCAGTCTTATTATTGGCGGACCCTCTGTAAGATCTTTAGTGAATCTCTCAACTGGTGCCGTCGATTCATCTTGGAAAACAAATTCTGCATATTATGCGAATGGTGGTGCTGCCACAAATCCTAGTAACTATTTAGCGGGAGTATATGTTGGCGCGGGTGGCGCGGCTGAACTTCGTGTTGGCAATGGAAATGTAGTAATAGCAGGGGCAAACTATGCAACCGGTACATGTGGATTTGCAGCAGCATCTTGCTCAACTAATAGCCAGAATATTGGGGTCATTGTTTACTCTGGTTCGGTCATTAGTGCTAAAAATATCTACCTATTTGCACAATCTTCTGGTTCTGTAGGTACTCAAATTGGCTATGGTGGAGCAGCAGCTTCAGTACTCAGCGCTTCTGAGCGAATAAGTGTCTATGGCTCATCTTCAAGCTCATCTCTTAATGGTAGTTATTACTCTAACGCGGTTTTTACTAACGGCTCCACTTGGAGTGCGCCGACAGTTAGCATTGCTGGGTATGCTTTAAATGGAGATTTGTACCAGGCAGGAGTAGCGCTAGGTTGGTACAACGTTTCTGGCACAGCCAATACCTTTACTACTAATAATTTTTTACTCACAACAGATAGGTTGACTTTAGGGACTACAGCAACCTCTATCTCGTGTATTACATCATGTGGTTCATTTAATTTATCTTTGGCAACTGCCACTATCACTGGTACTACTCAGTTCTTGGTTTATAACAACTCCCCCACAACGACGGGTGCCAATACTTCGGGACTTTTTGGATTTAGCCAGCTTACATTGCCATCAATGACCTCTGGTGCTCCGTATAGCTCATACTCGATAACACAGCCAGGAACTGTAACAATTAGCTCAGCCCTGTACGCTAATACGATTTCATTGACAACCATTGGTCAAATGAATATCAATGCCAATCTCATTGCAAGTGCGACTGGCGGTACAGTGAATATTAGTGCTGGGAACTTTAGTACATCTACTCCAACTATTACAGCTACCAACGTCAACATTACTGAAACCAGTGTGACATCACTAGCAAGTATTAATACCAACTTGATCAACGGCTCTGTAAATCTAAATAATAATGGAAGCCTGCAATTAACCACGCCAGCAAATTCTTACTTTGCATTAAATGCGGCTATTGCTGGGGCTGGGGGTGCAACCGCCGCAACAGTAACTATGACATCCTCAAACCAGGGAACGATTCAGTTCGGCGGTAACAATACATACACGGGCGTTACTACCATTAATGGTGGCACTCTAGCGCTGGGTGCTTCTAATGTTCTAGCCAATACTAGCGCTGTCACAATTAATGGCGGTACTTTCGCTTTGGGTAGTTACTCTGACACCGTAGGTGCAGTCACTATTGGCGAAGCAGGGGGCTCTATCACTAGTACTACTGGCGTCCTAACTGGTTCAAGTTATACCTTTAACAATACCAGCAGTGCAACTGTCTCTGCCGTCTTGGGTGGCGCTGCAAACCTAACTCAAGCAGGCAACGGAACAACCACACTCTCTGGTAATAGTACTTATACAGGTTTAACCACTGTCAGTGCTGGCACACTCAAGTTTGCTCCATCATCTACTTTCAGCATGATCTTGAGCGGTGGCATAACAAATAATGCGGATGTCTTTTACGAAGGTGCAAATTCAGCCGCATTATTTTTTGATGGGGCTATATCAGGTGCTGGGGCCTGGACAATTAATAGCGCCAGTAGCAATACAGCATTTAATAACCGAATGATTTTTCGAGGTACAGGCGCTATTGCATCTGGACAAATTACGGTAACTAATTACGGCAATTTCTGGCTTGAGGGCGCCTCAATTAATATTACTTCAGCTATATATCTGAATGGCGCTGATACCTATCTCCGTTTATATGGCGGAGTCGGCGTAACTATCAAGACAGGTACGATTACTGGTAACGGCACTGTTGATTTCTCATCTGGTGGAGGAGGGAAAGCGCTCACCCTTTCCGTTGGCAATGACAATAGAACTGGATCCTTCAGTGGTCTTATCTCAAACTCAGGTGTTGATGCTGGACCTACTATTCTGAGTATCGTAAAAGCTGGAACTGGTACTTGGACGCTCTCGGGTGCTAACACCTATACTGGCGCTACCACTATCAGTGCTGGTATTTTGTCCATCAGATCAGATGGAAATCTAGGCGCAGTTCCAGGATCGGTAACTGCAAATTCGATTGCCTTGGCTGGAGGTGCATTACAAGCTACTTCCAATGTGGCGTTAAATAGCTACCGCGGAATTACATTAACTGCTGATAGTGGTTTGGCGGCTACATCATCTACTACATTGATTTATGCTGGTGCTATCACTGGCGGTTATGCCCTAACCATCAATGGCGCAAGTCAGACTGGAACAGTTTCTTTAGTAGGCGCAAATACCTACACGGGCGGCACAACACTTTCTTCTGGAACTTTAGGTGTCTATAGCAATGGCTCATTGGGTAATGGTGCCCTGTCATTGGCCGGCAGCACGACATTGCTATTGGGTCGCGCGGTAACTGATATCACTAATGATATTTCCTTAACTGGCAATGCCACAGTAGCATTTGATACGAATGTTGATTATTTGATCGTTGCTGGTGGTGGTAGCGGTGGTGTTGGTCGTGGCGGTGGCGGTGGTGCGGGTGGTGTTCTCACGGGTACGACAAGTCTTGCTAACTCTTCTTATGCCCTTACCGTGGGTGCAGGCGGTGCTGCAGTAGTGAATGATCAAAGAGGTTTAAATGGCGGTGATTCATCACTTGGATCTGTCGCTACTGCTACAGGCGGTGGCGGTGGCGGTGGCTGGACTGCTTGTGGCGGTCTAGGCGGAGGATCTGGTGGTGGTGCATCTGGTTGCGGTGGATCTGGTGGTGCTGGAGTAGCAGGTCAGGGGTATGCGGGCGCAACCGTGGCCGGAGTCAATCAAAATAACGGCGGCGGCGGTGGTGGTGCTGGCGCAGTTGCTTCTGGCGCAAATGGTGGTGTTGGTGTCGAAACTTACATCACTGGATCATCGCTTTGGGTTGGTGGTGGCGGTGGTGCTGGATCAATACTCGGAGGCGGTACGCCCGGTACGGGCGGTACTGGTGGCGGCGCTAATGGTAAGAATCAAATTACTACTGGTAATTCAGGCACTGCCAATACTGGTGGCGGCGGCGGCGGAGTGGAAGGCTATGCTGGAACATCTGGTGCTGGTGGTTCAGGCGTCATCATTGTTCGTTATTTAGGCCCAGACGCTGCTTCAGGCGGAACTGAAAGCTCTGGCACAGGTACTGCTACTGGTTATAGCTTACATACCTTTACCAGCACGGGCTCACTTACTTTTAATTCAATTTCTGCAAAATTATCAGGTGTTATTAGTGGTGCCAATCGTTTAACTGTTGCTGCTACGCCTGGAACCTTAAGTCTTACTAGCGCAAATACCTATAGTGGTGGCACCACAATTTCTTCGGGAACATTGCAGGTTGGTAATGGTGGCACTTCCGGAAACCTGGGGTCTGGAAGCGTGACCAATAATGCCGCTCTGGTCTTTAATCGTAGCAATGATTTCACAATTTCTAATGCAATCTCGGGCACTGGCGCCTTAACTAAGAATGGAGCAGGAGCGCTAACACTTTCTTACGCCAATACTTATACCGGCGCCACAACCATTAGCGCTGGCTCATTAACTGCTGGTATTGCAAATGCTATTGCTCAAAGTGCTAGCGTAACTTTGTCAGATGTTTCGGGAGCTGTTTTTAATTTGGGTGGATTTGATCAGGGGATCAAAAACCTTAGTGGCGGCGGTTCGACAGGTGGAAACATTATTCTGGGATCGAACTTATTGACCATTACTCAAACATCGGGCACAAATTACGGTGGCGTTATTTCTGGTGCCGATGGCCAGTTGACCAAGTTGGGTAACTCCCAGTTAACGCTGACTGGCTCCAATACCTATACAGGTGCTACAACCATTAATGCAGGCACATTGAAAATAGGTGCGGCTGGAGGTGTGATAGCAAATGCTTCTGCAGTTGTGGTTGGCGCAAGTGGAACTCTTGATGTTTACTACAGTGAGACAGTAGGTTCGATTAGCGGATCTGGAACAATCTATACCCAAAGCCCAAGCAGCAATATTGTTTTAACCATGGGTGGTAATGACAGCTCAACAACATTTAGCGGTAATCTGTCGATGGGTCAAACAGCACTGGGATATGTGAAGATAGGTACTGGCACCCTGACTCTGGATGGAACAAGCACTTTCCCTAACTATGGCTCTTCAGTTGCGTTCGATATTAATGGTGGCGCTGTTTTATTAGGATCTTCTGGCGCTTTTGGAAACTTGACATCCAATAGCAATGCCAAGATTGGATTTGGTGGCGGCACATTAAAGTACTCATCCAGTAATACAACTGATTACTCCGGAAACTTCAAGACCACTAGTGGCCAAGCCATTTCAATTGATACCAATGGACAGAACGTTACTTTTACATCAAATCTAACAAGTTCATCAGGCACCCTAACAAAATTAGGTTCTGGCGCATTAACACTCGGTGGTACCAATACCTATGCCGGTGGCACGACTGTTAGTGCTGGTACGCTCAAAGCTGGCAGCGCCACAGCATTTGGAGGCTCTGCTGGAGCAATTACTGTTGCAGACG
Source organism: Polynucleobacter sp. MWH-Jannik1A5 (assembly GCF_018881795.1). Lineage (GTDB taxonomy): Bacteria > Pseudomonadota > Gammaproteobacteria > Burkholderiales > Burkholderiaceae > Polynucleobacter. The sequence continues at coordinate 1,720 of NZ_JACVPQ010000001.1, read as the reverse complement.
GCGCTACCCTTGATCTCAACGGTAAGACATTAGCCAATACCAATGCACTCACTTTAAATGGTGCAGGTGTTAGTTCTGCTGGCTCATTAACTAATTCGAGTGGAACTGCGGGGACTTATGCTGGCGCAATCACTTTAGGTAGCGCTGCAGCTTTTGGCAGTACAAGTGAAGCAATCACTGTTTCAGGTGTGATCTCAGATGCCAGTGATTATGGATTGGCAATCATTGGCAACAAAGCAGTGACATTGAGTAGCACAAGCAACACATTAAAGACTATTGCTACTGGTTCAGCGGTTGGTGCGCTCACCATTGTCAATACAGGTGATTTAGCAATCAGCTCAGTAACTGTAGGGGGTACCACTTATACCGGACTGAACTCCACTGGCACTATTTCAGTGAAGACTACCGGCGATTTGACAATTTCTCAAAACGTCTCTACAACAAGCACCTCAGCAGTTGCCTCTGCACCAGCATTGCTATTGGCTGCTGGATACGATCAGGCTGCAGGAACTGTCACTAAAAATATCAAACTCAGTGGCTCTCCAACATTTACCGTCGGCTCCGGCGGAATCGTTGATTTCTACTCAGGCGATAGTTCAGGAAGCACTGGTTTAACTGCCTATGTAGATGCTCAATCACCTAAGTCATATACCTATAGCGCTACTTTAAGCACTCAGCCAACTGCTGCTGGCTATAACGTGATTTATCGTGGCGCGCCACCATACATTTACTTAACGATTGTGGACTCACAAACGGGGACTTATGGCACAGCTTCTGGTTTGAGCTATTGGTATTCCACCAGCCCAACACTCTATGGCTCCGCCTATTTACCGTCATCACTTTCTTCATTTAACTCTGCTCAGACCTTTACAGCTGGGCAGAGCACTATCACGATTAATTCTGGTGGCTTAACTGGAACAATCGATATCAGCACCGCGTTAACAACTACAACTAACGCCAATACCTATAGCATGACCTTATCACCAACCCTGGCTCTCTCAGGATCTAGTGTGGTCTTTGTTGCAGGTGCTGCCAAGAACTTTGTACTCAATCCAAAATCATTAAATATTGCCATCTCCAAAACCTATGATGGCAATGCTACATTTACAAATACTAATACCTATGCCTTAACCGGTATGGCCAACAGCGAGAGCGCGCCAACCATCAGCTCTGGATCAGCAACACTTTCAAGCGCGAATGTCACTTCAAGTGCAGCCACTTCATTTGCAAGCAATAGCTTTGCACTCAGCAGTGGTAACTACACCTTAACCGGCGGCACTGTCAGTGCCTCAATCTCACAATTGTCATCGGTAACCTATACCGGTAGCGCTGGTGGATCATGGTCTGATGGCACCAACTGGACTGCTGCTGGAACAGGAGCAACCGGAGCAACACCAACACTAGCTAACGTAGCTACCGTAGTGATCCCGGTAAGCGCATCAGTATCTTATGGTGATTCCATGGCAGGCCTTGCACCAACTGGCGCAGTTGGAATAACCAATAACGGCGGCATTAGCTTTGCCAATACCAGTGCTTTGACAATGCCTGCGACGATTAGCGGTGGCGGTACAGTCACGATGGCGGGATCGGCTGCAGTGACATTTACTGCAACCAACACCTACACCGGTACCACCACCATTAATAATGGCGCCACCCTCAAGCTAGGTTCAGCAACATCGATTTCCAATAGTTCTGCCTTGGTGATTGACGGTACTTTAGA